>NC_023135.1:1381633-2072450 GCF_000511355.1 Leisingera methylohalidivorans DSM 14336 | reverse complement strand
GCTGATCTTCACGCCGGGCGATGCGCAGGCGCTGGCGGGCGGCGAGTGGATGATGATCGCCGGCGGTGTGCTGTTCGGGGTGCTGGGCTATTACGGTATCGTGACGGCGATGCGGGTCGGCGATGCCTCGGCGGTGACGCCGTTCCGCTATACCCGGCTGCTGTTTTCGATCCTTGCAGGTGTCATCGTCTTCGGCGAGCGCCCGGATGCGCTGACGCTGGCAGGGGCGGCGCTGATCATCGCCTCTGGTCTCTATACATTTGTCCGGGAGCAGGGGCTGGCCCGGCGGGCCCGGCGCGCGGCGGCTGCTGCGGCCTGAGGTCCCGGACGGGAGCGCGGCGCGCATTTGTGCAATCCTGTTGGCGCAAACAGAGCAATGTTAGCCCTAAACCGCCGCTTTCATGTGTGTTAGCGATAACGAGGCCGGTTTACATTTCCCCCGCGGCTGGTATGACGCTGGCAACAGAACGCGCCGCTTTCAGGCCAAACCAAGGATGGACAGATGAGCACCATTATCGACATTCACGCCCGTGAGATTCTCGACAGCCGGGGCAACCCGACGGTTGAGGTCGACGTGATCCTGGAAGACGGCACCATGGGCCGTGCTGCCGTGCCCTCGGGCGCCTCGACCGGCGCCTATGAGGCGGTAGAGAAACGCGACGGCGACAAGTCGCGCTACATGGGCAAAGGCGTGCTGGAAGCGGTTGCCGCAGTGAACGGCGAGATTGCCGAAGAACTGGTTGGCTTTGACGCCTGCGAGCAGGTCGCCGTGGATATGGCGATGATCGAGCTGGACGGCACCGACAACAAAGCCCGCCTGGGCGCCAACGCCATTCTGGGTGTTTCCATGGCGGTGGCCAAGGCGGCGGCCGATTTCACCTCGCAGCCGCTGTACCGCTATATCGGCGGCACCTCGGCGCGGGTTCTGCCGGTGCCGATGATGAACATCATCAACGGCGGCGAACATGCCGACAACCCGATCGACATTCAGGAATTCATGATCATGCCGGTGGCAGCGGAGAACATCCGCGACGCCGTGCGCATGGGCTCGGAAGTGTTCCACACCCTGAAGAAAGAGCTGTCGGCAGCGGGTCTTTCGACCGGTATCGGCGACGAGGGCGGCTTTGCCCCCAATATCGCCTCCACCCGTGAAGCGCTGGATTTCGTGCTGAAGTCCATCGAGAAGGCGGGCTACAAGCCGGGCGAGGAAATCTATCTGGCACTGGATTGCGCGGCGACCGAATACTACAAGGACGGCAAATACGTGCTGTCGGGCGAGGGCAAATCGCTGTCATCCGAAGAGAACGTGGCCTATCTGGCGGCGCTGGTGAACGACTACCCGATCATCTCGATCGAGGACGGCATGGGCGAAGATGACTGGGATGGCTGGAAGGCGCTGACCCAGGAAATCGGCGACAAGGTGCAGCTGGTCGGCGACGATCTGTTCGTCACCAACCCGGCGCGTCTGGCCGAGGGTATCGAGCGCGGCTGCGCCAACTCGATGCTGGTGAAAGTGAACCAGATCGGCACCCTGACCGAGACCCTGAAGGCGGTCGATATGGCGCACCGTGCGCGCTACACCAACGTGATGTCGCACCGCTCGGGCGAGACCGAGGACGCCACCATTGCTGATCTCGCCGTGGCGACCAACTGCGGCCAGATCAAGACCGGCTCGCTGGCGCGGTCTGACCGGCTGGCGAAGTACAACCAGCTGATCCGGATCGAGGAAATGCTGGGTGAAGTGGCTGAATACGCGGGGCGTTCGATCCTGAAGTAAGGCCGCGGCCTGATGGCATGGGCGGGGGCACCTCCGCCCGCAGCCCCGCCGGTATTCCGGCGGGGTTTTTGCGTCATCGTGGGGCGAGGGGAGCGGTCTGTTCCGGTATTGACGCGCTGGAACGATCCGGCTGCGTGCGCCCGAATGTGGGGCAGATCACAGACGTTCACGCTGCTGTTATGGTAAATTTCCGCCGCGCAACGCGATTTGCGTTGCCGGAAAGGGGAACAGGCCATGACGATGCGAAACCTTCGCACAGTCGCAATCTGTGCAATTCTTTCGACACTTCTGGGGTGTAGCGAAACCGGGAAATATCCCTTTAGCGGCGTAGCTGCAGCTGACGGAGATCCGGTGCGGCAGATGTATATCTCCCTAGCCACTGCTGTGCCGCAGGGGCTGTGAGCTGATCCAGCAGAGCCTGCTCACGGCACGGGCGCCCTGAACGGGCCGGGACAGGGCGCCCGTGCCGTGTGCCAGCTATCAGCACGCAGCGGTGTAATATGTTCCGTCGCCGCGTGAGTAGGCGCATTTCTTCGTTTGGTTGTTCTGCGCAACCACGGTGCCGGCGGCGGCACCGCCGAGGGCGGCGATCAGTTTCCAGTCGTCGTCCGCCTTCAGCGCGTCCGCAGCGATCAGGCCCGCGGCGGCGCCGCCGGCCACACCGGCAACGGTGCGCTGCTCCGGGGTCAGATTGGTACAGGCACCCAATGTGATGGTCGCAGTGCTTGCAAGTACGGGGATCCAGCGGAAGGTCATGTGAAGTCTCCATTTGCGTAGTTCGGAGCAGCCCGCTGCGGGGCCGCAGATGACACTATAACACTGCCGGCAAAGGAAAGGTTCCGACTGTTGCGGGCGGGGCCGCCGCTGCAAGCGCAAAAACGCTGGGCGGCAAGAGCGCATCGGCGAAAGTGTGCCGGGCGGGTGACGTTACAAGTCCTTGGTCATCAGGATGTAATTCTCGCGCGGTTTGAACCGGGTGCGCAGATACAGCCGCTGGGCGGTTTCGTTTTCGCGGTCGACCTCCAGGTGCAGGGCGCGCAAACCGGCGGTGGCCAGGGTTTTCGGCAGTTCGGTCAGCACCTCGGTTGCGACGCCGCGGCCGCGCACGGCGGGGCGGATGTAAAGCTCGTCCACAAAACCGTCCATGCCGCCGAATTCCACCGACCAGCCGAAGGTGATGACGATATAGCCGATCGGGGCGCGGGTGGGGCCGATCAGGTAGATGGCGCCGTAAGGGTGGCCGTTCAGCAGCGGCTCAACCCCGGCGCGGCGGTGGTCCTCGGTGGTGGCGAGATTGGATTCGGCATGGAAGGCGGCAACCAGCGCCAGCACCCCGTCCAGGTGTTCCGGCTTGGCAAGATGCAGGGCGGCGCTCATAGGCGGGCGAGCCTTTCGGTCAGGAGTTTGAAGAATCCGTCCGCATCGGCGTCGCCGATGAACAGGGCGTTGGGTTTGCGGCCGGTGACGCGCCACCAGTCGGCGACGGTCATGCCGAGGGTGAGGTCCGACTGGGTTTCGATTTCGACATTCACGCGGCGGCCGGAGAACAGCCCGGGCTGC
Organism: Leisingera methylohalidivorans DSM 14336; assembly: GCF_000511355.1. Classification (NCBI taxonomy): domain Bacteria; kingdom Pseudomonadati; phylum Pseudomonadota; class Alphaproteobacteria; order Rhodobacterales; family Roseobacteraceae; genus Leisingera; species Leisingera methylohalidivorans. The sequence continues at coordinate 2,069,113 of NC_023135.1, read as the reverse complement.
AGCAGCCAGGCGATGACGCAGGGGTCATGCAGCGGGCCGCCCTCGGAGCCGTATTTCTCCACGTCGAAGCGTTCGAAGAAATCAAGCATGTCCGCGGTGAAAGTGCCCACGCGGGAGTTCAGGGCGCGGATCGCCGCGGTGCGGGGTTTGGTCGCCAGCACCTTATGCGTCACGTCCAGCGGCATCACAGTGATAGGCGCGCCGGATCTGAAAAGGATTTCAGCAGCTTCCGGGTCGACGTAAATGTTGAACTCAGCTGCCGGGGTGATGTTGCCGACCTCGAAATAGGCGCCGCCCATCATGACGACTTCCTGCACCCGTTCGATAATGTCGGGCGCCCGGTTGAAGGCGGCGGCGATATTGGTCAGCGGGCCCAGCGTGCAGAGGGTGACGGTGCCCGCCGGTTCGCTGCGCAGGGTGCCGATGATGAAATCGACGCCGTGCCCTTCGGCCAGCGGCATGTCCGGCTCCCACAGCGTTGGCCCGTCAAGACCGGTCTGGCCGTGCACATGTTCGGCGGTGATCAGCGGCCGGCAGAGCGGTGCCTTGCTGCCCGCGAAGACCGGCACATCCGTCTTGCCTGCCGCCTCGCAGGTAATGCGGGCGTTCTTGCTGGTGAGCGGCAGCGGCACGTTGCCCGCAACGCAGGTGATGCCCAGCAGATCCAGCTCTTCGGGGCTGGCGAGCGCCAGCAGGATGGCCACAGCATCATCCTGTCCCGGATCGGTGTCGATGATGATTTTCCTGGGGCTCATGGTGCTCTCCGCTGGTGATGAGCCAAAAGATTACGCGCAGTTCCGCCGGGATTGAACCGTCCGCAGGGAGGCCGGCGCAATTTCCCGGAATTTTTCTGCAACGGATGTTTGCTGCTGCTGCGTTTGCTTTCCATGGCCATCTGACGCGGCGGCCTCCGGACCGGGATCGGCAGTCTGAAAAAGCCCGGCCTGGCCTGAAGCCCGCGGCGGCTGCCCGGCGGCGGTGCCGCCAGGCCTGTTTGAGTATTTTTTAAAAGATGACGCGGGCAGGGTGCGGCTAGGCGCGCTCGTCTGCCTTTACTTCGTCCCAGAGGGCGTCCATTTCGGCCAGATCGCTGTTTTCCGGGCGTTTGCCGCGGGCGGCGAGTTTGGCTTCGACGCCTTCAAACCGGCGGGTGAATTTGGCGTTGGCGGCGCGCAGCGCGGATTCGGGCTCAACCCCCAGGTGGCGGCCCAGATTGGCCATCACAAACAGCAGATCGCCGAATTCTTCCTCTACCTCGGTGTGGGAGAGGGTGTCGCGCGCTTCGACCAGCTCGGCGCATTCTTCGGTGATTTTGGCGATGACGTTGTCCGCAGAGGGCCAGTCAAAGCCGACGCGGGCGGCGCGTTGCTGCAGCTTATAGGCGCGCAGCAGGGCGGGCAGGCCGACGGCGACACCGTCCAGGGTGCCGGTCTCGGCTTTGCCTGCGCGTTCAGCCGCTTTGATCGCCTCCCAGTCCTGTGTCTGCTGTTCAGCGGATTTTTCGCGGGATTCATTGCCGAACACATGCGGGTGGCGCGAGACCATCTTGTTCGACATGGTGGTGACCACGTCCTGAAAGGTGAAATGGCCTGCTTCCTCGGCCATCCGGGCGTGGAAGACGGATTGGAACAGCAGGTCGCCCAGTTCCCCCTTCAGCTCATCCCAGGCTTCGCGGTTGATCGCGTCGGCAACTTCGTAAGCTTCTTCAATAGTATAGGGGGCGATACTGGCGAAATCCTGTTCGATGTCCCAGGGGCAGCCGGTTTTCGGGTGGCGCAGGCGCGCCATGATTTCCAGCAGGCGTTCGATGCCTGCGGTTTCGTTGCGGATCAGATCGGTATCGGGCATTGCGGCGGCTCTTGTTCCAGTGTCAGATGCATCAATCCCGAGTCTGATGCAGGAGTCCACCCCAATGCCCGTTGTGAACCGTATTGCCGGCTACGCCGAAGAGATGAAGGCCTGGCGGCGGCATCTGCATCAGATCCCCGAGCTGGCGCTGGATCTGCCCAAGACCGCCGCCTTTGTGGCGGAGCGGCTGCGCGAGTTCGGGGTGGATGAACTGCATGAAGGCATTGCCCAAACCGGCATGGTGGCGATCATCAACGGGCGCGGGGAGGGTCCCACCATCGGCTTGCGCGCTGATATGGATGCGCTGCCGATCCCGGAGGAAACCGGGGTGGATTACGCCTCCGGGCACGCGGGCAGCATGCATGCCTGCGGCCATGACGGCCATACCGCGATGCTGCTTGGGGCCGCGAAATACCTGGCGGAGACGCGCAATTTCAAGGGCCGGGCGGCGCTGATATTCCAGCCCGCCGAGGAGGCGATCGGCGGTGCGCGTATCATGGTCGAAGAAGGGATGATGGAGCGCTTTGATATCGGCGAGGTCTATGCGTTGCACAATGCGCCGGGCCTGCCGGAGGGGCATTTCCTGACCACGCCGGGCGCGCTGATGGCGGCGGTGGATACATTCCACATTCATATTCAGGGTGTCGGCGGCCATGGCGCCATGCCGCAAGAGACCCGCGATCCGGTGATGGCGGCCTGCGGCATGGCGCAGGCGATCCAGACCATCGTGTCGCGCAACCATCATACGCTGGAGGATCTGGTGGTCTCGGTCACCCAGATCCACACCGGCAGCACCGATAACGTGATCCCGGACACCGCCTATATCAACGGCACCGTGCGCACCTTTAACCCGGAGGTGCAGAAGATGGTGCGGCGGCGGATGAAGGAGATCGTGGCAGGGCAGGCCGCCAGTTACGGCGTCGAGGCGGAACTGGACTATGAGATCGGCTATCCGGCCACCTTCAATGACGCGGAAAAGACCGCCTTTGCGGTGGAGGTTGCCAAGGAAATCGCGGGCGAGGGCCATGTGGTGCCGGACGGCGGCCGCGAGATGGGGGCGGAGGATTTCGCCTATATGCTGCAGGCGCGGCCCGGGTCCTATCTGTTTCTGGGGCAGGGCAGCACCGCGGGGCTGCATCATCCCAAATATGATTTCAACGACGGGATTGCACCTGTGGGGGCTTCGTTTTTTGCCCGCCTGGTGGAGCGGGCGCAGCCGCTGGGCGGCTAGCGGTGGCGCCGCCGTTGCCGGCCGGCCCCGCGCAACGGCGGCTTCCGGCCGGCCCGCGCGGGGTGGTGCCGGCACAACGGTCGGCCACGGTGTTGCGGCGCAGGGCTCTCTGCTCTTTGACACGGGTGGCGCAACTGCTATTGCCGGGGCACATGCGGCGGCGGAAATCATCTGCCTTCTGGGCTGGAACATGAGAGACAATGACTGACTTCAATCAACCGATCAGCGGCAATGACCTGGCCCGGTTCTCCGGACCCAACACTTTCATGCGGCTGCCGCAGGCAACCTCGCTGAACGGTTTGGATGTGGCCGTGCTGGGCGTGCCGATGGACATCGGCACCTCCTGGCGGTCGGGCACCCGGTTCGGTCCCAAGCAGATCCGTGCCGAAAGCGCGATGCTGCGGCCATATAACATGGCCACGGGTGCTGCGCCGTTTGACAGTCTGAATATCGGCGATATCGGCGATCTGGCGATCAACACGTTTTCGCTGCCGGACTCGCTGCGCATCATTCAGGAAAGCTATGAGGCGATCCTGTCCGGCGGGGTGATCCCGGCGGCGATGGGCGGCGATCATTCGATTACCCTGCCGATCCTGCGCGCGATTGCCAAGAAATACGGCCCCGTGGCGCTGGTGCATGTGGACGCCCATGCGGATGTGAACGACGAGATGTTCGGCGAGCGCGAGACCCATGGCACCGTGTTCCGCCGTGCCTTCGAGGAAGGGCTGATTGTTCCGGACAAGACTTATCAGATCGGTATCCGCGGCACGGGTTACGCCGCCAGCGATTTTACCGAGGCGCAAAGCTGGGGCTTTCAGCATTTTCCGGCGCAGGAATTGTGGGGGCGGCAGCTGCATCAGATGGGTGCGGAAATTCGCCGCGATATCGGCAATAGGCCGGTCTATGTGTCTTATGATATCGATAGTCTTGATCCGGCCTATGCGCCGGGCACCGGCACGCCGGAAATCGGCGGGCTGACCACGCCGCAGGCGCTGGAGCTGATCCGGTCGCTGAAGGGGGTGAACATCGTGGGCTTCGACCTGGTGGAGGTCTCGCCGCCGTATGATCCCTCGGGTAACACCGCTTTGGTGGGCGCCAACCTGCTTTATGAGCTGCTGTGCGTGCTGCCGGGTGTGACGGCAAAATAAGCGGTCCGGCCTGAATTTCAGGCCGGGGAAGGGCCGCAGAGGGAGGAGGCAAGGGTTGATCTTGAAACCGCAATGAGGCGGCTGATGCTGTTCGCCTGGCTGATATTGGCGGCGGGCATTGCCGGCCTGGGGTTCATCCGGCTGGCGCCAAGCGACCCGCTGGATTGGAACACCCAGCCGGAGTTCACCGAGGACAAGGAGTTCCGCGGCGGTGTGTTCCGGGTGGTGCGCAGCGGTCCGGACGGGCTGGAGCGGTTCCACCGTATTGCCAGCCATGCCCCGCGCACCAGCGTGCTGGCGGGCGGGCCGGATGACGGGATGGTCACGTATATCACCCGCACCCAGGTGCTGGGGTTCCCCGATTACACCACCGCTGCGCAGGACGGCGATCTGCTGAAGGTCTATGCCCGGTTGCGGTTTGGCCGGTCGGATCTGGGCGCCAACAAGGAGCGGATCAACGGCTGGCTGGCCGAGATGGAGTCCGGGGTGCCTCAAGCTGCCTCCGCCGGGGAATAGGGGGCGAGGGGGCTCCCGCCTGTTCGCAGGCTTGTGGAAAAAGCCCCTCACAGTCGGGCCGGGCGCCGCGCTGGCGCGCGGCGCAGGCTCTTCCGCCGGTGCCGGAAGAGCCATGTTTTTCTGCTGAGAGGCGCTTTAGGGGCAGGTTTGTCCTTAAGGCGCTGCTCCAAAGATGATGATGTGTGCCGCGTCAAGGGCAATCCGCGCGTGAACGCGCGGTGGCTGCGCCACCCTTGCCCCGGCGGCGCTCTATGAAAATTTCCAAAAATGCCCGAAGATACAGGGGCGAAAAAAGATGAAAGCCGCGGGGCAGTCCGATGAAGGGAGGCCGGATCGGTGCTGCTGAACTTGAAGCGTGGGGGTGAACCCGGGGCTTGTGCTGGATGCCGGATGGTCTGTTACCAATCTGAACGGGCCCAGCTGAGGAGGGAAGTGCAAGTTGGATTGTATTGCGGTGCTCGATCTGGGAAACGGGCGTAGGATACACTGCAAGAGCGTTGATGCGGCAAAAGCCAGGTGGGCGGAGACCTACTCAGGCATGGAAGAGGCGACCATCGACGTGCTCTTTCCTATCGGGCTGAGCAGCATTGTGGTGACCTATCGCTACGATAGCGACATGGAAAAATGGGTGAAGTGCTCATAGTGAGAGGGGCTTGAACGCCTGCAGAGCCCTTTTGGGAAAAGAGAAGATAAACGGCAGGGAGCGGGTTGGTCAGAGGTGCGGCAGTTCTGCCGGAGACGCGGACGCGCCAGGCAGCGGCGCCAGCGACGCCGACAGGCAGCTGCTTTGCACTTCGCGCCACATCGGCACGTTCAAGGACATTTGGCATTGCGCCATGAACATGCGGCCGTCCACCTGCAGGCAGCGCAGCTCGCCCAGCTCGACGCGGGAGCCGGATTTGTCGGTGCAGTAGCAATCTATGGTTTTGCCGCCCGGTCCGGTCACATCCGCCAGGCCCGCGGCAGGCAGGGTGAGAAGGATTGTGGCAATAAGGACTCTGGCATGTGGCATGGCTCTAGCATATCACATGGGGGAGAATTGGCCAAAACATGAACAAGAATAGGCGCGCCCATGGTCCCCGAAGAGCGGCTGGAACAGATCCTGCAGCGGTTTCAATATCTTGAAGCCGCAATGGCGGATGGCGCCGGGGGCGGCGATATTGCAGCGCTGGCCAAGGAGTATTCCGACCTGCGTCCGGTAGCGGAGCAGATCAGCACCTACCGCAGACTGCTGAGTGATCTGGAGGAGGCCGAGCTGATGCTGGGCGATCCGGACATGAAGGACCTGGCAGAGGAGGAGATCCCGGCGCTGAAGGCGGCGATCCCCGAAGCCGGGCAGGCCCTGCAGCTGGCCTTGCTGCCGAAAGATGCCGCAGATGGCCGTCCGGCGATGCTGGAAATCCGGCCTGGCACCGGCGGTGATGAGGCGGCGCTGTTTGCCGGCGATCTGCTGCGGATGTACCAGCGTTATGCCGAGGGGCAGGGCTGGAAAGTCGAGATCATCGAGGAACAGGCAACCGAGCTGGGCGGCATCAAGGAAGTGGTGGCGCATATCAAGGGCGAGAATGTCTTTGCCCGGCTGAAGTATGAATCCGGCGTGCACCGGGTCCAGCGGGTTCCAACAACCGAAAGCGCCGGCCGCATTCACACCTCGGCTGCCACCGTGGCGGTGCTGCCGGAGGCTGAGGATGTGGACATTCATATCGATGCAAACGACATCAGGATCGACACCATGCGGGCCTCGGGGGCGGGGGGGCAGCATGTGAACACAACCGACTCGGCTGTCCGTATCACCCATTTGCCGACCGGTCTGATCGTAACGTCGTCAGAGAAATCCCAGCACCGCAACCGCGAGATTGCCATGCAGGTTCTGAAAACCCGGCTGTATGACCTGGAACGGCAGCGGATCGACAGCGCGCGGTCTGCGGACCGGGCAAGCCAGGTGGGTTCGGGCGACCGGTCGGAACGCATCCGCACCTATAATTTTCCGCAAGGGCGGATGACCGATCACCGCATCAACCTGACGCTGTACAAGCTGGACCAGGTGATGGGCGGCGATCTGGATGAGATCATCGACGCGCTGACAGCGGACAATCAGGCGCGGCTTCTGGCCGAGATGGGGCAGTGATGATGACAGAGACCGCAGCGCAGGCAATGGCGGCAGCAACGGCCCGGCTGCGTGCGGCCGGCGTGCAGGACCCGGCGCGCGACGCGCGGGTGCTGCTGGCCCATGCGGCGCGGATCGAAGCCAGCCGGGTGACACTGATCGCGCCTGAGGAGCTGGCGCCGGAAGTGGCTGAACGCTATGAGCAGCTGATCGCCCTGCGCGCTGTCCGGGTGCCGGTGTCGCATCTGATCGGCGAGCGGGAGTTCTATGGCCGCCGCTTCAAAGTGTCGCGTGATGTGCTGGACCCGCGCCCCGAGACCGAGATCCTGATCGAGGCGGCGCTGGCGGAGCCCTACAGCCGGGTTCTGGACCTTGGCGCCGGTTCCGGCTGTATCCTGGTGACGCTGCTGGCGGAGCGGCAGGAGGCCACCGGTCTGGGGGTCGATATCAGCGAGGCCGCCTGCCTTCAGGCCAGCGCCAATGCGGTGCTGCACCGGGTTGAGGCACGCGCCGATATTCAGCAGTCAGACTGGTTCGAGGCGGTTGAGGGGATGTTCGACCTGATCGTATCCAACCCGCCCTATATAGCGCTGGATGAGATGGACGGGCTGTCCGCGGAGGTGCGCGGGCATGAACCGGGCATCGCGCTGACCGATGGCGGCGACGGGCTGGGGGCTTACCGGAAGATAGCGGCGCAGGCTGCGGCGCATCTGGCGCCGGGCGGGCGGGTGCTGTTGGAAATCGGCCCGACGCAGGGGCAGGCGGTCGGCGCGCTGCTGGAAATGGCAGGGCTGAGCGGTATCGCCGTGCTGCCGGATCTGGACGGGCGGGACCGGGTGGTGCGGGCGCATTCCGCCTCAAATCGCGGTTTTTAACGCGGAAATCCGTGATTTCCGAAGAAATACCAAGAAAACTCTATTGTGCCTCTTGTCTGTAGCTTTGTAACATGGTTACTCAAGAGGAGCCGCTTCAGGAGAACGCTTTCCAAGCCTTCCCGCGGCATCAAGCCCAAAAAAGCTAATGATCCGGCGCTAAGACGCGTAGAACAGGGTCTACGGCGCATTAACTCAAGGCTTACGCTAGGCATATGAGATCGTCAAAATCACGTTCACGTTCCAAGTCAAACCGGAACCGCCCCAATGGCGTCAATGTTGTCAACCGGGTTTTCGACAGCTCCGGTCCCGAAGGCAAGGTGCGCGGAACCCCGCAGCAGATCATTGACAAGTACAACCAGCTGGCGCGGGACGCCCAGCTGAGCAATGACCGGGTTGCGGCAGAGAATTTCCAGCAGCACGCAGAGCATTACCTGCGGCTGCTCAATGAAGCGCAGCGCGAGATCGACGCGCGCCGCGAAGAGCAGGAGCGGCAGAACCGCGAACGCCAGGCCGACCGCGACCGCGAACGGGCCGAGCGGCTGGAGCGCCAGGAGCGGGAAGCTGCGGCTGCCGCCTCGGCACCGCCCGCAGCCGATCCGGCAGCGGCGCCGCAGCCCGAGGTGATCGACCCGCGCGGCGACAATGGCAACGGCCAGGAGAGCGGTCTTGTCGAAACGCCGGAAAGCCGGTCCGCAGCGCCTGCAGACGCCCCGGCGGAAGCACCCGCAAAAAAGGCCCCCGCCCGCAAGCCGCGCACGCGCAAGCCCGCGGCCACGGCTGACGACGCGGCCCCGGCAAGCGAAGGCGGCGAGGCGCCTGCGCCAAAGAAACCCGCCCGCACGCGTGCCAAGCCCAAGCCCAAGCCAAAGGCTGAGGACGGCCCAGCGGAGGCGGCTGAGTAATCAGCGCCCGGCCTGAAAACCAAAAAAACCCCCGGCGCTGACTGCCCGGGGGTTTTTCCGTTTCTGCTCAGGCGGCTGGCCTCTGGCAGCAGAGGCGCGGGTCCGGAGGGTGTCAGGCGTTGTGCCCCAGCACCCGCAGATAGCGCCGGACCGCTTCGGGAAAGCCCAGCATCAGCGCATCTGCGGTCAAGGCGTGGCCGATCGAAACCTCCGCCAGATCGGGGATGGCCCGGCGCAGGGCTGCCAGGTTGTCCACGGTCAGGTCGTGGCCCGCGTTCAGCCGCAGGGCGCCCAGGCGGCGGGCCGCATCTGCCGTGGCTTTCAGCTTTGCCAGCTCTCGGGAGACTGCCTCTGGCGCGGTTTCATTGGCATATGGGCCGGTGTAGAATTCAATCCGGTCAGCCCCGGCCTGCTGCGCCAGCGCCGGGTCTGCCGGATCGGCGTCCGCGAAATAGGAGACGCGGATGCCGGCGGCCTTGAACTCCTGGGCGATGGGCAGAAGCATCTCTCCGTCGGCTGCAAAATCCCAGCCATGGTCAGAGGTGGATTGTTCCGGCGTGTCGGGCACCAGCGTCACCTGATGCGGTTTGTTTTCCAGAACCAGATCGATGAAATGGCGGGTCGGATAGCCTTCGATGTTGAACTCGGCCTGCGGGAATTCTTCGGTGATCAGGCGGGACAGGGCCGGGAGGTCGGAAAAGCGGATGTGCCGCTCGTCCGGGCGGGGGTGCACGGTGATGCCGTGGGCTCCGGCCTTCAGTATGGCGCGGGCGATGTCGATCAGATCGGGCCAGGGCACCTCGCGCCGGTTGCGCAGATAGGCAACGGCGTTGACGTTAACGGACAGAAGGGTCGGATGCGACGTATCGGTTTGGGTCATCGGAATGTAAGGCTCCGGTTATGAAAGGGAACAGCTCAGGCCGTGGCCAGCTCGCGGGCAAGCGCGCAGAAGGCTTCCAGGCTTACCTGTTCGGCGCGTTCGGTGGGCGGGATGCCAGCAGCGTTGAGGTGATCCTCGATCGCCGGTGAGACGCCTTTGAGCGAAGCGCGCAGCATCTTGCGGCGCTGGTTGAAGGCGGCGGCCACGACCCGCGACAGGATCGCGGCATCTGCCGGGAAGCGCGGCTCGGGCAGGGCATCCAGATGCACCACGGCGCTGGAGACCTTGGGCGGCGGCGTGAAGGCGCCGGGCGGCAGCGACAGCACGATCCGCGCGTCTGCCCGCCATTGCGCCAGCAGCGCCAGCCGGCCATAGGCCTTGGAGCCGGGCTGCGCCACGATGCGCTCAGCCACTTCGCGCTGGAACATCAGGGTGAGGCTTTGCCAGAACGGCGGCCAGTCTTTTGGGGTGAGCCAGCGCACCAGCAATTCGGTGCCGACGTTATAGGGCAGGTTGGCGGCGATGCGGATCGGCGGCGTCAGGTGTTCGAGCGGGTCGATCTCCAGCGCGTCGCCGTTGATCACCTCGAACCGGCCCGGATAGGCGTCAGCGATCTCCTGCAGCGCGGGCAGGCAGCGGCTGTCTTTCTCCACCGCCAGCACCCGGCGGGCGCCTTCGGCAAGCAGCCCGCGGGTGAGGCCGCCGGGGCCGGGGCCGATTTCCAGCACGTCGCAGTCTGATAGGTCGCCGGCCTGCCGCGCGATCTTGGCGGTGAGGTTCAGATCCAGCAGGAAGTTCTGGCCCAGTGATTTGCGCGCCGACAATTGATGCGTTGCGATCACTTCACGCAGAGGGGGAAGGGAGTCGATAGCGCTCATATCATCTGGACCTTGGGACAGGGCGCAGGCAGTGCGCCGGATTTTTCATGCCTCCGGCGGGGATATTTGCCGCCTGAAGAAGAATCAAGGGCTGGCAGCCATCCGCTGCGCCAGCTTCAGGGCCTCGATCAGGCTGGTGGGATTGGCCTGACCGGTGCCTGCGATATCAAAAGCGGTGCCGTGGTCGGGCGAGGTGCGGATAAAGGGCAGGCCCAGGGTTACATTGACGCCGCGATCGAAATCCAGGGTCTTGATCGGGATCAGCGCCTGGTCGTGATACATGCAGACCACGGCGTCGTAGCGGACCCGGGCGGCTGCGTGGAACAGTGTGTCCGCCGGGTGCGGGCCGGTGACATCCAGGCCCTCCGACTGCATCTGCCGGATCAGGGCGTTGATCCAATCCAGTTCCTCATGGCCCATGGCGCCGCCCTCGCCGGCATGCGGGTTGAGCCCGGCGACGGCGATGCGGGGCGCGGCGATGCCGAACTGACCCCTGAGGCCCGCTGCGGTGATTTCGATGGTCTCTTGCAGCAGCGCCGGGGTCAGAACCTTGGGGACTTCGGACAGAGCAATGTGGATGGTGGCAGGCACCACCCGCAGCCGGTCACTGGCCAGCATCATCACCACCCGGCTGCGGCCCGCGAGTGCGGCCAGGAATTCGGTATGGCCGGGATAGGAAAAGCCGGCACCGTCGATCAGCGCCTTTTTGTGGATCGGGGCAGTGCAGACGGCGGCGGCTTCGCCGGTCTGGACCAGCTGGACGGCGGTTTCGATGGACCGGATGACACCGGCGGCATTGGCCGGGTCCGCAGTGCCCCTGGCCGCGCTGCCGGCGAATGCAATGGGCAGCACCGGGAAACTGTCTGCGCAGGCCGTAGCCGCCGCAGATGGGGCGGTGATTTCCTTGACCGGGGTGCCTTCCGGCAGATGGCGCGGGTCGCCGATCCAGAAGAACGGGCAAGAGCTGCGCAGGGCCTCCCAGGCCTTGACGGCGATTTCCGGGCCGATGCCTGCGGGTTCGCCGCAGCTGAGAGCAATCGGCCCGGGCTGGCTCATTTGATGTCGATCCGGGCGTCGGCGCGCAGCTGTTCGAGATAGCTGCCGGCCAGCGAGGCCATCCGCTGCGCCGTCAGCGCATTGGCCACGGTTTCGCGGGAGCTGTCCTCGCCCAGATCGGCGGTGCGGCCGCAGAGCATCAGCACCAACAGCGTCTGGCCGTTATTGCGGGTCAGCGCAGTAGAGGTCTCGCCCGGGTCCAGTTTGGCCAGTTCCAGGGCGACATCGCGGGGGATATCAGACGGCGGCAGGCTTTGCACATCCAGAACAGAAGGGTCCTGGCCCTGGGCCAGCCCATAGAAATCTTCGCAGGTGTCGATGCTGTTCATCACCTTTTGCGCCGCGGCAAGCCCTTCGGGCGTGCGCCCGCCGGGCACGTGATAGGCGGCGTATTCGATCGCGGAGAAGCGCGGTGCCGCGCCCTCGACCTCGCGCACGCCGCGCATCTGGAACAGGGCTACTGCGCTTTGCAATGGCAGCGGTTCGGAAATCTCGCCCGGCTTCAGCGCCAGCACAACCTCTTGCAGCTGCGGCGGCAGCTTGGTCAGCGGCATCCAGGGCAGGCGGCCGCCGTTCTCGCGGCTGCCTGCTGCGGAATATTGGGTGGCGGCGGCCGAGAAGCTGTCGTAGCCCTTGAGCCGGGCCACCTGTTCGATCAGCTCTTCGACCTGGGCTGCGTTCTGTTCGTTGATCGGAACGATGAATTCGCTGAGCAGAACCTGGACGCTGCCGGTTCCGGCCGACCCCATGGCGCGGTCAATCTCAACCGGAGTGGGGCGGGCGCGGGACAGGAAGCGGGCGCGAGAATATTCCCGCCAGCCCAGCCCGACCTTGGTGAAATCGCGCAGGGTTTGCGGCGCCACGCCGTTTTGCTGCAGCGCGGTGAGGAACTCGTTCAGCGACAGGTTGGCGCGTGCGGCCAGTTCTTCCATGCCGGCGGTGATTTCCTCATCGGTCAATTCGATCCCGGCCTGTTCCAGCACGGCGAGTTTGAGCCGGTCGTTGATCAGCTCCTCGCGGGCGGTTTCCAAAGGATCGCCGGGCACCCGCAGCGCCGACTGGAAGCGGGCGCGCTGTTCCAGCTCGTACCGGGTGATGACTTCGTCATTCACGGTGATGGCCGGGGCAAATAGGTTTTGTGCTTCCGCCGGCAGGCCGGTCCAGGAAAGCCCCGCGGCCAGCACCAGCGCGGCTGCGGTTTTGAAAGCACGGGAGAGGAAAGGAGCCGGGAACCGGGTATTCACGTCTTGCTGCATGACCGCCTGTACTGTTTGCTGCCGCTCTTTACGGAAAATCCGCTGAGGGAAATGGTAAAGCCGAAATCCGTTGTCGGCTCAACACTTGTTGTTGAGGTATAGCGGCGGTTGACGGAAAGGTCGACCGTCACGCATTCGTTGCGGTACGCCACACCGAGGCCCGCGCGGGTGGCACGGGCGTCGGAAATATCATAGCGCAGCCGGGCGCTGGCGGACCAGCTGGGGCTGATGTCATAGCTGCCGTCCACCCACAGTTCCGAGCTTTCCTCATCCCGGTCCTCATCAGGGTCGGTGCCGAGCCACAGATAGGTGCCGGAGAGGCTGGAGCGGCTGGTGCGCCAGTCGCCGCGCAGTTCAGCCTTGGAAAAATTCAGCGCGCCGTTCAGCAAACCGCGGGTGGAAAGGGCCAGCCCGTCGCCGAATTTGATCTGGCCTGCCAGCAGGAAGTCGGAAGAGGTGCCGCTGAGACCGGAGCTTTTGGTGAACCGGTCGTCGCCGTCGCTGCGCAGCACCTGGCCGGCTGTGGCATAGGCCTGCCAGCCGGTGGGTGCATAACGCGCCCAGTTTGCACCGTAGACCAGGGTCAGTCCGTCCTCGCGGGCGTCGGTGGAGGGGAACCGTGACAGCGACAAGAGATTGCCCTGGTCGAACTCGACAAAACGGCTTTCTTCGGTAACCACATTGCCGCCGCCTTCGTCGCGCCAGCCCAGCTGCAGGATCGGCTCCAGGTACTGGGTGGCGCCGCCTGCGTCGCGGCGGCGCATCGGCAGGCGCAGGGTCAGCGCGGTGCGCGGGGTCAGGCGGGTGACCTCTTCGTTGAAGAAACTGTCATCATAGGCCCGGAAGGCGTCTGCTGCGGCGCCGAGTTCCCATTCCGCCAGGATGCCGGAGCCCAGGCGCCAGCTGCGGCGCCAGTCGATATCGGCAGTGAGCCGCGCAAGATCGCGGCCGTTGCTGTCAATGGCAGTGCCGTCGAGGCTGGAACTGCGGCGGTGGCCATGGCCCTGCAGGGTCAGCCGCAGCTCGCCGCCGGTGAGGGCGGGATGGTGGCGGGTCTGATAAAAGGCTTCAGCAATCCCGGAGGGGATGTTTGCCTGTTGTTCGCTGAGGCGCAGGGTTTTGTAATGGGTCAGGGACGCGCGGAACAGGCTGTCGCGTTTGGCGCGGGACAGCACCGCTTCGGAGCGCAGACGGTCCAGTTCCGGCAGGCCGTAGTCCTCAAGGTAGGCATCGTCCGAGACCGCCTTGACGTCGAAGGTAAACCGGAAGTCGCGCGGCAGATCGAACTGGCCTTCACCAAAGATGTAGCCGCGGTCCTCGCCGGGAAACAGGTCGTCGCGGGTGTAGGCGCCGTTGAATTCGATCCGGCCGCGGCGGAAAGCCTGGCGGTAGCGGAGGTCCAGCGTCTGGGTGCTGGAGGAGATATAGGGTGCCAGTGTCAGGTCGCGGTGCGGACCGAGGGTGAAGAAGTAGGGCACTTTGACCCCGGTGCCGAGGTTCGAGGTGGAGCGCAGCGACGGGATCAGGAAGCCGCTGGCGCGCTCCAGCGAGGGATCCGGCAGGCGCAGGGCCGGGAAGTAGAAGACCGGGACGTCCAGAACACGCAGCTGGGCGCCCTCGAAATAAAGCTGGCGTTCCTGCTGGTCGTGGGTCACCCGCTCGGCCCGGATCTGCCAGAGCGGCGGGCTGCCGTCTTCGCAGACGTGGCAGGAGGTGACGGCGGTCTTGTACAGCTGTGTGTAGCGGCCGCTGACCCGTGTCATTTGAAGCGAGGCCAGCTGCAGCTGCTGCTGGAACACCATGCGGGCGCCGGTCAAGAGGCCGTTGCGCAGGTCGCTGTCCAGCTCGGCGGCATTGGCCAGGATGGTGATGTCGCCTTCCTGGTCGATACGGATCGGGCCTTCGATCTGCAGGGTGCCGGCGGTCTGGTCAAAAGTGATCTTTTGCGCGCGCAGCCGGGTGTTGCCCTGAAACGCTTCGACGTTGCCTTCGGCCACCAGAATGCGGCTGGGGGTGATGAAGACCTGATCTGCAACCAGCATCGCGGGCTGCGCCGGATCAGGCGGCGCCGCGGTCTGCGCCTGCGGGGCAGGGGCGGACAGCGCCAGCCAGGGCAGCACAGCAGAAAGAAGCAGTGCGCGGCGCAAGTTACCCGTCTTCGGCATGGAGGAGCAGTCCCAAGGTCAAAAGTATCGCGGCGGCGGGCGGCGCCCAGGCGGCCAGGGCCACCGGGATTTGCCCGTTCTCGCCAAGGATTTGCGCGAAATTGCGGATGAAATAAAGCCCGAATCCCAGGAGCACCGCCATGAGCACCGCCAGCCCGGTGCCGCCGAAGCGCGCGTGCCGCATGGTAAAGGACGCCCCGACCAGCACCATGGCGATCAGGAACAGGGGGCGGGCCAGCTCTGCCTGATAACGGACTTCATAGCGTTTGGTTGTAAAACCTGCGGCGGACAATTCGCGGATGGTCGAGGGCAAATCGTAGATCGAGATGCCGCTGGCCGTGCCCAGCGTATCGCGGATCCGGTCGGTGGTCAGTGTTGTGGGCAGCCGCAGCTCGTCATGCCGGGCGGCATTGGAATCGGGGTTGATGCCGGCTGCCAGCGGCCAGGATTTGACGTTCGACAGGACCCAGTTGCTGCCGTCCAGCCGGGCGCTGTCGGCGATGATGCGGCGGACCAGGCCGCCGGAACTGGTGCCGGAACTGGTGTAGGCGTGGATCGATACGTCAAGCAACGTGATTTCCGCAGCGTCGCCGCTGTAGCCTTTGGCGTGGATGACCGCTTGCCCCCTGGCCCCGCCCTGGCGCAGCCACAGGCCCTCGCCGGACAGCGACAGCGCTGACGGTCCGCCGTTGTGATAGGTCTCGGCCAGATCCTGGTAGCGGTTGGCGGTTGCCGCCGCGATCGGGTTCAGCATGGTGACCGCCAGGCCGCCGATTGCGGCGGCCACCATCACCGGTGCGGCCAGCGCACGGATGCCGGACCGGCCGATGGCGCGGGTCACCACCAGCTCGCTGCTGCGGGCGAGGCCGACAAACAGCACGATGGTCGACAGGATCATGATCAGCGGCAGGAACTCGCTGAGGGCGGCCGGAACGTTGAGCAGGGTCAGGCCAAGAAGTTGCGGCAGGCTGAGGTCGATCGCCTCGAAGCGGCGGACCTGTTCGTTCAGGTCGATCAGCACCACCAGTGTCATCAGCACCGCAACAATCACCAGGAACCACTGCAGGAAACGGCGGGCATAATAAAGATCAAGCTTCATGCGGACGCCTCCGCCCGGGTCCGTTTGGGCCGGGCTGACAGAACCAGGAAGATCAGCGCCACTGCCAGCCCCAGAAAGGTCGGCAGATAGATCAGCGGCCACAGGCTGGGGTTTTGCAGAACCGGCTCCGAGACAACCCCGCGCAAGCCCTCGACAAAGATCAGCACAACAAAGGCCAGGAAGGCCTGACGCCACACACCGAAGCGCGAGAAGGTGCCCAGCATCAGGGCGGAAAACCCGATCAGGGCGACGGCAACACAGACCAGGGCACGGGCAAAGCGCAGGTGCAGTTCCTCGGCCTGGGCGCCTGCGGAATAGCCATCGCTGCGGGTGATGGCCCGGGTGCTGGTCATCAGCTCCAGGCTTGGGATAGCCCGGATGCTGCGCGCCGGGTTTTCAGACTTTTGGGCGAGAGCGCTGATATCATAAGAAAAATCCGAGAAGAACGTGGTCGAAAGCCGTTGTGTCTGATTGTCCAGCCGCTGCGCCATGCCTTCCACCATGATCAGATGCGCGCTGCCCTCGTCGCGCACCAGAAAGGCGCGGGCACCGGTATAGGTCAACGTGGTTTCCGGGTCGCGGCGGTCAGACAGGAAGACGTCGTTCAAGGTGCCGTCCGGGTCGATCTGGCGGATGTAGAAGGTAACACCGTCTGCCGGATGCAGGAAATCACCCTCGCTCAGCAGGCTGGCGGTGATGTTGCGGGAGACCTCGCTTTCGCGCACCTCCAGCTGGCTGATCGAGGCCGGCAGCAGGTAGTGGGTCAGCGCCGACATCATCAGAGCGGTGATGACGCCGAACGCCAAGGCCGGCCGCGCCATCTGCCAGGGGCTGGTGCCGGTGGCGCGCAGCACAGTCAGCTCGCTTTCGCTGTTCAGCCGGTTGGTCACCCAGACCGAGGCGCCGAAGACGGCAATCGGCAGCACCATGCGGATGAGGTTCGGCAGGGTGAGAGCGGTGAATTCGAGGAACACCAAAGCCGACTGCCCGTTGCCGATCAGCCGGTCGAACAGCACAACAGCCCGGTTGACCCAGAACACGGCCACCAGAATCAGCGCAAAAAAGCCGAAGAAGAGCAGATATTGTGACAGCACGTATCTGTCGTAGCGTGACACCTGATCCCCCCAGACCTTTGTGATTTTGCGGGACATTAGTGGATTTGGCCGACGGGGAAAACTGCATTCTCGCAAGCGGCCTCATTCGGCGGCGGATCGCGGCTGCCGCGGGCGCAAAGGCGGGTCTGGCCAAGCGCCTCTGCGCAGGATACCTCTTAGGCCAAGAACCATATGAAACCAGCAGGAGCGCGCGAGAATGAGCAGCCTTACCCCGATCCGTTTTGCCGAATACGATCCACAGGCCCTGCCGGAAATGACCGGCCGCGTGGCGGTGATGGTGACGCCCGATGGCAGCATGGATCAGGCGGCGCGCACGGCCAACCGGCTGAGCAAAGGAGCAATTGCCCGGCTGATCGAATCGGATGGCTTCAGGAAGGCCAAGGCGGGGGATGTGATCTCGCTTGGCTGGCCCGCTGGCATGCAGGCCGAGGCGCTGGATGTGCTGGTGCTGCCGCGCAAGCTGACCCCGGTGGAGGCGCGCCAGGCGGGTGCAAAACTGGCCAAAGGAGCCGCAGGCAAGCGTCTGACGGTAATGGCCGGCAGCATGAACAAGGCCGCTGACCTCACACTGGGCATTGCGCTGCGCGACTATGGCTTTGACGACCATAAGACCCCTGCCGAGGACAAATCCGAAGGCGAGGTGGTGATCGCCGCCAAAGTGCCGTCCGATCTCGAGGCTGCCTGCGGACCGTTGCTGGCCGTGGCCGAAGGCGTTCACATGACCCGGGATCTGGTCAATGAGCCCGCCAACGTGCTGACAACCACAGAATTCGCCCGCCGCATTGAGGAAATGAAAGGCATCGGTCTTGAGGTCGAGGTCCTGGAGGAGGCGGATCTGGAAAAGCTTGGCATGCGCACGCTGCTGAGCGTCGGTCAGGGCTCTGACAGTCCCTCCAAAGTGGCGGTGATGCAATGGAAAGGCGGCGCCGGGGATGCAGCTCCGCTGGCACTGGTCGGCAAGGGCGTGGTGTTTGATACCGGCGGTATCTCCCTGAAGCCTGCGGGCGGCATGGAAGAGATGACGATGGACATGGGCGGTGCCGGTGTTGTGGCCGGCACGATGAAGGCGCTGGCACTGCGCAAAGCCAAGGCCAATGTGGTCGGTCTGGTCGGCCTGGTGGAAAACATGCCCTCGGGCAATGCCACCCGTCCGGGCGATGTGGTGAAGTCGATGAAGGGCGACACGGTCGAGATCATCAACACCGACGCCGAAGGCCGTTTGGTTCTGTGCGACGTCTTGTGGTATGCGCAGGAACGGTTCAAGCCTGCCGGCGTGATTGATCTGGCGACCCTGACCGGTGCGATTATCATCGGGCTGGGGCATGAGAATGCCGGCGTATTCTCGAACGATGACGATCTGTGCAATGCCTTCCTTAAGGCCGCGCATTCGGAAGATGAGGGCGCCTGGCGGATGCCGTTGGGCAAGGCCTATGACGATCAGTTGAAATCGCGCATTGCCGATATGAAAAACGTCGGCGGGCGTCCTGCGGGCTCAATCACCGCGGCGCAGTTTTTGCAGCGTTTCATCAAGGACGGCATGCCCTGGATTCATCTGGACATCGCCGGTGTGGCCTCGGTCAAGACGGATACGGACTATGCGCCCAAAGGCGCCACAGGCTGGGGCGTGATGGCGCTGAACCGTCTGGTCGCGGATAGGTTCGAGGCGGAATAAGCATTCATGGGGGCTGCCTACTTCTATCATCTGACCCGCAGGCCGCTGGAGGAGACCCTGCCGGTCCTTCTGGATAAGGCGCGCGGGGCGGGCTGGCGCATTGCGGTGCGCGGGCGCGACCCCGAGCGCATGGCCTGGCTGGATGACCGGTTGTGGCTGGGGCCGGAGGACAGCTTTTTGCCCCATGGCCTGGCAGGCGGCCCCCATGATGCGCTGCAGCCGGTTCTGCTGACCGCAGGACCAGAGGCAGCCAATTCCCCTAACTGTGTGATGGCGGTGGATGGCGCCGCGGTCAGCGCGGATGAGGTGCAGGCGCTGAACCGTGTCTGCATTCTGTTTGACGGCACCGATCCGGAAGCCGTGCAGCACGCCCGCCGCCAGTGGAAAACCCTGACCGATGCAGGCTGTTCCGCCCAGTACTGGTCCGAAGAAAGCGGCCGTTGGGAGAAGAAGGCCGAGAAATAGGCCGGGAAACCGGCCTGTTCGTCCGCTGTATCGGCGGGATATTGCCAGTTTCCTACGGTTTTGTTTCAGTTTGGCAGGAAATGCTCGCGCCAAAGGCGCTGCCGCAGTACGTCTCCCGGTCAATAGATCAGATCAAAAGACCAGGACACTGGGGGACAGATGAAAGTATCACATGCGTTCCGTCGGGCGCGGCTGCTGCCGTTTGTTGGGGCTGGGCTGCTGTTCCTCGCAAGTTGCGGTGATATTCAAGGCGGATCGGTGGCCCGCGCCGAGGTTGAGGCCGCGCGTCTGGAGTACGCGGTCCAAGAAGTCCAGTCTTTGCAATCCAGGGGACGCCGCGTCTGGTGCGTGCCCTTTGCCCGCAACGCCAGCGGGATCGAGATCTTCGGCAATGCGAAAACCTGGTGGGCGCAGGCTAAAGGACAGTTCAGCCGCGATCAGAAGCCGCAAACGGGTGCGGTGATGGCCTTCCGGGCGACCCGCTCCAATCCGCTGGGCCATGTTGCCGTGGTGTCCAAGGTTGAGGAGCCGCGCAGGATCCGGGTCAATCACGCAAACTGGCGCCGCAACAAGGTGTCGCTGGGAATGGCGGTCATCGACGTATCGGCCGAAAACGACTGGTCCGCGGTGCGCTTGGAGAGCAATCCGGGGGCCTTCGGGCGGGTCTATCCGGTCAACGGATTCATTCTGCCGGTACTTGACGAAGGGTGACCGATGTCGAGCGGCGCTGCCCCTCCTGGCGGTCCGGCCAATTCACCCCGGAGTATTCCGAGCAAGAGAAAGAAAATGCTCTTGGCTTCTTTCTGGTCCGGAATACTGCTGCCGGAGGCCTGCACCGCCCAGGCGCCTGATCAGCGTGTCAGCACCAATGCGCCATTGCGGATTTCGATGCTGGACCAGCGCTGCAGGTAGCCCATTCCCAGCAGGGATTGCTCCAACTCGCCCTGGTTCACCCAGACGCGCACGTTCGTGTCGGTGATGCCGCCCAGCGACATTTCTTCGATCCAGACCGAGGCCGTGCGCACCTCGCCATTGGCGGTGCGGGCGCGGCCGAGATAGGCGAGGGCGTCGGTATCGATGCCGGCACGTTCCGCATCGCGCGCGTTCAGCACAACTTCGCTGGCCCCGGTGTCGACCAGGAACGGAACGGTGGCGCCATTCACCTCCAGCGTCAGATAGTAATGCCCGTCGGGCGCGCGCGGCACTTCGACCCGTCCGGCATCCACCGCGACGCTTTGCTGCGGGCGCACGGTTTGGCGGATGTCCTCCCACAGCCCATAGGAGGCTATCACACCAAGAAAGATAAAGCCCCAGACGGCAAACATCTGCAGGGTCTTGCCAATGTTCTGGCGGTTTTGCACAAACACCCAGGACCCGACTGCAACCAGCAAGACAACCAGATAGATAACCCGCCCGATTTCATACTCGCCCATCCGCGCACCTCCTGCATATAATGTAGGCGGGCCGGGGCGTTATGCTAGCCTGCAAATCCAAAAGCACGCAGCCCGTCGAGCACGAACTGGACGGACAGCGCCGCTAGCAGCATGCCCAGGAGACGGGTCACAACGGTGATGCCGGTCTTGCCCAGCATGCGTTCGAACAGGCCGGAAAACAGGCACATCACCAAGAGGATCGCCAGCACCGCAACCACCACGCCCATCACCATGGCAAAGCCGGCAATGCCAGGCTGCTGGCCCGCCAGCAGAATGACGGTGGCGATGGACCCGGGGCCTGCAATCAGCGGGATCGCCAGCGGGAAAATGGAGGGGTCTTCAGAATCATCCTCCTCGCTGCGGTCTTCGCGCCGCTTGTTGCGGCGTTCAAACAGCATGTCGAGCGCGGTGAGGAACAACAGCACGCCGCCTGCAATGCGGAAGGCAGGCATGGAAATTCCTGCAAAGCCGAGCACCGCCTCGCCAAGTGCCGCAAACAGCGCAAGCAGAATTGCCGCGGTGATGGTGGAGCGCAGAGCAATCGCGCGCCGCTGTGCCGGCGTCATCCCCTGTGTCAGCGCCAGAAAGATCGGTGTCAGGCCGATCGGGTCAACGATGACAAACAGCGTCACAAAGGAGGTGATCAGAAAAGCCGTGTCGATCATTGCGCCTCTGCTTTTTCCAGTTTCTCCACCGCTTTCAGCCAAAGCTCCTCGGCGCGGTCCTGCGCCTCCATCACTTCGGCATATTTGCGCTGCCAGACAACGGCTTCGTCCTTGCGTCCGTCGTCATACAGGGCAGGGTCCGCCAGTTTTTTGGCGAGCTTGTCGCGCATCTCGCTGACTTTTTCGAGCCGGGCTTCGCCTTTGCGCACGTCGGCGCGAAGGGCCAGGATCGCATCGCGGGTGGGGCGCTTGGGCTTTGCCGCCTTGGGCTTGCCTGCGGGTTTGTCGCGGGTCAGCAGCAGATCGCGGTAGGCCGGCAGGTCGCCCTCGAACGGTTTCACGGTGCCGCCCGACACCAGCCACAGCCGGTCCGCGACCAGGCTGAGCAGATGCATGTCGTGGCTGACCAGAATGACCGCGCCGGAATAGGCAGTCAGCGCTTCGACCAAAGCCTCGCGGCTTTCGATATCCAGGTGGTTGGTCGGCTCATCGAGGATCAGCAGATGCGGGGCGGGCAGGGTCGCCAGCAACAGCGACAGCCGCGCTTTTTGTCCGCCGGACAGGCGTCCCACCTCGGTGTCAGCCTGATCCGACCCCAGGCCGAACCCGGCCAGCCGGGCGCGCAGGCGGGCCTGGCCTTCATCCGGGCGTTCGCGTTGCAAATGCTGCAGCGGCGTTTCGTCGATGTGCAGCTCATCCACTTGATGCTGCGCAAAAAAGCCAATCCGAAGCTTGCCGGACTGGGTCATCTTGCCGGCCATCACATCCAGACGGCCTGACAGCATCTTGGACAGGGTGGATTTGCCCTCGCCGTTCTTGCCCAAGAGCGCGATACGGTCGTCCTGGTCGATGCGCAGATCCAGCCGGCTGAGGATCGGGGTTCCGTCGTACCCGACCGAGACGCCCTCGGTTGCGATGATCGGCGGCGACAGCTCCTCTGGTTCGGGAAAGGTGAACACCGTGCGCGCGGCGTCTTCGGGGGCGCGGATGGTCTCCATTTTTTCCAGCATTTTCACCCGGCTTTGCGCCTGTTTGGCTTTGCTGGCCTTGGCTTTGAACCTGTCGACAAAGGCCTGCAGATGGGCGCGGCGGGCGTCTTGTTTTTTGGCCTGGGCAGCCTGATTGGCGCGGTTGGCGGCGCGCTGGCGGGCAAACTGGTCATAGTTGCCGGAGTAATAGGTCAGGCCAAGCTCTTCGAGATGCAGAATGCCGTTCACCGAGCGGTTCAGCAGCTCGCGGTCGTGGCTGATGATGATCACTGTGTGGGGGTATTTCACCAGATAGGCTTCGAGCCACAGCGCGCCTTCAAGATCCAAATAGTTGGTCGGCTCATCAAGCAGCAGCAGATCAGGCTGGGAAAACAGCACCGCCGCAAGGGCGACGCGCATCCGCCAGCCGCCCGAATAGTCGGAGCAGGGGCGTTGCTGGGCGGCATAGTCAAACCCGAGACCTTTGAGGATGGCGGCGGCGCGGGCCTCGGCCGACCAGGCATCGATATCTGACAGGCGGGTTTGAATTTCGGCAATCCGGGCCGGATCCTGCGCGGTCTCAGACTCGGCCATCAATTCGGCACGTTCGGTATCTGCCGCGAGCACCGTATCGATCAGCGACACGTTTGACGATGGCGCTTCCTGCGCGATGCCGCCGATCCGGGCCCGGCTGGGCAGGGAAATGGCGCCGGATTCCAGCGACAGCTCATTGCGGATCAGCCGGAACAGCGTGGTCTTGCCGGTGCCGTTACGGCCGACCAGTCCAACCTTGTGGCCAGTGGGGATCGTGGCGCTGGCGCCATCGAACAAAAGACGGCCTTCGACCGCGTAGGATATATCGCTGATACGTAACATAGGCCGAGCACTGCTGTACTGTCTGGCCCTTGTCAATGGGGCAGGCCATGTGCAGGGCACCGGCGGCCGCTGGATGTGGCAGGGTTATTTCAGATCGGCGGGGGGACCGGCAAGGGCACAGGTCGCCGAGCCGGCAGGCTGCGCACCGCCTTTGCGGCTGCGTCAACGCTGCGCAATCCCCTCTTTATCCTGTCACAGAGCCATGCTATCGGAGCGGCAATTCGTAACGGGCCGGGCATGATGTCCGGCTTTTCAGCACAGGAGTCTGCCCCATGGCACTGGAACGCACTTTTTCGATCATCAAACCCGACGCAACCCGCCGCAACCTGACCGGCGCAATCAACGCCAAATTCGAAGAAGCCGGCCTGCGTGTCGTGGCGCAAAAGCGCATTCACCTGACCAAAGCCCAGGCAGGCGAGTTCTACAAAGTGCACGCCGAGCGCCCCTTCTACGATGAGCTGTGCGAATTCATGGCCTCCGCTCCGATCGTCGCGCAGGTTCTGGAAGGTGAAAACGCCATCGCCAAAAACCGCGAAGTGATGGGCGCCACCAACCCGGCAGACGCCGCGGCCGGCACCATCCGCGCTGAATTTGCTGAATCGGTTGGCGAAAACTCCGTCCACGGTTCCGACGCGCCGGAAACTGCCGCTGTTGAGATCGCCTACTTCTTCTCCGGCCTCGAGCTGGTCGGCTAAGCCGCAGGCTTACCGGATGAATTAAAGACCGCGCCGGGCAACCGGCGCGGTCTTTTTTATGACTGAGGCCGAGTGGACCGCTCAATGTCCCTGCGATGCGGATGCACAGCAGTGGCCTGCCGCGGTGCGGTCCGATTGGAATCGCTGCGCCGCGCAAGACGTTTCGCCAACGCTTCATCCTGCGCGGCTGTGTGTTTCAGGTGGCGGCGCAGCAGGGCAACATTGCGGACGTTAGCCTTCCAGCCGATGTCGAACAGGTCGCCGATCAACGGGATCGCCCCCACAAGCGTATCAATGCCGATGTTGGCGGCCATACGGGCCAGTGTTCCCTTTGAAGCGCCCATGCGGTGGCCTGAAAGCAGGATGTAGCCGGCAGGCAGCAGCGCAATGGCGTCGCCCGCGCCGGGGACGAGGCCCAGAATACTGTCCCAGCCGACCCGCGTGCCGATCAGCGGAATCCGGAACGCGCGGTCCATGCGATGGGCCAGGCTTTCCAGCGACCGCAGCTGGTCCTCGTGAAGCGCAGCTTTAGGCACGTTCAGGCGTCTTAGCGATAATCCAGACAGCGTGCACGATGCCCGGGATGTAGCCGAGGATGGTCAGCAGGATGTTCAGCCAGAAATGCTTGCCCAGGCCGACCTGCAGAAACACGCCAAGCGGCGGCAGAATGACTGCAAGAATGATGCGGATCAGGTCCATCGAGGATCTCCTTTGGTTGGTGTTCCTTTGATGAACTAACCCTCGGATCTCCCATTCGGTTCCGCCCTGCTATTTGCGCGCGACAACCCCGATCATGTCCAGGGCCGCTTCGAAGGCTGCCTTCTGCGTATCAAAGCTGCTGGCCTTGATCTCGTCAAAACGCTGGCGAAGCTCTTCTTTTTCCTTGCCTTTGCAATCGTTCCACGGCCGTCCCTGCAGCGCCATCACCAGAACGTAGTAGCCGATGAAATGCGGCCGGGTGCCGGTTTGCAGCAGCCTGGCATAGGCTGCGTCAGCGCCGATGGCACGCAGATCCTCGGCCGAAGAGATACCGGCGCGGTGGCAGGCTTCCTCGTAAGCGGGGCCAAGATTGCGGATGGAAGAGATAGGAGTGTTCATGTTTTGTTTCTAGCTGGTCCACGCGGTGTTGTCACGCGGCAATCCGGCTTCATCGACATAGGCGCGGCGGCGTCCTGACGCCGGGTCTTTCCCCGAAGTTGGATTGACAGTCGCATTTGCTGCGGAAATCCTGACTGGCACGGCCAGCGGGAGGGTGTCAGGTGAGCGGCGGACAGCACGGATTTGTGAATATCGAGGAGTTTGACCTGGCAAACCCGCCAGAGGGTTTTCTGGAGGATCCCTTTCCCTTTTATGATGCTTTGCTGCGCGGGGCGCCGGTTCTGCCGCAGCCGGATGGATCACTGCTGGTCTGCCGCCATGCCGATCTGGACAGGATCTACCGGGACACCACGCTGTTTTCCTCGGACAAGAAGAAGGTTTTTGCGCCAAAATTCGGCGCAGGTTCACCGCTATTCGAGCATCACACCACTTCCCTGGTGTTTTCCGACCCGCCGCTGCACACGCGGGTGCGCAGGATCATGACCTCGGCGCTAACGCCGCGGGCGCTTGCCAGGATGGAGCCGGGGCTGGTTGAGACGGTTGATCACTTGCTGGACAGA
Source organism: Leisingera methylohalidivorans DSM 14336 (assembly GCF_000511355.1). Lineage (NCBI taxonomy): Bacteria > Pseudomonadati > Pseudomonadota > Alphaproteobacteria > Rhodobacterales > Roseobacteraceae > Leisingera > Leisingera methylohalidivorans. The sequence continues at coordinate 2,043,605 of NC_023135.1, read as the reverse complement.
ATGGAAGGGGCGGCCAAGGTGGATCTGATTGAGGATTTTGCGGCCTCCATTCCGATCCAGATTATCGGCAATCTGCTGGACGTGCCGATGGCGGAGCGGGCGCCGCTGCGCGATTGGTCACTGGCGATCCTGGGCGCGCTGGAGCCTGCGTTGAAGGCTGATCAGCTGGCGGCCGGTCACCGGGCGGTGGAGGCGTTCAAGGCTTATCTGCAGGACCTGATCGCCCGGCGGCGGGCCAGGCCGGGGAATATCGAAACCGACGTTCTGACACGGCTGATCAACGGCGAGGGGGCGGATGGCACTCTCAGCGAGGTTGAGCTGATACAGAATTGCATCTTTATCCTGAATGCAGGCCACGAGACGACCACCAATCTGATCGGTAATGGATTGGCGCTGCTGAATGATCATCCGGACCAGAAACAGCGGGTGCTGGAGCAGCCGGACCTGATCAAACCCGCTGTCGAGGAAGTTCTGCGGTTCCGTTCGCCCAATCAGCTGGGCAACCGCGAAACCACAGCGGAGGTGGAAATCGGCGGTATGAAAGTCCCTGCGGGGACCAACTTGCACCTGCTGATCGGTGCGGCGAACCGGGATCCGGAGGTGTTTGACAAGCCTGGCGACTTTGATGCCGGGCGGACGCCGAACCGGCATTTGGCGTTTGCCGGCGGGCCGCATGTCTGCGTCGGGCTGACTCTGGCGCGGCTTGAGGGGAGGATTGCCATTGAACGCCTGCTGCACCGTTTCCCGGGCTACCGGCTGCTGACCGGCCGGGTGCCGGGCGGACGTATCCGCTTCCGCGGCTATGCGGCGCTGCCGGCGGAAATGGGGTGACACGGGCGCTGTCAGGCTGGCGGCTGTCAGCAACAGCACTGCCTTCTGTGCGGTGCGGGCGGGCGCGTTGCCGGTCGGCGTGGCCAGCGCGGCGGTACCTGCGGTGCAATAGATGATCTAGAATCTGCGCGCGCCGGCACCGGTCACCTTCGAGACGGAAACCATCTGGACCACGCGGGGCGCAGCAATTCACCGGCGCGCCGCTGGCCGTTCCGGTCGGGCCGATGGTTGTCAGCAGCCGCCGCCTGATGGCGCAAACGGTGAATGTTTATGCGGAAGAGATCTCTGTTGCGGATGCGGTCGAAGGAGGGCCGATTGTAGTCTTTTGGCGCTACGGGGCCGAGATGCTGCGCCAGGGGGGGGGCATCAGGTGACAGCGGTTCCAGGCAGTGCAGGCGGCGGTGCGGCGGCCTTGGAGCGCGCCAAACAGCGAGCAGGCATTGCATTGGTGCCAGAAATTCCGGCGAAGCCAAAGCATTCGGCCATTCACTGCGTTGTTGTTGGTTAGCCTGGGCTGCCGCCGGCGTATTCACATTTTGCAACCGTGTCATGCTCTGGTGCGCAGCAATCCTGCACAGTGGAGACGAAACCGGCGCTGCAGGCCTTTTGGGAGGAACCGGCGCCGAAAGTTGCACCTGAGGAAGTGCGGTAGCCGTACCGTAGCCGACCATTCTGCACATGTTATCGGCGCGAACAATTGGCGGCCTGTCCAGCGGCTGTTTGGAGGCTGGCAAGCCCTGGGCAACCGCGGTTTTCTCCGGCAAAAACGGCCCCTTAAACGAGGGGCGAAAAAAGTTCCCCAAAACCGCAGATTTCCTCTGGACGTCCTTTGGAGTTATTTCTATACCGCATCTCGTGTTCCGGCGTAGCTCAGCGGTAGAGCAGTTGACTGTTAATCAATTGGTCGTAGGTTCGATCCCTACCGCCGGAGCCAGCTTCCCTCTAGGAAGTTGGAAATAAACGACAGAAGCGCTACAGCTTGGGGCGCTTCTGTCGTTCCGAACACATTCTCCGTCACATCCGATTGCGCGGGACCCTCGCGGGAGCCGGAGTATAGAGAAGATCAACACCAGGCCAGCATCTGGAACCGAGGCCATCGTCGTTTTACTGGCGGCGGCGCGTCGCGGACTCATTGGAAAAACGCTTCACATCTGTTTTCCGTCTTTTCTGGGAGCTAAGATGGGCCGCGAGACCGGGGAGCTGGCCAGTAGTCTGCGGAAGCTTCAACAGCATGTGGTTTAAGCCTTTCCATTATTAATCCTTGAACCGGGAGATCCGCTTGCAACCGGTCATGTCCAAGTTGAAGCAGAGTTCGCTAATCGCGGCCAGCCGACGGTCAAGCGCTGCTGCCTCGCGGGAGGCATAAGCGTGTCGTGGAAGGCAATAAATGCAGGTAGGGATCGGCTTGAAGCCGGCGCAGGCCCGCGCCAGCGCCATAAAAAATTTGACTTGCGGCGTTCAAGAGGGGAGGGCGGATGCGCCTCCGCTGATTGGGAGATGCCGGGCCAAGGGTAGGGAATCCTGCGCAAGCGTTTGCGCCGCATCAATATTTCCACCCGATTTCTCGGAGCTGGATTTTTGATTTTCAATCAACGCTTTGGGTGATTTTGGCTCCGGCGGTAGGGATCGAACCTACGACCAATTGATTAACAGTCAACTGCTCTACCGCTGAGCTACGCCGGAACGGTCTGTGCCGTATAGCGCCCTCCGGATCAGGCGTCCAGAGGGCAAGAAGGACTTTTTCGAAAAAAGTCAGCCGCTGCGCCGGTCAAAAACGGCGGAGGCGGAAAGGGGGCCATGCGGTGCGGCCAATTTGCGGCCGGTGAGGTCAACAAGATGCGCGAAAACATTGCGCTCGGCAGCTTTCAGCAATGCCGGCGGGGTTTCGGTGTAGATCTTCCGGGCCAGAACGGAAGCGCTGGCGGGCGCCTCTGAAAGCGCGTCCAGAATTGCGGCCTCGCGGGAGCCGCGGTGGGCGATCAGCCAGTCGAGCCGGCCGGCAGGGTCGTGGACCGGGGCACCATGGCCGGGGTGGAAAACACGCCAGTCGCGCTGGCGCAGTCGGCGGCAGGAGGCCATGAAATCCGTCAGGTCGCCATCCGGCGGCGAGACCAGCGAACTGGCCCAGCCCATCACATGATCAGCGGTGAAACAGGCGCCGCCCCAAGCCAGCGCAATGTGATTGCCGAGGTGGCCGGGTGTGTGGATGACCTCCAGATCCCAGCCGTCACCGCGGATGATCTCGCCGTCCCCGACCGTGATGTCAGGTGAAAACCCGGCGTCGATGCCTTCGCCGCCTCCGGCCAGCCCGCCGGCGGCCAGCTGGCACATCACGGCGCTGCGCCCGGCTGCAGGCCCGCCAAAGGCAAAGACCGGCGCACCGGTTGCCTGGCCAAGCACCCGGGCCAGCGGGGAATGGTCCAAATGGCTGTGGGTCACGATGATATGGGTGATCTGCTGCCCCGGCTGCACGGCGGCCAGAATCGCCGCAAGGTGCGGCTCGGACTCCGGCCCAGGATCAATGACTGCCAGGCCGCCGGTCCCGATCACATAGGTATTGGTGCCGCGATAGGTCATCGGCGAGGGATTCGGCGCCAGAATGCGGCGCAGGCCCGGCTCCAGCTCTTCGGCCAAGCCAGCCTGCGGGTTGAAATCATCTGATGCCTGCATACTCTTGCTCCGCTGCTGTTTTCCCGGCCGGTTCGGGCCCGGATTGGCTTTTCTCTTTTCCAAGCGCCCTATAGGCTTAGCCCATGTTCTTCAAATGGCTCAAACGATATATGCCGCGCAGTCTATATGCCCGTGCGGCTTTGATCCTGGTGGTGCCCATCGTGGCGCTGCAGATCGTGGTGTCTGTGGTGTTCATCAAACGCGATCTGGAAGATGTCACCGTGCAGATGACGGCCACCATCCAGCGCGAGTTCGAGCTGCTGCGCCAGGTGGCGGACGCGGCAACGGACCAGCAGGCCGCATTGGTTCAGATGGGGCCGCTGCTGCAGCCGTTGAACATGCAGGCGCGGTTTCTGCCTCCTGGTGCTCCGCTGCCGGAGGATCAGTTCAGCCTGATCGAGTTTTCCGGCCGGGTGGTGCGTGAAGAACTGCAGAAGACGTTCCCAGGGTTTCTGGCGGCGCGGTTTCCTGCGGACCGCACGGTACAGGTCTATTTCGGCTCCGCGCACGGGCTGATGGAACTCAGCTTTGACCGTCGGCGGGTAACTGCCGCCGCACCGCACCAGCTGATTGTCACTATGCTGTTGTTCGGCTTCCTGATGATGCTGATTTCCTTTCTTTACATGCGCAACCAGCTGCGCCCGATCAAGCGGCTGGCCAATGCTGCCGAAGCTTTCGGGCGCGGCCGGGCGGTGCCGTATTCGCCGGCCGGCGCATTGGAAGTGCGGGCGGCCGGCAGTGCCTTTCTGGATATGCGCGCGCGGCTCGAGCGGCAGATCGAGCAGCGCACGCTGATGCTGTCAGGGGTAAGCCATGACCTGCGCACGCCGCTGACGCGGATGAAGCTTGAGCTGGCAATGCTGGACGAGGAGCATGCCGCACCGATGCTGCGCGATGTGGATGAAATGCAGGCACTGCTGGATGCGTTCCTGGATTTCTCCAGGGGGGCGACCGTAAGCGAGCCTGAACCGGTGGATCCGCAAGACCTTGTCCGCACTATCATCAGCGATTGGCAGCGCCAGGATAAACAGGTGGCGCTGGGAGAGATGTCCGGCACGGGGGAGGTGATGCTGCGCCGCCAGCCGCTGCGAAGGGCGGTGGAGAATTTGATCTCAAACGCCGTGCGCTATGGCTCCCAGGCGCGGGTTTCTGTGGCTTTGACCGATCGCTCCATGCGCATCCGGGTCGAGGATGACGGCCCCGGCATACCAGCCGGGCAGCGCGGCGATGCCATCCGCCCGTTCACCCGGCTGGATCCGGCCCGTAATCAGGACCGCGGGTCTGGTGTCGGCCTTGGTCTGGCGATTGTGGCGGACATCGCCCGTGCTCACGGCGGTACCCTGCGGCTGGGCGAAAGCACGGATCTGGGCGGGCTGAAAGCCGACATCGTGATCGCGCGCTGACCGCTAAGCCGCAGACGCCGCCCCGCGGGGCAGGCGCCAGTGCGCCATCAGGTGTTGCGCGGCGGCGGCCGGCAGGGCTTTGTTGCATAAATCTGCTGAAGGCCGTGCCACCCCTTTCCCCGGACAGACTTATCCTACGGCCAAGGTATCTGGTATGCTGAGAGCTGTGTACCGGTTGAGCATTGCGATGCGGAGCTGGATTTCCGCAACTTGGCGGTCGAAGTCCCGCGCCATGAGGCTTTGCCCCAGCAGCTTTGCACAATGCATCCAATCGCCGGGAAAATGATCCCCCGGATCACTTTCAGCACCCCATATCCCGGCGCGGCGCCGGCGCTGGTATCCGCTCCATCGTCGCCACAGGGCACGGCCCGAATATCGCGATGCATTGACGGCCCCGTTCCGAGCGATGGCCCCTGCGCTCGCAGGCTTCCAGGGTTTGGTGTTTTTGCGCGGAGGAATGACGGCAAGCGCGCCGCGCGCGGCAATTGCCCCGTGGCATTTCCGGGTGCCATATGCGCCGTCCGCGGTGACGCTGCCAAACTTCTGTTCAGGCGGGATTTGGCCGGGCAGTTCGGGCCGCATGGGCGCATCCCAACGTTGCTGCTTGTGACCTAGACGGCCCGCGCTTCCAGCGTTTTTTCGTCGATCCCTGCGTGCAGCTTGCGCCATATACGGCGTTTGGGGCCACCATGTTCACGGGCATTCCACGCACCTTCACCCTCAGCCTTCACCCTCAGCCTTGATGCCGGTGCTGTCCGCTGCCCGGCAGTGGTTTGCTTGCAAGCCATGAGAGGGGGGGGGAGCAGGTTCAGTGGGCCAGTTTTCGGCCCCGATACGGCAGACTTACGTTCAGTGTCCTCTGACGGCGGCATAGGGTGCTGCAGCCGGGTACGGCCCAGTCCAACCCGGCCAGCCGCAACAAGCATTGTACGACGCCGGTGGATTGCCGCAAAGGCATGCCAGACAAGACCTTCAGGGTAAGGCAGGCCTGGATTGCCGCATCGCTGAATTGGAATTGGCGGCCAGGCTTGCCTGTTGGCGGCGGCGTCCAGACCCTCTCGGGATCAAACCAGATCGACAGCGATCCGCGTTGCTTCAGTGCTGTGTTGCAAGACGGCCAGTTCGTGGTCTTGTACTTCGCCGGGGCCCAACGGCTCATGCCCTCCAGCTATCACGCTGGATGCACACAGTGAATCCTTCACGAAATTTGTGCAGCAAAGCCTTGCTGATGCATCTTATCCTTTGATCGGCAGAGCAACGCTGCCGAAAGACAAGGGCAGTTCTGGGGGAGGTTCCGCGCCTTCCGTTGCGGATCAGAAGTCAGACGAACCGACTGGACAGATGGAGTACCCAGGGTCCAAAGGCCTGAAATTGGCCTGATCTCTGAAGCCTCAGGTTCAATGAACTCGCGAGAAAACCGTACGCGAGATCTAAGGCATTGATTTTATGGTAGGCCCGGAGGGATTCGAACCCCCAACCAAAGCGTTATGAGCGCTCTGCTCTAACCGTTGAGCTACAGGCCCGCCATGGTTTCGTGGTTAGGAAATGGGGCGGGCAAGGTCAAGCGGTGATTGCAGGCCGCACCGGTGAAATTACCGTGCGGTGCCGGTGCAGCGGCTCCAGCCGGGCCACTGTGTTCCCTATGGTCAGATCCCGGTGCCGGTCCGGCGTGCGGCGGGAGCGGGAGGCAGTTGCTCACCGGTCACGATGCGGCCAGCTTCGATCCCGCTCTGGCGCAGGGGCAGCCCGGGCTGCAGGACGGCGCTGCTGATCCCGGTTAACGGTTATGTGATTGAGCGTGGCGGCCGAAAGCTGCTGACCGACACGGGGACCGCCCGGCTGGTTGGGCCGGGCGCGCTGTCCCAGGTGCTGCGCCAGGCGATCGGCTATGCCCATCAGGCGGCCCCTTGGCCATTTGGCCATTGAGGCCGGTTCAGAGGCTGTGAAATCCCCTTGGCGCGTTGCCTGTGATGGCGCGGCGGATTCCTTTGTTTCCTTCCGAGGCGCCTTGCGCTAAAGGCTGCGCAACCGATTTGAAGGAGCCAAGTGATGACCAGCGGCAAGAACGGCTTGACCTATGCAGACGCAGGTGTGGACATTGATGCGGGCAACGCCCTGGTTGACCGGATCAAGCCGGCCGCCAAGCGCACCAACCGCTCCGGCGTGATGAGCGGGCTGGGCGGTTTCGGCGCGCTGTTCGATCTGAAAGCTGCCGGCTACAACGATCCGATCCTGGTGGGCGCCACCGATGGTGTCGGCACCAAGCTGCGGATCGCCATCGACACCGGCGTGGTGGACGGCGTTGGCATCGACCTGGTCGCAATGTGCGTCAACGACCTGGTCTGCCAGGGCGCCGAGCCGCTGTTTTTCCTCGACTATTTCGCCACCGGCAAGCTGGAAACCGAAACCGCCGCCCGCATCATCGAGGGCATCGCCGAGGGCTGCGTGCGCTCCGGCTGCGCGCTGATCGGCGGCGAGACGGCCGAGATGCCGGGCATGTACCCGCAAGGTGATTTCGACCTTGCAGGCTTTGCCGTTGGCGCGATGGAACGCGGTACGGCACTGCCGGAAGGCGTGCAGGAGGGCGATGTTCTGCTGGGGCTGGCGTCTGACGGCGTGCATTCCAACGGCTATTCGCTGGTGCGCAAGCTGGTCGACGTGTCCGGTCTGGGCTGGGACGCGGAGTGCCCCTTTGGCGAGGGCACTCTGGGCGAGGCGTTGCTGACACCGACCCGTCTCTATGTGAAACAGTCGCTGGCGGCGGTGCGGGCAGGGGGCGTGCATGCGCTGGCCCATATCACCGGCGGCGGCCTGACCGAGAACCTGCCGCGGGTGCTGCCCGAAGGCCTGGGGGCCGACATCGATCTGAACGCCTGGCAGCTGCCCGGTGTGTTCCAGTGGATGGCGGCGACCGGCGATATCGCCGAAGCCGAGATGCTGAAGACCTTCAACTGCGGCATCGGCATGATCCTGTCGGTTTCCGCCGATCGCGCCGATGCGCTGATTGAGCTTCTGGAAGGCGAAGGCGAGACCGTCAGCCGCCTGGGCACCGTCACCGCCGGCGAAGGCATGCGCTACACGGGCAATCTGCTGTGAGGGACAAGAAACAGGTTGCCATTCTGGTTTCCGGCGGCGGCTCCAACATGGTGGCGCTGCTGGAGAGCATGACCGGCGATCATCCGGCGCGGCCCTGCCTGGTGCTGTCCAATGATGCCGGGGCGGGCGGCTTGAAAAAAGCCGCGGCCGCCGGTGTCGCAACAGCGGCGGTGGATCACCGCCCGTTCAAGGGCGACCGGGCCGCTTTTGAGGCGGAACTGGTCAAACCCATTCTCGAGGCCGGCGCCGACATCGTCTGTCTGGCCGGATTCATGCGGGTGCTGACCGAAGGTTTTGTGTCTCAGTTTCAGGGCCGGATGCTGAATATCCACCCGTCACTGCTGCCGAAATACAAGGGCCTGCACACCCACGCCCGTGCGCTTGAGGCCGGCGACAGCGAACATGGCTGTACCGTGCATGAGGTGACGCCGGCCCTGGATGATGGCCCGATATTGGGTCAGGCCCGTGTACCGGTCCTGAAGGGAGATACACCGGATGATCTGGCAGCCCGGGTTCTGGTGCAGGAGCATCTTCTTTATCCGGCAGTGCTGCGCCGCTTCGCGGCGGGTGACAAAACGCTGGTTCAGCTGGGCTGAGGTCCGGCTGATTGCATTGCCCGGGACAAGCGCGTATCACGTCCCGGCCCACATGAGATTGAAAAGCCGGAATTTATGAAAACTCTGACCACCACCGAAGACCTGCAGGCCTTTTGCGAAACCGCCGCACAGTATCCTTATGTCACGGTAGATACCGAGTTTTTGCGGGAACGGACCTATTATTCCAAGCTTTGCCTGATCCAGCTGGCCTTTGCGGGGGATGGCGAAAGCGATGCGGTTCTGGTTGACCCGCTGGCCGACGGCATATCGCTGGAGCCGCTATATACGCTGTTTCGCGATGAGAACGTGGTCAAAGTGTTCCACGCTGCCCGCCAGGATCTGGAAATCTTCTGGGTTGACGCAGGTGTCTTCCCCAAGCCGCTGTTCGATACCCAGGTTGCGGCGATGGTCTGCGGCTTCGGTGATCAGGCAGGTTATGAAACCCTGGTGCGCAAGATCGTCAAACTGGGTGTCGACAAGACATCGCGGTTTACCGACTGGTCGCGCCGGCCTTTAAGCGAGGCGCAAAAGACCTATGCGCTGGCCGATGTGACCCATCTGCGCAATATTTACGAGTTCCTGGCCGCTGAACTGGAAAAGAGCGGCCGGTCCCATTGGGTGGCCGAGGAGCTGCAGGTTCTGACCGATCCGGCGACCTATGACATTCAGCCCGAAGATGCGTGGAAACGGGTCAAAACCCGGACCTCGTCGGGTAAGTTTCTGGCCGTGGTGCGTGAATTGGCCGCCTTCCGCGAAACCTATGCGCAAACCAACAATGTGCCGCGCAACCGGGTGTTCAAGGACGATGCGCTGGTCGAGCTTGCTTCGACCAAGCCGCGCAACCCTGGTGATCTGGGCGGCTCCCGGCTGCTGCTGCGCGAGGCGCGCAAGGGTGCCATTGCCGAAGGTATCCTGGCGGCCGTGGCCAAGGGGGCTGACTGCCCGCCCGAAGACCACCCCCGGATGGACCGCAGCAAGGAAAAGCTGCAAGTGAATCCGGCGCTGGCGGACCTTCTGCGGGTGCTGCTGAAGGCCAAGACCGAAGCAGAGGGCGTGGCGGCCAAGCTGATCGCACCCAGTGCGGACCTGGACGCGATTGCGGCGGGCCTGCGCGATGTCCCGGCCCTCAGCGGCTGGCGCCGCGAAGTGTTCGGCGCCGATGCCCTGCGGCTTTGCGAGGGCAAGATCGGCCTCGCAGCCAAAGGCCAGGCGGTTCAGGTGGTGGAGCTGTAAGCCGCTCCGGCTGCTGCCAACAGCAGGCAAATAGAAAAACGCCCGCAACGATTGCGGGCGTTTTTCTTTCTAAGCGGTCATGGGGTCAGCGGCGGCGGCTTTCGCGGGAATTTTCCGCGCCATTCACACGCACGGTGCGGATTCCGGCCAGATCCTGATTCGTAACTGTGCGGGCGGCATGGATGGTGCGGCTGAACTCGCTGCCGGTTGGCGTGCCATCCTCTGGGTACACAACCCGGAAGTCGAAGCTGAGGACACCTTCATCACTGTCTTCGGCCGGCCGCAGAACAACGTCATAGGCGCCCTGACGGGCGGCAACGGCAGTTGCATAGATGATGGCGCCGGATGCGGTGCGTTCTATCCGCATACCGGTCACGTGACTGACCAGGACGGAAGTGTCCTTGGGCTCGGGGCGGGCAAAGAGCCCGCGGGCATTGCTTTCTTGCGGCAGCAGCGGGTTGCTGTTTGCCGGTACCGGCGCTTCGGCGGGCGCGGAGCTGCCAAACCAGTTGGACGGGTTGACCCGCGACTGTTTCCAGCCGCCGCAGCCTGCCAGCATCAGCGCGCAGGCCAATGTAAGAGCCAATGGTTTGTGCATTTGTCCCCGCCCATTCAAAATGTCTTTGCAAGGGATTACCCCATTGGCCGAAGCTTGAAAAGCGGTTGAAATGGGGCGGGCAGGGGCTTAGGTGCTGAACTGCCCCCGGAAACGGATTTTGAGGATAACGGACGATGGCCACTGCCGCCTTTGAAGAGATCGTGGAAGACTTCGAGTTCATGGAGGACTGGGAGGACCGTTACCGCCATGTCATCGATCTGGGCAAGGCGATGCGGCCGCTGGACGACGCGCTGAAAGTGCCCGCAACCAAGGTCGACGGCTGCGCCAGCCAGGTCTGGCTGCATGCCACGGTTGAAGACGGAGAATTCCGGTTTGACGGTGACAGCGATGCGATGATTGTGCGGGGTCTGATTGCCGTGCTGCGCTGCCTGTACAATGGTTTGGGGCTTAAGGATGTGGTTGCCGTGGATGCCAGGGCGGAGCTGGGTCGGCTTGGGCTGAACGAACACCTGTCTTCGCAGCGCTCGAACGGGTTACGCTCGATGATCGAGCGGATCCGCGAAACCGCAATGGCGCAGGCCTGAGGCCGGCCGGGCGAGGGGCCGGCCCCTCGCGCTCCCCGGAGTATTTCTTGAAAGATGAAGGGCCTACTCGGCCCAGTTGGAGATCGCGGTTTCCAGATCGCCATAGCCGGTGTGGCGGTGCTCGAACTCCAGCCCCATGCGGGCTGCGCAGCCGCGGGCTTTTTCCACCAGCTTGGGGTCGCTGATCTGTGACTGGTAGATCAGTTTGGTGTAATTGCCGAACACCATGTCCCGCAGCTCCGGGTGCTTGTCGAGCCCCATCGGACGCCAGACAAAAGCATCGAATTGCTTGACCAGGAAATCGGTCAGGTAAAAGGCAGTGATCTCACCCGCATCGGTACGGGACGCAAAGGCGTCATTGCCCTCAAAAAAGGAATAGCAATGCGGGCCTGCGACCATTTCCACGCCGAGCTCCGCGCATTTGCGTTCCAGCGCGCCGCCGGTGCCGCAGTCCGCATAGATCACGTAAATCTTGTCATATACTGTTGAGTATTTAGCCACGGCGCCGTCGACCGCATCGACAATCTGATCCGGATAGAGGTGCAGTTTTGCGGGCAGGCAGGTGAGGTCTATGTGATCCAGCCCGTTTTTCTCCTTGATATCAAGGATCTCTCGCGCAAGCGCGCCGCAGGCGATCAGCAGGATTCGGCCGGTCTTTTTCTCAGGTGCGGCCAGGCCCTGTTCGGTGAGGGAGCTTTCCTCAAGCGTCCTCCCGGTCGGAGGGCGGAAGGCAGCCCGCTCGGTCAAGCGGGCTGCGCGTCCTTTGCGTGCCAAATCAGGCGCTCATCGAGTTGTGCTTGCGCGCCACCATATCCTTGGCCATTTCAACGGCCACGGCGGCGTCACGGCAATAGCCGTCGGCGCCGATTGCCTTGCCGAACTCTTCGTTCAGCGGCGCGCCGCCAACCAGCACGATGTAGTCATCACGCAGGCCTTGCTCGACCATGGTGTCGATCACCACCTTCATGTAGGGCATGGTGGTGGTCAGCAGAGCGGACATGCCGAGGATGTCCGGCTTGTGCTCTCCCAGGGCTTCCAGGTAGTTCTCGACCGGGTTGTTGATCCCCAGATCGACCACTTCAAAGCCGGCGCCTTCCATCATCATCGAAACCAGGTTTTTACCGATGTCATGGATGTCGCCCTTGACGGTGCCGATAACCATCGACCCGATCTGAGGGGCGCCGGTTGCAGCCAGCAGCGGTTTCAGAATGGCCATGCCGCCCTTCATTGCGTTGGCGGCCAGCAGAACCTCGGGGACAAACAGGATGCCGTCGCGGAAGTCGGCGCCAACGATGGTCATGCCGCCCACCAGAGCCTTGGTCAGAACGTCATAAGGCGCCCAGTCGCGGGACAGCAGAATGCCAACGCCTTCTTCGATTTCCTCTTTGAGACCGTCATAGAGGTCGTCAAACATCTGCTGAACAAGTTCCTCGTCATCGAGTTCCGAGAGGATGATGTCTTCTTCGTCCGACATGCGCCTAATCCTTGCTGACGGGGGTGTCCCCGGTGTTGGCCTGTTTCAGGGGCTTTTGTGACAGAATACAGCCAGTGAACTGCATTATTTGCGACATTGCCGCTGTTCTAACCGACGTATAGAGACAATTCCGGCGCAATAATAATGAAGAATTCACATGGAAATCTTCGAAATTGCCAATTTGTTCTTTATTTGTTCCCTCGTGATGGGTAGGTTGCGCCCATGCTGCAGGAAATCACCCAACATGCCACGCGCCGCAAAGGGCGCGCCAGTCTCAGCAATGCGGCGGGGCGGTTCGATCTGGACCGCAGCCAGGTGGATGACGGCTGGGTTCAGGAGCCGGATCCGGAGGTGATTCCCACCGAAGTGCGGCTCGAGACAGCGCGGTCGCTGATCAGTTATAACCGGTCTCCGGATTTGCCGTTCGACCGGTCCATCAACCCTTACCGCGGATGTGAGCATGGTTGCATATATTGTTTTGCGCGGCCCAGCCATGCCTATCTTGGCCTGTCGCCGGGGCTGGACTTTGAAACCCGGCTGGTCGCACGCCCCAATGCGGCCGCGGTGCTGCGCAAGGAACTGTCGGCGCCGCGTTACAAGACGGCCGTTCTGGCGCTTGGCACCAACACCGACCCTTACCAGCCGTGCGAGCGGGACCATCGCATCACCCGCGGCTGCCTGGAGGTATTGCGGGATTTCGATCATCCTGTGGCGATCGTCACCAAGGGCGCGATGGTGGAGCGGGATCTGGATATTCTGGCGCCGATGGCGGCCAAGGGGCTGGTGCGGGTGGGGATTTCCCTCACCACGCTGGACCCTGACCTGTCCCGCCGGATGGAGCCGCGGGCACCATTGCCGGCCCGGAGGCTGGCCGCGGTCCGGCGGCTGACTCAGGCGGGCGTGCCGGTGCGGGTGATGACTTCCCCCGTCGTGCCGGGGCTGACCGACCATGAGCTGGAGGCGCTGCTGGCGGCCGGCGCGGAAGCGGGCGCTGATGCAGCCAGCTGGATCATGCTGCGGCTGCCGCGGGAGGTGTCGGAGCTGTGGCAGGAATGGCTGGCCGAAAATGAGCCGGGCCGTGCGGCCAAGGTGATGGCGCGGCTGCGGGAAATGCATGGCGGGCGCGATTATGATCCGCGCTGGGGCCACCGGATGCGGGGTGAGGGGCGTTACGCCGAGATGATTGCCCAGCGGTTCAAGGCAGCCTGCAAGCGGCTGGGCCTGCAGGAGCGGACGGAGCCGCTGCGTAGCGATCTGTTTGCCCGCCCGCCGCAGCCGGGCGATCAGCTGGCGTTGTTTTGATCCATTCTTCCACGGCCGGTGCGGTGTTTTTGTGCTATGCTGGGGCCGTATCTGACGGAAAGGAAGGTGGGCTATGACGTCTGTCGCTGTGAAAGCACGGGTCACCGGACGTGTGCAGGGCGTGGCCTTCCGCACCTGGGCCAGGGCGGAAGCGGTGCGGCACGGGCTGTCCGGCTGGATCCGCAATGAGCCCGACGGCTCGGTGCGGGCCCTGCTGATGGGGCCGGCCGCCAGCGTTGCCGATATGGTGCGCAGAATGGGGCGCGGCCCCGGTGCCGCCTCGGTCAAGGATGTCCTGACGGAGCGGACCGATCCCGAACCGGGGGTCAGCGGTTTCAGGATTGTCGGCTAGGCCGGGCTGACCGGCAGGTCTGAACACAGGGCTGCAGACCGGCGCTGGCAAGCTGCCGCCGGGGGGCGGAGCTCGCGGCTATGCGAGGGCGGGTGGATGACACCGATAGGCTGGGACCTGGACGAAATACGGCGCCGCATGATGACATGCGGCGCCGTTATTTCAGCGGTTCTGGCAATTGCCGCCTTCAGGCGCGGCGGCGGCGGCGGGAGCGGCGCTCGCCACCCGTGTTTGCATCATCGCCGGTGCCGTCGCCGTCGGAGGTGAAGGGGCCCAGCAGGTCGACGATCTGTTCCAGCGCCGGACGGTCGCCGCGCGGGCGGCTGTCGAGCGCCGCGCGCATGTGGCGCAGGTGTTCGGGCATGGTGCCGCAGCAGCCGCCGATAATCCTGGCGCCCGCGTCACGGGCCATGACCGCGTATTCGCCCATCAGCTCGGGCGTGCCATCGTAATGGATGTGGCCGTCGACATATTTCGGAATGCCGGCATTGCCCTTGGAGATGATCGGCCGCTCGGTGCCTTGGGCGGCAAAGCCGAGAACGGTGCGCAGAATGTCGGAGGCGCCGGTGCCGCAATTGGCACCGAAAGCCAGCGGCGCATTGTCGAATTCCTCCACCAGCTGGGCGAGGTCAGCAGAGGTCACTCCCATCATGGTGCGGCCTGCAGTGTCAAAGCTCATGGTGCCGCACCAGGGCATATCCGCCAGTTTGAAGGCATCAGCCGCGGCGCGGAATTCCTCCGGCGCGGAAATGGTCTCCAGCCACAAGACATCGGCGCCGCCCTCTTTCAGGGCATCCGCCTGCTCGTGGAACATCTCGACCGCCAAAGCATGGGACATGTCGCCAACAGGTTCAAAAATTTCCCCTGTCGGGCCAACAGAGCCGGCCACCGCGATCTTGCGTTCCGCCTTGTCGGCCACCTCGCGGCCAAGTTCGGCGGCGACGCGGTTCAACTCGCGCACGCGGCCCTGGGCGTCATGCAGCTTCAGCCGGGCGGCGGTGCCGCCGAAACTGTTGGTCAGGAACAAGTCGCTGCCCGCATCAACCGAGCCCTTGTACAGCGCCAGAATCTTCTGCGGTTCGTCCACGTTCCACAGTTCCGGCGCATCGCCGGCCTGCAGTCCCATAGCGAACAGATTGGTGCCGGTTGCACCATCCGCCAGCAGGGCGTCTTTGGTTTCCAGCAGCTGTTTGAAAGTGTTTGTCATCGGTTTAATCCCGTTTCAGCAGGCCGCCAGGACGGGCAGGGCGGCAAGTCGGTCTATGTCCCCTGTGTCATGCCGGGCGGGCAAGGGCAATTTCATTTTCTTCATCTTCATTATGAAGCCTGCGCCGCACCAGCCGGCCGTGCAGGCGAGCCGCGCACTATGCCCGGTGTATTTATGGTGGCAGGCGGCGGCACTGCGGCCTGGGGCGTAGCAGGGCAATGGAGCCGGCAGCGAGGCCCGGCAATGGATCAAACAGCGTAAGCGACGCCTGCGGACTGCTTAGGCAGAATGGCGCTCAATTCAGGCAACGGCGGCAGTTCGGTGTGCGCCTGCAGCAGCTGCAGGCAGATTTCCATGATCAGAAATGAAACTGCCGGCCGGGATCGCCCGCGTAGCCGGTTTGGCGGCGGTGGGTTTTGAATGCAGCGTGGCAACCTTGGCGGGCAGCGCAAAAAGTCCTGCGCTGCCAGTCTGCTGACAGCAGTTTCCGGATGGGTTAACCACCAGGGTTATGTTGTTTTCTGCTGCGGCCCCATGCTGTATTCACAGGGCAGTGCAGGCCGGCATGAGCGGCAGCAGAAGGACTGCGATGCCGGCGGGCACCGCGACGGGAAACGGTCAGAGGGCACCGGGCTGGCCTGGCGGCCGGACCGGGTGATCAGCCGGCTTCGCTCAGAATTTCTTCTTGCGCCCGCGGCATCATTTCCAGCAGTTTGCTGCGGATCTGGTTTTCGCTTGCCCGGGGCCCCAGGTCGCCGGCCAGTTTACGCACGATATCATCATGGCCCGCTTCCACAAGATCGGCAGAGACGACGGACTGGGCGTAATCATGGGCAGATGAGCCGCTTTTCCCCAACAGCTCTGCCGCCCAAAGGCCAACCAGTTTGTTGCACCGCGCACGGGCTTTGAACTGCATTTCCTCATCATGCGCGAATTTGGCCTCAAACGCCTGTTCGCGTTCGTCAAATGTAGTCATGACTGATCCTCATAAACCGTTTGCACCTGTCTAATGATAGGAGCATGATCGTTGCTGAGGGCAAGGAAAAACTGTTCTTGATAAAGCCTTTGTGCCTGCAGCGAGGCGGGCGGGCCTCTGATGCCGGCAGCGGCCGGGGCGCGAGCCCGTGCAGCAAGCTTGCGGCTGAGGCCCCCTTGCACTATGAGAGCGGCACATCGCAGGGCCGGATTCCCGGCATTGACCCGAAAGGCTCCCAATGGCGCGTCGCAAGAAAATCTACGAAGGCAAGGCCAAGACACTGTATGAAGGCCCCGAACCGGGTACCATCGTCCAGTACTTCAAAGACGACGCCACCGCCTTTAATGCTGAAAAGCACGACGTGATCGAGGGCAAGGGCGTTCTGAACAACATCCTGAGCGAGTTTTTCATGCTGGGCCTGGGGCAAATCGGAGTGCCGACCCATTTCCTGAAACGATTGAACATGCGCGAGCAGCTGGTGCGCAGCTGCGAAATCGTGCCGTTGGAAGTGATTGTGCGCAACTATGCTGCAGGCTCGATCTCCAAGCGCCTGGGCATTGACGAGGGCACCCAGCTGCCGCGCCCGATTGTGGAATACTGCTATAAGGACGATGGCCTGGGCGATCCGCTGGTCACCGAAGAACACATCGCTGCCTTCGGCTGGGCCAGCCAGCAGGACATGGACGACATCCTGAGCCTGGCGCTGCGGGTGAACGACTTCCTGTCCGGCGTGTTTCTGGCCGTCGGCATCCGCCTGGTCGATTTCAAGATCGAGATCGGCCGTGTTTACGAAGGCGACTTCCAGCGTCTGGTGATCGCGGACGAGATCAGCCCGGACAGCTGCCGCCTTTGGGATGTGAAAACCGGCCAGAAGCTGGACAAGGACGTGTTCCGCCGCGACCTGGGAAGCCTGACGGATGCATATAGCGAAGTGGCGCGCCGTCTGGGCGTGATGCCGAACAACCCGCCGGCGCCGGGCAAGCCGACGCTGGTGAACTGAGCCGCAGAACAGAATGCGTCGCGTCCGGTGCACGGGCGGGACTTGAATATATTGCAAAGAAGAAGCCTGGATGGGGCTTCGCCATCGAAAACCTGAGGGATGATGCGATGAAGGCACGGGTGCATGTGATGCTGAAGAACGGGGTTCTGGATCCGCAGGGCGAGGCCGTGCGCCACGCACTGGGGGCCCTGGGCTTTGACAAGGTCGAAGGCGTGCGTCAGGGCAAGGTGATTGATCTGGATCTGGCTGAGGGCGCAACCGAGGCTGACGTGACCGCAATGTGCGAAAAGCTGCTGGCCAACACCGTGATCGAATCCTACAGCATCGAGCTGCAGTGATGAAGGCGGCGGTAGTAGTCTTCCCGGGTTCGAACTGCGACCGCGATCTGGCGGTGGCGTTTGAGCAGGCCGGATTCGACGTGTCGATGGTCTGGCACAAGGACAGCGCACTGCCCGAAGGGATTGATATCGTCGGCGTGCCCGGCGGCTTCTCCTACGGCGACTACCTGCGCTGCGGTGCTATCGCGGCGCAATCGCCGATCTGCAAGGCAGTGATCGATCACGCCGACCGCGGCGGCTACGCGATTGGTGTCTGCAACGGCTTCCAGATCCTGACTGAAACCGGTGTGCTGCCGGGGGCGCTGCTGCGCAACGCAGGTTTGAAATACATCTGCCGCACCGTGGACCTGAAGGTGGCGACGTCCGAGAGTGTCTTCACCCAAGGGTACAGCGCGGGCGACGTGATCGGGGTGCCGATTGCCCATCATGACGGCAATTATTTTGCCGATGAAGAGACTGTAAGGGCGCTGCAGGATCAGGACCGGGTGGCCTTCACCTATGCGGATAACCCCAATGGTTCGGTTGCCGATATCGCCGGTATTCTGTCGGAAAACCGCCGTGTTCTGGGCATGATGCCGCACCCGGAGCGGGCTGCGGATGAGGGGCATGGCGGCACCGATGGTGCGGCAGTGTTCCGCGCATTGGCGGGTATGGTCACTGCCGCGTGACTTGAGGATGCGGGGCGGCCGCAATAGGTATAGTTTATGACCGCCCCGCACTCAGATTTGAACAAACCCAAGCGGAAGACCGGCTCGCGCACGATTTCCTGGCGTGCGCGGCTGTCGCTTGTGCTGTTCATGCTGGTGGCGGCTGCCACCGTGTGGACCACCAACCGGGCGCTGACCCACCGATTTACTGAAAGCACCCGCAACCGGGCCGAGCTGCGGCTGGCGCTGTACTCAGGCAACCTGCTGAGCGAGCTGCGTCAGCATGCGATTGTGCCGCAGCTGCTGGCGCGCGACCAGACTTTGATTTCGGCCCTGCAGTCCAATGACTTTTCTCTGTCTACGCAAAGGCTTATCTCCTTTGTTGACGAAATCGGCGCGGCTTCGATCATGCTGCTGGCTCAGGATGGCCGCACCGTGGCTGCAACCGACCGCAACCGGCTGGGCGAGACCCATCGCAATGCCGCTTATTTTGTCGATGCGCTGACCCTGCAGACGCCCGAAGGCGCCATCCAGCGGGCGATCCGGGCCACCACAGACTGGACCGCGCTGCCGCCGGACGCCTATTTGCAGGGCGAGGCGGTGATGCGGCTGGAGACACGGGTGCCGTTCCAGGGCTGGCGGATGGCATCCTTCACCACCTATTCCTCGGTGCGCGAGCGGGTAAACGCGGTGCTGGCACTGGAAATTATGGGATTCGCCATCCTGCTGGCGCTGGCCTTTTACGCGCTGAGCCGGAAAACCGCGCTGCGTATGGCCTTGTTCCAGCGCGAGTCGGCAGAGCTTCGCGTATTGAATGCGCGCCTGCAGCGGGAAATTGCCGAACGGGAACGGATGCAAAAGACCCTTGCTGTGGCTGAACAAAGCCTGGCGCAAAGCTCGAAACTGGCGGCTTTGGGTGAAATGTCGGCGGCTGTCAGCCATGAGCTGAACCAGCCGCTGGCGGCGATGAAAACCTATTTGGCCGGCGCCCGGCTTCTGCTCAACCGGAACCGCCCGGACGAGGCGCTGGCTTCTTTTGGCCGGATTGATGATCTGATCGAACGGATGGGCGCGATCACCCGCCAGCTGAAATCCTATGCGCGCAAGGGCGGCGATACGTTCAGCCCAGTAAACGTGGGCGATGCACTGGCCTCCAGCCTGTCGATGATGGAGCCGCAGCTGCGTCAGCGGCATGTGAAAATCACCCGGATTTTGCCCGAAGAACCTGTTATGGTGATGGGCGACCGGATGCGGCTGGAACAGGTCATGGTCAACCTCTTGCGCAACGCGCTGGATGCCACCAAATCTGTGGCGGACCCTGAGGTGGAAATCCTGCTGGCCGCAGGTGAGACGGCGACGCTGTCGGTGCGCGACAATGGGGTGGGGATCAGCGGCTTCGATGAATTGTTCGAACCGTTCTACACCACCAAGCTGCCCGGCGACGGGGTTGGTTTGGGGCTTGCCATCTCCTCGGGGATCGTCAACGACCTTGGGGGACGGCTGACGGCCCGCAACGGCCAGAACGGCGGTGCGGTCTTTGAGATGCAATTGCCGGTCCTGGTGGACGGCATCGAGGCTGCCGAATAGGGCAGCCCCTGAATTAGGAGTGAACGCGCATGGCTCAGGCTATGAAGATCGCGATCGTAGACGACGAACAGGATATGCGGCAGTCGATCAGCCAATGGCTGGCGTTGTCCGGGTACGACACCGAGACGTTCTCGAGCGCTGAAGAGGCGCTGAAGGTGCTGGGTCCGGATTATCCCGGCATCGTGATTTCCGACATTAAGATGCCGGGCATGGACGGGATGCAGTTCCTGAAAAAGCTGATGGGCAGCGATTCTGCGCTGCCGGTGATCATGATCACCGGCCATGGCGATGTGCCGATGGCGGTTGAGGCGATGCGGGTCGGCGCCTTCGACTTTCTGGAGAAACCCTTTAACCCGGACCGCATGTCGGAACTGGCCAAGCGCGCCACTGGTGCCCGCCGGCTGACGCTGGACAACCGGGCGCTGCGACGCGAGCTGTCGGATGGCGGCCAGATCATGAAGAAGCTGATCGGCCAAAGCCCGGTGATGGAGCGCCTGCGGGAGGATATCCTGGATCTGGGCCAGGCCGACGGCCATGTGCTGATCGATGGCGAGACCGGCACCGGCAAGACGCTGGTGGCGCATGCGCTGCACGCAGTTGGCAGCCGCGCGGGCAAGAAATTCGTGCTGATTTCCTGTGCCGCCCTGGAAGAGGAAGCGCTTGCCAAGCGCTTGTTCGGCCCGATGCAGCCGGAAGACAGCATGCTGCCCGCGGTCGAGGAAGCCCGCGGCGGTACTTTGGTGCTGGAAGATATCGACGCACTGTCAGAAACTTTGCAGGCCAAGCTGCTGAGTGTGATCAACGAGCAGGGCACGCCTGCGGAAACCCGCATTATCGCGATTTCCAACCTGCAGGAGGCCGGCAAGACCTGCGAAGACGCGCTGCGCCCGGATCTGTTCTACCGGCTGGCGGCGCTGCGGATCACCGTGCCGCCGCTGCGCCAGCGCGGCGAGGACATCCTCACGCTGTTCACCCGTCTCAGCGAACAGTTCTCTGAGGAATACGGCTGCGAGGCGCCGCAGGTCAGCGCCCAGGAAGCGGCGCAGCTGCTGCAGGCGCCCTGGCCGGGCAACGTGCGCCAGCTGATCAACATTGCTGAACGCGCGGTGCTGCAGTCACGCCGCGGCTCTGGCACCATTGCATCGCTGCTGATGTCCGACCACGAGGAAATGCAGCCGGTGATGACCACTGAAGGCAAGCCGCTGAAGGAATATGTGGAAGCTTTTGAACGGATGCTGATCGATAACACCATGCGCCGCCACAAAGGATCCATTGCCAGCGTGATGGATGAGCTTTGCCTGCCGCGCCGGACCCTGAATGAGAAGATGGCCAAATACGGCCTGCAGCGGTCGGATTACCTGGCCTGAATTAAACAGCGCCGCTTTCCGGCCCGGAAAACGGCGCTGCCTAACAGGCGTCTTCCAAACCGGAACTCTCGTAGAATGTCGGTGGCGGTTTGAAAAAATACTAGAAATGAACAGCTTGCCTGTTAAAGGCGGGCTGTATTCATTTTCAGGTCCTGTGGTGACGAATGACCATTGTCATTACCTATCCACAGGCCTTATGCTGACACAACGGGCCGGAAACCGGCAAATGGCTTCCCCCGTTCTGATGAGTTTCGCTGGCTCCAGCTTTTGTCCGGCACGATCCGAGAAAACTGCAGCCAGACCGATTGGCCCCTTAAGCTTTAGGGGGCAGTTTAGCGCCCGAACCGGAATTGCAGCCGGTACAGGGATAATGTGGCAGGGACGGGCGGCGCCCGCCTGCCGGAGAAGAACCGCGATGACGCGCGCGAGAGCGAAAAGCACTGAGGCAGGAAGGCCGGGCATTGATCCCGGGACCACCTGCTGCACCGCGCCGTCCCAGATCGCCCTGACAAGACACCACCCGAAACGTGCGCGGCCGCCTGGAACCAGGCGGTTTGCGGACGCACAGGGCAGGTGCACCAAGGACCCATGGCAAAGAAGATGCTTATCGACGCCACCCACGCGGAAGAGACCCGTGTTGTGGTTGTGGATGGAAACAAGGTTGAGGAATTCGACTTTGAATCCGAAAACAAACGCCAGCTTGCTGGCAACATTTACCTCGCAAAAGTAACCCGGGTCGAGCCGTCGCTGCAGGCGGCTTTTGTGGACTATGGCGGCAACCGTCATGGATTCCTGGCGTTCTCCGAAATCCATCCGGATTATTACCAGATCCCCGTCGCCGACCGTGAGGCGCTGATGGAGGAAGAGCGTGCCTATGCAGAGGCGATGCGCGCCCGCGACGACGAGGAAGACGAAAAGCCGGCCAAGCCCAAGCGGTCGCGCCGTTCCAAATCCGCGGCTAAGGCTGCCAAGACCTCTTCTGATGATGCGGTGGAAACCAAGGAGGTTGAGGCCTCTGAGGAGAAGACCGCCGAAATCGCCGGAATGGAGACCATTGATCTGAGCGACAGCGCTGAGGTTGCGGATGATCTGGCAGAAGTGCCGGAAGGGTCGTCGCCGGTGGACCATGTCGCGGAAACACCGGTTGAAGAGCCGGAAGACAGCGATGCCTCTGCTCCCGAAGCAGCCGAAGCCGAAGTGTCCGCCGACACCGCTGAGACTGCTGGCGAGGAAGCCCCTGCAGAAGCGGCAGCCGAGGCTGAACCAGCTTTGGAAACCGCTGAGGATGATGCAGAAGCCGCTGCAGCCAAGGCCGATAGCGCGGACGGCGATGAGAGCGACGAAGACGCTGGCGAAACCGGCCGTGCCGACGCGACCTCCAAAGATGACAGCATCGAATCCGTCGCGGATGAGGACGACAGCGAAGACATCCGTCCGCCGCGCAAGCCGCGCCCGCGCCGTTATAAAATCCAGGAAGTCATCAAAGTCCGCCAGGTCCTGCTGGTGCAGGTCGTCAAGGAAGAACGCGGCAACAAGGGCGCTGCGCTGACCACCTATCTGTCGCTTGCCGGCCGTTACTGCGTGCTGATGCCCAACACCGCCCGCGGCGGCGGGATCTCCCGCAAGATCACCAACGCTGCCGACCGTAAAAAGCTGAAAGATATCGCGACCGAACTGGACGTGCCGACCGGTGCGGGCCTGATCGTGCGCACCGCCGGCGCCAAACGCACCAAATCCGAGATCAAGCGCGACTATGAATACCTGCAGCGGATGTGGGAACAGATCCGCGAACTGACGCTGAAGTCCATCGCGCCGGCCAAGATCTACGAAGAAGGCGACCTGATCAAACGTTCGATCCGCGACCTTTACAGCCGCGAGATTGACGAGGTTCTGGTCGAGGGCGAGCGCGGCTACCGCATCGCCAAGGACTTCATGAAAATGATCATGCCGTCCCATGCCAAGAACGTGAAAAACTACCAGGAAGGGCTGCCGCTGTTTGCCCGTTTCCAGGTGGAAAGCTACCTGGCCGGGATGTTCAACCCGACCGTGCAGCTGAAATCCGGCGGCTACATCGTAATCGGCGTGACCGAGGCGCTGGTGGCGATCGACGTGAACTCCGGCCGGGCCACCAAACAGGGCTCGATTGAGGAAACTGCGCTCAACACCAACCTGGAGGCGGCTGAAGAAGTTGCCCGTCAGCTGCGTCTGCGCGACCTCGCCGGTCTGATCGTGATCGATTTCATCGACATGGACGAGCGCAAGAACAACGCCGCCGTCGAAAAGCGCATGAAGGACAAGCTGAAGACCGACCGTGCGCGCATTCAAGTGGGCCGGATCTCGGGTTTCGGTCTGATGGAAATGTCGCGTCAGCGCCTGCGCCCCGGGATGATCGAAGCGACCACCGCGCCGTGCCCGCATTGCCACGGCACCGGTCTGATCCGCTCGGACGACTCGATGGCGCTGTCGATCCTGCGCCAGATCGAGGAAGAGGGCACCCGCCGCCGCTCCCGCGAAGTGCTGGTGCGCTGCCCGGTTTCCATCGCCAACTTCCTGATGAACCAGAAACGCGAGCATATTGCCCAGATCGAGGCGCGTTACGGCCTGTCTGTGCGGATCGAGGGCGACCCGCATCTGGTCAGCCCGGATTTTGTGCTGGAGAAATTCAAAACCGCTTCGCGGGTGGTGCCTGTGGCAACTGCTCCGGTGGTATCGGTTGACACCTCGATCATGGACCAGGTGGACGCCGAAGAAGCCAGCCAGGATGAGGAAGAAGCGCCGGCAGCCGTGGAGGAGGCCGCAAGCACCGCCGACGATGCTGCGCAGGACGATAAGCCCAAGCGCAAGCGCCGCCGCCGCCGCCGCCGGAAATCAGGCAATGGCGAGCAAGGCCAGGCTGACGATAACGGCGATGAGGCCTCTGATGAGCTGCAGCAGCAGGATGAAGCTGCTGAGCCTGCAGAAACTGCCGCCGAAGGAGAAGGCGCTGCCGCTGAAGAGGTGAAGGAAAAGAAACCTTCCCGCAGCCGCACCCGTACCCGGTCGCGCAAGCCGAAGGCCAAACCGGCCGAGGCAGAGACCGCGGAAGAGACACCCGCCGCTGCGGAGACTGCCGAAGCCGCTGCGCAGGACGCTCCGGCCGCGGCTGAAGCTGAAGCAGAAAACGCCCCTGCAGCGGAGTCCGTTGCGCAAGCGCCGGCTGAAGACGCCGCAGAAAGCGCATCAGCCGCTGCTGCCGCGGATGCTGAACCTGCCGCGGACAGCGTTGCTGAAGCCGAAGGTGCCGCTCCTGCAGAGCTCGCCCCTGCTGAAGGTGACGCTACGCCGGCAGAACCGGCGGCTGCTGAAGCCGACGTTGCACCGGCGGAAGAGCCTGTAGAAACAGCACCGGACGCAGCTGGCGAGGCGTCGGCGGAACAGCCTGCTGCAGAAGAGGCCGCACAGCCGGAACCGGCGCCTTCGAAAGAGGAGAAGAAGAAGGAACCTGCGATGGCGGTAGCTGCTGCTGACCCGGAACCTGAAGCGCCGGCCAAACCGAAACGCCGCGGCTGGTGGTCGGTGGGCAGCTGATTGCGAAGTAGAATCTAGAGGGAGAGGCAGGCCAAAGCGCCTGCCTTTCTTTTTGGGGACATGAAACCGATTGCTATGCCACCGCTGGCACTGCAGGGAAACGTTTACCAGCGCAGTAAACGATCCTGCTCTCACGTGTTTTCCGGGCTGGATTTCGGGTCGAATACCGCCGCATTCAAGCCTGGGGGCCTGAAAGTTTACGGTCCTAGCCGCCTTTGCGGATCAAATAGATCTGGTGGCCCGCGCCTTCGCTGTGGCCGACAAACTCATGGCCCGCTTCATTGCAGAAATGCGGTACGTCAATCACCGCTGCCGGATCATCCGCCAGCAGTTGCAGCACATGGCCGGGCTGCAGCGATTTAAGCCGCTTGCGGGCCTTCAGGACGGGCAGGGGGCACAGCAGCCCGATGGCGTCCAATGTCTCTTTGATCTCGGTCATGGTCTGGAGATAAGCGGGATGTTTCATCCTGTCCACAAGGATGTGACCAGCCCGCCCCGTGACGTTGGTCAATTGCTGGCATAAGTGTTGGGACATGTTTGGAATCGAGATCATTGACGCAGGGCTGCTCCCTGCCATGCTGGTAGCGCTGCTAGGCGGCGTGATCAGTTTTCTGTCGCCCTGCGTTCTGCCGATCGTGCCGCCGTACCTGGCCTATATGAGCGGCGTCACCATCGGCGAAATGCAAGGCACTTCAGCAGCCCGGCGCAAGGCGGTCATTGCTGCGCTGTTCTTTGTCATGGGGCTGTCCACGGTGTTTCTGCTGCTCGGGTTCACCGCCTCGGCGTTTGGCGCATTTGTGCTGAAAAATCAGGAGCTTTTCGCGCAAGTCTCAGGCGTGGTCGTGATCATATTCGGCCTGCACTTCCTGTCTGTTTTCCGCATTCCGCTGCTGGACCGCGAGGCGCGGATGGAAGCGGGCGAATCCGGAGGTTCCGCGTTGGGCGCGTATGTCCTGGGGCTGGCATTTGCCTTTGGCTGGACGCCCTGCATCGGGCCGCAGCTGGGCGCGATCCTGTCGCTGGCCGCTTCTGAGGCTTCCGTCAGCCGCGGCACAATCCTGCTCGGCGTTTATGCCGCAGGTCTGGGTATTCCCTTCCTGCTGGCGGCGATGTTCCTCAACCGCTCGATGACGCTGATGAATAAGATGAAGCGGCACATGGGGATGATTGAAAAGGTGATGGGCGGGCTGCTGCTGGTTGTCGGCATAATGCTGGTCACCGGGCTGTTCACCACTTTCTCATGGTGGCTGCTGGAAACATTCCCGGCACTGGCAACGCTGGGCTGAGAGCGGAAGCATCAGGGGCCTTCGGGCCCCTTTTTCTTTGTCATTCCTGGCCTTACTCTTGCCGGAATGCACTGCTAGTCTGGCGGCTGAACAATGATGCAGGCCAGGGCGTGACACAGCAGGAGCACGGTCAACAGCGGGTGCGCAAGCGGCGGGTATTCTACATACCCGGCTATGATCCGATTCATCCGCGCCGTTACCGCGAGCTGTACCGCAAGGAAGGCACAGCGCAGGCGGAGATTTCCGGCTACAGCCTGACCCTGTCGCCCAAGCAGACCAAAGGCCCCTTCGGCTGGCACGTGGTGTCCAGGATGGACGGTGTGCAGACCGAAGCCGATATCGAGGTTCTGATCTGGTCCGACATCGTGCGCGGCAGCATGGAGGCCACGATCCCCGCAACCTACTGGCAACTGCTGCGCACCGCCTGGATCTACATCTCCACCGGCGCATTGCTGCGGCTGATGCGGCTGCGCAAGGGGCCGGTGATTGCCGCGCTTTACCCGGTTGGGATGCTGCTGCTGCAGGCGGTTCTGGCGCTGTTGCTGGCCTGGGGTGTTGCGTATGTCTTGGGGGCGGCGGCCGCACTTGCCGGCCTTTCCGGTCCGGTGGCGCCGGCCATTGGCTGGGCCTTGGGCTTTGGTGCCGGCTACGCGCTGTTGCGCTGGTTCAAGAAACGGGACGGAAAGTTTTTTGCCTATTACCTGATGCACGATTATGCCCATTCCGCGGCCTCCCGCGGTGCTATCGCACCGGAAATGGATGTCCGGATGGGCGAGTTCCGGGCGCTGATTTCGACCGCTTTGCAAGATCCGGACCTGGACGAGGTGCTGGTGGCGGGCCATTCCTCTGGCGCGCATGTCGGCGTGTCCGTACTGGCGGACCTGATCCGAGCGGGACTGCCCGCTAACAGCCCGGCACTGGGGTTTCTGACCTTGGGGCAGGTCGTGCCGATGGTGTCATTTCTGCCGCGGGCGGAGCGTTTGCGGGCTGATCTGCAGTATCTGTCCCAGCGGCACGAGCTTGCCTGGGTCGATGTCACTGCGCCCGGTGACGGCTGCGCCTTTGCGCTGTGCGACCCGGTGTCGGTCAGCGGTGTCGCGGCAGCGGGCAAGCGCTGGCCGCTGGTATTTTCCGCCGCCTTCACCCAGACCCTCAGCCCGGAACGCTGGCAACAGCTGCGTTGGCGGTTTTTCCGGCTGCACTTCCAGTATCTCTGCGCTTTCGACCAGCCAGGCGACTATGACTACTTCCGCATCACCGCCGGCCCGCTGACGCTTGCCGCGCGTTATAAGGACCGCAAACCGTCGCAGTCCCGTATCGACACGGCAGTTTCGAAATTCACCTCGGTGGCCGCTGAATGACAGAAATTCTGCCGCCGAAACCGCCCGCGCGTCCGGACCGCGTATCATTTTGGCGCTATTTGAAGCTGTTCCGTCAGGACATACTCTCGGCCCAGCCTGCGCGGCTGTACCGTGCCTGGATGGCTGAGTTCCGCACACCGTTTTTCCGCTCTTTCCTGGTCAACCAGCCGGATCTGGTGAAAACCCTGCTGAAGGAGCGCCCGGATGATTTTCCCAAGTCGGACCGCATCGCGGAGGGGCTGAAGCCCCTGCTGGGCAATTCCGTGTTCCTGACCAATGGCGAGGCCTGGAAGCGGCAGCGGCGGATCATCGACCCGGCCTTTGAAGGCGGGCGGCTGAAGGACACGTTTCCGGCGATGCGCGCGGCGGCGGATGCGGCAGTGGCCCGGCTGAAAGGGCGGCAGGGACCTGTCGAGATCGAGGAGGAGACGTCCCATGCGGCGGCGGATGTGATTTTCCGCACGCTGTTTTCGATCCCGATCGAGCATGAGGTGGCAGTGCAGGTTTTCAGCCGCTTCCGGGACTACCAGCGCAGCCAGCCGCTGTTGAACCTGGCGGCCTTTGTGCCATTGCCGCGCTGGATGCCGCGGTTTTTCCGCCGCGGCACCCGCCGGAACGCTGAAATGATCCGGGGGCTGATTGCACAGCTGACCTGCGAACGTATGAATGCAATCCGCGCGGGCACGGCGCCGGATGACCTGGCGACCAAGATCATGACCACCCGCGACCCGGAAACCGGCAGCACCTTCGATTCTGCCGAGATGGTGGATCAAGTGGCCATCTTCTTTCTGGCGGGGCATGAAACCAGCGCCTCGGCACTGGCCTGGGCGCTGTATTTGATGGCGCTTTATCCCGAATGGCAGGAGAAGGTGGCAGTTGAAGCCGAGGCGCTGGAAGATGAAAGCTTTGCCGCGGTTTCGAAGCTGAAAATCAGCCGGGATGTTTTTCGCGAAACGCTGCGGCTCTACCCTCCGGTGCCGATGATGGTGCGCCAGGCAGCATGCCCGGAACAATTCCGCAACCGCAATGTGCCCAAGGGGGCGCAAATGGTGCTGAGCCCCTGGCATTTGCACCGGCATGAGCGGCTGTGGGAGAACCCGGACAGGTTCGATCCGGCGCGCTGGGGGACGGAGAACGGCAGGCAATGCCAGCGCGAGGCTTATATTCCGTTTTCAGCCGGGGCAAGGGTTTGCACCGGGGCAGGGTTTGCCATGGTAGAAGGGCCGCTGATCCTGTCGATGATCCTGCGTCAGTTCCGAATCACACCAGTAGCGGGCAGGGTTCCGGTGCCGGTGGCGCATCTGACAGTGCGGTCAAAGAACGGTATCTGTATCCATCTGACGGAACGGTAACCAAAAAAATTTCAATTTTCTTCAGGAAATCATGTGTACCGGTTCCCGGTTGCAGGAAATCACAACCTGGCCTGCGGCTTCTACTGCATGGAAGCCGCGCCGGTGTAATTCTAGCTGGACCTGCTCACAGCCTAACAGACGTTCTATGTCGCGCTTCTTACGCCGGACCACACTGCCCTGTGCGGCCGCTTGCGACTGAAAGATCTGCTGGATTCAAGCGCCGGGTGAAAGCTGAACCGGGACAGACATTCCTTCAGCTTGCCAGTGCGTGGTTAACGCGCCCTTAGCCGCCGCAGCACAAACAGGCGGATTGCGGATGCCAGCCCGCAGTCCTCGCCTCGGATTTCATCAATCTCCGCCGCCAAGTCGTTGATTGCTCGTTGGTCTTCCGAGGCGATCTCGCGGAAAGCATCCCAGAATTCATCCTCCAGCGACACCGAGGTGCGGTGCCCGCGTAAGGTCAGGGAATGCTTCTTGGGGCGGGAATTCATTCGTCGCGCTTGTGCTCGTCCAGGCGTTTGATCTCTTGGGCATTGCGTGCCTTGTCCAGATCTTTTTCCGCCTTGCTCCGTCCGAAGGCAGCAGCGTTCTGGTCAGCGCGGGCCTTTTCTCCGGCCCGCGCCTTTTCTTTCCGGTACCGGTTCAGATTGACCGGCTTACCCATCAGTCCTTGGGCCCGATCATCTGCTCCGGCCGCACAACCGCGTCAAAGGTGGCTGCATCCACAAACCCGAGCGCAATCGCTTCTTCCTTCAGCGTGGTGCCGTTCTTGTGTGCGGTCTTGGCGACCTTGGTGGCGTTGTCGTAACCGATGGTCGGCGCCAAAGCCGTCACCAGCATCAGCGACTCCTTCATCAGCTTGTCGATGCGCGGCTCATTGGCCTGAATCCCGTTCAGCATCCGCTCGGTAAAGCTGTCCGCCGCATCGCCCAGCAGCTGGATCGACTGCAGCAGGTTGTAGGACATCATCGGGTTGTAGACGTTCAGCTCGAAGTGGCCCTGCGAGCCTGCAAACTTGATCGCCGCGTCATTGCCCATCACATGCGCTGCCACCTGGGTCAGCGCCTCAGCCTGGGTCGGGTTCACCTTGCCCGGCATGATCGAGGAGCCAGGTTCGTTCTCCGGCAGGATCAGCTCGCCCAGGCCGGAGCGCGGGCCGGAGCCGAGGAAGCGGATGTCATTGGCGATCTTGTAGCAGCTGCCCGCGATGGTTGCGAGCGCTCCGGACAGGAACACCATGGCGTCATGGGCGGCCAGTGCTTCGAACTTGTTGGGGGCGGTGACAAAGGGCAGGCCGGTAATCTCTGCCATGTTGGCGGCAACTTTCTCGCCCCAGCCTTTCTGGGTGTTCAGCCCGGTGCCAACCGCGGTACCGCCCTGCGCCAGTTCATAGATGCCGGGCATCGCCGCTTCGACCCGCGCCAGACCCTGACGGATCTGATGCGCATAACCGCCAAATTCCTGGCCCAGTGTCAGCGGGGTGGCGTCCTGGGTATGGGTGCGGCCGATTTTGATGATGTCCTTGAACGCCTCGGCTTTGGCCTCCAGCCCCTCGGCCAGTTTGGTCAGGCCGGGCACCAGCACGTCGCGCACGCTCATCGCAGTGGCGATATGCATGGCGGTGGGGAATGTGTCGTTCGAGGACTGGCCCATGTTGCAGTGATCGTTCGGGTGCACCGGGTCCTTGGAACCGATGACGCCGCCCAGGATCTCGATCGCGCGGTTGGCGATCACCTCGTTGGAGTTCATGTTGGACTGGGTGCCGGACCCGGTCTGCCAGACCACCAGCGGGAAGTTGTCGTCGAACTTGCCGGCAACCACTTCGCTGGCGGCCTGGATCACGGCATCACCGATCCTTGCATCCAGCTTGCCCGACTCCTTGTTGGCCATGGCGCAGGCCTGCTTGATCACCCCCAGCGCGCGCACAATGGCGACAGGCTGCTTTTCCCAGCCGATCGGAAAGTTCATGATTGAACGCTGGGTCTGGGCACCCCAATACTTGTCTGCGGGGACCTCAAGCGGGCCAAAGCTGTCGGTTTCGGTGCGGGTTTCGGACATCCGTCTTCTCTCCGTTGAGTATGCGATTGTATGCCGTGTAGCCTGCGCGGTGCCGCGGCGCAATTGGCCAGTTGCGCGCAGCATAGCCAAAAGGCAGGTGAGGTATAGTGTCGATTTGGGGCAATCCAGTCCACGCCATTGCCTCAATCCATGCTATAGTCACAGTGAGCGGGATGGGGCGGGAGACGGTTGATTTGTTATCCGGAAAGGAAGAGACCGTGCCAATGCGTCTGTGTGCTGTTCTGTCATTGAAATCCCTGGCTGTGCCTGCTTTGGCAGTTTGCGTGCTGCTGTGCGCGGCCGTGCAGGGGATTGCCGCCAGTATTGCGCAGTTTGCGGGCGAATATGCAGGCAGCGTCGACGTCGTCAAAGCGGATGGCGACACTGATCCCCGGGATATGAGCGTCTCCATCAATGAGATGAAGAAAGGGTTCATCATCGAATGGACCTCGACCACCGAAAAGGATGACGGCCGCAGAAAGACCAAGACCTATCAAATCGAATTTCAGCAAAGCGGACGCGAAGGTGTCTACTCTGCGGCGATGACACGCAATGTGTTCGGTCATGCGGTGCCGCTGAACCCGATGGAGGGCGAACCCTTCGTCTGGGGGCGCCTGACCGGCGATACGCTGACAGTCTTTTCGCTGTTTATTCACCCGAACGGCGACTACGAAATGCAGCAGTATGACAGGACCCTGGCCGATGGCGGGCTGGATCTGGTTTACATTTCACGGTTGAACGGCGAACCGCGCCGGAGGCTGAAAACCTTCCTGGCCAGGCAATAGGCCAGGAACAAGCGGGACAAGAATAAACAGGACATGAAAACGGCAGCCGGCCGGGCTGCCTGTTACTGCGTCAAGAGGCAGTGCCGCCTATTTGCGGAAGCTGTCCAGTGACACGACATCCGCGTCTTTCTTGTCGTTCTCATGCTCCTCAGCGTCGTTCGGTTCCTCAGCCGGATCCATCACCGCGGAGTAGCCTTCCGGCTCTTCATCGGCGGACTCGAACCGCAGTCCGAATTCCACCGACGGGTCCACAAATGTGCGGATTGCGTCATAGGGGATATAGAGCGGTTCCGGGGAGTCACCGAAGTTCAGAGTGACCGCAAAGCCGTCCTCATCCACGGTCAGATTGTCGAACCAATGCTGCATGACCACGGTCATCTCACCGGGATACCGATCGGATAGCCAATCGGCCAGTTCCACATCCGGGTGGGCCGTATCGAAGGTGATGAAAAAGTGGTGGTTACCGGGCAAGCCGTTGTCAGAGATATCCTGCAGCACGGTCCGGATCAGGCCGCGCATGGCAGAGTGCATCAGGTTGCCATAGTCGATTTCACGGGACATGCAGTCACCCTTTGTTCATTTGTTCCCAGCATAGGAGATTCTGGCGGAAACAAAAGGGCAGCCTTTTCACGGACCGAAAATTTCTTGCGGCTGACGGCACTTTGCGGGGATCGGCAGTCAGCTGATTGCAAACGGGAATTCCGCAATGGCCAGACCGGCTGCTGCCATCACCGCCAGCAGCAGCAGCATATTACCGCGCACCGCCCAGGCGGCAAGCGGCGCCAGCAGAACCAGCAGAACCGCTGTGCTGTTTATGCTGCTCCAGACCGGAACAGGCATGTGCAGAATACCGGCCTCAATCACCTGCGTTCCGGCAAAGGTCA
The DNA here is from genome assembly GCF_000511355.1 of Leisingera methylohalidivorans DSM 14336. Lineage (NCBI taxonomy): Bacteria > Pseudomonadati > Pseudomonadota > Alphaproteobacteria > Rhodobacterales > Roseobacteraceae > Leisingera > Leisingera methylohalidivorans. Next base: position 2,011,090 of record NC_023135.1, on the reverse strand, counting down.
CATGCATCATGAACCACACGGACAGGTTCAGAATGACACCCGCCACCGTGGCCGTTACCGCCTTCAGCGCCATGCCAAGCCGGGGATGCGCGGCGATACGCTCCACATAAGGCGCCGCGGCAAAGATCCACAGAAAACATGGCATGAAGGTCGCCCAAAGCGCCACCGCGCCTGCAGCCAGGAACAGCCCGGACCCGCCCTTCGTCAATCCGGACAGCATGGCGACAAACTGGGTGACCAGGATCAGCGGGCCAGGGGTTGTTTCGGCCAGGCCCAAGGCATCGATCATCTGCCCGGCGGTGATCCAGCCGAATTGGCTGACCACGGTCTGGCTGATATAGGCCAGCACCGCATAGGCGCCGCCAAAGGTCACCACGGCCAGTTTGGAAAAGAACCAGCCGATGTCCGCCAGAAAACCTGCTCCGGACAGCGACAGGGCAATCAGCGGCAGCAGCCACAACCCTCCCCAAACTGCAATTGTGCGCAGGGTGCTGCCATTGCGGGCAGGCGCGCTGTGTGCGGGATCACCGGTGCTGCCGTCTTTGCGCAGCAGGCCAATGCAGGCGGCGGCCAGCACCACCAGCGGAAACGGCAGGTTGAACAGGAACAGCGCGGCAAAGCCGAACCCCGCCAGCGCCCAGTCCAGCGGATGGTTCAGGGCCTTGCCCGCCAGCCGCCGCAGCGCTTGCAGGATAATGACAACCACCGCCGCCTTGACCCCCAGAAATGCGGATTGCACCGCGGGCAGGGTGCCGTATTGCGCATAGAGCCAGACCAGCGCCGCAATCACCGCTGCACCCGGCAGCACAAACAGCAGCCCCGCCAGCAGCCCGCCGGCGGTGCCGCGCATCCGCCAGCCGGTATAGGTCGCCAGCTGCATCGCCTCCGGCCCCGGCAGCAGCATGCAAAAGGAAAGGCCGCGCAGGAAGCTGTCCTCGCTCAGCCAGGGGCGGTCTTCAACCAGCTCCTTGTGCATCACTGAAATCTGCGCCGCGGGGCCGCCAAAGCTCAGCACCCCGATGCGCCCGAAGACACGGAACATCTCCGTCCAGCTGGGAGGGCTCATGCCGTCCGGTCCGCGGGCCAGTCGTGGCCTTCGCCCTGACCGTCACGGGCCCAGCGGTATAGCGCATCATATAGGGTCATGCCTGCCTCGAGCTGCTGATGGTCATCCTTGAACTGGCGCGACAGCCCGACCGAGAGGGCCAGCAGCCCCGCTGCCTCGGGCGCCAGATCGTGCCGGTTGGTGTCGGCGCCTCTTACAACCAGGGACAGCCTGTCCAGCGCCGGTGTCCTCAGGCCGAATTCATCCAGCATGGTGTCAAAAGTGCAAAGCGGCCCGCGGTGCGACCAAAACACGTCCTCGACATCAAACGGCGTGGCGCCAAAGCGGTCAGCAACGCCGGCAACCTCGGATGGCGAGACATACAGAATACGCGCCTTGGGATCCGCAAAGCGGCGGATCAGCCAGGGGCAGGCGATGCGGTCGATCTTGGGGCGGTGCCGGGTCACCCACAGAGTGCTGCCGCCCACCGGGGCGGGCAGGGCGCTGGCCGGGATCCGCGGCGCATTTTCCAGGGTTCGCCAAGCAAACATGCCGCCCTGCAGGTATTCCGCCTCAATCCCGTCATTGCGCAGCCAGGCGGCCATGCCTTGCGACAGTTTGATGCCCTTCTGGCAAATCACCACGCAACGCCGCCCGTCGAGGCGGGCCTTGAGGCCATCTATATCCCGATGGGGATGGCGGAAGGAACCGGGGATCAGAAAAGGATCCGCGGCAAAGTCCTCGTCAATGCAGATATCCACCAGCACCGGCGCATTGGGCGTGCCGATCAGACGCAAGAGCTGGGCGGGGGTGATTTCATTCGGGGCAGCCATGGGCATGTCTCCTCGCGAGCAAGGTTAACATGCGAACCTTGGGCTTGTCGCCTCACGGGGCGTTCGCGGTTGTCCCCATACTTCTTAGAAACCGCATTTGCGGCAGCCTTGTCAAGGTTGCACGGGGCGGCCAATGCGCGTCACTTCAACCGTTCGCCTGTCATGCAGACCGCAAGGGCCTCGGGCGGCAGCTGTCCCAGTTTCTCAAACATCTGGAAGTAGTCCATATTGGAGTGCAGTTCGGCGATCCTGCCCTCCTCCACCCGGGCCATCAGCTGACCGGTGATCTGAAAGGGCGTGCCATCGCTTGGCTTGCAGGTGCGAACCAAAAGCCGGACGGAAACCCAGTCTGCGGTTTCCATTGCGTGGGTAAAAGTGAAAGTCATCGGCCCCAGCAGGTTGCGCAGCGCCGCGACAACTTCGCCATAGTCGCATTCTGGTTCTGCCAGGGCAGAGATCGCGCCGGAAATCAACGTGTCTGGGGTCATCACCTCGGCAACGGCGTCCATATTCCCTTTGCGCCACACCTCTTCGAACCAGTAGTGCAGCAGCCGGGTCAAAGGCATGTGAGCCGGGCTTGCGGGGTCAAAAGGGGCTGCCATGGCCGGGGTGCTATCCGCTGCATACTGCTTTAGACCGTGAGCAGGCGCTGTCCGGCGCGGGGACACAGGGGCAGATTCGGGTTTGCTGATAGATTTGGACATCTTAATCCTGAGTGCGTTCTTCTCCCGGCAGATTGCGGCAGGCACGGGCAGGCCGCAGACCGGCGTTGGTTCAAGCATCGGTGATATCGCTGCCGCCAGCAGAGTTGAACCGCCAATACGGAAATTCCGGCAGGTTGACGTGACAGCAACTTAGTCTCAGGGCGGAAAGTGCAGGTTTCTGTTGCCAGGTACCTGCGAACCCCGCCTTACACTGCTAGGCGCAAGGACTTAGTTTCGGCGACTCGAACTGCTTACGCAGCCAGAGCCATTGCCGGAGCACGATTGTCATTTGCAATTGTACTGTTTGGGCCGGTACGGTGGCACCCCGCCGAGACAAAGCTAACCCCTTTAGACGTCCGTCGATCCTGTTTCGACCCCATGATCCCCAAATGAAGGATGTTTGGTGGAGTCGCCGGGTACCGCCCCCGGGTCCGATCCGCTTATTACGAGCGCGTTTATGTCCATAGTTCCACAAGGGAACAGTGGCTATATAGTCTGCTTCTTTCGGGTTGCAAAGGGGGGAACCGGAATTCTGCGAGGATTCCGGTCAGTTTTCCGGCGCTGAAAACGGGTCTTCTGCTGCCGGCCGGGCCGCTGAAAGCCCTCGCAGGACTTTAGCCGTTTTCCGCGCCGGGAAACGGCGGTGCCACGCCAGCCCTAGGTTCGTGGTATTGTACAAGAAAACAATCACTTGCCCGTGGTTTTGCGCCGCTTGGAAGGCACAGGTATCGTGCAGCCGGATGCCAGGTGAAAATGCCGAACGGGGTTTGACCATGGCCCGGCTGTCCCGGTTCACGGTTAGCAAGTGCAGCGTCTCTATTTATGCGCCCGGGCCGCAAAGACATCGGACGCCAGCTTGCGCGTTTCGTTCTCCAGGTCCTGCAGGCCCGCGGTGGCAGCGCCGCCGTTGCCTGCTTCAATGGCATCGGCAATGCGGGTGTGAAGGCCGGTGATCACCTCGCGGTCGCGGGCGGTGAAGGTGATCATGTTCATCAAGGGCTGCATTGCCTCAACCGCGCCGGCCAGCTGGTAGGACAGCACCGGATTGCCGGCCCCGTCCACCAGCGCCCGGTGAAACGCCACATCGGAGGCGCAAAACGCCACATCGGTCAGCCCCGGCTGGCCCTGGCGGAAGATCTCTGTCCGCATGGTGGCCAGGTGATCGGCGCTGCGCCGCGCTGCCGACAGCGGCGCACAGGCACGCTCCAGCGCGTAACGCGCCTCGCAAGCGGTATCAAAACTTACCGCGTTCATGCTCAGCAGCAGGGTCGAGGTGGTGATCTGCTGCGAATAGGCGTCCTCAAAGCTCAGGCGGTTCACAAACGCCCCGCCGGAGGCGCCGCGCTGGGTGCGGATCAAGGATTGCGCGGCCAATCGCTTCAATGCTTCGCGCACGGTGGAACGGGAGACCTGAAACTGCTCCGACAGCTCGCTTTCGGACGGCAGCCGCTCATCCACGATCAGCGCCCCCGAGATGATGGCATCCTTGATCGACTGCGCGATCTGAACCGAAAGATCGGCGGAACTGTTGGGGTCAATCTTCATGCTCGGGCCCTGACGCAGCACTACGCCGGAGGTGCCCCGGCAAAAAATCATTTGTCCGACATTTAAAAGTCTGACATTTAAAATGCAAGGTGTGAGTCGGGAGAATGCAATGATCGGATCATCCATGCGCAACGTTCTGCGGCTTGGGTTCATTACCGCCATTCCGGCGTCCGGTGGAGGGTTTGTTCCATGAACGCCGGCATGGGGCTGGAACTGACCGGCCGTCCCGGTCCGATGGCCGGGGCCATGCGCAATGTAGATCCGCGCAGGGGCATGGACATGCCGATGGCGGCTTTTGGCCCGGTCCTTGCCGGGTGTGCGATCACGATGGCGCGATGATGCTGGCGGCTATGGTGCCAACCCTGCACAGCTATAAGGATCTGAGCGCCCGCATCAGCGGTTCCCGCGGCGGCCGTCTGATCCTGAAGCCACTGGGAGGGACATTTGCCGCCGGGGAGATCGCGGTGATCGCCTACCCAGTCAGTGCCGGAGGATAACAAATTGGAAACCTGCCAGCATCCCAAGGCCACGTCCGCCGTTCGGGCGGTCGCGAACGAGCTGTTCCTGAACTGCTCTTCAGACGTGCTCAGCCCCTGCGTCGCCTCGCTTGGCGCGCAACCGGCGGCGGGCGGCCTGGACCGGCACTGCCGTTGGCAGATTGAAATGTGTAACGCTCATACGGAGAATTGAGCATGGCGAATATCTTTCCGTCCCGCCGCATCCGGCGCACGCCCTTTTCCAAAGGGGTCGAGGCCGCAGGCGTCAAGGGGTATACTGTCTACAACCACATGCTGCTGGCGACAGTGTTTGAAAGTCTTGAATACGACTGCGCGCACCTCAAGGAGCATGTGCAGGTCTGGGATGTGTCCTGCGAACGGCAGGTCAGCATCAAAGGGCCGGACGCGCTGCGGCTGCTGAAACTGATCAGCCCGCGCGACATGGACCGGATGGCGGACGATCAGTGCTATTATGTGCCGACGGTGGATCATAACGGCGGTATGCTGAATGATCCGGTGGCGGTAAAGCTGGCGGCGGACCACTACTGGCTGTCGCTGGCCGATGGCGACCTGCTGCAGTTCGCACTGGGCATCGCCATTGCCAGGGGATTTGACGTCGAGATTGTGGAACCCGACGTCTCGCCGCTGGCTGTCCAAGGCCCCAGGGCTGATGATCTGATGGCGCGGGTGTTTGGCGATGCGGTGCGCGAGATCCGCTTCTTCCGCTACAAGCGTCTTGCGTTCCAGGGTGTCGAACTGGTGGTGGCGCGCTCAGGCTGGTCCAAACAGGGCGGCTTTGAGATTTATGTAGAAGGGGCGGATCTGGGCATGCCGCTGTGGGATGCATTGTTCGAGGCCGGAGAGGACATGCACGTGCGGGCGGGCTGCCCGAATACCATCGAACGCATCGAAAGCGGGCTGCTGAGTTACGGCAACGACATGACCCGCGAGAACACCCCATATGAATGCGGGCTGGGCAAGTTCTGCAATTCGCCCGAAGACTACATCGGCAAGGCCGCACTGGCGGAACAGGCTGCAAATGGTCCCGCCCGGCAAATCCGCCCGCTGGTGATCAGCGGAGAGATCCCGCCCTGCCTGGACGCTTGGCCGCTTTTTGCAGATGGCCGCCAAGTCGGGCAGGTGGGATCGGCCATCTTCTCCCCCGAATTCGGGGTGAATGCAGCGATTGGAATGGTGGACCAAAGCCATTGGGCGCCGGGAACGGTGATGGAGGTCGACACCGGGGCAGGGATTCTGCCTGCAACGGTGCAAGACAGGTTCTGGCGCTAAGAAAGGGGGGCGCTGACCCCGCCCCGGCAAGCCACGGCCTGCCGGGGGTATTTTTAGCAAGAGGAAAAACACCTCTGGGAAAGGGAATGTGAAATGTTCAATGCATTGGTCGTAAACAAGGATGAGGACAGCGGCAAAACCTCTGCTGCGGTCCAGCAGCTGAGCCTGGAAGATTTGCCTGAGGGCGAGGTGACCGTCGCGGTCGATTATTCCACCGTGAACTATAAGGACGGCCTGTGCATCGGTCCCGGCGGCGGGCTGGTGCGCAAGTACCCGCATGTGCCTGGGATAGATTTTGCCGGCACGGTCGAAACGTCCTCCGACGAGCGTTACAAACCTGGCGACAAGGTGGTGCTGACCGGCTGGCGGGTGGGCGAGGCGCATTGGGGCGGCTATTCGCAAAAGGCCAACGTGCGCGCCGACTGGCTGGTGCCATTGCCCGAGGGGCTGGATACCCGCCAGGCGATGGCGGTGGGAACCGCAGGCTTCACTGCGATGCTGGCGGTGATGGCGCTGGAGGACCACGGGCTGGAACCTGGCCATGGCCCGGTGCTGGTGACAGGTGCCGCGGGCGGTGTCGGCTCGGTGGCCACTGCAATCCTTGCCAGCCTGGGCTACGAGGTTGCAGGCGTGACCGGCCGGCCGGAAACTGAGGACTATTTGAAATCTCTGGGCGCTGCGCAGATCGTCGCGCGCGAAGAGATCAACGAGACCACCAAACGGCCGCTGGAAAGCGAAAGCTGGGCGGGCTGCGTCGATGCGGTCGGGGGCGCCATGCTGGCCCGCGTGCTTGGGCAGATGAAATACGGTGCCTCGGTCTCTGCTGTCGGCCTGGCGGGCGGGGCCGGGTTGCCCGCCACCGTCATCCCCTTCCTGCTGCGCGGGGTGAACCTCTTGGGCATCGATTCAGTCATGCAGCCTTACGGCAACCGTCTGCGGGCCTGGCAGCGCATCGCCAAGGATCTGCCGATGGACAAGCTGGAAGCGATGGTCCAGCCCGCCGTGCTGAGCGATCTGCCGCAGCTGGGCGCAGATATCCTCAAGGGCCAGGTCAAGGGCCGGGTTGTGGTTGATGTGAACGGCTGACGCCAGTTTCCGAAGCAGTCTGGAAGGGGGGCGGCCGCGACCGGCCCCTTTTTTTGGGTGCGCCGTTGTGTTCCTCCGCCGCAGCGGAGCCGCCCGCCGTGCCGCCGCATCCGGCATCCGGACGGCTCGGTCTCAGTAAAGCGGCATTCGGGCCGGAAAATGCGCAGAAGCCCGGGGTGCGGCTGTCAATGAAGCTGCAAAAATGCTGTTTTTCCTTACCCCGGGGCCTTTCATACAGACCCGTCCAGTGGCATTCCGGCCGCAAATAAATCCACTGTCTATTCGGGGAAACATGTCATGACGACTGAAACCAACGAATCCGAGGCCGACTATGAGATCGGCCAGGATAACATCCAGGTCATGGGCCTGGATGTTCACAACCCAGTCTTCGCCATTTCCGCCTTGACCATCGTCGCCTTCGTGATCCTCTCCCTGGTGTTCAAGGACCAGGCAGCGGCGTTCTTTGGCTGGCTGCGCCCGGCGCTGACCAGCAAGTTCGACTGGGTCTTCATGATCTCGACGAACATCTTTGTGCTGTTCTCGCTGTTCCTGGTGGTATCGCCCTATGGCAAGATCCGGCTGGGCGGCGACGATGCGCGGCCGGACTTTTCCTATGCCGGCTGGTTTGCGATGCTGTTTGCAGCCGGTATGGGTATTGGCCTGGTGTTCTGGGGGGTGGCTGAGCCGATCTCGCATTACGGCGCCGCAATGGGCGGCATTGCTGCCGGCGAGGATGGGCTGCGCACCGACTGGGCGCCGCTGGGGGCCGCTGCAGGCGATGAGGCCGGCGCGCGGAAGCTGGCGATGGCCGCAACCATTTTCCACTGGGGCCTGCACCCCTGGGCGGTTTATGCGGTCGTCGCGCTGGCGCTGGCCTTCTTTTCCTTCAACCGCGGCTTGCCGCTGACCATGCGCTCGGTGTTTTACCCGCTGTTCGGCAATGCGACCTGGGGCGTGCTGGGCCATATCATCGACGTGCTGGCGGTCTTTGCCACCATCTTCGGGCTTGCAACCTCTCTGGGCCTGGGGGCAACCCAGGCGCTGGCGGGCTTGAACTATCTGTTCGGTGTGCCCGTCACCGACAGCATGAAGGTGCTCCTGATCGCCGCCATCACCCTGTTTGCGCTGATCTCGGTTGTTGCGGGACTGGAAAAGGGCGTTAAACGCCTCTCTGAGGCGAATATGATCCTGGCTGCAGCCCTTTTGCTGCTGGTTCTGATCGTCGGCCCGACCGTGGCGATCCTCACCGGCTTCTTTACCAGCCTGGTGGAATACGCTGTGCATCTGCCGCAGCTGTCCAATTGGGTGGGCCGCGAAGACACCAGCTTCCTGCAGGGCTGGACCACCTTCTATTGGGCTTGGTGGATCTCCTGGTCGCCGTTTGTCGGCATGTTCATTGCCCGCATCTCGCGCGGCCGCACGGTGCGCGAGTTCGTCATATGCGTGCTGCTGATCCCGACTGTTGTCGGCGCCCTGTGGATGAGCGTCTTTGGCGGCGCCGCGCTGGATCTGGTGGCAGGCGAGACCGGCCAGGCGCTGCAGGACGCAGCGCTGGAACTGAAGATGTTCAAGCTGTTCGAGACCTACCCGCTGACCGGTATCCTGTCCTTTGTCGGCATCATTCTGGTGGTGGTCTTCTTCGTCACGTCCTCGGACTCCGGCTCGCTGGTGATCGACACCATCACAGCAGGCGGCAAGACAGATGCGCCGACCGCACAGCGCGTGTTCTGGTGCATTCTGGAGGGCGCGATTGCCATCGTGCTGCTTCTCGGCGGCGGTCTGGGTGCGCTGCAAGCGGCGGCGATTGCCACCGGCTTTCCCTTTGCCATCGTTCTGGTGCTGATGTGTGTTTCAGTGCTGATGGGCCTGGCCCGGGAAAAGCGCGGCAACTAAGGCGGCCCAGCAGCCAGACGTCAAAAAAGGCCCCGGGAAACCCCGGGGCCTTTTGCCTGTCATGCGTTGTACTTGAAGAAGCCAAGCGAGTTGCCATCCGGATCGGTGGCATAAAAGAACCGTCCAGGCGGGATCTCTATAGTTTCCGAAACCACCTTTCCGCCGCCGTCCGTGACCCGCTCCATCACGTCTTCCAAAGCGCCCGCAGCCGTCAGGTGCAGCGTCGGGCCGCGGCCGTCGCCTGCCGGTTTGCCGGGATAAAGGTGCAGGGCAACGCCTGTTTCCTGATCCGCGGGCTTGAACATTGCAATCGGGTTCGGGCCGCTGGTGTCGATGCTCAATGCTGCACCGGTCACCTTGGAATAAAACGTCACTGCTGCGTCCAGATCGCTGACGGGCAGCTCGCCCCAGACCAGGAAATCCTTGGGGGTATAGGCCATATCAAATCCTCCGTGTTTGCCTGGGGACAGCATGACAGGCGCTCCTGTCAGTTTCTGGCATCAGCGTCCGGTTCGGGGCGTCCGCTGCAATCAGGGTTCACACCCGGCGTGTTATTCGGAAATTCCAGCTTGCAGGGCGGCATGGGTTCCCTCAATCCTTGTGCCGGAGCGCAGCCTTGCCGGGACATCTGCCAAGAACCGAAATCACCTGACAGGCGCGCGATTTGAGGAGAGGGAAAAACAATGACCGCATTGGATATCGATTTTGTCCGGGCACAGTTCCCGGCCTTTGCCGAACCCGGGCTTCAGGACCAGGCGTTTTTTGAAAACGCGGGCGGCTCCTACACGTGCCGTCAGGTGATCGACAGGCTGACCCGGTTCTATACCCAGCGCAAGGTGCAGCCCTATGCCCCTTACGAGGCCTCCCGCCTGGGCGGCGCCGAGATGGACGAGGCCCGCTCCCGCTTGGCCGCGCTGATGGGGGTGGCAACTGAGGAGCTGAGCTTTGGCCCCTCAACCACCCAGAACACTTATGTGCTGGCTCAGGCCTTCCGCGGGTTCATGAGACCCGGTGAAGCCATCATTGTCACCAACCAGGATCACGAGGCCAACACCGGCCCCTGGCGCCGTCTGGCGGAGGAGGGGATCGAGATCCGCGAATGGCAGATCGACCCGCAGACCGGCCATCTGGACATAGCGCAACTGGAAACCCTGCTGGACGAAAACGTCCGTCTGGTCTGCTTCCCGCATTGTTCCAACGTGGTGGGCGAGATCAACCCGGTCGCCGAGATCTCGGCCATGGCTCATGCCGCGGGTGCCTTTGTCTGCGTCGACGGCGTCTCTTATGCGCCGCACGGGCTGCCGAATGTGGATCACCTGGGCGCCGATATCTACCTGTTCTCCGCCTACAAGACCTATGGGCCCCATCAGGGCATCATGGTGATCCGCAAGGCGCTGGGCGCGCTGCTGCCGAACCAGGCGCATTACTTCAACGCGGACACGCTTTATAAGCGGTTCACCCCGGCAGGCCCCGACCACGCCCAGGTGGCGGCCTCGGCCGGCATGGCGGATTATTTCGAAGCATTGGCGGCCCATCACGGCCACTTAGGCAGCGCTGCCGAAACCGGCGCCTTTGTCCACGACCTGATGCGCGCGCATGAGGCAACGCTGCTGCAGCCGCTGCTGGATGCGGTAAAGGACCGCAACGATGTCCGCCTGCTGGGCCCCTCAACCGCAGAAACCCGCGCGCCTACTGTTGCCATAGCCTTGAACCGTCCGGCGGAACCGGTTGCCGCGGCATTGTCGGAATATGGCATCATGGCAGGCGGCGGCGATTTCTACGCTGTGCGCGCTCTTTCCGCCATGGGCGTTGATCCAAGCGAAGGCGTGCTGCGTATGAGCTTTACCCATTACACGTCCGAGGCAGAAGTGGCCAAGCTGATCGAGGCTCTGGACCGGGTGCTGAGGTCAAACACATAAGAGGAAGGAAGCAGTTTATGAGCACCCGTCCCCTGGCGATCTGGTGGATCAGGCGGGACCTTCGCCTGTCCGACAATCCGGCTCTGACAGCCGCCTTGGCCGGGGACGGCGCTGTCCTGCCCGTCTACATCCTCGACGAACAGGACGCGGGGCTGGGCGCTGCGCCCAAGTTCCGCCTTGGACTGGGGCTGGAGCATTTCGTTAGGGAACTGGCCAAGGCCGGTTCCCGCCTGATCCTGCGCAGAGGCAAGGCGCTGGATGTGCTGCAACAGCTGGCCGGCGGCACCGGGGCAGGGGCTGTCCACTGGTCCCGCCTGTATGATCCGCAGGCCATTGCCCGCGACACGGATATCAAACAGCAGCTCACGGCGCAGGGGATCAAGGTCCACTCCCACGGCGGGCGGTTGCTGTTCGAGCCCTGGACGGTCGAGACCAAGGCCGGCGGTATGTACAAGGTCTACACCCCGTTCTGGAAGGCGGTGCGGGGCCGCAGCGCCGGCAGCTTGCTGCGGGCACCCGCCACGCTGACAGCACCGGAAGACTGGCCTGTCAGCGAAGACCTCTCCGCCTGGAACATGGGCGCCGCCATGCGCCGCGGCGCGGATATCGTGGCCCGCTACTGCCGCGTCGGCGAAGCAGCCGCGTTAAACCGCCTGGACGAATTTCTTGCGGGCTCTGTGGACGCCTACAAGGAGCGCCGTGACTATCCGGGCGAGGATGCCACCTCCGGCCTTTCGGAAAATCTCGCCTGGGGGGAAATCAGCCCGCACCGCATGTGGCACCTGGGCCGTGCGGCGATGGAGCGCGGCAGCCAGGGCGCCGAACATTTCCTGAAGGAGATCGCCTGGCGTGAATTCGCTTATCATCTGATGTATCACTCGCCCCATATTCTGACGGCCAGCTGGCGCGACGAATGGCAAGCCTTCCCCTGGTCGCAGCGGATTACCCCGCAGGTACAGGCCTGGCAGCGCGGGCAGACAGGGTACGGTTTCATAGACGCAGCCATGCGGGAGCTGTATGTGACCGGCAAGATGCACAACCGTGCCCGTATGATCGCAGCAAGTTTCCTCACCAAACATCTGATGACGCATTGGAAGATCGGCATGGACTGGTTTGCGGACACGCTGGTCGACTGGGATCCGGCTTCAAACGCCATGGGCTGGCAATGGGTGGCTGGCTCCGGCCCCGATGCCTCACCGTTTTTCCGCGTCTTCAACCCCAGCGGCCAGTTGGAAAAGTTCGACCCTTCAGGCGCTTACACCGACCGCTGGATAGCCGAAGGCCAGGCCGCTCCTCCGCAATCCGCTTTGGATTTTTTCGATGCGGCTCCCTTGTCCTGGGACCTGTCGCCAGCCAGCCCCCGCGTGAAGCCGGTGATCAGCCTGAAAGAGGGCCGCGACCGCGCGCTCACCGCCTATCAGGGGGCGCGTGAAGACCGGTGACGCATAGTTCTCTTGCCCGAAGGCCCCCTGTGGCCTAGCTTTTTCCCTAGCCAGTCCGTGACTCACAGGGGGAAGCGAATGAAGCACACGTCCGTTGAGGGCCAGGAGAATCTGCCGCGCTACTTTGCTGCGGTGTTCGCCAAGGTTAAGGCCATGGAAGTCGGGCAGCTGGATATCCACCTGCCGGACGGGCGCATATTTTCCGCAAACGGGCGCAATCCCGGTCCCGCTGCCGACTTGCACATCCGCAATCCCGACTGTTTTGCCCGGCTGATCCGCGAAGGCGATCTTGGGTTCGCCGACGCTTACCTGGAAGGCTGGTGGAGCACATCGGACCTGCAGGCCTTCATGGATCTGGTGCATATGGGCGCCAATACCGTCTATGACGGCTTTCCCGGCCAGGGCCTGGCGCGCGCCTATGAACGCTTCCGCTTCTGGCTGCACCGCAATCACCGCAAGCAGGCGCAAAAGAACATCTCCTATCACTACGACCTGGGCAATGACTTCTACGGCCTGTGGCTGGATGACACGATGACCTATTCCAGCGCTCTGTTCTGCAGCGGCCAGGACAGCCTTGAGGCGGCGCAGACCGCAAAATACGCCTCGATGGTGGATCAGATGGGGGTGCAGCCCGGCGACCATGTGCTGGAGATCGGCTGCGGCTGGGGCGGTTTTGCCGAATATGCTGCCGGTCAGCGGGGGCTGAAAGTCACGGGCCTGACGATCAGTAAAGAGCAGCTGAACTTTGCCCGGCAACGCCTGGAAAAGGCAGGACTTTCCGATCATGTCGATTTCCGCCTGCAAGACTATCGCGATTGCCGCGGCACCTTTGACGGCATCGCTTCGATCGAGATGTTCGAGGCGGTGGGTCAGAAATACTGGCCCGCCTATTTCAGCACCATCCACGACCGGCTGAAACCCGGCGGCAAGGCCACACTGCAGATCATCACCGTCGCCGACAGGCGCTGGGAGATCTACCGCAAAGGCGTCGACTTCATCCAGAAACACATTTTCCCCGGCGGGATGCTGCCGTCACCGCAAGTCCTGCGCGGCCAGGTCGAACGGGCAGGGCTGGGGGTGGTGCGCTCGATTGAATTCGGCGACAGTTACGACCAGACCTTGCGGCGCTGGCACGACACGTTCAATGCCCGCTGGGATCAGATCGCGGGCCTGGGGTTTGATGACCGGTTCCGCAAAATGTGGAACTTTTACCTCACATCCTGCGCTGCGGCCTTTAAGGCTGGCAATTGCGACGTGACGCAGATTACAGTTGCTCATCGCTGATTGAACTGGCCGCACGGATTGTAACCAGACATGCCCACCGGAGCCCGACTGACCGCCGCCTTTTGCCTGGCTTTGGTGGCGTTTATTGTGTCCTTCCTGGTTATGCCGCAGTTGCCCGAAGGTACGGATTTCGGCTATTTCGTGCATGTGAATGTCGCGCTGGGGCTGCTGAGCGGCTGGATCTTCATGGGCAAACGCGCGGGCCGGGGCCTGGTGCCCGCCATCAACAATGGCCTGACCGGCATGGCGGTCATGGTGCTGTGGGCGCTGCTCATCCAAGGCGCGTGGGAGATGTTCCGCCTGGCCATGCGCCACCGCTATGGCGGCCCGTTTGAGGCGCTGTCGCAGATCTTTGTGATTGCATTGGATTATTTCTTTGTTATCGCTGTGCCAACCGTGCTGGTGCCATTGGCTGTGGGCGGGGTTCTGGCTGGACTCGCGGCCGAGAGCGCCTCCCGCCGCTGGCGCTGAAACTTCTTTTTAACAACAGGTTGTAATCCGTGGCTGATCTCTTTTTCTTTGGCACGCTGCGCCATATCCCTTTGCTTGAACTGGTGCTGGGCCGCAGCGGCGCGGCGCTGAAGGCGCAGGCTGCCAAACTGTCCGGCCATGGCGTCTATCAGGTTGCCGGCCAGCCGTTTCCGGCGATTGAGGCGCGCGACGGTGCAACGGCTGACGGCGTTCTGGTGCAGGATCTGTCGCCTGCCGATCTGGATGCGCTCAATTTTTACGAGGGCGGCTTTGGCTATGCGCTGAAACCGGTTTCCGTGCAACTGGAGGACGGCAGCACCGCCCCGGCGGAGGTTTACTTTCCTGAAACTGGCCTGTGGCAAACGGCTGAGCCCTGGGATCTGGCAGCTTGGGTGCGGAAATGGGGCGCGCTGTCCCTGCGTGCAGCCGAAGAGGTGATGTCCTATCACGGCCGGATGACCGCCGAAGAGGTGGCCCGCTGCTTCCCCTCGGTCCGCCGCCGTGCTGCCGCCTGGCTGGAGGCACAGGCCCGCCCCGGTGACGGGGTGCATGACCTTGCCAAGGACGTGATCGTCCACAGCCACAAGCGCGCCTATCTGAACTTCTTCGCAATGGAGGAGATGGAACTGCAATTCCGCCGCTTCGACGGCACTATGAGCCCGGTGATGGAGCGTTCCGCCGCGATGGCCGGGCATGCGGCGGTGCTGCTGCCCTACGATCCGCTGCGCGATCAGGTGCTGCTGGTGGAGCAATTCCGCGCACCGCCCTTCATCATGGGCGAAGCGCACCCCTGGATGTGGGAGCCGGTCGCGGGTGTGATCGACCCTGGCGAGTCGCCCGGGGAAACCGCGATCCGCGAAGCGCAGGAGGAGGCAGGCGTCACAGTCCAGCGGCTTGAACCGGTGGCGCAGGTCTATCCCTCCAGCGGCGCTCTGGCGGAATTCATCCATGTTTTCATTGGTATATCAGACCTTTCTGACATCAATGGCGGCGGCGGTGTCGCCGGTGAGGGCGAGGATATCCGCAGCCGGATCCTCAGTTATGACGAACTGATGCAGGGGGTGGATGCGCAGGTCTATCAGGACATGCCGCTGGTTACTGCTGCGCTGTGGCTGTCACGCCACCGTGAGCGGCTGCGGAACGCACCGTCCTGAACGCTTCGCGCCTTGTGAACGCCGGGGCGCTTAGTTACACCTTGGGGGAACGATCGAAAGGGATACCATGCGCATTGCACGCGATCTGGCTGATGCCATCGGCCACACACCTCTTATCCGCCTGAACCGCGTCAGCGAAGAGACCGGCTGCGAGATCCTGGGCAAGGCGGAATTCATGAATCCGGGCCAGTCGGTCAAGGACCGTGCCGCGCTCTATATCATCAAGGATGCGATTGCCCGCGGCGAGCTGAAGCCTGGCGGCACCATTGTTGAAGGCACTGCCGGCAATACCGGTATCGGCCTGGCGCTGGTGGGGGCTTCAATGGGTTTCAAGACGGTGATTGTGATCCCGGAAACCCAGTCGGAAGAGAAGAAAGATATGCTGCGCCTGGCCGGCGCCCAGCTGGTCCAGGTGCCTGCGGCCCCTTACCGCAACCCCAACAACTATGTCCGCTATTCCCAGCGCCTGGCGGAAAAGCTGGCCAAGACGGAACCGAACGGCGCCATCTGGGCCAACCAGTTCGACAATGTGGCGAACCGCCAGGCCCATGTGGAAACCACCGGCCCGGAAATCTGGGAACAGACCGGCGGCAAGGTTGATGGCTTTGTCTGCGCGGTCGGCTCCGGCGGCACCCTGGCCGGGGTGGCGGAAGCGCTGCAGCCCAAGGGCGTCAAAGTCGCTCTGGCCGATCCGCTGGGGGCTGCGCTGTACTCCTTTTACACCACCGGTGAGCTGGCCTCCGAGGGCAGCTCCATCACCGAAGGCATCGGCCAGGGCCGGATCACCAAGAACCTGGAAGGCTTCACGCCTGACTTCAGCTACCAGGTTCCGGATGCTGAGGCGGTGCCTTATGTCTTTGATCTGCTGCACGAGGAAGGCCTGGTACTGGGCGGCTCCTCCGGCATCAACATCGCCGGGGCTGTGCGTATGGCCAAGGACATGGGGCCGGGCAACACCATTGTCACCGTTTTGTGCGACTATGGCACCCGCTACCAGTCCAAGCTGTTCAATCCGGATTTCCTGCGGGAGAAGAACCTGCCGGTGCCAGAGTGGATGACGCATACGCCCGCGTCGATTCCAGGCGTATTTGAGGACGTATGACACCTATCATAACCGCTTTGCGGGTTGCTTTGCTGGGGCTGGTCTTCGCGGCCGGCCTCGCCTTGCCTGCGCTGGCTCAGCTGACAGCTGAATCCCGCGCCTATTACCAGGACTGGCTCAAGACCGCTGAACGCGCCGAGCAGGTGATCGACGCCAGGCGCGCCTCCAGCGCTGCGCTGGAGCAGCTGCGCAAGAAGCTGACCGATTACCGCCAAAGTTTCCTGGCGCAGCGGGATGGCAACAGCGACCGGGTTGAGACCCTGCAGGGCCAGCTTGACGCGCTCGGTGCGGCCCCTGGCGAAGGTGAAACCGAACCCGAGGACATCGCCGCCCTGCGTGAGGCGCTGAACACCGAGCTGGATCAGCTCCAGGTGCCGCGCACGGTGTCGCTTGTGGCCTACAGCCGGGCCGACGGGCTGATCGGTGAGATTGACAAGATCATCCGCGAACGCCGCACCGAGACGCTGCTCGAACGCGGCCCGTCGCCGCTCAACCCCGAGCATTGGGGGCCTGCGGCGCGCGCGCTGAAGCGGGCCGGGCAAGCGCTGTGGAATGAAACCCTGGCACAGGTGGCCAGTGCCACCACCTTTGAACGGGTCCGCAGGAACCTGCCCGCGATCCTCATTCTGCTGCTGTTTTCCGGGCTGCTGATTTTCCGCGGCCGCCCCTGGGCGCATTCGGCGGGTGACTACCTGCGCCAGTTCGGCAGCAGCGGCCGCGGCGTTTGGGGCTTCATCGTGTCGCTGTTGCAGGTCGGGCTGCCGCTGCTCGGGATCATCTTTGCGGTGGCGGCGGTGAACCTGGCAGGCCTCACCGGCTCGCGCGGCTCCTTTCTGCTCGATTTCGTGCCGGGCTGGGCGTTCCTGATCCTCTCCTTCCATTGGCTCGGCAACCAGCTGTTTGCCAGCAAGATCGACAATGACCTGATCCCGGTCCAGGAGGGGCGCCGCAACATTACCCGGCTGATGGTCGATGTGCTGGCCGTGCTGCTGGTGCTGCAGGACGCGCTGACCAAGCTTGGCGAATTCGAGAACATCTCTGAACCCGCCCATGCGGTGCTCAGCTTCCCGCTGATCCTGGCCGCTGCGCTGGTGCTGCTGCGGCTGCACCGCATCGGTGCCAAGCGGCGCAGGCAGCAAAGCGCCCAGGACGAGGAAGCCGAGGACGGCGCCATCGCGGCCGGGGCCGGGCATGTGTTCTCAATCGCGCGCCGCGCCATCTACCTGCTCGGCTTCATCTCGCCGCTGCTGGCGGTGCTTGGCTATGTGAACGCCGCCGAAGCACTGGTCTACCCGGCTGCAACCACGCTGGCGCTGCTGGCGGCGCTTCTGGTGCTGCACCGCTTCTGCGGCGATGTCTACGGCTGGCTGTCGGGCAAGGGTAGCGAGGCGCGCGAGTCGCTGTTCTCGGTGCTGATCGGCTTTATGCTGGCTCTGCTGGCGCTGCCGCCGCTGGCGCTGATCTGGGGCGCGCGGATCGCTGACCTGACAGAGCTGTGGTCGCAGTTCCTCAAAGGCTTCCAGTTCGGCGAAACCCGGATTTCGCCCACCGCCTTCCTGACCTTTGCGGTGGTCTTTGCCACCGGTTACGCATTGACCCGGGTTCTGCAGGGGAGCCTGCGCAACACGCTGCTGCCCAAGACCAAGATCGACCCCGGCGGCCAGAACGCGATCACCTCGGGCCTCGGCTATGTCGGGATATTCCTGGCCGCGGTGGTGGCGATCTCGATGGCCGGGCTGGACCTGTCGTCGCTGGCGATTGTCGCCGGTGCGCTGTCCGTCGGCATCGGCTTCGGCCTGCAGACCATCGTCTCCAACTTCGTCTCCGGTATCATCCTGCTGATCGAACGGCCGATCTCCAAGGGCGACTGGATCGAGGTCGGCGGGCTGATGGGCTATGTGCGCGACATTTCGGTGCGTTCCACCCGGATTGAGACCTTCGACCGCACCGATGTGATCGTGCCGAACTCGGACCTGATCTCCGGCACCGTCACCAACTATACCCGCGGCAACACCGTGGGCCGGGTGATCGTGCCGGTGGGCGTGGCCTATGGCACCGATCCGCGCAAGGTCGAGGCGATCCTGAAAGAGGTTGCCAAGGGCCACCCGATGGTGCTGCTGAACCCGGCGCCTTCGGTGGTGTTCCAGGGGTTTGGCGCCGACAGTCTCGATTTCGAGATCCGCGCCATCCTGCGGGACGTGAACTGGGTTCTGTCGGTGAAATCCGACATGAACTATGAAATCGCCAAACGGTTTGACGAAGAAGGGATCGAGATCCCCTTCATGCAACGCGACATCTGGATCCGTAACCCGGAGGCATTGGCACAGGCCGCAACGCCCGCTTCGGCCGGCACCGCCTTCGCCGAAGCCCCGGCTGCGGCCTCATCGGCGCCGCCGCCGAAGCCTGACCTGGATGATTTGCAGCAAATTCCCGATCAAGATGCCGATGGAGAAACGGATGCCGAAAAGTGACCTGCTGTTCCGCAAGGACGCCTATGCCCGGATGAGCGAAGCAACGGTGCTGGGCCATACGGAACAGGGCGGGCTGATCCTGGACCGCACCCTGTTCTACGCCACCGGAGGCGGCCAGCCGGGCGACAGCGGCCAGCTCTTGTGGGGCGATGGCCAATGCACAATCGCCACAACCGTCAAAGGCGAAGACGGTGCGGTGGTTCTGGTGCCGCAGGAGGGCGGGACGCTGCCGGCCGAAGGGGCCAAAGTTACTCAGGTGCTCGATTGGGACCGCCGCTACGGCTACATGCGGATACATACGGCGCTGCATCTATTGTCAGTGGTGATCCCGCTGAAGGTGACCGGCGGCTCAATCAGCGCGGATAAGGGCCGGCTGGATTTCAATATGCCTGAGGCGCCGCAGGACAAGCAGGCGCTGCAGGACCGGTTGCAGGCCCTGATCGACCGCGATCTGGAGGTGACCGAGGATTGGATCACCGACGCGGAACTGGAAGCGAATCCGCAGCTGGTGAAAACCATGTCCGTCTCGCCGCCGCGCGGGGCAGGGCAGGTGCGCCTTGTCCGCATTGGCTCCGGGGGCACGCAGATCGATCTGCAGCCTTGCGGCGGCACCCATGTGAAACGCACCGGTGAAATCGGCAGAATCCGCCTTGGCAAGGTGGAGAAAAAGGGCAAGCAGAACCGCCGCGTCTATCTGCATCTGGAGTCCTGAAAAAGAATGCGGGCCGGGGTGCATTTTTCCCATTTCGGGCCTTGCATTTCCCCCTGCTATCCTTCAAAAGCCCCCTCACGGAGAGGTGGCCGAGTGGTCGAAGGCGCACGCCTGGAAAGTGTGTAGGCGGGAAACCGTCTCCAGGGTTCGAATCCCTGTCTCTCCGCCATAACCCACATTGTTGACTTCAATCCCTTTCTGCAGGGCTGCCCTGACAGGGCGTCGAAAACACGCTGCGGCGGATGCCGCCGTGTCAACAGCAGGCCGGTCAGCGGACGCTTGCCGGTGGATTGACTAAAATCTTTAGCGTTATTTACTTTCTCCGCGGCGGCGCTGACCCTCCGCATCGGCCGTTTGATTCGAAAGAACGCTCTGACATTGCTGCCGCGCTGGGAAACAAACATTGGAAACGGCGAGGATTGAAATCAAATCCACGCTATTTTCCTTGGGGCTGCTAGCGGATGGAGCTGAAAGCCGGCGGTATCGCCACATTTTGCCCTTGTTTCCGTTTTGGCAACAAGGTCACGCCGTCAAGCAACGAATGCGGGAAATTTGTGGCGGAAATGCAAATTTAGGCGCCGGATTGTCACCGGTTTCAGAAACAATCAGTGTGGTCCAGCATCGGTTGCACAGCCTCAATTGGCCCGACGCGTCCAATGGGGGGAATTTTAGGCAATTTTTTGGCTTTGTGACCGGAGGTAGCTAACGTATGCATGTTTTAGCCCTTTGGGGGGGCGAGTTCTGCGAGCTGCTGGATTGTGGCGGATTGCTAAAATTTAGCTTAAGTCCCTGTGCTGATGATGTCTGCACACCACTGATCTGAGAGCTTCTGCTTATCGGCTGCACGCTGTTCCGGCGTGCACTCCAGAACGTTTGCGCGTTCTGGACCTCTCTCCGCTTGGGCTGGTGTTTTGACTGCGGTGTTCCGCATGGCTGTGCGGCTGTCCGGCAGGCCCGAACGATGGTCTTGGGGCAAGACCGGTGAGGAGAGAGTGATGGCGAAGAGTACCGATATGCCGAATGCGGCCTTGAACGGAATTGTCGAGGGAACCTCGGGGGATGACCTGATCAATGCGGCCTACACCGGCGATCCGGAAGGCGATATGGTTGATAACGCCGATGCCACCGACCCGGCAGCGGGGCCGGATGATGATGTCATCATCGCAGGCAGCGGCAATGACAGCATCTATGCCGGCTCCGGCGATGATACTGTCGATGGCGGCAGCGGCGATGACCTGATCCTGGGCGACGGCGTCTCCGGCGCCAATGAACCGGTCAAGATCACCATTTCCTCGACCAGTGCGGCGTTCCAGAACAAGGTCTTTGCCTACACCATCGATCCGTCAACCGGCGAGATCAGCAATGTCGTGATGCTGTCGCAGAATGCCAGTGCGGATGTCGGCGAGTCCTATTTTTATGATGCGCCCGCAGGCGCGGTTGTCGGCGTCGGCATCGTCAGCCCGCATGGCACATATTACTCTTCCGGCTATGGCGCTAATGCGGGCCTGAACCCTGACGGTCTGGATCACACCAAGGGGATCTATGAATTCCCGGACGGTTCCGTCCAGCTGGGTTTTGAAGATACCCGCGACCTCGGCGACAAGGATTTCAACGACGTCAAGCTGATCGTTGACCTCGGAATTTCCGGCACGACACTCGACACTGCGCATTTCGACTATTCCTCCGATCCGCAGGATCCGGTTGTGCCGGGCGACGACAGCCTGACCGGCGGCGAGGGCGACGACACCATTTTCGGCGGCCGCGGCGACGACACCATCGACGGTGGCGACGGTTCCGACTCGGTCGATGGCGGGGATGGCGATGATCTGATCGACACCTCCAAGGACAGCGGTCATCCGCTGCCGGACCGCGGCTTTCCGGGCTACACCGGCACCGACCCCGACATTCCCTTCATTCCTGCGGACGCCGACCCCTATGACGACCGGGATACCGTTCTGGGCGGTGCCGGCAATGACACCATATCCACCGGCGATGACGCGGACCTGATCTACGGCGGTTCGGGCATGGACGTGATTGACGGCGGCATCGACGATGACACCATCGATGGCGGCTCCAATGCAGACATTCTGACCGGCGGCGAAGGCTCCGACAGCCTGCTGGGCGGCGGCGGCAGCGACACCATTTATGGCGGGCTGAACCCGGCGTTCCCGGATGGTCTGAACATCACTGACGACGGCAGCGACGGCCGCCCCGCGGATCCGGACCCGACCAACGGTATGGACACGATATACGGCGGTTCGGGCAATGATCTGATCTTTGGCCAGGACGACGACGACGACATTTACGGCGGATCGGGCCATGACACCATTGACGCCGGTATCGACGACGACATTGTCCGCGGCGGCGCAGGCAACGACCTGATCACCGGCGGCCAGGGCGCCGATACCCTGTCGGGCGGCGCCGGGCGCGATACCTTCCTGGGCGGCGATGCCGGCGACGTGGTTGATGGCGGCTCAGGCGGCGATGATTTCGACACGCTGGACCTCTCCGGCAGCGGCCCGTTTGAGCTTGCGGGCGTCACCGTCGACGCGGATGGCAACAGCATCTCGGGCACCGTCAATTTCCTCGATGGCGACGGGGCTGTGACCGGTTCCATGACCTTTGGCGAGATCGAGCAGATCATTCCCTGCTTCACGCCCGGCACGCTGATCGCGACCCCGCTGGGGGAACGCCGGGTCGAAGACCTGCAGGCTGGCGACCGGGTGATCACCCGCGACAACGGCATTCAGGAAATCCGCTGGATCGGCACCCGCACGCTGCAGGGCCAGGAGCTGGACAGTGCTGCGCATTTGCAGCCGGTTCTGATCCGCCAGGGCGCCTTGGGCAATGGCCTGCCGGAGCGCGATATGATGGTCAGCCCCAATCACCGGGTGCTGGTCGCCAACGACAAGACGGCGCTGTATTTTGAAGACCGTGAGGTTCTGGTGGCTGCCAAGCATCTGACCGGGCTGGCGGGCGTCGATGCGGTGGAAACCACCGAGGTGACCTATATCCACTTTATGTTCGATCAGCACGAGGTGGTGCTGTCCGATGGCGCCTGGACCGAGAGCTTTCAGCCGGGCGACCAGTCCTTGCGCGGGCTGGACAACGCACAGCGCAACGAACTGTTCGAGCTGTTTCCGGATCTTAAGTCGGAGAAGGGCCGGGCCGCCTATTCCGCGGCACGCCGGTCCCTGCGGAAACACGAGGCGCATCTGCTCGTGCATTGAAAAATGCTGCTGCTGTTTTGGGGGAACCGGCAGACAAGAGCAAAGCGCAGGAAGGCAGGGCCATGTGCCCTGCCTTCTCTGCGTTCGGAGGGGGAGTGGAGGGATTAGCGGCGGCTGCGCCACTCCGCCCAGTCCGCGGGCGTGTCCAGATCGGTCAGCGCATGGTTTTCCGGCAGGGGCACCATCTGCAGCGGTTCGGAGGTCAGAATGCTGCGGGCACCCTGATCCCCGCTGAGGGTTTTCAGGGCGGCGAAACAGCGGCGTGGAAACAGCACCGGGTGGCCCTGGGTGCCGTCCTCGGAGGTTGCCCGCAGAACCGGGTTGCCGTCTCCGGGGAAATGCGCGGCGAGATGCAGCATGTCCTGGGTTTCAACCTCTGGCATGTCGGCGGGCAGGAGCATCACGGCCTCAGCCTCTGGCGGCAGTGCCGCGACCCCGCAGCGGATCGAGGCGGCCATGCCCTCATCCGCGCCGGGAACGGGTACCGGGATGGCGCTGCCGATGGCAGCCGCGCGCGGATGGGTGCTGCTGGGCAAGGTCACGAACACCGGCAGACCGGTAAGCGCCGCCCGGCGGCACATCAGCGCAAGCAGGGGCAGGCCGTCAACATCCTCCATCAGCTTGTCGCGGCCTTCCATCCGGGACGAGGCGCCTGCCGCGAGCAGGAGAATGGCGATGGCGGTCATGCGTTTCCGGGCCTTTGCACTGGGCCGCAAGGTCGGATGCCTCCGGCGGGAGTATTTTGGGAAAGATGAAGAGACGGGTCCAGGGAAAATCCATTAGGTCAGAGAGACTGACCGAATGTTTCGCGCGCGAAACATTCGGGTAAAAGGCCTGACCTATCCGTTGCCGGGTTGCCCTGAGGGCAGCGTACGCTGATCCGGCAACAGGGGGCAGGCAGGTCAGCACAACTGACCTGCCTGGGGGATGTTAGCCGCGCATCCGGGCGCCGTCGGCGTCGAACAGCGGTTCAGTGATCAGGCGGGCCTTGTACATCTTGCCGAGGATCTCGATCCCGACCTCAAGGCCTTCAGCTGCGCGGTCGGTGGGAACAAACCCCAGCGCGATGGATTTCTGCGCGTGATGCGAATAGCCGCCGGAGGTGCAGAAGCCCACGACTGCGCCGTCCAGCCAGACCGGTTCATAGGCGACCACATCGGCGTCGTCTGCATCGACTTCAAAAGCGCAGAGCCGCCGGGCGGGGCCTGCGTCGCGTTCAGCTTCTGCCGCGGCGCGGCCGATGAAATCCACCTCCTTTTTGAAAGAGATGAAGCGGTCCAGCCCTGTTTCCGCCGCCGTGTAGTCGGGCGAGAATTCCCGCAGCCAGGAGCCGAAGAATTTATCGAGCCGCAGGGACATCATCGCCCGCATGCCGAAGGGTTTCATGCCATGCGGCTGGCCTGCGGTCCAAAGAGCATCCCAGAGGGCGCGCTGGGAGAGCAGGTCGCAGTAGATCTCGTAGCCGAGGTCACCGGTGTAGCTGACGCGCTGCACGATGCAGTCTGCCATGCCCACGGTCAGGCGGCGCACATCCATAAAGCGCATGTCCGAGATGTCGGTGCGGGTGCAAGCCTGCAGCACTTCGCGGGCCTTGGGGCCTGCGATCTGGAAGCCATTGCGGGTGTCGGAGATGTTCTCGAGGCTGACGCCCGCGTCCAGGTTCTGCAGGAACCAGCGCATGTGATAGGCTTGGCTGCCGTAGGACGCGGTGAGCTGGAACTCTTCTTCCGACAGGCAGGAGATGGTGAAATCGCCGATCAGCCGGCCCTTGGGGGACAGCATCGGGGTCAGCGACAAGCGGCCCGGTTTTGGCACCCGGCCGGCCATGATGCGGTCGAGCCAGGCGCGGGCACCTGCGCCCTTGACCAGGTATTTGCCGAAGTTGTGGACCTCGTTGATGCCGACGGTTTCGCGCACCGCTTTGACTTCGCGCGCGGTGGCCTCGAACGCGTTGGAGCGGCGGAAGGACGGGGTCTCAAAACGCGGTTCGCCCTCAGCCGCGAAGTAGTTCGGCACCTCCAGCCCGTATTGCGCGCCCCAGACCGCGCCCATGCCATCAAAGATGTCGTACATCGGGGTGGTGCGGAACGGGCGGGCGGCGGGCAGCTCTTCGTTCGGGTAGGCGATGGAAAAACGTTTTTGATAGTTTTCAATGACTTTAGGGCGGGTGTAGCCGGGGGTGATCCAACCGCCGAAGCGGGCGCAGTCCATGGCGAAAGTGTCGCGCTCGCATTCGCCGGCCACCATCCACTGGGCCAGCATCAGGCCGACGCCGCCGCCCTGGGAGAAGCCGGCCATTACCGCGCAGGCGGACCAATAGTTGCGCATGCCGGGCACCGGGCCGACCAGCGGGTTGCCGTCCGGGGCAAAGGTGAAGGGGCCGTGGATCACCGATTTGACGCCTGCAGCCTCCAGCGCCGGGAAGCGTTTATAGGCAAAGTTGATGGAATCCTCGATCTTGTCGAAATCGTCCTGCAGCAACTCGTGGCCGAAGTCCCAGGGGGTGCCATCCACTGCCCAGGGTTTGCAGGGCTGTTCGTAGAAACCGATGCAGAGGCCGCGGCCCTCTTGCCTGAGGTAGCTTTCGCCGGCCGGGTCCATCACATGCGGGTGCTCGCCGCCGCCGTCGATGATTTCGGCAATCATCGGCACCTCGTCGGTGACGATATACTGGTGCTCCATCGGGTGCAGGGGGAAGTAAACGCCGGCCATGGCGCCGACCTCGCGGGCCCAGAGACCGCCTGCGTTGACGACATGTTCCGCGTGAATGGTGCCCTTGCTGGTGACCACATCCCAGGTGCCGTCGGGGCGCTGGTTGGTCTCGATCACCTTGCAGTGGGTCTCGATCGTGGCGCCGCCCATGCGCGCGGCCTTGGCATAAGCGTGGGTGGTGCCGGAGGGGTCGAGGTGGCCGTCGAGCGGGTCGTACAGCCCGCCGATGATGCCGTCGGTGTTGGTGACGGGGGCGATCTTCTTGATCTCTTCAGGGGAGACGATCTCGGTCTCAAGTCCCATGAAGCGGTGCTTGGCACGCTCGGCCTTCAGCATGTCGAAGCGTTCCTGGGTTTCGGCCAGGGTAACGCCGCCGACGTGGTGGAGGCCGCAGGACATGCCGGTGATCGCTTCCAGCTCTTTATAGAGCTTGATGGTGTAGCCCTGCAGCGCGGCCATGTTGGTGTCGCCGTTGAGCGTATGAAACCCGCCCGCCGCGTGCCAGGTGGAGCCGGAGGTCAGCTCCGAGCGTTCGATCAGCATGACGTCGGACCAGCCGAGCTTGGTCAGGTGATACAAGACTGAGCAGCCGACGACGCCGCCGCCGATAACTGCCACGCGGGTAGTGGTTTTCATGTGGGCCTCCCTGAATAGGTGTTGCCTGCATTCTGTACAGAAGTGAACAGTAGTCCAGCTAAAAAGCGGCACGGCGTGCCGCTTATTGACCGTCAGGCCAGGAAGGTCTTACGCAGAGGTGCGGAAGCGGCTGTTCTGGATCACAAATATCGTGGTGAGGGGGGCGGCCAGGAGGATCACGCCAACGGTGATCAGCAGTATGCCCAACTGGGAATAATCGGCGGGGGTGGTGATATTGCCTGCCGAATCTGTCACCTCGCGCGTCACCACGAAGATTTCGTTCAGGTACTTTGTGCCGAGGCTGGAGGCCGACAGCGCCAAGTTGGTGAAAGAGGCCATGACCGCAAAGAAGGTGGCCTTGAGCCCCGAGGGCGCGTTGCGGGCAATCCAGGCGAGCATCGGGATCATCGCGACCTGGCCGAGCGGGGATTCGACGGCGGTGTCGACAATGGCGATGAAGCGGGCGTCGACCACGCCGCCGGTCATTGCAGCGGTCCAGTGGTGGGCGCCGTAGTAAAGCGCGATATTGGGCAGGCTGAGGACAGCCTCGGTGATGGCCAGGAAGGCGACGATCCAGGCGATCGGGCGGCTGGCCATCATCGGGCGGAAGATCAGCATGCCCGCCAGCGTCAGTAAAGAGGTGATCAGGGCCAGGACAGACAGGAATTGCTGGTCGAACCCCAGCACGTCGATTTCAAACCAGGTGGCGCCGGGGCCGCGCAGGGGCGTGGCGCGGTAGACAAAGATGATGATGGCGGTGCCGACCAGGGCGCGGGCTTGCTCTGTGGGCAGGACCGAGACCAGCTGCCGCATCAGGAACAGCACAATCGCCATGGAACCGGCAAAGACGATTTCCTGCGAGTAGGGCACGTCGCCCAGGCCCACGGCGAGGGAGAGCGCAACAAAGGCGCCGCCGCCGAGGAAGTACCAGTGATTGGGGGCGACCGGTTCGCGCGGCAGTTCTATGCGGGCGCGGATTTCAGCCTCAGCCACACCGGCGCGGCGCAGCAGGGCGGTCTTGCGCCATTTCTGCCAGATCGCCAGGACCACACCGGAGAGGGAAATCACCGGGATCAGCAGGGCGAGACTGAAGACAAAGCCGTAAAGCGCGCCTTTTTCCGGCTGCTGCAGCGCGTCGGCACCGTCGAACAGGGCGACGTTCAACGCAGCGGCGGCGCTGGAGCCGCCGATCAGGGCAATGCGGCCGAAGGTCTGCATGGTGGTGTGCAGGGATTTGGTTTCAGCCTCGGACAGGGGGCGGCCGTGGTCATCGGTGTGGGGCACGGCCTCGACCGACATCGCGTCGGCCACTACATCCTGCAGCACATATCCGCAGGGGGCCAGCAGCGCGGCGGTGACATACCAGGCGCCCGGCGGCATCACGGCGCCCATCATGGCAGGTTCCAGCACGATGGCAGCAAGGATGCCATAACTGCCGGCCATCAGCCCGGCCCCCAGCAGGATCAGCAGGTATTTCCAGCGCCAGATCAGATCGACCAGATGCCCCAGCGGCATCTTCAGCGCCCATGGCAGGCCGACCCAGAACGCCAATCCCGCCAGAAAGGCGGCGGAAAAGTCCAGGTATTCCTTGACGAAAAACGATGCGGCGACGGTGGTGATACCCTGCGCGCCATAGGCAAAGTAGATCAGCAGCGGCGGCATGAAGGACCAGCGCAGCTGGCGGAACAGATCCAGGATGACGCTGTCGAACCAGCCCCAGGCCAGCTCCGCCGTGCGGGTCATGCGTGTGTCCCCGTCACGACAAGGGCCGGATCTTGAGGCCGGTCACCCGGTTGCCCTCGCGCTCGGTCACTTCAAAGCGGAAGCCATGAAAGGAGAACACCTGGCCCTTGGTCGGGATCATCTGCGCCTCGTGGATGACCAGCCCGGCGATGGTATTGGCTTCCTCATCCGGCAGGTTCCAGTCGGTGGCGCGGTTCAAGTCGCGAATGGTGGTGACACCCTCGACCAGATAGGAGCCATCTGCGGTCTTCTTGACAATGCTTTCCTCGTCGGGATCGAATTCGTCAGTAATTTCGCCGACGATTTCTTCCAGAATATCCTCCAGCGTGATCAGGCCTTGCAGCGCACCGTATTCATCGACCACCAGCGCAAAATGCGAGCGCATCCGCAGGAACTGGCGCATCTGTTCGTCCAGCGTGGTGGTTTCGGGCACAAAATAGGGCGCCTTGGCAATTTCGGAGATGTCAAAGGACGCGAGACGTCCGGCATCGCCGTCTGCGCCGCCGGCCTGTTCGTACATCGCCCGGAACAGATCCTTGGCATGGACCACGCCAATGATGTTTTCCTGCTCGCCGCGGAACACCGGCAGGCGGGTGTGCGGGCTTTGCAGGCATTGCTCAAGGATGGTTTCCGGTTCCGCATTCGCGTCGATCATCTCGATCTTGGAGCGGTGCAGCATGATTTCTTCGACAAAACGGTCGGACAGATCCAGCGCGCCCAGGATGCGGTCGCGGTCTTCCTTTTCGACCACGCCTTCGGAATGGCCCAGATGCAACGCGCCCGCGATTTCCTCGCGCACCGCCATGATATGGCTGTCAGGGTCGATCTGCACGCCGAAGATCCGCAAGACACCGCGCACCAGCAGCCGGACCAAGCCGACCACCGGCGCCAGCAGGGTGACCAGCACGCCGATCACCGGCGCAACGGCCGCCGCGGCCTTTTCAGCGTTGGAAATGGCATAGGTTTTGGGCAGCACCTCGGCAAACACCAGCACCAGAACGGTCATCACCAGGGTGGCCAGGGCGACGCCGCTTTCGCCGAAAGCACGGGTGAACAGGGCGGTCGCCAGCGAGGTGCCGAGGATGTTGACCAGGTTGTTGCCCAGCAGCACCGAGCCGATCAGTCTTTCGCTGTCCTCGGTGACGCTGAGCGCCTTTTGGGCGCCATGCGAGCCCTTGTCGGCCTGGCTGCGCAGTTTCCCGCGCGAGGCGGCGGTCAGCGCAGTTTCCGAGCCTGAGAAAAAGCCGGACAGGACGAGCAGCAGGACAATGGCCCCGGCAGTGGTCCAGAAGGCGCTGTCGAGTACGGTGGAGGCAGTGTCCATGTGGGGTCCAGAGATCCGGTCAGTTGAATGTTCGCTGTATTTATGGGGGTTTGCTGCAGGCGCTTCAAGTTCTAGCGGCGCTTAGCCCGCATCCTTGGCCAGCGGGTGATGCTGCAGCACCAGTTCCTGCAGGCGGGCGTCCAGCACATGGGTGTAAATTTCGGTAGTGGCGATGTCGGCGTGGCCGAGCAATGCCTGGATCGCGCGCAGGTCGGCGCCATTGGCCAGCAGATGCGTGGCAAAGGCGTGGCGCAGCGTGTGCGGCGTGACCTTGTCCGGAGAAACGCCGCCGGTGACCGCCAGTTCCTTGATCAGCAGGTAGAAGCGGTGGCGGGTCAGATGGCCGGATTTGCCGCGCGAAGGGAACAGGAAACGCGAGGCGGGCTTGCCCTTTGCTTCTCGTTCTGCCTCGGTGCTGTCGCGGGCGGCCAGCCAGACGGCCAGCGCTTCGCGCGCGGGCGGCGACAGCGGCACCATGCGTTCCTTGCCGCCTTTGCCCGTGATCAGCAGCATTCTGGGGTCGCCGCGGGCCGCGGAAACCGGCAGCGAGACCAGTTCGGTGACCCGCATTCCGGTGGCATAGAGCAGCTCCATCAGGCAGGTGTTGCGCAACCGGTCTGCGGTGCTGCGGCCGGTCTGGCGGGCGGCGTCGAGCAGGCGGTCGACCTCGATGACCTCCAGCGTTTTCGGCAGCCGCTTTTCGCGCCCCGGGCCGCGGATCTGGATGGCCGGATTGTCTTCGCGCCAGCCTTCTTCAAACGCAAAGCGGTAGATCTGCTTGGCGGCTGACAACCGCCGTGCCCGGGTTGACCGCGCCAGCCCTTGCGCGTCGCAATTGA
Organism: Leisingera methylohalidivorans DSM 14336; assembly: GCF_000511355.1. Classification (NCBI taxonomy): domain Bacteria; kingdom Pseudomonadati; phylum Pseudomonadota; class Alphaproteobacteria; order Rhodobacterales; family Roseobacteraceae; genus Leisingera; species Leisingera methylohalidivorans. The sequence goes on along the minus strand of NC_023135.1, from coordinate 1,981,158 downwards.
TCAGGTAGGCTTCGATATCGTCCTGGCTGGCGGTCAGGAAATCCAGGGTGCGGTGCTCCAGCCAGCCGGCTAGGTCCTTGAGGTCGCGGCCATAGGCCAGAAGCGTGTTCTGCGATGCGCCGGCTTCGGCCGCCTGGGCGTCGAGGAAGGTTGAGATCCACTGGAAATTGTCCCGGGGGCGCGCCATGTCACTGATGCTCCAGCAGCATCAGCTGCAGGGCGGCGCGGCGGGCGGTGTCCTCCAGCCCGACAGCGCGGAAAGCGGCCAGCGCCGCGGTCAGGTCGCCGAGATTGCCGTCGGCACCTTGGGCAAACAGCACCATGCTGCGCAGGATCGCTTCGCCCAGCTGGCCGTTGTTCAGCATTTGCCGGATCGCGGGCGGCACCGGGGCCGTTGCGTCAAACCCCAATGATATGGCTTCAGCCATCGCCGACGGGGCGGCCGCGTCACCAGGCCGGCCCTGCGCCAGGGCTGCAAGGAACGGGTCGATTGCGCCGGCAGCCTGGGCATCATGCGCGGCCAGTTCATAAGAGGGCGACAACAGGCGGATGCGCCAGGCCAGCGCGGCGGTCTGGCCGTTCAGGCTTGCGCGCGCCAGCGGTTCGCCGAAGAGGTCGGCAAAGACGGTTTCGGTGCCCGCCTGCTGCATCGCCTCCCAGGCGCGGGGCAGGGAGCGGTCAATGGCGTCCGCGTTGCCGGAGCTGAGGTCGCTTTCCAGCTGCTGGACCGCTGCAACCCGGTCCCAGATGCCGCCTGATGCGGCGGGTTTGCGGGCGCTGAACAGGCCAAGATACTGATTGGGGTTGAGCGCCCCGCCACGGGCCAGCCGTTCGGCCGCCGCCAGCTGCGCCTTCCAGCCGGCAATGTCGCGCAGATCCGCTGCGGCAAAGGCCGGCGGCAGGGGCGCGGTGGGCATCGCTTCGCCAATGGTCTCGAAAAGGCGGAAGGTCAGCGGATCCGGGTCCGCGGGGCGGCGCAGCGGCGGTGCCAGCTCGAACAGATCGGGGTTCAGGAAGCGGTCCAGCAGCTGCATATGGTTTTCGGGCAGCAGCTCCAGCGCGTGGGCGGTTTCCATCATCAGCGCCGCGGTTGGCCAGTCGCTGCGCCGCGCCGCGCAAAAGATCCTGGCGGCATAGCTGTCTGACAGATGCGGCGAGGCCGTGAGCGCGGCGCAGGAGGCGTCCTCGCTGCCGGTCAGCAGCGTGGCGTCAAACCAGCGGGTGAAGCGGTCCTTGCTGTCCGTGGGCCCTGCATGTTCAACCAGTGCCTGGGCGGGATCTGTGGCCCCCAGCGCCAGCAGCCGGTCCAGCCGGGCCAGAAGAATCCGGTCGCCTGCGGCAGGTGGCGGGCGGGTTTCCGACAACAGCAGGGTGAACAGCAGTGCCTGCATCGCCGGGCTGCCGCGCACCGGAACGGTTTCAATCAGATGGGTGATGTCGCCGGCAGCGCTGCCGCGCCACAGATCGGCCGGCAGGCCGGTTGCCGACGCCGGGACCAGCCCGATGGGAGGCACCAGCGTTTCCAAAGGTGTGACCGAGACTGACGGGAATGCAGCCGTGCCCGCCACCGGCGGCTCCAGCAGAACAATGCCGGGCAGGCCGCTGCGCGGCGGCGGCTGGTTCAGCCAGTCAATTGCCGCCAGGGGTTCATTGGCAATGGCACTGCCGGCCAACATCACCCCGGCGGCAGCCGCCTTAATCCGCATTCAGCACCACCGGTTTGCGCACCTCGGTGCTGGGCGCGCGGAAATCCGCACCGAACCACGGCCCCACATATGCATAGCCCACCAGCCCGATTGCGGCCAGAACCGCCAAATAGACCAAGTACTTAATCAATCGCCTCATGGTACATCCAAAGCCTGTTTCCTGCTCTTTTGCCCAAGTTATATATTCCCTTTTCCGCAAGATCACGTCATTCACTGAAGAATGAGCGAAAAAGAGCAAGACAGAGGCCAGAAGGCAGCAGGCCCGGTGCCGGGGAAACTGAAGAAGACCATCGTGATGGTGGGTATGATGGGGGCCGGCAAGACCGCCGTGGGGCGCGCGCTGGCGGCCCGGCTGGATGTGCCTTTCCTGGACAGCGACCACGAGATCGAGGCCGCAGCCAATATGACGATCCCCGAGATTTTTGCCCGCGATGGCGAGCCGTTCTTCCGCCTAAAGGAACGGCAGGTGATCGCCCGGCTGCTGGAAGAGGAACGCGGTGTGCTGTCGACGGGCGGCGGCGCCTTTCTGGCGGAAGAAAACCGCAATGTGATTACCGCCAAAGGGGTCTCGGTCTGGCTGCAGGCCGATCTGGATGTTCTGTGGAACCGGGTGCGCCACCGCGACACCCGGCCGCTGCTGCGCACGGCTGATCCGCGTGCGACCCTCAGCGGCCTGTTCCGCGACCGGGTGCCGCTTTATGCAAAGGCAGACCTGACCGTCGTTTCGGACGGCCAGGCGGCAATTGAAACCATGGTTGACCGGGTGCTGGAAGCCTTGCAGGCGCGCCCCGATGTATTGGAGTGGACATGATGGAACGCAAGGTTCACGTGCCTCTGGGCGAGCGTGCCTATGATGTGGTGATTGCGCCCGGGTTGCTGGCGCAGGCGGGGGAGCGGATCAAGCCGCTGCTGAAGCGGCCGCAGGTGGCGGTTGTGACAGACGAAACCGTGGCGGCAAAACATCTGGAGGGATTGCGCGCCGGGCTGGCCGCTGCAGGCATCGAGATGACCGCGCTGGCGTTGCCGCCGGGCGAGTCGACCAAGGGCTGGCCGCAGTTCAGCCGTGCGGTCGAGTGGCTGCTGGAGCAGAAGGTTGAGCGGGGCGATGTGGTTGTCGCCTTCGGCGGCGGCGTGATCGGCGATCTGGCGGGCTTTGCGGCTGCGGTGCTGCGCCGCGGGGTGCGGTTTGTGCAGATCCCGACCTCGCTGCTGGCGCAGGTCGACAGTTCGGTGGGCGGCAAAACCGGCATCAACGCGCCGCAGGGGAAGAATCTGATCGGGGCCTTCCATCAGCCGTCGCTTGTCCTGGCCGATACATCCATTCTGGAAACACTGACGCCGCGCGATTTTCTGTCCGGCTATGGCGAAGTGGTGAAATACGGGCTGCTGGGGGATGCGGATTTCTTTGCCTGGCTCGAAGAGCATGGTCCTGCACTGGCTGAAGGCGATGTTGCAGCGCGGGTCGAGGCAGTGGCGCGGTCGGTCCAGATGAAGGCCGACATCGTGGTGCGTGACGAGACCGAACAGGGCGACCGGGCGCTGCTCAATCTGGGCCATACCTTTTGCCACGCGCTGGAGGCGGCGACGGGCTATTCCGATCGTCTCTTGCACGGCGAGGGGGTGGCCATCGGCTGTGCCTTGGCGTTTGAGCTGTCGGCCAAGCTGGGGCTGTGTTCCCAGGAGGATCCCAGCCGGGTGCGGGCGCATCTGAAGGCGATGGGAATGAAGACTGATCTGGCCGATATTCCGGGCGATCTGCCGGGAGCGGAGGTGCTGCTGGAACTGATGGGCCAGGACAAGAAAGTGGTCGAGGACCAGCTGCGTTTCATCCTGGCGCGCGGCATCGGCGAGGCATTTGTCACCGGCGACGTGCCGCCCGAGGCGGTGCTGGCCGTGCTGCGGGACGCTGGGGCGTAATCAGCGCAGACATTCCGAAAAGAAAAGGGCAGCCGCGGGGCTGCCCTTTATTTTATGAGTTCCGTTTCTTAGAACGGGATTTCGTCGTCGTCGATGTTGTGCGAGGCGCCGCCGCCGAAGCCGCCGCCCTGGCTGCCGCCGCCGCTTTGCGGGCCGCTGTCATAACCGCCGCCGTAGCCGCCGCCCTGGCTGCCGCCGCCATAGCCGCCGCCACCCTGGCCGCCACCACCGCCGCCTTCGCCGCGGCCGTCAAGCATGGTCAGGGTTGAGCCGAAGCCCTGCAGGACGATTTCGGTCGAATACCGGTCCTGGCCGCTTTGGTCCTGCCATTTGCGGGTCTGCAGCTGGCCTTCGATATAGACCTTGGAGCCTTTGCGGAGGTACTGCTCGGCGACGCGCACCAGGCCTTCGCTGAAGATGGCCACGGAGTGCCACTCGGTCCGCTCGCGGCGTTCACCGGTGTTGCGGTCCTTCCAGTTTTCCGAGGTGGCGATGCGCAGGTTGCACACCTTGCCGCCATTCTGGAAGCTGCGCACCTCCGGGTCGCGGCCCAGATTGCCGATGAGCATGACTTTGTTGAGTGAGCCGGCCATAAGGTTCCGTCCTTTTATTCCTGAATGTCCTGTCCAGCACCGGTCCGGCGCGAATCCGTCCGGGCTGCTTGGTCGGCACAGTATAGACCTGTGCAAGGTGAGGAAAGCAGCTCTATGGGGATGCTTTTGCAGGAGTTCGCGGTGCCGTGACGGCGGATTGCGCCAGTGTTGCTTTAAATTTCTGCTGTATCCGTTATATTCGCGCAAAGTGGGACAGTGTTGGGACAGCGGAAATGCGCAAAGTCGTTGCGGGGCTGGTGATTGCCCTGGTCGGGGCAGGGCAGCCTGCCGCCGCCGAAGTTTTGAGTACCAAGAACCGGCGGGATTTGTTTTCCGCCCACACCAGGGTTCTGGATGACCGCGCGGCCACGCAGTACAGAAACTCTACCCGGCTGCAGCCCAAGACCTATCAGATACCTTCAGCCGCGGGCACGCTGCCCTACAGCGGCAAGTACCGCGGCCAGTACCTGAAACTGGCACGGGTGGCCGCGCGGCAGCACGGTGTGCCCGAAGATCTGTTCCTGCGCCTGGTGCAGCAGGAAAGCAATTGGAACCCGAACGCCAAATCGCACAAAGGTGCATTGGGCCTGGCGCAGCTGATGCCTGCCACCGCGCGGGCGCTGGGGGTCAACCCGGCGGTGCCGCAGCAGAACCTGGAGGGCGGGGCGCGGTATCTGGCGCGGCAGTTCCGCAAATTCGGGTCCTGGCGGCTGGCACTGGCGGCCTATAACGCTGGTCCGGACGCGGTGAAGAAATACGGCGGGGTGCCGCCGTATAAGGAAACCCAGAACTATGTGAAGAAAATCTGGGGCAGCTGACGCCTGGCTTGGTTAACCTGCCGGCAAGATCCCTTAATGCCGCGTTAACTCCGCCGCACTGTCACGCATTTGCCTTAATTTTTCATGAATCTGCCCTCAAGTTCTGGAGGGAATGACGTGTATATCAACAGCTTTGACGAGCGCATCAACCGGATTGACTGGCAGCCGAGCGCGGTTCCAACGCGGCAGATGATTGACAGTGTCCTGGCCAGCCGCCGGCCCCGGCAGCCGCGCAGTGCTGTGCTGAGCCTGGCCGGCGCTATTGCCGGCATTCTGATCGGCACTGGCCTTAAGGGTATGGCTTTGGCCGGATCCCCTTGGGGACCGGAAACAGGCCTTGCCGGAGCTATCGGCGGCAGCCTGGCGCTGACCGGCCTGGCGGCCTCGGTATCGGCTGCCCTGATTGCTGCGGCCAAAGGGAAAGAAGCACCGCGGCTGATGCAGTTCGCTTCGATGAACCTTCTGATGATCGTGGTGCTGCTGTTGAGCTGAACAAGACGGACCCCGTGGGAGTGGGGGTGGGAAGTGGAACCCCATGCGTTGCCGTAAGAGCGGCGCATGGGGTCTTGCTTTGCCGCGTCTGGCCTTGGCAGGCAGGACCAGTCCTGGCGGGCGTGTGACGCGCAGAGGCGCCGCACCTGAAATGGGCGCCGCGGCCTGATGAGGCCGCGGCGCAGTACTGTCTGTCAGCCTGACGGGAAGGAATTATTCCGCGGCGACCTTGATCACCGGCGTCATCCGCTTCAGCACCTCGTCGCTAAGGTGGCATTTCACCTGATGACCGTCTCCCAGCTGGCGCTGCGGCGGCACCTCGCGCTCGCAGAGGTTGCCCGGCACCTGGGACTTCCAGCGGCAGCGGGTCTGGAACGGGCAGCCCGGCGGCGGGTTCATCGCCGATGGGATGTCGCCCTCGAGCACGATGTGCTCCTTTTCGACCGAAGTATCGGCAATCGGCACCGCCGACAGCAGCGCCTCGGTATAGGGGTGGTAGGGGGGCGCGAACACCTGATCGGTGGTGCCCAGCTCCACCACATGGCCGAGATACATAACCATCACCCGGTCGCTGAGGTAGCGCACGATGCTGAGGTCGTGGGAGATGAACAGCAGCGTGGTCTTTTCCTTGCGCTGGATCTCCATCAGCAGGTCAGTGACGGCGGCCTGCACTGACACGTCGAGCGCTGAGACCGGTTCATCTGCCACCACGATGCGCGCGCCGCCGGCAAAGGCGCGGGCGATGCCGACACGCTGCTTCTGGCCGCCCGACAGCTGCCGCGGCATCCGGTCGGCAAAGGCACGCGGCAGTTTCACCAGATCCAGCAGTTCCAGCATCCTCTTGCGCCGTTCGGCTTCGGAATTGCCGATGCCGAAGATTTCAAGCGCCCGCATGATCTGGCGGCCGACGGTCATCGACGGGTTCAGCGTGTCGAACGGATTCTGGAACACCATCTGCACGTCGGAGATGGTCTTGGTGTCGCGCTCCTCGATCGGGATCTGCTCGATGTTGCGGTTGTCGAGCAGGATCTGGCCTTCGGTGGCGGTTTCCAGCCCCATCAGCACCTTGGCAAAGGTGGATTTGCCGCAGCCGGATTCGCCGACGATGGCGAGGGTCTCGGATTCGCGCGCCTCGAAGCTGAGCGTCTCGTTGGCCTTGACCACCTTCTTGTCGCCGCCGCCGAACAGGGCGTTGGCTGCAACCTCATAATATTTCTTGAGGTTTTCCATCTTGAGAACAACTTTGCCAGGCGCTGTTTTCTCTTTTTGCTCGCCCAGTGTAATCGGGGCGTTCCAGTCGATCTCCTGGAACCTCAGGCAGCGGGTCTCGTGGCGGTCATTACCATGCACCGGCAGCATCGGGATCACCTGGTCGGCATCGCAGCGGCCCTGTTCGAAGTAGTCGCAGCGCGGTCCGAAGTTGCAGCCGGGCGGGCGTTCGTGTGGCAGGGGGAAATTGCCGGGAATGGCCACCAGCGGGCGTGAGTTCTTGTCGGCGCCCGGCAGCGGGATCGAGCGGAACAGCGCCTGGGTATAGGGGTGCTGCATTTCGTCGAAGACGTCGTGGATCGAGCCGCGCTCCACCGCCTCGCCGGAATACATCACGCACAGCCGGTCGCAGGTTTCCAGCACCAGGCCGAGGTTGTGGCTGATGAACAGCATCGAGGTGCCGTATTTCTTACCCAGATCCTTGACCAGTTCCACCACCGCGGCCTCAACCGTCACATCAAGTGCGGTGGTGGGTTCATCCAGGATCAGCAGCGACGGTTTCGACATCAGCGCCATCGCAATCACGATCCGCTGCTGCTGGCCGCCCGACAGCTGGTGCGGGAAGGAGTTCAGCATCCGCTCCGGGTCGGGCAGGCGCACGTCGGTCACCACTTCCAGCGCCCGTGCCCGGGCTTCCTTTTCGCTGACGCCCTCGTGGATCATCGGCACTTCCATCAGCTGCCTGCCGATTTTCATCGCCGGGTTCAGCGAGGCCATAGGCTCCTGATAGATCATCGCGATCTCATTGCCGCGGATGTCGCGAAGCTCTTCCCTGCTCATCTGGGCCAGATCGCGGCCCTTGAACTTGATGGTGCCGCCGACAACGCGGCCGTTCTTGCCAAGGTCCTGCATGACACCCAGCGCCACGGTGGATTTGCCGCAGCCGCTTTCGCCGACCAGACCCACCGCCTCGCCGGGCTGCACGGCCACAGAAAAATCCATCACCGCTGGGATTTCACGCAGGCGGGTGAAGAAGGAGATCGACAGCTTTTCAATCTCGAGGATCGGGCCGTCGTATTCTTCCATTTTGCTCATATTCTTATTCTCCCTGTTGGAGCGGGAGGGGAAGGGACCCCTTCATCTGGCTCCAATTCTCCGGGGGGCCGGTGGCCCTGCCCCCCAGCCGGATCAATCCCTGAGGCTCTCTTCGCGCAGGCCGTCGGCCAGCAGGTTCAGACCAAGAACCAGCGTCAGCAGGGCAAAGGCAGGCGGCAGCGCCGGGTGCAGGTAGATCGACAAGAGCTTGCGCCCGTCATTGATGGTCGATCCCCAGTCCGGGCTTTCCGGCGGCAGGCCGAGGCCGAAGAAGCCCAGGGTCCCCAAGAGGATCGTGGTATAGCCGATGCGCAGGCAGAAATCGACGATCAGCGGACCGCGGGCGTTGGGCAGGATCTCCCACAGCATGATGTACCAGGGGCCTTCGCCGCGGGTCTGGGCGGCAGCCACATAGTCGCGGGTCTTGATGTCCAGGGTCAGGCCGCGCACGATCCGGAACACCGTGGGCGAGTTGACGAAGACCACCGATACAAACACCACCAGGATGCCGCCGGGAATGTCGAACATATCCATCGCCCGGGGCAGGCCCCAGATCGCGTATTCCGGCGTGTTGATCAGATAGCCGCCGTTCGAGACCAGCTGCAGGTAGAACCAGATGATTGTGCCCAGCACAACCGGCAGCAGCCAATTGCGCACTTTCGGCCGGGTGTAGTAGCGCGAGTTCAGCAGCACCCCGACAAAGATGATCGGGAACACGAACAGCACGATGGCCATATAGTTCGGAACACCGGTGGCGACGATTTCCGGGGTCACCAGCAAGTAGAACAACAGGATCACCGGGAAGGCCAGGATCAGGTTGGCTGCAAAGGACAGGATGGTGTCCAGGCGGCCGCCGTAATAGCCTGCGGGCAGGCCCAGGGTGATGCCGACCATGAAGGCGAACACCGCGGCCATCGGGGCAATCTTGATGACTTCCCAGGCACCTTTGACCAGACGGCTGAACACGTCGCGGGCCAGGTTGTCACCGCCCAGCAGATACCATTGGTACTGGCCTTCTTCGGGGTTGCGCAGCGGCGTGCCGGGCACCTTGTTCTTCATGCCGGAAAGCTGGCTCAGCGGGTCATGTGTGATAATCATGTCCATGGCGCCGTAGATGCCGGTGAACACCCAGAACATCACCAGGCCGAAGCCGATCATGCCGATGGGGCTGTCAAACAGCTTGCCGTACAGGCCGAGCCGCCGTTTGAAGCCGATGGAGAAAGCATAGAGGATTACCAGGGAAATCCAAACCGGAGACAGCTGGTAGACAATACGCCCTGCAATTTCAATTGCGCTAATAGGTTCCATTCTCTGCTGCCTTCCTTATGAGATCCGGATACGCGGGTTCAGATACACATAGCCGATATCCGAGATCAGCTGGGTGATCAGAACCACGAAGACTGAGACCACAGAGACGGCCAGCAGCAGTTCGATGTCGTTGTTGCCTGCGGCTTCCACCAGAATCCAGCCGAAACCCTTGTAGTTGAACAGGGTCTCGACGATCACCACACCGTTCAGCAGCCAGGGGAACTGCAGCATGATGACGGTGAAGGGGGCGATCAGCGCGTTCCGGAGCGCGTGCTTCAGAACGATGTTGTGAAAGCTCACCCCCTTGAGGCGGGCAGTGCGGATGTACTGCGCGGTCATCACCTCGGTCATCGAGGCGCGGGTCATCCGGGCGATGTAGCCCATGCCGTAGAGCGCAATGGTGAGAACCGGCAGGAAGAAGTTTTCAAAGTTCGGGTTGTCCATCGCCGAGGTCGCGGTGCCCTTGAACCATTTCAGGCCGACGGTGGAGGATGTGAAGACGGCGATAAAGATAACCCCGGACACATATTCGGGCGTCGCCGTGGTCAGGATTGAAGCGGTCGACAGGCTCCGGTCCGTGACCGAGCCCTCGCGCATCCCGGCCAGGACACCTATGATCAGCGCCGATGGTATCATCAGCATCAGCACCCAGAACATCAGGCGGCCCGTATTGCCCAACCGCTCTGCGATGATTGAAGAAACATCGTCCTTAAAACGGGTGGAATAGCCCCAGTCGCCCTGCAGAATACCGCAGAAGGTAGAGGCTTCGGCAGCCACTTCAGCCGAGACGGTGCCGGTCATGCAACGGCCGCTGAAGCCGTCTTCGGACTCGCGGGTCCAGCCAGGCAGCACGCCCAGCCATTGACCGTATTTCGAGACCATGGAACCGCCGTAGCCATTGGCGTCCAGCCAGCTGGCCACGGCCTCATCCGACATGCGGAAGTTGCCCTGGGTCTTGGCGAGTTTCTCAAGGTTCGGGTAGAGGTTTGTCAGGAAGAACACGATGAACGTCAGGCACAGGGCCGTCAGCAGCATCACGCCTGAACGTCGGAGAATGAAAAGTCCCATAGGGTCCCCTGTCAGTCTGGCGGATCGGACCCGGTTGCTGGTGCGGGTCTCTTATCGTCTTGGCTGGGAAGCACCGCCCCATCCGGGGCGGTGCGGGAGCCAGGAGCCTGGAAGGGCTTGGCTTAGGCAGCCCAGCCCCACTTGTAGTGATGGTGCTCGAAGGACACGTGCATGTCCGCGCCGGCAACGCCTTCGCGCATGTGGCGGTAGAGCGAACGCCAGTAGGGCTGGATGGTAACGCCTTCCTCCTGGATCAGCGCCTGGCCCTTGGCAGAGATTTCGCGGCGCTTGTCGGCGTCGGCGATCGACAGGGCTTCTTCCAGCAGGGCGTCGAATTCAGGGTTCGACCAGCCGAATTCATTCCAGGCTTCACCGGACTTATAAGCCAGGGCCCAGATCTGCACGCCCAGCGGGCGGTGGTTCCAGTTGGTCGAGGAGAATGGGTATTTCACCCAGTCGTTCCAAAAGGTCGAACCAGGCAGAACGGTCCGCTTTACCTTGAAACCGGCGTCGCGCAGCTGAGCGGCCACGGCGTCGGTGGTGTTCCGGCGCCAGTCGTCATCAATCGACAGGATTTCATGTTCGAAATCCATCATGCCGGCTTCTTCCATCAGCGCACGGGCACCTTCGGGGTCCACCTTCTGCGGCGGCAGTTCGGCGTATTCCGGATGGATCGGGCCGACATGGTGGTTTTCTGCAGGTTCACCACGGCCGCCATAGCCCAGTTCAAGACAGACGGAGTTGTCGACGGCCATTTGGATCGCGTTGCGGACGCGTTTGTCAGCATAGGGTTTCTTGCCGTCGATTTCTGCCAGCTGGTTGGTGCGGACCACGATCGTGGACATGGTCACAACTTCGGAACTCTTGTAGCCGAGGCCGTCCATCACGTCGATGAATTCACCAACCGATTCATAAAGCATGTCGACTTCATCGGATTCCAGTGCAGCCAGCCAGGACGACGGGTCGGTGCCGAAATCGACGTATTCGATGCGGTCCAAAGCGGGCTTTCCGTGAACCGCTTCACCCCACCAAGTGTGATTTTCGTTGCGCACCAGGGTCGCCTTCACGCCCACGTCCAGCTCAGTCAGCAGGTAAGGGCCGGTGCCGACGTTGGACAGGAAATCATTGGTCTGGAAAGACGAGTGGACAATCGCCGCCGGATAATCCGCCATGCCCGCGATCAGCGAGATGTCGGACATCGGCAGGTTCAGTTTCACGGTGTGGCTGTCGACCACCTCGATGCCGCCTTCAACCACCTGGCCGGAGTCAGCGTCGATCAGGGTCCCAAACCGGCCGGCCATCGAATTGCCTTCCAGCCCTTTGTCACACCAGGCGGCGATATTGCGGGCAACATCTTCGGCAGTGAAATCGTCGCCGTTGTTCCATTTGACACCCTGCCGGACGTTCAGCGTGTAGACGGTGGCGTCCTCGTTGACCTCCCAGCTTTCCAGCAGCATGCCGGTGAAGGAGCCGTCGTTGTTGTATTCCACCAGGTACTCTTGGGTTCCGCGGGACAAGTTGCCCATTTCGGACCAGTCATAGGTGCGTGGGTCCTTCAGCGGCTTGACCAGCATCTGAACGCGCAGGGTGCCGCCTTCCTGCATGCCCTCGGCAGCTTTGACCGGCGCGGCCATGCCGATCATGCCGTAGGCAGCTGTTGCGGTTACACCAAGTGCGGTGGCGCGGGTTAGGAATTCACGGCGGTCAAGCTTGCCATCGAGCACTTCCTTTGCGTGCATCTTGGCGGCCCAATGTACCGGTGCCCCATTAATTGTGTCATTGGTCATTTAAGTCTCCCTGTTATACCGTTTGGTCATTTGTCTTGCGAAACGGATTTTGATCCAGCGGAGTGCCGGGCGTTTTAGCTAAGCGCTTAGGATTAAAGTTTCCCCATAGCTGTATTCGGGCAGAGATATGCCGTTTCGTCAATGCACAGTTTCGGCGTTTGAAGGTAAAATTACGACATTCGGGGTGTCGTTTTCCCGATTTGAAACGGTATGCTGCTGAATACTGTTCAAAACTGCCCAGTGGCCGGGGCGAAATCCGCACTTGACGGAAAACATGCAAGAATCTGCAGGCGGATCAAACTATTGCGACTTGTTGCGGGCCGCTTTGCGCAATGCGCTGGGTGTTTGCCCGGCGTGCTGGGAAATGAAGCGGGTGAAATAGGCGGCGCTGCCGAACCCAAGCTGAGCAGCAATGTCGCGGATCGGCAGGTCAGAGCTGATCAGCAACGTGCGGGCGGCATGCAGCTGGCGCTCGGTCAGCAGGGCTGCGGCGGTTTTGCCAGTCTCGGCCTTGCAGACCCGCGTCAGGTGGGTTGGCGTCACCTTCAGCGCAGCCGCGTGACCGGCTATGGCGGCCTGGGCGCCGGGCAGGCCGGCGATGCGGCGGCAGTAGGCGTGGCACAGGCGTTGCGCCGCGGTTTGCCGGGCAGCCGGGCCGGCGGGGTCCGGCTGCCGGTGCAAGGCGATTGCAGCAAGTTCGCAATGGGCCTGAATAGAGCGGTGCCAGAGAGGGTCCTGCGCATCCTGCTCGCGGCTGATCGCTTCGAAGAGGGCGGTCAGCCTGGCCTGGTCCTGAAGGCTGGTGAACCGTTTCTGAACCGGCGTATCGGGGAATGGCAGCGGCAGCGGGCCGGATACCGACAGAACCTGCCCCAGGCACTGGCGGGTGAATTCGGCGGACCACAGCGTTCCGGCCGGAAGGAAGATAGCAGTGTAGGGGCCAAAGCCGCGCTGTACGCCATTGACGCAAATTCGCCCCTGTCCGCGGGTGATCCAGATCAGCAGGTGTTCGCGGCGGGTGTGCGCCAGCCCGGTTTGCCAGGCGCCGTCGGGGGCAAGCCTGAATAAGGGCGCGGCGTGAATGTCGCCGGACAGGTTCGGATCAAATGGCATCAGAAATCTTAGGCGCAGAATTTAATGTGATGTGATGCAAAAGGGCATGAAACCCTGATTCTGGCAAGTTTTCGCCGGACGGAACGGAAAACGTCTAAATATTTAGGGATTGTGCCGGCAGGCTGGCCGGCGGCGGCGCTCAGGCCAGCGTCACCTGCTGCCAGTTTTTCATGCGGGCGCGGAACCAGCTGCGCTGGCGTTTGGCGAACCGCCGGGTGGCGATGGCAGCGCGTTCTTCAGCCTCCGCCAGCGTTATCCGGCCCTGGGCGCAGGCCATAAGTTCGGGAACGCCGATCGCCTTGCAGGAGGGCAGGGCGGGGTCGTAGCGGTTCTGCATCGCGCCGATTTCATCCATAGCACCCTGATCCAGCATCTGGCCAAAGCGTTTGCGGATGCGGGCCTCCAGCCAGGGTTTCTCTGAATTGAGCACCAGGGCGGTGCAGCCGGACAGCGGCAGCGCCGGGGCCGGGGTATCATCCTGCCAGCTGGCCAGCGGGCGGCCGGTGGCCTTCAGCACCTCCCAGGCGCGCTGCACCCGGGCCCGGTTCTGCAGGTCAATGCGGGATGCAGTATCGGGATCCAGCTCTGCCTGCAGCGCCTCAAGGGGCAGGCTGTCGCCTTCGGCCCGCACTGCGGCCGGGGTGGCGGGAATGTCTGCCATGCCTTCGGTCAGAGCGGTGAAGTACAGGCCCGTGCCGCCAGTGATGATCACCCGCTCAGGCCCGTTCAGCAGCTCCAGCACCTCGCGCAGCCAATGGCCGGCGGAATAGTCTGCATCATAGGGTACATGCCCGTACAGCGCGTGGGGCGTTTGCGCTTCTTCCTCAGCCGAAGGGCGGGCGGTGATCACCCGCCAGCAATCGTAGACCTGGCTGGCATCGGCATTGACGATGATGCCGCCCTGGCGCGCGGCAATCTCCAGCGCCAGCGCCGACTTTCCCGAAGCAGTGGGCCCGGCGATCAGCACAGGCAGATCCGGGTTGATGTCAGGCAGGTTCATTCAGGCGCGATCCGTCTCTTAAGTCGCGTTCCGCAATACTGTGCGGAAAGCGCGCTGCGCGGATTGAAACCGGCAGCGATTTGCTTCATTTTACGCGCAAACTAACCCTCACATCTTCTGGAGTGCAACATGCCTCAACCGCAAGACAAGCCGGAGCTGCATCCGGCCGCCGCCTATAAACGCGTCATGCTGAAAATTTCGGGCGAGGCTTTGATGGGCGATCAGGGGTTCGGCCTGCATCCGCCGACCGTGCAGCGCATCGCCCGCGAAGTGAAATCCGTGCAGGAGATGGGCGTCGAGATCTGCATGGTGATCGGCGGCGGCAACATCTTCCGCGGGCTGTCCGGTTCCGCCCAGGGCATGGAGCGGACGACTGCTGATTACATGGGGATGCTGGCGACAGTGATGAATGCGCTTGGCATGCAGTCGGCGCTGGAAGAACTCGGGGTTTTCACCCGGGTGATATCGGCGATCCGCATGGACGAGGTGGCAGAGCCCTATATCCGCCGCCGCGCCGTGCGCCATTTGGAGAAAAAGCGGGTCTGCATCTTTGCAGCGGGCACCGGCAACCCGTATTTCACCACCGACACTGCTGCCACCCTGCGGGCCAATGAAATGGCCTGCGAGGCGATCTTCATGGGCAAGAACGGGGTCGATGGCGTCTATGATAAGGACCCGAAGGAACATGCCGATGCCGTCCGCTATGACGAGATCAGCTATGATGAAGTCTTTGCCAAACGGCTGAAGGTGATGGATGCGTCGGCCATTGCGCTGGCGCGGGACAACAATCTGCCGCTGATCGTGTTCCCGCTGGATGAGCCGGGCGGCTTCCGTGGCATCCTGGCCGGCGAAGGCACCTATACAAAGGTGCACGGCTAAGTTGTAATTCAGGTTTGATGAATGACGCGGGCCCATTGCGGCCCGCGTTTTTTGTTTCCTGCACCGGTGTTCCCTCTAGCAAGGAAGTGCAATTCCGTGAAATCGCCTGACGGCAAACTAAATTTCCTGCAGGATAGGAGAGGCCGCCAAGGGGCAATATGCGGTTCCGGGGGCGGCAAATCCTGGCCGACATCGCTATACATCAGCCTTCCAATGTCTTATGAGCCAATGGAAGACCGCCTCAGATAAGGGGAGAGAGCAGCATGTCTGATGATTTTGAACTGGATACCGACGACCTGAAGCGCCGTATGGACGGTGCCATGGCCAACCTGCGGACCGAATTCGCGTCCTTGCGCACCGGTCGGGCCTCTGGCTCGATGCTGGAGCCGGTGATGGTGGATGCCTATGGCTCGATGACGCCGATCAACCAGGTCGGCACTGTGAACGTGCCGGAACCGCGCATGGTCACCATCAACGTCTGGGACAAGGGCCTGGTCGGCAAGGTCGAAAAGGCGATCCGCGAATCCGGGCTGGGGATCAACCCGCAGCTTAACGGCACCATCATTATGCTGCCGATTCCGGAGCTGAACGAGGAACGCCGCCGCGAACTGACCAAAGTAGCCGGCCAGTATGCCGAGCATGGCCGGGTTGCGATCCGGAACGTGCGCCGCGACGGCATGGACCAGATCAAGAAGGCCAAGGCCGACGGCATGTCGGAAGACGATCAGAAGTTCTGGGAAGCCGAAGTGCAGGAGCTGACCGACAAGATGATCAAAGCTGTGGACGAGGCGCTTGAGACCAAGCAAGCCGAGATCATGCAGGTCTGACCGGCAGTATGCCAGGAGATGCAAATCCGCAATTGAGCGCCGCCGGAAACTCTCCGGCGGTCCGTTCCGGCCCGCGCCATGTGGCCATCATCATGGACGGCAACGGCCGCTGGGCGCAGGCCCGCGGGCGGCCGCGGCTGTTCGGCCATCATGCCGGCGCGCGCCGGGTGCGTGAAGTTGTCGAGTGCTGCCCGGGTCTGGGCGTGAAATACCTGACCATCTTTGCCTTCTCGACCGAGAACTGGAAACGCACCCAGACCGAGGTCGCCGGCCTGATGAGCCTGTTCCGGCGCTATATCTCCAAGGAGATGAACGCTTTGGCGGACCGCAATGTCCGGGTGCGCTTTATCGGCGACCGGGTACGGCTGGATGGCAAGCTGATCGACCTGATGGACAAGCTGGAACAAAAGACCGAAGGCAACGACGGCACCCAGCTGACCATCGCGCTGAACTACGGCGGCCGCGACGAGGTCGCCCGTGCCACCAAGCGGCTGGCACAGGATGTGGCGGATGGCCGGCTGGATCCCGGCAAAGTCGATGAAGAAACCCTGCCGCGTTATTTGGACACCCATGTGCTGCCGGATCCGGATCTGGTGATCCGGACCAGCGGCGAGGCGCGGATCTCGAACTTTTTGCTGTGGCAGTCGGCCTATGCGGAATACGAGTTCATCGACACGCTGTGGCCGGATTTCTCCGGCGAGGAGCTGGCCAGGCTGTGCAACAGCTATGGCCGCCGGGACCGCCGGTTCGGGGCCGTTAAAACATGAGTGCTGCCAGGGGCCGCTGGGCGGACCTGCTGCCGCGGGCCTTGTCTGCCGTGGTGATGGTGGCGGTCGGCGGATATGCCGTGTGGGCTGGCGGGCTGGTGTTTAACGTACTGATTGCGCTGTGCAGCGGCGGCATGGTGTGGGAATTGGTGCGCATGCTCCAGCCTGCGCGCAGCGGCATTGCGCTGCAGCTTGGCGCGATCTCTGCTGTTGCGTTGCTGCTGGCGTCGCTCCTGCCCGCGCTTTGGGTGCTGCCGGTGCTGGCGGCCCCTGTGGCGGCAGGGTTCAGCCAGATCCGCGAGCGGCGGCAGTATTTCACCGGATTTGCCTTGTGGGTTCTGCTGGCGGGTTTCGGCTTTGTCTGGCTGCGCGGCCAGATGGGCTTGGCTTGGATGCTGTGGCTGGTCTGTATCGTCGTGGCCACCGACATTGCGGGCTATTTCGCGGGCAAAGCCCTTGGCGGGCCAAAGTTCTGGCCGCGGGTCAGCCCCAAGAAAACCTGGAGCGGCACTGCGTCGGGCTGGCTGGCGGCTGCCATCGTGGGCGCGGTCTTTGCCGGGCAGGCCGGGCTGGGTTATGGCATCGTGGTGCTGTCGGTGCTGTTGTCGATGGCGAGCCAGGCGGGCGATGTGGCCGAAAGCGCCTTGAAGCGGAAGATGGGCGTCAAGGATTCCAGCGGGCTGATTCCCGGCCACGGCGGGCTGTTCGACCGGTTCGACGGGATGCTGGGGGCTGCGGCGATGGTCCTGGCCGTGACCGCCCTCTGGGGATAACCAGACAGGAAGAACAATGCGGAAAGTCTCGATCTTCGGCGCGACGGGCTCGATTGGTCAGAATACCATCGACCTGATCCGCCGCGCGCCGGACGCTTATGATGTGGTGGCGCTGACCGGCGGCGCCAATATTGCGCGGCTGGCCGGGGACGCCGTTGCGCTGCGGGCTGATGTCGCCGTGACTGCCTATGACGACCGCCTGCCGGATCTGCGCGCGGCGCTGGAAGGGACTGGCGTCGAGGCCGCAGCAGGACAGGCGGCGCTGGTGGAGGCTGCCGCCCGGCCTGCGGATTGGATCATGTCGGCCATCGTCGGCGCGGCCGGCCTCGCTCCGGGGCTGGAGGCGCTGAAACACGGCACCACCCTGGCGCTGGCCAACAAGGAATCGCTGGTCTGCGCAGGCCGGCTGCTGCTGGAGACGGCCGCGGCACACGGCGCCCGGCTGCTGCCGGTGGACAGCGAGCATTCGGCGGTGTTCCAGGGGCTGGCGGGCGAAGACATTGATGCGGTCGAGCGGATCGTCATCACGGCGTCCGGCGGTGCATTCCGAGAT
The DNA here is from genome assembly GCF_000511355.1 of Leisingera methylohalidivorans DSM 14336. Classification (NCBI taxonomy): domain Bacteria; kingdom Pseudomonadati; phylum Pseudomonadota; class Alphaproteobacteria; order Rhodobacterales; family Roseobacteraceae; genus Leisingera; species Leisingera methylohalidivorans. The sequence continues at coordinate 1,963,253 of NC_023135.1, read as the reverse complement.
TGGCCGCTGGAAGATCTGCCTACGGCAAGCCTGGCGCAGGCGTCGTCGCATCCCAATTGGGACATGGGGCAGCGGATCACTATCGACAGCGCGTCCATGTTCAATAAGGCGATGGAAGTTATTGAAACCCGGGAATATTTCGGCGTCCAGCCAGAGCAGATAGAGGTGCTGGTGCATCCCGAATCGCTGGTCCATGCGCTGGTTGGTTTCACCGACGGCGCGCTGATGGCTCATCTGGGTGCGCCGGACATGCGGCACGCCATCGGATACGCGCTGCATTGGCCGGAACGCCGGGAACTGCCGGTGGAGCGGCTGGATCTGGCCCGCATCGGCCAGCTGAATTTCCGCGCGCCGGACCCGGCCCGGTACCCGGCATTGCGCCTGGCTTATGACGTGATGGCGCGCGGCGGCATGATGGGCGCAGCCTTCAACGCTGCCAAGGAACAGGCACTGGATGACTTCATCTCAGGCCGTATCCGGTTCACTGACATGGCGGCCGTCACAGAGACCGCGCTGGAGCGCATGTCAGCGGAACGTGATCTCATTGATGCCGCAATGACACTTGATAACGTGACCCGGGTCGACCATCTCGCCCGGCAACAGGCGGCACGCGCCGCAGAAGAACGCATAGGGTAGATCTTTGGACGTACTTGCTTTTGTCCCGCAGTTTGGCGGTTTTCTTTATACGATTGCCAGCTTTGTCATCGCCTTGTCGGTGATCGTGGCAGTGCATGAATACGGCCACTACATCGTTGGCCGCTGGTCCGGCATCCACGCGGAAGTGTTCTCGCTGGGGTTCGGCCCGGTGCTGTGGAGCCGGGTGGACAAGCACGGCACCCGCTGGCAGATCGCAGCACTGCCGTTTGGCGGCTATGTGAAATTTCTTGGCGATGCCGATGCGGCCTCGGGCAAGGATGACCAGGCGATGCAGGCCGCGGCTGACGATCCGGCAGCCCTGCGCCGGACCATGCATGGCGCGCCGCTATGGGCCCGGACTGCAACTGTGGCTGCCGGCCCGGTGTTCAACTTCGTGATGTCGGCGATCATCTTTACCGCTGTGGCCATGTCCCAGGGCATCATGCGCGACCCGCTGACCATTGGCGCGCTGGCGCCGCTCCCAGGGGTCGAGAATGGCTTGCGGGAAGGGGATGAGCTGATTTCAGCAGGCGGGCTGGCGGTGCCAAGCTATCTGGAAGCCGACGCCTGGGAGGCCTTCCGCGAAGCCCTGCCGCAAGAGCAGCCGCTGGAGTATCAAGTGCGCCGCGGCGGCAGTGAGATCAGCGTCAGCGGGCCGTATCTTTACCCGCCCTATGTGCGCGGTGTGGTGCCGCGCAGCGCTGCGGCGGATGCCGGGTTGCAGCCGGAAGACGTGATACTGGCGATGAACGGCGCACCGGTGGTGTCCTTTGACCAGCTTAAGGCGCACGTCGAAGCGGCGGACGGCAAAGTGCTGGTGCTGGATGTCTGGCGGGACGGCCAGCAGGTTGAGATGGCGCTGGCGCCGCGCCGCACCGATGAGCCGCAGCCGGATGGCGGCTTCGCCACCCGCTGGCGGATCGGCATCATAGGCGGCCTGGCGTTTGAGCCGGCCACGGAATCCGCGGGCTTCGGCGCCTCACTGGCGGCCGGCACCTATCAGGTTTGGGCTGTGGTGGAGACCTCGCTGTCCGGGCTGAAACATATGATCACCGGCGCCATCAGCACCTGCAACCTGTCCGGACCGATCGGCATTGCCGAAACCTCGGGCGCGATGGCCAGCCAGGGGGCGGAGAGCTTTATCCGTTTCATCGCGGTGCTGTCGACCGCTGTTGGCCTGCTGAACCTGTTCCCGGTGCCCGCGCTGGATGGCGGCCACCTGATGTTCTACGCCTATGAGGCTGTGGCAGGCCGTCCGCCCAGCGACCGGGCGGTGCGGGTGCTGATGTCGCTTGGCATTGCCATCGTGCTGTCGCTGATGGTGTTCGCGCTTGGCAATGATTTGTTCTGCTGAGCGGACTGCACCGATACGATGACTTTGGGCGGCCATTTTGCCGCCCAAGTGCTGCCATATTCTCCCGTTAACTTTTTATCAATCCGCGGATTCCGCCAGGCAGGCATTTCGCGGACGGGTGGACGATAACTGGGGGATGACCATGCAGACACTCACGCAATCTTACCGGGGCCTGGGCCTGTTGGTCCGGCTCAATCGGGACCGCGCGCTGTCGGGTTTTGCCGTCCTGGGCGCCTTGACCGCCGGCGCCTGGCTCGCCACATTGTGATTCCTGCAACCGGCGCGCAAGCCTGCCGTGCCGGTTGCCGCCAGAATGCGCTTTGTTGGTTTTGACAAGCGCTTTCAAACCCGGTACGCACATCCCAAAGCTGCTATAATAATCGGGTTTTGAAAAATGGTTTGGGGGAAGTTCGCAGGCAAGTCCTGTGGTGAGCGCAAGACGGGCATCAACATCTTGTACCGTAAAGTTTCGGCTATTTCTCTGGCGGTTGCGCTGGGTTATGCATTGTCTCCGCTGCCGGCCGAGGCGCAAAGCTTCCGCTTCAATACGGTCCAGGTCGAAGGCAATCAGCGGATTCAGACGTCTACTGTTGTCGCCTACACCGGGATCGAACGCGGCCAGACCGTCAGCGCGGGCGAACTGAATGACGCCTATCAGCGCATCCTTGACAGTGGCGCATTTGAAACAGTGGAGATGGTGCCGCGCGGAAATACGCTGGTGATCAAAGTCACCGAATTCCCGACCATCAATCAGATCAGCTTTGAGGGCAACCGCCGTCTCAAGGATGCCTCCCTGGACCAGATTGTCGAATCCGCTCCGCGCCGGGTGTTCAACCCCTCGCAGGCCGAGCGCGACGCCGCCGCGATCGCCGAGGCTTACAGCGTTCAAGGCCGTCTGGCGTCGCGCGTGACACCGCGTATCATCCGCCGCAGCAACAACCGTGTCGACCTGGTGTTTGAAATCTCTGAAGGGGACACCATCGAGGTGGAGCGGGTCTCTTTCACCGGCAACCGGGTCTATTCCGACCGCCGCCTGCGCCGGATCCTGCAGACCAAGCAGGCTGGCTTCCTGCGCAGTTTCATCAACTCGGACACGCTGATCGAGGACCGGCTGGACTTTGACAAGCAGGTGCTGCGCGATTTCTACCTGTCGCGCGGTTACGTCGATTTCCGGGTGAACAGCTCCAATGCTGAAGTCACGCGGGAGCGGGATGCGGTCTTCCTGGTGGTTGATGTGACCGAAGGCCAGCAGTTCAAATTCGGCAATATTTCGGTGAGCAGCGAAATGCCGGAAGCGGATGCCGACCTGTTCAGCTCAACGCTGAAGATCAAACCCGGTGTGGTCTATTCCCCGACGCTGGTCGAGAATGCGATCGACCGGATGGAAGGGCTGGCTGTCCGCAATGAGATCGACTTTCTGCGGGTCGAGCCGCGGGTCACCCGCAACGACCGGGATCTGACCCTGGATATCGAGTTCGTATTGCGCCGCGGTCCGCGGGTGTTTGTCGAGCGGATCGATATCGAGGGCAACACCACCACGCTTGACCGGGTGATCCGCCAGCAGTTCCGCTCGGTGGAAGGCGACCCCTTCAATCCGCGGTCCATCCGCAACAGTGCGGAGCGCATCCGGGCGCTTGGTTTTTTTGCCAACGCGGATGTTGAGACCCGTGAAGGCAGCTCTTCCGATCAGGTGATCATCGATGTCGACGTCGAGGAGCAGCCGACCGGCTCCCTGAACCTTGGCGGCGCGTACTCGGTCACCGATGGGTTCGGGGTCAGTGTCGGTCTGACCGAGAACAACTTCCTGGGCCGCGGCCAGCGGCTGTCCTTCAATATCGCCACCGCAACGGAATCGGATTCCTATGTGCTGGGCTTTACCGAACCTTACCTCTTGGGGCGGGATCTCAAGTTCGATCTGGATCTGGGTCTGAATGAAACCGACTCCAGCTTCTCGGAATACCGCACCAAACGGATCTTCTTCCAGCCTGCGCTGACCTTCAACACAGGCGAGGATACCTCGCTTCAGGTCCGTTATACGTGGGATTCGGACGAGATGCTGTTCAGCGATAACGAGGATGACGACACTACTTCCTTCCTGGCGAGCCCGGTTATCCGCAATGAAATCGCGCAGGGTGAGCGTTCGTCGAGTGGCGTCGGGTTCACCTACCGCTATGACAGCCGTCTGACGGGCCTGGATCCGAATGCCGGGTTCCTGGTTGAAATCGGTGCGGACTATGCCGGGTTGGGCGGGGATTCAGAGTATATCAAGACCAAAACGAAGCTTGTCGCGCAGAAGAAGATTCTGAACGAAGAAGTCACGATCCGTGCAACCCTGGAGGCTGGCTCGTTCCAATGGGAAGGAAACGGCTCCAGCCGCTCGATTGACCGGTTTGTTCTGACCCCCACCATCATGCGCGGCTTCGAACCTGGCGGTATCGGTCCCCGCGATCAGTCCGGCGGCGCGCCTGGCAGAGGCAGTTACAATGACTTCCTCGGCGGCAACTACTATGCCGTAGCCCGCTTTGACGCGGAGTTTCCCCTTGGCCTGCCGGAAGAACTGGGGATGCGCGGTGCGCTGTTCTATGATGTTGGCAGCCTTTGGGGCCTGCAGAATGTGGACACATCCAACCCCGGTAGCGGCAATGCAAATGTAGTCGGACGCAGCCGGTCGTTCCGTCATGTCGTTGGCGTCTCTCTGCTGTGGACCACCGGGATTGGCCCGTTGCGCTTCAACTTTTCCAAAGCCCTCCAGAAAGAGGATTTTGACCAGGAGCAAAGTTTCGACCTGACCCTGCAGGCCCGGTTCTGAACTGGTGCAGAGGTCTGTGCCCAATTATCGGGCTGCGTTTGGTCTTGCCATAGCGCTGTCCGGGCCGGGGACAGTGCCGGCCCTTGCCCAGGAGCTGGTTTCACCGGCCCCCAATGCCGCCGCGGAGTTCCAATTGGGGCTGCCGCAGAGCGGTATCCTCACCATCCAGCCTGACCGGTTGTTTTCAGAAAGTGCCTTTGGCAAGCGGGTGGAGCGCGAGATCGAGGCCGAGGGCGCAGTGCTGACTGCGGAAAACCGCCGCATCGAGGCTGAACTGCGCGCCGAGGAGCTGGAGCTGACCGAGCGCCGCAGCGACATGGCGCCGGACGCCTTCCGCGCCCTGGCCGATGCTTTTGACCAGAAGGTGCAGGAAACCCGCCGCCGCCAGGACCAGAAGCTGCGAGAAATCAACCAGATGGGTGAGGACGCCCGGCGGGAGTTCATCACCGCTTCACTGCCGGTGCTGCAGCAGATCATGCGGGAAACCGGAGCAGGGGCGATTCTGGACCATGCGTCGGTCTTTCTGAGCGCCGATGCCGCTGACATCACCAGCCTTGCAATCGGCCGGATTGACGCGGTGCTCGGCGATGGCGCAACGGTTGAGGAGAGTGAGCGCTGAGCGTGCGAACTTGCCCAAGGGCCGTCTGCTTGCTAGGGACGGCACAGCATAATTGACGAAAATGGGAAACCACGCATGACCACCGAGCTGAAAAGTGCTGACATTCAACTGATCCAGCGGATCCTGCCGCACCGCTACCCGTTCCTGCTGGTCGACAAGGTGGTTGATATCGACAGCTACAAATCGGCCCGCGGCATCAAGAATGTCACCATGAACGAGCCGCATTTCCAGGGTCATTTCCCGGGCACGCCGATCATGCCCGGTGTCACCATTGTCGAAGCGATGGCGCAGACCGCGGGGGTGATGCTGGGCGTTGGCATGGACCTGGTCGATACCGATCTGCTGATCTATTTCATGAACATCGACAAATGCAAATTCCGCCGCAAGGTGGTGCCCGGCGACGTGCTGGAAATGCATGTGGAGACGCTGCGCGGCAAGCCGGGCGGCAAGATCTTCAAATTCCTGGGGCGTGCCACGGTGGACGGCGAAGTGGCCGCAGAAGCCGAATTCACCGCGATGGTTGATCGCCAGGCGGAGGGCGCCTGATATGGGCAGCATCCACCCAAGCGCGATTATTGAAGACGGTGCCAAAATCGGCGAGGGCTGCGAGATCGGCCCGTTCTGCCTGGTGGGACCTGATGTTGTGCTGGGGGACCGGGTTGTTCTGAAATCCCATGTGGTGGTCACAGGCGACACCGAGATCGGCGACGAAACCGTCGTTTTCTCCTTTTCGGTGCTGGGCGAGATCCCGCAGGATCTGAAGTTCAAGGGCGAGAAGTGCAAGACAGTGATCGGCAAACGCAACCGCATCCGCGAGCACGTGACGGTGAATGCCGGCACCGACGGCGGCGGCGGCGTGACCCGCATCGGCGACGATGGCTTGTTCATGGCCGGCTGCCATATCGCCCATGATGCTCAGGTCGGCGACCGGGTGATTGTGGTGAATTCTGCCGCAGTGGCGGGTCACTGCGTGCTGGAGGATGACGTGATCATCGGCGGCCTGTCCGGCATCCACCAGTGGGTCCGCATCGGCCGCGGCGCCATCATCGGCGCGGTCACCATGGTGACCAATGATGTGATCCCCTACGGCCTGGTGCAGGCGCAGCGGGGCGAACTGGACGGATTGAACCTGGTCGGCCTCAAGCGCCGCGGTGTGGCCCGCAGCGACATCACGGCCTTGCGCGCCGCGTTTCAGATGCTGGCCCAGGGCGAGGGAACTTTTCAGGAGCGCGCCAAACGCTTGGGGGACGAGGCTGACAGTGAATACGTGCAGCGGATCGTCGCCTTTATCACCGGCGGCAGCGACCGCTCTTTCCTGACCCCGGGGGGCTGAGGTTATGCTGGCAGTGATTGCAGGCACCGGCGGGCTGCCGGCCGAAGTCGTGTCCCGCGTCCCGGGAAGGCCGCTGGTTTGCGCGATGGCAGGGTCCGAACCTGATGCGGTGGATGCGGAAATCACGTTCCGGTTTGAACAGCTGGGATCTTTTCTGGAACGCTTGAAGGCCGCAGACGTGACAGAGATCTGCATGGCGGGCGCGGTGCGCCGCCCCGGCATCGACCCTTCGGCCATAGATGCCGCCACGATGCCGCTGGTTCCGGTGCTGCAGGCTGCGCTGGCCGCTGGCGACGACGGGGCCCTGCGCGCCATTATCGGTATTTTCGAACAGGCCGGGTTCACAGTCCTTGCCGCCCATGAGGTGGCGCCGGATCTGCTGATGTCAGAAGGCGTGCCGACCAAGGTGCAGCCGGGCGAGCTGGACAAGGCGGATGCTGTGCGGGGCGCCGAGATTGTCGCTGCCATGTGTGCGGCTGATATCGGCCAGTCCTGTGCCGTGCGCAAACAGCAGGCAATCGCGGTCGAAAACATCTTTGGCACCGACTGGATGCTGGCCTCGCTGCTGCATCGCCCGGACGGGCAGGGCGGATTGCTGTTCAAGGCGCCGAAACCGGCGCAGGACCGCCGCGCTGACCTCCCGGCTATTGGCGTCGGGACGGTGGAGGCCGCAGCCAAGGCCGGCTTGTCCGGCATCACACTGGAAGCAGGCGGCGTCATTGTGCTGGACCAGGACGCGGTGATTTCGGCCTGTGACCGGCTTGGCCTGTTTCTGTGGCTGCGCGCGCCATGAGCCTGCGGGTGTTCATCCTGGCCGGGGAGCCTTCGGGCGACCGGCTGGGCGGGGCACTGATGGCAGGGCTGAAACAGCTTGCACCCGGAGTGCGCTTTGACGGCATCGGCGGCATGCTGATGGCTGAGCAGGGGCTGGCCTCACGGTTTCCGATGGACGAGCTGTCGGTGATGGGGCTGGCCGAGGTGCTGCCGAAATACCGCCATCTGAAACGCCGGATCCGGGAAACTGCCGATGCGGTGCTTGAGACCAGGCCGGATGTGCTGATCACCATCGACAGCCCGGATTTCTCTCTGCGGGTGGCACGGCTGGTCAAAGAGCAAAGCAATATCCGCACGGTTCATTACGTGGCGCCCTCGGTCTGGGCGTGGCGCCCGAAGCGGGCGGCAAAAATGGCAGAGGTCGTCGACCATGTGCTGGCGCTGCTGCCGTTTGAGCCGCCCTATATGGAGGCGGCCGGGATGGCGTGCGATTTTGCCGGCCACCCGGTAGTCGCCGAGCCGCAGGCCACGCGTGAAGAGATTGCTGCGTTCCGGCAGGAGTTTGGTCTGGGGGATGCGCCCTTTGTGCTGGCGCTGCCAGGCTCGCGGCGCTCTGAGATATCGCGGCTGGCGCCGGCCTTCGGGGCTGCCTTGAAGCAGTTTCTGGAGACGCATCCGGGTTATCAGGTGGTTGTTCCTGCCGCCGCACCGGTTGCAGGGCTGGTGCAGGAGACCTTGCAGAGCTGGCCTGAGGGCACTGTCCTGATCGACCCGAACATAATTGAGCCTGCCATTGCCAAAGCCCACAAACGCGCCGCCTTTGCGGCAGCGGATCTGGCGCTGGCGGCCTCTGGCACGGTGTCGCTGGAGCTGGCTGCCGCGGCCACGCCGATGGTGATTGCCTACAAATTCCAATGGCTGACCTGGCAGATCATGAAACGCATGGCGCTGATTGATACCGTGACGCTGGTCAATCTGGTGAGCGATACCCGCGTGGTGCCGGAATGCCTGGGACCGGAGTGCACGCCGGACAACATCGCTGCCCGGCTGGCTGCGGTTTCAGCAGACCCAGGCGCGCAATTGGGCGCCATGGACGTGACCATGCAACGTCTTGGCAAAGGCGGTGAAGAGCCTGGCCTGCGCGCCGCCCGCGCGGTTCTGGACCGTTTGCCCAGCCGGTAGGGCGGGAGCGCGGCGGAGGCTGATGCCTCCGCCGCGCGGCTTCTGGTGGCGCGGGCGCTGCGCGCCCGCGCGGGGCATGCCGCAGCGATGGAGCAGAACACCTGCGTTCCGGCAGGGACGTTGAGCTCTAGAATACTTGCTGGGAAGCGCCTAAGGACAGGTCTGCCCTCAAGCGCATGTGCATTTTGTTTCAAGGCTTCCGCGTCAAGGACTGGCTGAATTGGCTCGCCGAGGCTGCGCCTTCCTTGCCGCGGTGTTGCCGCGTGACGCTTCAGTAGCCGCGCCAAATCCAGCCGCCGCCAAAGATGCGGCTGCCCTCCGTCGCGTAGAACACGCAGGCCTGGCCGGGCGAGACGCCTTCCTCCGGGGTCAGCAGTTCGACCTCGGCGGTGGTGTCGCTCAAGGGGCGGATAATAGCCTCGCGCGGAGGACGGGTGGAGCGGACCTTGACCTTCACATGCCATTCATCCTGAGAGGTGAAGGGCGCGTCGCCCAGCCAGTTGATCTCGCGCACAGGGATTGTGCGGGTCGCCAGCAGTTCCTTGGGGCCGACAACAACCTGCTTTTTGTCCACGTCAAGCTTGACCACATACAGCGGTTCGCTGAGGCCGCCGATGCCAAGGCCGCGGCGCTGGCCGATGGTGTAGTGCAGGACTCCGTTGTGGCGGCCCAGCACGCGGCCGTCGGAATGGACGATGTCACCCGGTTCCGCAGCACCGGGGCGCAGTTTTTCGATTACCCCGGCATAGTTTCCATCCGGCACAAAGCAGATGTCCTGGCTGTCGGGCTTGTCTGCCACGGCCAGCCCGTATTGCGCCGCCATCTCCCGTGTTGCGTCCTTGGAGGGCAGATGCCCCAGCGGAAAGCGCAGGTAATCCAGCTGTTCCGGAGTGGTGGAGAACAGGAAGTAGCTCTGGTCGCGGTTTGCATCCTCGGCACTGTGCAGCTCCGGCCCGTTTGCCCCCATCTTGCGCTGGATGTAATGGCCGGTGGCCATGCAGTCGGCGTCCAGATCCTTGGCGGTCTCCAGAAGGTCCTTGAACTTCACCCGTTCGTTGCAGCGGATGCAGGGAACCGGGGTCGCACCGGCCAGATAGCTGTCGGCGAACTCGTCAATCACCGCATCCTTAAAAATGTTCTCATAATCCAGGACGTAATGCGGGAAGCCGCGTTCTTCGGCGACGCGCCGCGCGTCGTGAATATCAATACCGGCGCAGCAGGCGCCTTTCTTGGCCAATGCCGCGCCGTGATCATAGAGCTGCAGCGTCACGCCTACCACGTCATAGCCCTGATCGGCCAAGTATGCAGCAACTACAGAGCTGTCGACGCCGCCCGACATGGCCACCACCACGCGGGTTTCCGAGGGCGGTTTGGCAAAGCCGAGCGAGTTTAGGTTTGAGTCGTGGTCCAGCGCCATGGGGCAGCTCCTGAAGGCAAGGGGGCAGGCGCCGCAGAATATAGGAAAATCCTACAGACTCTCAAGGGCCGTGGTTCACGTACCGTTAAGCCTGATCGGAAATTCTTACTCCAGACCCAACGAGCAAGATCTTCAGCGGGAAGTCAGAGGTAAGAAAGATGTTTTTGAAGAAAGTTGACGGGCCGCGCGCCGTCACCCTGCCGGATGGCACCATCATGACCCGGGCGGACCTGCCGCCGGAAACCACAAAGCGCTGGGTCGCCTCGCGCAAGGCCGCGGTGGTGCGCGGTGTTCTCTACGGCCTGCTGCCGCAAAAGGAGGCCATGCAACGCTACGGGCTGAGCGAGGAAGAGTTCCGAAGCTGGGTCGCGGCGGTTGCAGATCATGGCGAAGAAGCCCTGAAAACCACACGTCTCAAAAAATTCCGGGCACCGGAAGCAAAATAATCAGAGCCGCCCTTGAGTTGCATTTGTAAATTAACCATCATGGTAACGAGGCATTAACTTTTTTCCACCAAGGTTAACGGGACCTGAGGGAAACAGTGTACAGGCGGAGAAAATAATATGCGCATTCTGCTGGTTGAGGATGATCCAACCACGGCCAAAAGCATCGAACTGATGCTGACCCATGCCAACCTGAACGTCTACTCGACGGATTTGGGGGAAGAAGGGATCGATCTGGCCAAACTTTACGACTATGACCTGATCCTGCTGGATCTGGGGCTGCCCGATATGAACGGCCACGAGGTCCTGCGCCAGCTGCGCATGTCCCGCATCGAAACGCCCATTCTGATCCTGTCCGGTGCCGATGATACCGACAATAAGATCAAGGGCTTCGGCTTCGGCGCGGACGACTATCTGACCAAGCCTTTCCACCGCGAGGAACTGGTGGCGCGGATCCATGCGATTATCCGCCGGTCCAAAGGGCATTCGCAGTCTATCATCAAGACCGGCAAGATCGCGGTCAACCTGGATGCCAAGACAGTCGAGGCCGATGGCAAGGCGGTGCATCTGACCGGCAAGGAATACCAGATGCTGGAGCTTCTGTCCCTGCGCAAGGGCACGACGCTGACCAAGGAGATGTTCCTGAACCATCTTTATGGCGGCATGGATGAGCCTGAACTGAAAATCATTGATGTTTTCATCTGCAAGTTGCGTAAGAAGCTCAGCAACGCAACAGGCGGCGAGAATTACATCGAGACTGTCTGGGGCCGCGGCTATGTTCTGCGCGACCCGCAGGAAGATCACATGTCAGGCGGACCAAGGTTGGCTGTCGGCGCCTGAAAGGACGATCACCCGGGCGGCACGTGACCCCGTGCCGCCGGTTACAAGGACCTGCCGGCTGGCGGGTCTTTTTGCTTTGTGCAGCTTGTTGCCGCGGGCCTGACGGATGCGCTGGACGCGGCCGGCCCCGCACCTTATCACGAGAGGAAAGAACGAAGAGGGGCCGCGCGTGGCACAGAAAACGGAAAAAGACGTGGCAAACCTGTCAGCTGAAGACGCGCGGGCCGAGTTTCTGGCACTGGAAGAAAAACTGCGTGCGGCGGATCTGGCCTATCACCAGGCCGACGCGCCCGAGATCAGCGATGCGGATTATGATTCGCTGAAGCGGCGTTACCGGGCGCTGGCAGAGACGCATCCGGATCTCGCGGCGGCTGCCACACAGCTGGATGCGGTGGGAGCTCCGGTTGCCTCTGGTTTCGGAAAGATCTCTCATTCGGTGCGGATGCTCTCCTTGGGCAACGCCTTTGCCAACGATGACGTCAGCGATTTCGACCGCAGCATCCGCAAGTACCTTGGCTTGGGGCGTGACGCCGTGCTTGCCTATACCGCCGAGCCCAAGATCGATGGGCTGTCGCTGTCGCTGCGCTATGAACAGGGCAAACTGATCCAGGCCGCCACCCGCGGCGACGGCAGCATCGGTGAGAATGTAACCGCCAATGCAATGACCATCTCAGACATCCCGCACCAGCTTGAAGGGGCGCCGGAGGTGCTGGAGGTGCGCGGCGAAGTTTATATGAGCCACGCGGATTTCGAGGCGCTCAATGCGCGTCATGCGGAACGCGGCGGCAAGAGTTTTGCCAACCCGCGCAATGCCGCAGCCGGATCTTTGCGGCAGCTGGATGCGGAAATAACCCGGGCCCGGCCCTTGCGTTTCTTCGCCTATAGCTGGGGCGAGCTGAGTAAGGATTTGGCGGAAACGCAAATGGAGGCCATAGCGCGCCTGCACGCTCTGGGCTTTCAAACCAACCCGCTGACCCGGCTGTGTGCGTCGGTGGAGGAGATGATCGCCCATTACCGCAGCATCGAGGAACAGCGCGCGACACTGGGCTATGACATCGATGGTGTGGTCTACAAGGTCAACGATCTGGCACTTCAGGGGCGGCTTGGGTTCCGCTCCACCACGCCCCGCTGGGCGATCGCCCATAAGTTTCCGGCAGAGCTCGCCTGGACCCGGCTGGAGGCGATCGACATCCAGGTCGGCCGCACCGGCGCGCTGAGCCCGGTTGCCCGGCTCACCCCTGTGACCGTAGGCGGGGTGGTGGTGTCGAACGCCACCCTGCACAACGAGGATTACATTCAGGGCCGTGATTCAAAGGGTGAGGAAATCCGCGGCGGCAAGGACATCCGCATCGGTGATTGGGTGCAGATTTACCGGGCCGGTGACGTGATCCCGAAAGTGGCGGATGTGGATCTGTCCAAGCGCTCCGCGGATGCGGTGCCATATGCGTTCCCGCAAACCTGCCCGGAATGCGCCAGCCCGGCGGTGCGCGAGGAAGGCGATGCCGTGCGGCGCTGCTCCGGCGGCATGATCTGTCCGGCGCAATCGGTTGAAAAGCTAAAGCATTTTGTATCCCGTGCGGCCTTTGACATTGATGGTCTGGGTGCCAAGCAGGTAGAGCAGTTTCATGCCGATGGATGGATTAAAGAGCCTGCGGATATCTTTGATTTACAAAAGAATTACGGGTCCGGACTGCCGCAGCTGAAAAACCGTGAAGGCTGGGGGGAAAAGTCTGCCGAGAACCTGTTTGCCGCCATCGAGGAGAAGCGTACCATTCCCTTGGCCAAGCTGATCTTTGCCCTGGGCATCCGCCATGCTGGCGAGGTTGCAGGCCGTGATCTGGCGCTGCATTACCAGGACTGGCAGGCAATGGCGGATGCAGTTGACGCCGCACGCCCGGCTGCGCTGGCGCACCGGGCAGCGGATGAGGCTGAAGAGGCTGAACGCCAGGCTGCCGCGGACGCGGGCCGCCGTGCCCGGATATCAGACACCCGGGCCGCTGCTGTCGCGGCTCGCGATGTCCCGGCTGAGGCCGCTGCCGCTTGGGCGGACCTCATCGGAGTGGATGGAATCGGCGCGGTGCTGGGCCTGTCTCTGTCCGACGCGTTTGCCAACCCTGAGGAGCGCGCGGCTTTTGACCGGCTGGTGGCAAAGCTGACCATCGTTGCGCCGGATGCACCGGCTGCAGAAAGCCCGGTGGCGGGCAAAACCGTGGTCTTCACCGGCACGCTGGAAAAGATGACCCGTGCCGAAGCCAAAGCGCGGGCCGAGGCGCTGGGGGCCAAGGTCTCCGGCTCGGTGTCCAAAAAGACCGATATTCTGGTGGCGGGTCCGGGCGCGGGGTCCAAGGCCAAAAAAGCGGCTGAGCTGGGCATCCGGACAATGGATGAAGATGGCTGGCTGGAGCTGATTGCAGAAGCATGAGCGGGCGTCCCGAGATCCTGTTTCCGCTGTTCGCCGGGGCCGAGACCTTGCAGGGGGTCGGCCCGAAGACTGCGCTCTCTCTCGCTCAGATAGAGATAGAAACGCCGCGTGACCTATTGTTTTCACTGCCGTATTCGGTGGTGGACCGGAGGCGGCGCGAGACTATTCGCGGGGTGGATCTGCCCGCCGTAATTACGGTTGAAGTGACCATTGGCAGCCACCGTCCGGCCCGGAACCGCGGCGGCGCCTACCGCATTCATGCGGAAGACGCGGAGACCGGGTTCCAGCTTGTCTTCTTCCACGGCCGCAGCCGGTATCTGGAGGCGCAGTTGCCCGAAGGAGCGCGCCGCGTGGTCTCGGGCAAGCTGGAGCTATTTGACGGGCTGGCCCAGATGGTTCACCCGGATCATATGCTGCCGGTGGAAGCGGCGCACGAAATCCCGGAATTTGAGCCGGTTTACAGCCTGACCCACGGGGTCACCCAAAAGACCATGTACAAGGCGGCGCAAAGCGCGCTGTCGCGGATGCCGGAGCTGGCCGAATGGATCGATCCGGCGCAGATGCTGAAGGAAGCCTGGCCAGCTTGGCATGAGGCGCTGCAAACGGCCCATGCACCGCGGGGCCCCGATGATTTGGACCTGCAGGCGCCGGCCCGGGCGCGGCTGGCCTATGATGAGCTGTTTTCCCATCAGCTGACCCTGGCGCTGGCCCGCCAGACCGAACGCAAAGTCCGCGGCCTTCAAAGCAAGGCCACAGGACGGATGCAATCCCGCGTGCTGAAGGCGCTTCCGTATCACCCGACCGGCGCACAAGCCCGCGCGATCGCGGAAATTTCTGCGGATATGGCCTCGGACAAACGGATGAACCGGCTTCTGCAGGGGGATGTCGGATCTGGTAAAACATTGGTTGCTTTCATGGCTTTGCTGGTCGCTGTTGAAGCGGGCGGGCAGGGGGTGATGATGGCGCCCACGGGTATTCTGGCACAGCAGCATATGGAGGGGCTTGCACCGCTGGCCGAGGACGCTGGTGTGGTGATTGAGATCCTCACCGGTCGCGACAAAGGGGCGGAGCGCAAGGCCAAGCTGGCGGCGTTGAAGCGCGGCGATATCCAAATCCTGGTCGGCACCCATGCGGTGTTCCAGCAGGATGTGGAATTCCGCGACCTGCGGCTGGCCATTGTTGACGAACAGCACCGGTTCGGGGTGCGCCAGCGGATGGAGCTGGCGGAGAAAGGCAAGGGCGCGGATGTCTTGGTAATGACCGCCACACCGATCCCGCGCTCTTTGGCGCTGGCGCAATATGGCGACATGGATGTCTCAGTGCTGGACGAAAAACCGCCGGGGCGAAAGCCGGTCAAGACAGCTGTGATCAGCACCGAACGGATGCAGGAGGTGGTCGATCATCTGCGCCAGGCCATATCAGAAGGGCGTCAGTGCTACTGGGTCTGTCCGCTGGTCGACGAGTCCGAGCTGAGCGACCTGACCGCGGCGGAGGAACGGTTCAAGCATCTGCGCGCCATTCTGGGCGAAGGCACAGTGGGACTGGTGCATGGCCAGATGCCGCCTGCCGAAAAGGACGCCGCAATGGCGGCTTTTCAGGCTGGGCAGACCAAGGTTCTGGTCGCCACCACGGTGATCGAGGTAGGAGTGAACGTGCCCAATGCCTCGATCATGGTGATTGAACGGGCTGAGATTTTTGGCCTGGCGCAGCTGCACCAGCTGCGCGGCCGGGTGGGACGCGGCAGCGCCCAGTCGACCTGTCTGCTGATGTATCAGCCGCCGCTGACCGAAGGCGGGCGCAAACGGCTGGAAGTTCTGCGCGAAACCGAGGACGGCTTCCGCATTTCGGAAACCGATCTGCAGATGCGCGGGGCGGGCGACATGATCGGCACCGCCCAATCGGGCTTGCCGCGGTTCCGCATTGCCGATCTGGAACGTCAGGCCGGGCTGATGGCGGTGGCGCAAAGCGACGCGCGGTCGCTGCTGGCCGCCGATCCCACACTGGAAAGCAGCCGCGGCAAGGCCGCCCGCGTTCTTCTGTGGCTGATGAAGCAGGACCAGGCAATTCGATTAATTTCAGTGGGTTAACGGGAATTCTTCTGCTCGTTCCCCCTGTGGTGTTCCCTTCAGTTCGCAAATGTTCTCAAAAAGTTCTTTACAGGTGTCCGCAAAGATGAGAACAAAGGGGCAACAAACTTGCCAGAGAGCGAAGAGACTGACCGGAGGAGGCCCGAGCCATGATAGCCCAGATCAAAACCACCATTCAGAATGCCCACTCGACCTTGCTGCAGGACGCTATTGGCGCGGCCTCTTTGATGGTGATGCTGGTGGCTGCGTTGCACCTGCCCGGGCTGCTCTGACCCGCTCTATTCATTCCTGATTGCATCTGTTGTGCCGGGCCGGCCCTTTCCTGTCCCGGACTGCCCGAGGGATCAACCGCCTGTCCCGATCCCCAATTGGATTGCCTCAATATCCAGCCTGGCCTGCCCGGGTCCCGCGCAGCAGAGCATGACTGCCGCCGCCATCCTGCCCGGATGCGCGGCGGTTTTTTTACCTGAGGGGGAGGAAATCACGCAGCCTTGTGCTTTGCGCAGGTGCAGGCCCTGGTACGGATTTTCCGCATCACATTTGCAGGGGAGCAAAGGCCCGCATCAGGCGCATTGCTCCTTGGCGGCGGTTTGCATCGCCTCCAGCGTTGCCTCCAGCGCCAGCATAATCGAGGCATGGCGGTTTTTGAACTCGCGTGCGGGCTGCAGAACTTCCAGCCCGTCAAATGGCGCGTCCGGTACCGGGCCGTTTTGGGTTAGCATCGCCTTCAGCTGGTCGCGGGCGGTTTCGACCTCTTCCAGCGAGCGGCCGACCACATGGGCGCCCACCACGGCGGCCGAGGCCTGCCCCAGCGCGCATGCCTTTACGTCCTGGCCAAATTCCGCGATCCGCCCGTCTTCCACATAAATGTCGACAGTCACGGCCGAGCCGCAGAGCGGCGAGCGTTTTTTGACAGTTGCACTGGGAGATTCAAGCCTGTCGAGATGCGGAATATCCGCGGCCAGCGCCAGAATGCGTGTGGAGTACAGCTTGATCAGATCACTTTCGCCAGACATGTCTTCCCCGGGCTTTCCCTGCTTGGTGGTTCCCCATATATAGGGAGCCGAACAGCAGATGCAAAAGGTTTTTGCCTATGTCTATAGCCGCGCCCTTTGATCCCGCCAGCCTGGTATTTAATGATGCCGGGCTGATCCCCTGCATTGCGCAGGACCAAGCCTCGGGCGAGGTGCTGATGATGGCCTGGATGAACGCCGACGCGGTGGCGCGCACGCTGGAGACCGGAAGGGTCACCTATTGGTCGCGCTCGCGGCAGTCATTCTGGGTCAAGGGAGAGACGTCCGGCCATCTGCAGGAGCTGGTGGACCTGAGGGTGGATTGCGACCGGGATTGCCTGCTGGCGCTGGTGCGCCAGACAGGGGCGGCGTGCCACACCAACCGGCGGACCTGTTTCTATACCGCGGTGCGGAATGGGGAAGAGCATGAGCTGATGAAACCGATGGAGTGACGGGCAACGGCCCTGACGGGGCGTGCCTCCGGCGGGAGTATTTTCAACCAGAAAGAAGCGGCAAGTCTACCATTCCGCGGATGTCCTGCGGGGTGGCGCCTTGGGCGCGGTATTTGGCGATGGCGCGGGCGTCGTCGCGCTTCGCTAGGCGCTTTCCAGCCGCATCGCGGATCAGGCGGTGGTGGTGGTAGACCGGGGTGGGCAGGCCCAGAAGGCTTTGCAGCAGGACGTGGATCTGAGTTGCCTCAAACAGGTCGGCGCCGCGCACCGCGTGGGTGATGCCCTGATCCGCGTCATCGATGACAACTGACAGGTGGTAGGAGCTGCCCATAGTGCGGCGTACCAGAATGATATCGCCTGCAGCTGTGATCAGCTGGTCCGGGTCCAAAGCGTGGAGGCCCTGAAACTCCGCTCCGGTTTCAGTGAAACCGCGCAGCTCAGCAGTTTTGACGGCTTTTTCCATATTCAGGCGGATCACGTCACGGTCTGAGGTTTCAGATGTCTGCCGGTTACGGCAAGTGCCGGGGTAGATGCGTCCGTCGGGGCCGAACTGCGGCACGCCCTCCTGGGGGGCGCCGGCGGCTGTTTCAATATCAGCGCGGTTGCAGCGGCAAGGGTAGGTGAGCCCCATGGCAGTCAAGCGCTCCAGTGCGGTGCGGTATCGCGGCAGCCGGTCCGATTGCCGCATCACCGGCTGCGGCCAGGCCAGGCCAAGCCAAGCGAGGTCCTGATAGATCTGTTCCTCCCAGGCGGCGCGCGCACGCGACTGGTCGATGTCTTCGATCCGCAGCAGGAAGGTGCCGCTTTCAGCCTGCGCCATATCATGTGCCAGCAGTGCCGAATAGGCATGGCCGAGGTGTAAGGGTCCAGTGGGTGAAGGCGCAAAACGGGTGGTGAATGTCACGCTTTCTCAATCACGTAAACGGTAGACTTAAGGTTGATACCGGGCAGGTGGTCGCCGTATTCCCTGAATAGCAGCCGGGCTGCCGAACAGTCCAGCCAATCATTGAGTTTACCGGTATAGGCGCGGTCCTCCAACGCGTGGTCATTGTAGGAGAAGGCAAACAGCCCGCCACGGTCCAGCGCGCGCATGATAATGTCGAAAGTGGCGGGCGGGGCCGCCCCCTTGCTGAGCAGACCGCAGCCTATGATGGCGCGGTAGGCGCCCGGCTTGACCGGCGTCTTGTCGGCAACATCCAGTTGGGTCAATTGCCGGTAGGTGTCCTTGGCCCGGGCCTGTGCCAGCATTTCGGGCGAGGGTTCCAAGCCGTCGACCACCTGATATCCGGCGAGGCGCAGCGCCAGGCCGGACAGGCCGGTACCGCAGCCGAAATCGAGGATCGGCGCGTCCGGCTCCGGCAGGTATTTCCACAGTGCCGTCGCGATCCGCCCCGGTGTGGCATAGCCGTTTTCAGCGATTTCCGCGTCATAGGAGGCGGCCCAGCTGTCATAATGGTCCCGGGTCGCCTCTTCATTTTCCAGGCTGTAGGAGCTGTCGAGGAACTTTTTATTCATACCCCGATCCTAGACCCGCAGTCTGCGCAGCGTCTAGGGAAAGTTGCTGAGCCAGTCCTGCCAGACTTCTTTGGCGCGGTCGGTATAGGCCTTGTAGCGGTCCTTGCGGCCGCGGCGGCCGCCCTTGAGGCCGTCCACCGGGCGGAACAGGCCGAAGTTCACATTCATCGGCTGGAACGTCTTGGCCTCGGCGCCGCCGGTAATGTGGTGGATCATCGCCCCCATGGCACTGTCCTGCGGCACGGCTGGAAGCTCCCGGCCAAGGATTTCTGCAGCGGCCAGGCGGCCGGCCAGCAGGCCCATTGCGGCGCTTTCCACGTATCCCTCAACCCCGGTGATCTGGCCGGCAAACCGGATGTTCGGTTTCGACTTCAGCCGCATCTGCGCGTCCAGCAGAGTGGGTGAGTTCAGGAATGTGTTGCGGTGGATGCCGCCGAGCCGGGCAAAGCTGGCGTTCTCCAGCCCCGGGATCATTTTGAACACCTCGGTCTGGGCGCCGTATTTCATCTTGGTCTGGAAGCCGACGATGTTGAACAGCGTTCCCAGCGCGTTATCACGGCGCAGTTGCACCACAGCATGGGCCTTGACGTCAGGCTGATGCGGATTGGTCAGGCCCACCGGCTTCATCGGTCCGTGGCGCAGGGTCTCGCGGCCGCGTTCGGCCATCACTTCGATCGGCAGGCAGCCGTCGAAATAGCCCGCGGTCTCGCCGTCGTGAAACTCAGTTTTGTCAGCTGACAATAATGCGTCGATGAAGGCTTCGTACTGGTCCTTGTCCATCGGGCAGTTGAGGTAGGCAGTCCGCTCTTCCTCGGTCTCGCCCTTGTCATAGCGGGACTGCATCCAGGCCTGCGACATGTCGATCGACTCGGCATAGACGATCGGTGCGATGGCATCGAAAAAGGCCAGAGCCTCAGCCCCGGTTTCCGCCTGAATGGCTTGACCCAATTCCGGTGATGTCAGCGGTCCGGTGGCAAAGATCCAGTGGCCGTCTTCGGGCAGGCTGGTGATTTCCTCATAGGAGACGGTGACATTCGGATGCGCCTTCAGCTTGGTTGTCACAGTTTCAGCAAAGGGATCCCGGTCCACGGCCAGCGCACCGCCGGCGGGCAGGCGGTGTTCGTCCGCGGTGGCCATGATCAGCCCGTCTGCTGCGCGCATTTCCCAGTGCAGAAGGCCCACGGCATTCTGTTCGTCATCATCCGAACGGAAGGAGTTCGAACACACCATCTCGCCCAGGTTGCCGGTCTGATGGGCAAAGGTCTCTACCTTGGGGCGCATTTCGTGGATCACCACGGGTATGCCCATGTTTGCCGCCTGCCAGGCCGCTTCGGACCCGGCCATGCCGCCGCCCACGATATGCAATGTCTGTGCCGAATGATCTGTCATGCCCGCCACATAGGGCAGGGGGCGGGCTGGCGCAACAGGCTTGGCTGTCCAATAGCAGCCGCAAAAGCTGCTGCAATGCGCATGGGGTTTGCGGGGAGAGTGCGAATTGACCGGGAGTGAGAGAAATTTGGGGCCGCCGCTGCGGGAATGGTGCACCGGTGAGAGAGAACCGGTTGGAGAGACCCTTCCGCAGCAGCAGCCCAAATTGTGCCGGTCAGTGATTAATCAGTGGCCGTGCCCAATCTTTGCCATCTTTCCGCCCGAATTGAAAGGCGTTTGGCTGGCGTCTTAAGGAAACAATATGTGCGGATTGGTAAACAAAGCCTAAAATTTTCGAAGAATTCCGGGGGTCAGGCCGGAATTCCCGTGCATTTATCCGTAGGGATCAGCTTTCCTGCCAGTCGGGGGCGCGTTTTTCGATGAACGCCGCCATGCCTTCGATGGTGTCGCGGTACATCAGATTCTCGACAATCACCCCGCTGGTATAGGCGTAAGCCTGATCCAGCGGCATTTGCAGCTGTTCGTAGAACGCCTGTTTTCCGACCTTCACTGCGGCCCCCAGTTTCGACGCGATGGTTTCGGCCAGCCGGGTGGTTTCGGCCTCCAATTCCTCCAGTGGCACGGCGCGGTTGGCCAGGCCCAGATCCACCGCGCGGGCGGCATTGATGAACTCACCCGTGGTCAGCAGCTCAAACGCCTGCTTGCGGGGGATATTACGCGAGAGTGCTACCATCGGGGTGGAACAGAACAGCCCGATGTTGACCCCGTTAACCCCGAATTTTGTGTCTTCAGCTGCCACCGCCAGATCGCAGGAGGCAACCAGCTGGCAGCCCGCTGCCGTGGCGATGCCATGCACCTGCGCAATCACCGGCTGGGGCAGGGATTGCAGGCCGGTCATCACACTGGTGCAGCGGGCAAACAGGTCCTGGAAATAGGCCTTGCCGCCATCCTCCGCCGTGCGGCCCGCGGTCATCTGCTTGATATCATGGCCCGCGCAGAAGCCTTTGCCGGTGCCGGACAGGATCACCACCTTGATACTGCTGTCTTCCCGCAGGGCGTCGATCTGCCCCTGCAGCGCGGCAAGCATCTCGTCCGACAGGGCATTCAGCTTTTCCGGCGTGTTCATCGTCAGCCGGGCTATCGCCCCTGTGTCGTGACGTTTCAGAATTGTCATCTTGCCCTCCTCGCAAATCTCGGGGCAACTCTAGGCAGGGTTAGGGGAAAGGGAAAGCATGGCGCTGGCATTTGATGTCGCAGGTCTGACGGATTACCTGCATGAGATCTTTCCGCAGGTGAAAGACGATTTTTCCATCGACGCGATGGACGAGCAGGGCCTGCGGATGCGGCTTTTGACAGCCGAGCGGCATCTGCGGCCCGGTGGCACCGTGTCCGGCCCGTCGATGTTTGCGCTGGCGGATTGCGCGATCTATGCGCTGATCCTGTCGCGGCTGGGGCGTGAGGCGCTGGCCGTTACCACCAATTGTTCGCTGGATTTCATGCGCAAGCCCGTTGCAGGCGCGGATGTGATCGCCGAGGCGCGGCTGCTGAAGCTGGGCCGGGTTTTGGCGGTCGCCGATGTGCTGATGTATTCCGAAGGGCTGGGGGAGCCGGTGGCGCGCGCCAGTATGACCTATTCGATCCCGCCTAAGCGTTAGAGTGCGGTGGCAAAGGGCTGGCCGACCTTCACCAGCGTTTCCCGCCCTTTGGCGCTGTTTGCCACCAGATCATCGGCAAAGCGGACCTTGCCGGGCTCAAACACCACCACCACGGTGGAGCCGCCGAATTTGAAATAGCCCTTTTCGTCCATCTTCTGCACGTCGCCAGCGGTCCGGGTGTTGACGATACTGCCCACGCCAAAGGCGCCCACTTCGACAAAACAATAGGTGCCGGCAGTCTCCGTCTCAACCAGCGTCCAGGACCGCTTGTTCTCGCCGAACACATCCGGTCCGGCACCGAGCGCAATCGGGTTCACTGAGTGCAACGCACCGGCAATGTCCTGGGCGCCGGTGATCCGGCCTCCGGCGGGGAAATGGTAGCGGTGGTAGTCCGCCGGGCACAGCCGCACGATGGCCAGGGCGCCGCCGATGAAGCGGCCGGCAATTCCCGGTAGCATGGTGCGGATTGACATCGGGTGGTCTTTGACAGGGATAAATATGTCCTCGGCCAATTCCGGGAACACCAGCACCCGGCCATCGGCTGGGGAGACGATTTCATTCGGGTCATCGCTGAAAGGCCGGGATTCGGGCTTCAGGCGGCGCACAAAGAAATCGTTGAAACAGCTATAGCTGTCTGCAGGTGCGGTGGCCTCATCCATGTCGATCGACAATTGGTCAATCACCGTTCCGATCTTGCCTTTGGAGAACCGCGAGCTGAACCAGGCGCCCATCAGACGGCTGATCAGGCTGGAGCGGAACAGCAGCTTTTCCACCGGCCGGGCGCTGGCGTTCTGATAGGCCCAGCGGATCCATTTCTCGCCCAGCACGGCCTCCTCAAAGGTCTTGCCGGTGTCGCGGTCTACGACAAAGATAGGGTCGCGCTGCATCAGGTTCACTGCCTCTGGTTTCGTTCTGCTGCGCGTAGCAAAGCGAGGGCGCCGGGCCAAGGGCAGAATTCAGCTGAGCTTGCCGCGCAGCCAGTGAATCTGGGCCTTGGCTTCCTCAGTGGCGCTTTCGGCATCGGGAAACACACGGCTGCCGTGGTGGCCAATGCTGTACCAGCCGCGGCCATCTTCTGGGTCACGGCGGAACTCATCAAAGCCATACGTTTCATCTGGTCGTTCAAAGATGTCTACGCAGATCATCTCGCCGTCCAGGTTGACCGATCGGATTGTTTTATTGATATGCGCCAAGTGTCCCTCCGCTTGCGGAGAAGCAACCAAGCGGAGAGGGCGGGACTGCAAGCGTCAAAACTGCGTAAATGAAAAAGGGGGCCGAAGCCCCCTTGCGCATCCCCTTACGGGAACAGTTTTTTCACATAGTTCGGCAAGGCGAATGCGGCCTTGTGAACTTCCGGATTGTAATAGCCGGTGTCGATTCCGGCAGCAGCATAACGTGCTTCCAGATCAGCCAGGCTGGCGTTGCGGGCCTTGTCCGAGTGGCTGCCCCAGCCAAAGGCCATCGGCCCGCCAGCGTAAGTCGGCACGGTCGCCAGATAGCAGGAGGCATCGGCAAACAGCGCCTGAAACGCGCGCAGTGTGCCAGTGAGCTCGTCGCCCTGCATGAACGGCACGCCGTTCTGGGTCACGATGATGCCGTCTTCGGTCAGCGCACGCGCGGCATGGCCATAGAAGGTGTCGGTGAACAGCACTTCGCCGGGGCCGATCGGGTCGGTTGAATCGACAATGATCACGTCGAACTTTTCGGTGTTCTCTTTCATGAAGAGCGCACCGTCGTTGATCACCAGATTCAGACGCGGATCGTCAAACGCGCCGTCGCTCAGCATCGGCAGGTATTCTTTGGAGAAATCCACCACGCCGCCGTCGATCTCCACCATGGTCACATGCTCGACCGAGGTGTGGCGCAGGGCCTCGCGGGCCATGCCGCCATCGCCGCCGCCGATGATCAGCACGCGCTTTGCAGCGCCATGTGCCAGAATCGGCACATGGGTCAGCATCTCGTGGTAGATGAAGTTGTCGCCTTCGGTGGTCTGGACCACGTCATCCAGCGTCAGAATGCGGCCGAACTGGCCGTTCTGGAACACTTTCAGGCGCTGATGCTCGGTGTTGCTGTCATAGAGCATTTCATCTACGCGCAGGGCTTGAGCGTAATGCGCGTGCAGGCTTTCCGTCACCCATTGCTGTTTGCCGGCCTGTTTGGCGGTGTCGCTCATGCCGCAACCTCTTTGGCAATCAGCTCCTCGCCGCGCAGCAGTTCGCGCACTTCCACCATGTCGGTGGAGAAGGCCTGTTTCAGCACGTCAACGGCTTTCCACGGCTCGGCGTCGCCGCACATGAAGACGTCAAAGGCGCCATAGCCGATTTCAGGCCAGGTGTGCACCGAGATGTGGCTTTCCGCCAGCACGGCCACACCGGAGACGCCCTGCGGCGAAAACTTGTGGGTGTGGATGTGCAGCAGGGTGGCACCGCAAACGTCCACGCAGTCGCGGAACGCTTTCTGGATGCGGGCTTCGCAATCCAGGCCGGTGCCTTTCATAACTTCGATGATCAGATGGGTACCGGCGAACACCTTGCCATCCTTGCGGATGAAATGGTCTTCGCGGTCCGAGTCCACAACGGAGTCGATATTCGCGGCTGTTACACCGCGGGCGGTATCTTCCTCATGGGCGCCTGTCTCCAGACCGATCCCCAGTTGGAAGAGGTTGGCGTCTTTCATGACACTCCCCTTCGTTCCAGTAGATGACAATCCAGCCGGCCCTTAGCGCCCCCCCGGATAAGAGTCCGGGGTTGGGATCGGTACCGAAAGTGAGGCGCATTTAGGCCGGGGGGAAGATTCGATCAACCTCTAATTTCTGCATAGCCGGTAACACGCGGGAACCTGCATCCTGCGGATCATAATGCCGGGCAAAAAAAGGCCGGGGCGAACCCCGGCCGTCAGGTTGTTCTTTTGCCCGGGGGATCATGGGCGCCAGAACGGAAGAGTGGCTTCATAATGGGCGTCCTGGCGGCTCACCCCGATGTCCTTAAGCTGCGCATCGCTCAGATGTTGCAAACGAGCTCGTGTGCAGTGGCGCAGGCTCCACTTGGTCACCAGGACGGCAAAGGATACGGCCCATTGCGCCAGTACCGGCAGGCCCGGGCGGCTGATCAGATAGGACATGTTCGAGTGTGCCATTTGCGTGTGCTGTGCCATGGGAGGCTTCCTGTATTGTGTTGATACAATCCTGTTGATTTGTCGTGATGTTTTGATACAAAGAGGCGATCGTATTGTCCAAGGATGGATTGTAATGGGTACAATTTGGCCGCAAAGCCTGAGTGAGGCAAAAGGTCCCAAGTACAAAAAGGTAGCAGATACAATCCGGTCTGCCGTCGATTTGGGCAGTTTGAAAACTGGTGCAAAGCTGCCGCCGGTGCGCGACCTTGCGTATCAATTAGGCATTACACCCGGCACCGTTGCCCGCGCCTACAGTATTTTGACTGATGAGGGTGTGCTGGAGGCTGAGGTCGGGCGCGGCACCTTTGTAGCCGAAAAGAAAAAACCGGTGCCCGATGACGTATGGTCGCGGCAGCTGCATTTGCTGGAGGCGCGCGATCCCGGCCATGTCAGCCTGTTCAGCCCGCGCATCGCCGATATGGGGCAGGTGGCCGCGATGCGCGAGGCGCTGCACAAAGTGGCCGAAGGCGAGGCGCGCAGTTTTCTGAATTATCCGACACGGGACGCCTATCTGCCGGTGCGCCAGGCAGCAGCAGCCTGGGTGAGCCAATCGCCGGTCGGCCCGGTCAGCGAAAGTGACGTGGTGCTGACACATGGCGGCCAGAACGGGCTGATGGTGGTGCTGCAGGCAATCCTGACCGGGCCGCAGCCGGTGATCATGGTCGAGGACCTCACCTATGCCGGGTTCCGCCGCGCCGCAGAGCTGCTGAGGGCGCAGGTGGTCGAAGTTGCGATGGATGAACACGGGATCCGGCCGGATTCAATGGAGCTGGCGATCCGCAAGACCGGCGCCTCGGTGCTGTGCACCAGCCCTGAGGTTCACAACCCCACCGGGCTGCACACGCCGCTGGAGCGCCGCAAGGAGATTGTCCGGATCGCCCGCCGTCATGAGGTGCAGATCGTCGAGGACGACTGCTACCGGTTGGGGGAGACGCGGACGTCCAGTTACCGGGCGCTGGCGCCGGAACTTGCCTGGCATGTGTCATCGATCTCCAAGATCCTGACACCAGCCCTGCGCGTCGGTTTTGCGCTGGCGCCCGAGGGCCGGTCCACAGAGCTGCGGCGGGCGGCGGAATACGGGTATTTCGGCCTGGCGCAGCCGCTGGCCGAACTGCTGCGGATCCTGCTCACCGATCCGCGGCTGCCTGACCTGGTTGCGGCGGTGCGCGGGGAGATGGCCCGTTATGTCCGGGTGGCGGTCAACGCGCTTGGCGCGTTTGATCTGACCTGGAACCCGGACGTGCCCTTCGTCTGGCTGCGGCTGCCCTCGGGCTGGCGCGCTGCCGCCTTTACCCGCGCTGCAGAGGCGAACGGGGTGCAGATCCGCTCGGCAGATGAATTTGCCCTGCGCGACGGCCGTGCACCGCATGCGGTGCGCATCGCCATCAACGCGCATGTGCCGTTGCGGCAGTTCGAAGAGGCGATGCTGCGCCTGCGCGCCCTGCTGGACAACCCGCCGGAGCAAATCAGTGTGTGATTTATTGGGGTATTAATATACCTATTTTGCAAGCCATTGAAAAAGAATGGTTTTATGTCGATCACCCCTGTTGACGTGCTTCTTTGTTGCCCGTAAACCCCCTCCATCGCATTCAGGCAGTTCCTTTCGGGGAATCTGCCGTCACGACAAACAGGATTGACCTGCCATGAAAACCTTCTCTGCTACTCCGGCAGACATCGAGAAGAAGTGGATCCTGATCGACGCCGAGGGCGTTGTTCTGGGCCGTCTTGCCTCGATTGTTGCCATGCGCCTGCGTGGCAAGCACAAAGCGTCCTTCACTCCGCATATGGATATGGGCGACAACGTCATCATCATCAACGCCGACAAGGTGCAGATGACCGGCAAGAAGCGCGAAGAGCACTTCTACTGGCACACCGGCCACCCGGGCGGCATCAAGTCGCGCACCAAACAGGAAATCCTGGAAGGCGCGCACCCGGAACGCGTTGTGACCCAAGCGGTCAAGCGCATGCTGCCGGGCAACCGTCTGAGCCGTCAGATCATGACCAATCTGCGTGTTTATGCCGGTGCCGAGCATCCGCATGAAGCACAGGCCCCCGAAGTTCTGGATGTTGCATCCATGAACAAGAAAAACACCCGGAGCTAATGTAGATGTCTGATCAGATCAACACTCTTGAAGACCTCGCAGCTGCAACCGGTGTGGAAGCAGTGGCCGAAGAAACCATCACACGTGAGCCGGTTCGCGACGAACTGGGCCGCGCCTATGCCACCGGCAAGCGGAAAGATGCGGTTGCCCGCGTCTGGATCAAGCCGGGTTCCGGCAAGGTCGAAGTGAACGGTTTGGAAATCAACAAGTACTTCGCCCGTCCGGTGCTGCAGATGATCCTGCGCCAGCCGTTCCAGGTTGCCGGCGTCGAAGGCGAATTCGACGTTTACGCCACCGTTAAGGGCGGCGGCCTGTCCGGTCAGGCCGGTGCGGTCAAGCACGGCATCTCCAAAGCGCTGCAGCTTTATGATCCGGCTCTGCGCGGCGCGCTGAAAGC
Organism: Leisingera methylohalidivorans DSM 14336; assembly: GCF_000511355.1. NCBI lineage: Bacteria > Pseudomonadati > Pseudomonadota > Alphaproteobacteria > Rhodobacterales > Roseobacteraceae > Leisingera > Leisingera methylohalidivorans. The sequence continues at coordinate 1,935,640 of NC_023135.1, read as the reverse complement.
GGCAGGCTTCCTGACCCGCGACAGCCGTGTTGTGGAACGGAAGAAATACGGTAAAGCCAAAGCCCGTAAGAGCTTCCAGTTCTCCAAGCGTTAACTTTCACGCTATTGCTGTTTTTTGGAAAGGGCCGCCTGATGGGCGGCCCTTTTTGCTACGGGAGCGGACGATTTACCGGCGCCGTTAACATTTTCGCAGAAATAACGTAACATGGCAGGCGCCGCCTTCAGTTGGGGTGACTGCCATGCCGCAATCCATCTATGAAAAATACGGCGGTTTCAGTGCCATCAGCCGGGTCGTGATGACTTTCTATGAGATGGCGCTCGATTCCGATCAGATCGGCGATTACTTCGCTGATGTCGACATGGCGCGGCTGATCGACCACCAGACCAAGTTCATTTCTTCGCTGCTGGGCGGGCCTGCTTCCTTCAGCGACGAGCGGCTGGAGGCGGTGCACCGGGCCCTGGCTATAACCCACGATGATTTTGATGAAATGGGCGCGCTTCTGAAAGCAGCGCTGGAGCAGCACGGGCTGTCAGAACCGGATGTCCGTGCTACGCTTGCCTTGATTGAAACCAAACGCAACGTCATCGTCCACCGGGACGCCGCATGAGCATTGCCGCCATCAACGAACAGCTGCTGCGTGCTATTGGCGTAGGGGTTGCCGTTGTCCGCGTCTCTGATCTTGGGTTTGTCTTTCACAATCAGTCCTTTGCAGAATGGTTTGGAACACCCGGCTCTGACGCGGCGCTGACGGATGCCATTGAGGGATTGCAGCTCCAGGAACTTGGCCAGCTGCGGGCCGAAGGACGGCGCTATTCGGCGGAACTGAAGATCAAGCGTAAGAGGCGGACGCTGGTTTTTGCCATCAATATCTCGCAGGCCAGCCATCTGAACGAGGCGCTGCTGGTGGTTGAATGCCAGAACATCACCCGTATCCGCGAGCTGGAAAGCATGATCGACAGCTACTCTGCCATGGTGGAGCGCAACACCCGCGAGCTGGAGCGGGAAAAGGAGCGGGTGGAGCGGCTGCTGCTGAACCTGATGCCGCGCTCGGTCTATGAGGAGTTCAAGACCTTCGGCGTGGTCACCCCGCAGCTTTACTCCAAAGTTTCGGTTGTGATGCTGGATTTTGTCAATTTCACCGACTTCGCCTCCCGCACCGATCCGACGGTGACTCTGGGAGAGCTGATCGATATTTTCACCGCTTTTGACCGGATCGTCGAACAATTCGGCTGCGAACGCATCAAGACCATAGGGGATGCTTATCTGGCGGTTGCCGGAATGCCGGAACCAACGCCGGACCACGCCACCGCGGTGGCCCATTGCGCCACCCGGTTCCTGCGCTACCTGGACCGGCGCAATCTGAGTCATCAGCATAAATGGCAGGCGCGCATCGGCTTGGGAACCGGCTCGGCTGTCGGCTCCGTGGTGGGCATTCAAAAGTATGTCTACGACGTTTTCGGCCCGGCTGTGAACCTGGCCTCGCGTTTGCAGGTCTTTGCCAACCCGATGAAAATTGTCGCCCCGGAGGAAATGAAAGAAGCCTTGGCGGAAGAGTTCCGCGTCACCGACATCGGCCCCGAAGAGATCAAGGGCATAGGCGAGGTGCATCTGGTCAATGTCGGCAACGAATTGAGCGCCCCGCAGCCCCGCAGCCGGTTCTGAAGGACCGGCATCAAGGGGCGGGGTTTAGTCGTCGGATGCGATCAGTCCCAGCCCGCGCAGGTAGATGCCGATGCCGCTTTCCAGCAGATCTTCGGGCGGGAAGGGGGAGGCAGCGCCGGGTGAATTCCTTGCATAAAGCTCAACCACCCCGTGGCTCATCGCCAGCACATGGGCCGAGAACATCGAGGCCGGCGGGCGTTTGCTCTCCGGAATATGCTGGCTGAGGTCGGCGGCGGCGCGTTCCAGGATCGCCCGTGCCCGGGCGGCGGCATCGGCCAGCTCAGGAGTCCGGTTCACAGAAATTCCGCTTTCGAACATGGCGATGTAGTGGCCGGGATGCTTGCGGGCAAAGGCGAGATAGGCGCGGCCTGTTGCCTCAAATGCGGCCAGCGCCGAAGGCTGGTATTTGTCATAAGCGTGCTGCATCAGGTCGGCAAACATCACATAGCCCTGCCGTCCGGCCTCGGCGATCAGGTCCTCGCGCCCCTTGAAATGACGGTAGACGGCGGCGGGGGTGACGCCGGCCTGCTTGGCTGCTTCTGACAGGGTGAAACCGGTCGGGCCCTTGGCCTCAATCAGATGCAGGGCTGCTTCGACCAGTGCCTGGCGCAGATTGCCGTGATGATAACCGCGTTTAGTCATCCCAGATATCCGGGCCTCCGCAAATTCCCTGGTCCCGTTCGCCAATCGAGCCGGTGTCTTTGTTGCTGTAGCTGACCCCGCGCAGCACGCTGCGCACCGCCGCCAGCCGGGCCCGCCGTTTGTCATCGGACCGAATGACGGTCCAGGGGGCCTCTGCACTATGGCTGCGCGCGAAGGTTTCGGAAATGGCGGCGCTGTATTCGTCCCATTTGTGCAGCCCTTCCACGTCGATCGGGCTGAGCTTCCACTGTTTCAATGGGTCGGACTCGCGCGACAGCAACCGGCGCAGCTGTTCTGCCCGGCCAACGTTCAGCCAGACCTTGAACAAATGCACGCCATCGTCAGCCAGCGCCTGTTCAAAACCTTGAACCTGATGAAAAAACCGTTCGCGCTGTTCGTCGGTGCAGAAGCCAAAGACCTTCTCCACCACGCCGCGGTTGTACCAGCTGCGGTCGAAAAAAACGATTTCGCCGCCTGACGGCAGATGCTGTATATAGCGCTGGAAATACCATTGGCTTTGCTCGGCCCTGGTGGGTTTGGACAGGGCCACGACCCGTGCGCCGCGGGGGTTCAGATTCTCACGGAACCGTTTGATTGTACCGCCCTTGCCGGCCGCATCGCGGCCTTCAAAAACGATCGCAATACGGGCGCCGCTGGACTTGACCCAAGCCTGCAGCTTGACCAGCTCGATCTGCAGCGCCTCCAGCTCTTTTTCATAGGCCTTCCGCTTCATCCGCTCCCGGTGCGGATAGCTGGGGCTCAGGATCTCGTCATTGTCCGCACCTTTGATGGCCCTGCGGATCTCATCCGGCACGCCGGTCTGGTAAAAGCGGCTGATGGCTCCGTCAAATGGCAGCGGCATGAGAAAAACCCTTCTGTCCTCAAACTCTTATATGGGTAAGGAGTATGGAATGTGAATCGTTTTAACGCAATTGCGCGCGCAGGGCGGCCCGCCGCACGGCTGCGGCCACGTCTTCTGTGGCCACATGCTGCGGCATATGCCCGATGCCGTCCAGCAGGGTCAGCTGTGCGCTGTTCACATTCCGGGCCAGGCCCCGGGCATGAAGCTCCGGGCTGACCAGGTCGTCAGCGCTGCCGTGAAGAACCTCCACGGGGACCGAGATTTCGCCATAGCGCGGCGCCAGTTCAGTCACTTCGTCCAGCAGGTTCGCCCTTTGCCGGGCATTCGCGCGCAGGGACCCGCGCCGCAGCGTCAGGCTAGGGCCGAAATGCGCGGCATAGCCTTCGGGCACGGCTTGCGGGGCAAAGACGTCCTGAAGCGAGCGGGACACCGCAAAGCCTGGCACAAAGGCGGTCAGCAAGGGCACCACCACCGCACTGCCTGCGCGCGAGGACGTGACCCGGTAAAGCGGATCCAGCGGTGTGGCCCAGGGGTAGGCGACACCGGCCACTGTCACCAGCGCCGAAACGCTTTCCGGGCGGTCTACCGCCCAGGCCAGCGCGACCGCGCCGCCATAGCTTTGCCCCAGCACAATGGGCCTGTCCGCCCCCATCTGAGCCGCGGCCTGTTGCAGCAGGGCGGCCTGCTGCCGGATGCTGGCCCCGGTGGCGTTGATGCGGTCCGAATATCCCAGGCCGGGCCGGTCGAAGATCAGGATGCGGAACTCCTCCGCCAGAGCCGGTGCCAGGCGGAAGGTCATATCGCGGGTATTGCCGCTGGAGCCGTGAATCAGCACCAGATCCGGCGCGCTGCCTTTGGGGCAGCCCATCTCCACCACATGCACCCGGTGGCTGCCCACCATCAGAATCTGCCCCGAAGGCGGGTGGCTTGCGACCGCCGCAGCCTCGCGGCGGCCCGCTTGCCAGACGGTCAGCGCGGCAGCGGCCGTCAGTGCAAGGCCCGCATAAATCAGCACCTTACTGGCCGATCTGGTCCATTTCATATGCCGTGGTCTGGTAGATCTCATTGATCCAGTTGCCATAAAGAAGATGCGCGTGGCTGCGCCAGCGGTTTAGCGGCTGCTGGCTGGGGTCATCGTCCGGGTAATAGTTGCCCGGCACGTTTATCAGGGTGCCATTGGCCACGTCCCGGTCGTACTCCTGCTTCAGCGTGTCGTTGTCATATTCGAAGTGGTTAAAGATATAGAGCGCCCGGTGCGCCTTGTCCTCAACCAGGCAGGGGCCGACTTCGTCACTGCCCAGCAGCGTCTGCAGCCCCGGTGCCGCGTTGATTTCTTCCTGCTTCATTTCCGTCCAGCGGCTGACCGGGATCACGAAATCATCCGAGAACCCGCGCAGATAGGGCGAGGCCGGCGCCAGGTTCCGGTGCCGGAAGCAGCCAAACGCCTTGTGATCCAGCATATGCTTTTTCACGCCGTGGAAATGGTTGATCATCGCCATGCCGCCCCAGCAGACGCCAAAGGTGGAATGCACGTTGGTCTGCGTCCATTCAAACACCTCGCGCATCTCGTCCCAATACGTCACCTCGGGGAAGTCGAGATGCTCAATCGGCGCGCCGGTGATGATCAGACCGTCGAACTTCTCGTGCTTCACTTCCTGAAAGGGGCGGTAGAACTCGGCCATATGCGCGGCGGCCGTGTTCTTGGTGCGGTGCTCGCTCATCCGGATCAGGCTGAGTTCAATCTGCAGCGGCGTGGCGCCGATCAGCCGGGCAAACTGATTCTCGGTTTGGATCTTCTTGGGCATCAGGTTCAAGAGCCCGATGCGAAGGGGACGGATATCCTGACGCGCCGCCTGATCCGGCGACATCACCATCACGCCTTCGTTCGTGAGAACGTCATAGGCGGGGAGGTCTGCGGGAATCTTGATGGGCATGTCAGTGTCCTGATTTGCGGAAGTTTGTGCGAAATAGCGGAATTCGACAGATAGGCGGGTTAGCCGCGGGTCTCAAGAGCGGAGGCGATCAAATCCTCGAAACCGGCCTCATCCTTGACGGCTGAGATCTGGTCAGCGGTGACGGTAACGCCCCAATTGTCCGCCATTGCCTGATAGCGCGGCTGGCGGTGGGCCAGGGCCTGGGCATAGGTCCAGCGGATAAAGGCGTCGGGGTCCACTTCCCCTTCAGCTATGTGATTTTCCTTGAGATACTCTTGCCAGACCCGGTCCAGGAATTCCGGCTGATAGGACATCGGCTTGGGCGCGCGGTCAAAGCGGCGCACCAGCTCGGCGGTATGGTCCTCGCTGCCCTTGATCCAGACCATCAGCGTGTGCTTGCTGAGTTCGGTCAGGATATGGTCCTCGGGGTCATTGGCATCGACCCATTCGCAGATCGATCCGCCAGTGTCGCAGATGAAGTTCGGATACCCGTATAGCTGCTGGGCACGGCCTTCGAAATACTCGGTGTCCAGCAGGGCGCGGATCTCGGCGACCCGGAACTGCTCCTGGCGGTGTTTGTATTCCTCGATCGGCAGTCCGCCCTTGGCGGTATCACCGGGCTTGCCGAGGTAAGAGGCAACCGGGGTCAGGTTCTCAAAGGTGATGTTGGAGCCGATATAGATCGAATCCGTGAGCAACAGGTCGCGCAGGAACGGGACTTTCATCGCTTCGGCCTTCGCATTGTCGGCGATGTATTCGCCCATGTACCGGGTGCCGATCCGGTAATCGATCGAATAATGGAACCAGCGGCCGGCCCCGCGCAGGATGTTGCTGACATAGGTTTTGCCAAGCCCGGACATGCCAAAGAACAGCACTCGTTTGTTCGGCGCATCGCGCCAGTCCTGCGCAGAAGAGTAAAGCATGAGATCCCAAGTCCTTGAAGGTTTAACGCCTAGCTAATCGCCTGCGCGGGCTTGGTCAATTCCGTGCGCGCTTGCGCCGCAAGACGGGTTTGCCGTTCAGGATGATCAGGCCTGCAGCCAGAAGGGTAAAGCCTGCATAGGCTTGCGGCTTCAGCGCTTCCCCCAGGACCAGCGCGCCCAAAAGAATGGCCACCGGCGGGATGATCAGCGTAACCAGCATCAGGTTGCCGCTGCCCGCCAGCTCCAGCACCCGGTAATAGAGCAGATAGGCCCCTGCCGTGGCGAACAGGGCAAAATAGGCGATGGAGGCCCAAGTGCGCACCTCCAGCGCCAGGACAGGCGCGCCGTCGATCAGCAGCGCTGCGGGGGCCAGGAACAGGGTGGAGCCGGTCAGCATTCCGGCAGCCGCGACAAGCGGCGGAAGGCCGGTCAGTTTGAAACGCGCCCAGGCGCTGGCAAATGCATATGAGACGGTGCCCGCCAGCACTGCCAGCTGCGCTGTGCTGCGCAGGTCGAAGCGGGCGAATTGCTCCAGCCCGATGGCGGTTGCGACACCAAGAAACCCAAGGCCCACTCCCAGCGCTTTGCGGGCCGTCAGCCGCTCATCCGCAAAGAGAAGCGCGGCAACGATCACTCCGAATATTGCCGTCGCCGCATTCAGGATCGAGGTGAGGCCGGTTTCGATATGCAACTGTCCCCAGGCCATCAGCCCGAACGGGATCACGTTGTTCAGCAGGCCCATTATCAGGAACGCCACCCAGATCCGCAAATCCTTGGGGACCGGTATCCGCATGGCCAGCACCACAGCCCAGAGGAACAGTGCCGCCCAGCCGCAGCGGTGCAGAACCAAAGTGAGAACAGGAATTTCATCCAGGGCGATGCGGATCGACAGGAATGACGCGCCCCAGATCAGACCGAGCAGGATCAGCTCGGCCCAGGCGCGGGGGGAGAGTGTTTTTTGCAGGCTCATGCGGTTCAGCTAGCGTGGCTGCCTGTCTCTAGCGACCCGTTTCTTGCGGCAAAAGAAAGCCCCGCCCGGGAAACCGGGCGGGGCTGGATCCGGAACTGCGGCAGGATCAGAAGTGGTAGCCTACCTTGAAGCCGACCCCGACCGATGTGTTGTCGCCGAATTGCGATGTGGCAAAGGGCGCCTGGCTGACCACAGTTTGGGCACTGCCGACGCGGGTGATGTTCACACCGCCGGAGATGCTCATGTTGCCTTGCTTGTATTTGGCGCCGATCGTCAGACCCAAGCGGCCGTCCTGCGGGCTGAGATTGGACTGGAAACCGCCCAGTGTTTCCTCATAGCTGACCGACACGGAACCCGACCAGTTTTCATTGAACTTGCGGCCCACGCCCAAGGTGTAAGTGTAGCGGTCATCAGCAAAAGACACCAGCGGCCGGCGGATCAGCGTGCCGCTGTAGAAGGTGGGCGAAATGTTGAACTTGGACCATTCCACCCAGCGCACGCCGCCGAACAGCAGCGTGTCCTTGGCAATGCCGGTCTGGAAATCCAGATTCACAGCCTGCGGCGTGTTGATGGCGGTTGTCGAGGTGACCGGACCAGGCAGGCCGCCGCCGCTTTCCACGGTGCTGACGTCGTGGTCGATTTCCGAGAAGTAGGTCAGCGCAATCCGCAGTGCGATGTCCGGCCGCTCATAGGCGGCGCCGACCAGATAGCCGAAGCCTTCATCGCGGTCACCGCTGGCTGCATAGCCGCCGAACACAGGGATGGAGACTTCTGCCTCCATTGTCTGCAGCCGCACGCCGCCATAAGCGCTGAAGTTCTGGTTGAATTTATAGCGCAGCACCCCGGTTATAGCATTGGAGTTGAGTTCGGCGGTTGCGCCCTGAAACACATAGCCGGTGCCGGCAGGGTATTCCACGTCGGCGCCGAAAGGCTGATCGAAAATCAGCGCAAAACTCAGCTTGTCATTGATGTCGCGCTTGTAGGCAGCACCCAGCTGCAGATGCGAGCCGACCATGTCGCCGGAGTTTGCGCCAAGCGCCGTGCCCGACACATCCGGGCTCACATGGCCAATCGAGAACTCGGCGTAAGTGCCCTCTTCAAACAAGGCGCCAAGAGATTGGCCGGAGCGGTCGACGCCGCCCGCCATGGCAACACCGGGCAGCAGCGCCAGCGCCAAGGGCGCAGCGTGAATCTTCTTCATATGTTCCTCCCTGTACAAAAGCCTTCCCGGCTTCTTGTCACAGGACCGTAATCAGCAGAAAATCGCCAAATCAATGCTAACGGCACGGAAACCTGCCGGAATCGATCAATCCTAAGCAGGTTTTGCAGGCCTTTTTGCAACTATGTTGAGATAATTCGCAATACAGATGACCGCGGCGCCGCTCAGAACCCAGGCATCCAGCGCTTCGCCGTAGATCACCATGCCAAGGATCGCGATGGCAGGAAGCCGGGCGAAATCAACTGGCACCACAACGCTGGCCGGCGCCAGCGACAGGGCAGTGGTCAGGCAGAAATGCGCAGTCAATCCGGCAATGCCGATGAGAATCAGCCAGGGCAGGGTGGTCGCATCGGGCAGGGCCATGTCGCCGTCCCAGCCTGCCGCCAGCAGGCCCATAAGCAACTGCATGGAGGTAAGCCAGAAAAGAATGGAGGCTGTTTTTTCGTTCCGGGTCAGCCGTTTGGTCAGGATTGCAGTCAGCGCAAAGAAGATGGCGCAGCTGGCGGCGGCAATGATGCCGAGGTTCAGCGTTTCCGGGCTGGGGCGGGCGACAATCAGAATGCCGGCAAAACCGATGCCTGCAGCAAGCAGCCGGCGCCGGGTGAGGGCTTCTCCCAGCAAGAACGGCGACAGGATGATCACCCACAAGGGCGAGGTGAACTCCAAGGCGAAGACCTGTGCCAGCGGCACCAGCGTCACCGCCAGAAACCAAAGGTTCTGACCGGTGAAGTGGAAAAGGTTGCGCACCGCATGGACACCCAGACGGACGCTGCTGACCTGGTGCCAGCGGCCCGTTATTGTCAGCAGGCTCGCGACTATGACGACCCCGACCAGGCTGCGATAGGCCATGATTTCGAAGGTATCCAGCGTCAAGCCGGCCTCGCGCCCTGCGATCGCCATTGCAGAGAATGAGACAATCGCGCCGATCATCCAAACGGCGGCGAGTCCCGCGCGTGCTTCGCCTTGTGCCATGCTTGCCCCGTTGCTTAACCCGTGCGAAAAGAGGCGGAAAATGCGCCAAGGTCAAGTGCAACACGCGCCGGACGCGTCCGGCTCGGCGCAGGCAGGGGAAGCGTCCGGGGGTGCCGGAACCGGCGGGCGTTTGGCGTCAGGCCGCGTTGCGGCGCAGGGTCGGAGAAACCAGGGGTTTTCCTGAATTGATATAGGTTGACGCCATTGCAACCGGGTCGAAATTCAACCGGTTCAAAAAGGGGGCGGATTTCCTCCGTCAGTGCCTCAGCCACGTCAGAGGCGTTGCGGGTGGCGCTCTTCTTGTTGGGCGGCAGTACGGGGTCTGCCAGATGCCCCAGGGCGGTCAGCCGCCGGGCGGCGCCTTCCGGCTTGGTGGCCTTTTCCAGCCGGGCTTCGATAAAGTTGATCCTGTCACTGAATTTCAGCGCGTAACAGGCACGGCGCGCCTCCATTTCCAGTGCGTGCCACATCGCCCAGCCGATCTGTCCCAGCTGGCGGAACATCTTGGGGTTCACGATGATATTGGTGTAGATTATGTCCGGCACCATTGCCTGGGAATGGTGATATTCTGAAAATCAATGCGCCCGGCATAGCTGGCGCATTGCTTGGCTAGGTCGCGGCGCAGAATGATGACGGAGCTGCGGTCGGCGATGCCGCTGTTGGCCAGCGCCTCGATCAGGCCGCATTTGCCCAGCGTGTGATTGGATTCCGCATAAGGCGGGTGCAGCGCGGCCAGATTGTTCTGCCAGAAGGCCTGCATCTTGCCGTCCATGCCCAGCGTGTTGAACCGCCGCATGTGGCTGATTTCCCGCATCTGGGTGCCGAAGTTCAGCACGCCCAGCGGTTCGTGGACCGAAATCACCGACAGGTTGTCGCCCAGGAATTGCGCCAGCCAGGCTGTTCCGGTGCGCCCGGCAAAGAGGGTGAAAATAAAATCGCTTTGCCCCTTGCCGGACACTGTCGCCGTGGCCGGCACGATTTCCGGCTTCTGATAGCCGAACTTCAGGATTTCCGCAGCGCAATGTCTGGCCACGATGTCTGCGGCGTCGGGAAAGCGGGAATAGGGCGTTGCCGGATCGGTGCCCTGTAGGGGGGAGGCAGCGCCCCTTGGCTCGCAGGCTTGAGAACCGTACCCGCAGCCCGTCGATCCCCAGCGCAGCGATGTCCTCCTCCAGGTGTTCATAGCGCAGGTAGACAGCCAGCGCCTTAGCCTGTTCTGCCGGAATGCGGTTGAAAAACGGCGCCTCGGGTTCCGTGCCCTCCGGCCAGGCCTGTTTCTGGTGGTTTTGCGCACCGTGATACCCCAGGTCTTTGCGGCTTACCTCATCCTCCGGAGTAATCGGAGTGATGACGCCAGCCTCGTCGCAGAAACTGAACCGGGCATTCCCGAAAGATGTGCCCCCGACCTTCTTGGTCTTAATGAAGATCAGCATCAACGGGTGGCAAATGATCATTGGGTTCTCCAAACCGGCCGTGTTTGGGGAAATATCTCAAAACACCTGACGGATTGGAAAACCATGCCGGCAAAAGAAAACCCCGGCCGCTGGGGCCGGGGCTGGATAGCTGAGGGTCATTCCCACTCGATCGTGCCCGGAGGCTTCGAGGTGATGTCGTAGGTGCAACGGTTGATGCCCTTGACCTCATTGATGATCCGCGTGGCGGTCTCCCCCAGGAATTCATGGCTGAACGGGTAATAGTCGGCGGTCATGCCATCGACCGAGGTCACCGCGCGCAGGGCGCAGGCATAGTCATACGTCCGCCCATCCCCCATCACACCAACGGTGCGGACCGGCAGAATCGCGACAAACGCCTGCCAAATATCATCGTACAGACCATGCTTGCGGATCTGGTCGATATAGACCGCATCCGCTTCGCGCAGGATCTCCAGCTTTTCGCGGGTGATCTCGCCGGGGCAGCGGATCGCCAGGCCCGGTCCGGGGAAGGGGTGGCGGCCGATAAAGCTTTGCGGCAGGCCCAGTTCGCGGCCCAATGCGCGGACTTCGTCCTTGAACAGTTCGCGCAGGGGTTCGACCAGTTTCAGCCCCATCTTCTCCGGCAGGCCGCCCACGTTGTGGTGGGACTTGATGGTGACCGAAGGCCCGCCCGAGAAGGAGACCGATTCAATCACATCGGGGTACAGGGTGCCCTGGGCCAGGAACTCGGCGCCGTCGATCGTGTCGGCATGTTTCTGGAACACGTCGATGAACAGTTTTCCGATGATCTTGCGCTTGGTTTCCGGGTCGGACTGGCCGTCCAGCTCCCCCAGAAACAGATCGCTTTCATCTGCGTGGATCAGCTTGATATTATAGTTGTCGCGGAACATCGCGACGACTTCTTCCGCCTCGTTCTTGCGTAGCAACCCGTGGTCGACAAAGACGCAGGTCAGTTGGTCGCCGATCGCCTCATGGATCAGGATCGCCGCGACCGAGCTGTCAACGCCGCCGGACAAGCCGCAGATCACCTGTTTGTCGCCAACCTGTTCGCGGATTTTCTCGATCATCTGCTCGCGGTAGGCACCCATGGTCCAGTCGCCGGAGAAACCTGCCAGCTTGACAAAGTTCTCATACAGTTTGGCGCCATTGGGGGTGTGATGCACCTCCGGGTGGAACTGCACCGCATAGAAATTGCGGCTGACATCGGCGGCGATGGCAAAGGGCGCGTTGGGGGAGGTGCCGTAGACCTCGAACCCCGGGGCGATCTTGCTTACGTGGTCGCCGTGCGACATCCAGACCTGTTCGCGGTCGCTGTCATTGGCGAACCAGCCTTCCAACAGCGGCGGTGTCTCCACGGTGGGGGTGACAAAGGCGCGGCCGAATTCGGCGGTGCCATGGCCGCTTACGACCGTGCCGCCCAGCTGGTGCATCATGACCTGCTGGCCATAGCAGATGCCCAGGATCGGCACGCCATAGTCGAAAATCTCCTGCGGCGCACGCGGGCTGCCCTCGCGGGTCACGCTGTCCGGCCCGCCTGAGAAGATCACCGCTTTGGGCGCCATGTCGCGCACAAACTCCATGGTGACATTCTGATAAGGGTGGATTTCGCAATAGACGTTCAGCTCGCGCAGGCGGCGAGCAATCAGCTGCGTGACCTGGCTGCCAAAGTCGATGATGAGAAGGCGGTCATGGGATGTCTCTGTCATGCACGCGCCATAGGGCAGGAACAGGGTTTCCGCAAGAGGGTTTGAGCTTCCGCCTGCCTGCTGGCCTGATTTTCACGGCAGAACGGTCCTGAACCCGGTAAAGGTATGCAAAAGTTCACAGCCGCGGTGGAAAATGCCCCGCCAATGTCGCTTTTCAACTTGAATGGCCGCAATCCTGCGGCGGCGCGGTGTGAGGTGGCTATAATACCCATCGCAATGAAATGCCTGTGGTGAGGATAAACCATGACAGAAGCAGCACCGCGCCGTCGCGCACGGGGTGGCGGCGGCGCCGCCCGCCGCGCCGAACGCACCAGCGTCAAGATCGAGACCGCGAAGTACATCGAGCGCAACATTCCGAACTTCGAGATTCTGAACGAAGAAGCGCTGGAGATCATCGAATACAACGCCGACACGATCCTGGAAGAGGTCGGTGTCAACTTCGTTGACAATCCGGCGGCGCTGCAGCGCTGGCGCGAAGCCGGTGCTGATGTCAACGGCGAGCGCGTGCGCATCCCCCGCGGCCTGGCCCGCAAGCTGTGCGAAACCGCTCCGTCCGAGTTTACCCAGCACGCCCGTAACCCGGAGAAATCAGTGGTCGTCGGCGGCCGCAATATGGTGCTGGCACCCGTCTACGGGCCGCCGTTTGTGCGCGACGCCAGTGGCGGCCGCCGCTATGCAACCATGGACGACTTCAACAAATTCGTGAAGCTCGCCTATATGTCCAAGTGGCTGCACCACTCGGGCGGCACCGTCTGCGAACCCACGGATATCCCGGTGAACAAGCGCCACCTGGACATGCTGATGGCGCATATGACCCTCAGCGACAAGCCGTTCATGGGTTCCGTGACCGAACCCAGCCGGGCGCAGGACTCGGTCGATATGGCCGGTATCCTGTTCGGCAAGGAGTTCGTGCAGAACAACACCGTGATGACCTCGCTGACCAACATCAACTCGCCGATGACCTTCGACGACGTGATGATGGGCTCGCTGGAAGTCTACGCCCAGAACAACCAGGCTTGCATTATCTCGCCCTTCATCGTCGGCGGAGCCATGGCGCCGGTGTCGGTTGCCGGCACACTGACACAGGTTCTGGCCGAGGTTCTGGCCGGTGTCGCTTACAGCCAGCTGTGCCGCGCAGGCGCGCCGGTTATCTTCGGCGCCATGGTGACCTCGATTGACATGAACTCGGGCGCGCCGACCTTCGGCACGCCGGAAGCGTCCCACATCACCTATGGCGCAGGCCAGCTGGCCCGCCGGATGAACCTGCCGTACCGTTCGGCCGGCTCGTTCTGCGGCTCCAAACTGCCCGACGCACAGGCAGCCTATGAGACCGCCAACTCGCTGAATATGGGTCTTCTGTCCGGCGTGAACTTCCAGCTGCACTCCTGCGGATGGCTCGAAGGCGGCCTGGTTGCCGATTTTGAGAAGTTCGTGATGGACGCAGACCAGCTGGGCGTTCTGCACGGCCTGGCCAAAGGCGTGTCGGTGGACGAGAACGCCCAGGCAATGGATGCCATCCGCGAGGTTGGCCCCGGCGGCCACTATCTGGGGTGCGCCCACACTCAGGCGAACTTCAAATCGGCGTTCTGGAAGTCCGAGCTGCTTGACTACAAGCCGTTTGAGACCTGGGAAGAAGAAGGCGCGCGCGATACCTATGCGCTGGCGACCAACCGCGTCGAGAAACTGCTGGCCACTTACGAACAGCCGGCCATGGATCCGGCCATCAAGCAGGCGCTTGAGGAATACGTGGCCGAGAAAAAGGCCTCGATGCCCGACGCGTTCATGTAAACGCGCAGCAATAGCTCAGGGGCAGCGGGCAACAGCCCCTGCCGCAGCAGAACGGCGGTCCTGAAGGGCCGCCGTTTCCGTTTTCGGACGGGCGGCGGTATTGCGCAGGAAGGCGGTTTCGCCTGCCAGCGCAATCAGCACGTCAACATGCCGGATCAGCGAATATCCCGCTTCACCCGCCTTACGTGCGGCGTCCTGCGTGCTTTCCAGCTCCAAGAGCTGCATTACGGCAGCGGCCGGCTTGGGCAGGGTTCCATACCCCAGAATCCGGTGCAGATCCCGCTGCCGGCAATAGTTCTGTGCCCCCAGCCGGGCAGCCCGTGCCAGAATCCGCGGGCGCCGCAGCAGCTTAAGGCGGGTGTGTACGTCCTGCATGGTCCTCTCCTTTCAAATCTCTGTACCGGACTTGCTATAACACAACCTATCGTGGTGTTGCGGCTAGGGGTCTACCGGCGAACGGTATGTTTCGTGATGATTATGTTTTCTTTGGAAACAATGAGGCCTGATCCGCGCATTAGTTCAACTACAGTCAGGCGAACGTGGAAAAGCTTCAGCCGCTATTGATCGCGGCCAGCAGGCTGGCCTGGCTGACGACCGGGGCTTGATATATGCAAAACATACCGCGCACTTCCCTGCCTGGCTGGGTGCCGCTTGAGACATGCCGTTACCTTCAGCACACAGAGGCAGGCCGCCCGATCCGGCAGTTGGCTCGCAAGGCGGGGTGCCATCCCTCGACCATTCTGCGGCAGGTCAGGCGGGTGGAGACCTTGCGGGACGATCCTCTGATCGATGAAGTTCTGACATACCTGGCCGGGTGTTACCAAGCGGCCCCGGGAAAAGCCTGCAACGCCGGCACCGGCCCGGCTAAACCCGCTGGACGGGCATTGACTGCCGGGTTCGAGCAGGAGGCGGCCAGTGTTCTGACCCTGCTTGGCCGCGGCGGTGCGGTTTTGGCTGCGGCCGAGGGCATGGAAATGGCGGTGGTCGTGCGCGAAGGCGCCGAGGCGGATAGGCAGAAGGTTGCGGTCTCCCGTCCCCTTGCCGGTGCGTTGGCCTTGTCCGGCTGGATATCCTGTGTCCGCCGGGGCCGGATCAGCCGCTATGCCATCACACCTGCCGGGCGCAGTGCGTTGAACCGGATCATTGCCGATCAGGAAAACCGGGCGCGGGCCCGTCTGGAGGGCGGCTTTGCCGAGGCCCAGACGCCGTTTCTGGCACCCGACGACAGCGATAAATCCAGCTATGGCCGCAAAACGCGCTACAGCGGTTCGGAAACGCCGCTGGAGATGCTGGCCCGGCTGTCCGACAAGGACGGGAATTCCTTTTTGACCCCGGGCATGATCAGCGCAGGCAAGCGCCTGCGGGAAGATTTCGAGCTGGCCCAGATCAGCAGCCATCTGATGCAGGAAAAGCTGTATTTCACCCAAGGCAGCCAAGCGTTGCGCAGCAGCAGCCTGGAGGCCGGGGCCGCCGCCCGCAAACGCATGACCGAGGCGCTGCAGGCGCTGGGCATGGGGCTGAGCGATATCGCACTGCGCTGCTGCTGCCATCTGGAAGGTCTGGAAACAGCAGAGCGCAATCTGGGCTGGCCGGCCCGGTCTGGAAAAGTTGTTCTGCGCATCGCCCTTCAGCATCTGACGGACTATTACGGAGAGGCCAGCGCGCAGGAGTCTGAGTTGATCGGCTGACCGCCGGCAGGAACTCAAACGAAAACGGGCCCGCACATGACGGACCCGTAGATTTTGCAGAAGCGGCAGCGCCTTAGGCGGCGACTTCGGCCTTGGCGTCTTTCAGGTGCTTCAGCACGGTCTCCGGGGAGGACACGCCATAGGGGTCTTCGCCGTGGTTGTCGCACAGGCCCGGCTCTTCGAACCATGCTTCAACAACACCGTCGTTGATGATGGCGGCATAACGCCAGGAGCGGTTGCCGAAGCCCAGGTTGTCCTTGGCGACGAGCATGCCCATCTTGCGGGTGAATTCGCCGGACCCGTCGGGGATCACGCCGACGTTTTTCAGGTTCTGCGCTTCGGCCCATTTGTTCATCACAAAGCTGTCGTTCACTGACATGCAGTAGATCGCGTCGATGCCTTCGGCCTGGAAGTCGGCAAAGCCGTTTTCAAAGCCCGGCAGCTGGTAGGTGGAGCAGGTCGGGGTGAAGGCGCCGGGCAGCGAGAACAGCACAACGCGCTTGCCTGCAAAGTAGTCAGCGGTGGTCTTGTCTTCCCAGCGGAAGGGGTTCGGGCCTTCGACCGCTTCGTCACGGACGCGGGTGTGGAAGGTCACGTCGGGCAGCTTAACGCCAGCTTTCATTTCGGATGCTCCTGAAGGTGGGTGTTCGTTCGGCGGGCAGACTTAAAATGATTCTAAGCCGGTATCAATAAGGCCGTGCGCGAGATGTGAAGGTTCCGGACAAGACGCCGCAGTTGTGCCATCCGGAAGCCAAATGGCGGCACACCGGGTGCGGGTTTCGCGTCCTTCAGAAGAGAGGCTGCCGGTCAGACTGCCGCCTTTTTGATTGTCACCTTGGTGCCGCGCAATTTGCGCTCGGCTGCCGTGGTGACGTCATTGAATTTCTTTAATGTGGCCAGAAGCTTCTTCTTGTCCTTGGAATCGTTGATTTTGCCGGGGAACTTCTTTTTCACCGTCTGGTATTGGTCGTTGATTTTCTTCAGATCCTTGTACTTTGCCTCCGCTGCCTTCAGATCCGGCACTGCTGCCTTCAGGTCCTGCCCGGCTTTTTCGATCGCCGACACGCAATGCGCATTGATCGCCTTTGCCAGCACCCCGACCTGATTGGTGTATTTCTTCAAATTCCGGTCCACCAGCAGCTGCGGCAGCTCGGTGGCATCCAGCTTCTTATCCTGGGACTCATCGCTTTCCTTCAGAATTCTGGCCACGGTTTTCTGGAAATTCGCAGCATAGAATTTCTGTGCCGCGTTCAGCTTGCCCTCATACTGCGCCGCTTTCTTCACTTCTGCGGTTTCCTTGGCCAGTTTGTCTTGCAGCGCCTCGATATCCTTTTTCGAGGCAGACGTTTTGGATCGCTTTTTCAGATCTTTGCCGATGTCGGCCAGCAGTTTGTCCAACTTGGCCAGATGCGCCTTGGCATTGCTGCAAAAGCCCAGCATCGCATCAAGCTCTTTCTGATGAATATCCACCGCCTTGTTCCAGGTGGTCAGCCCGTCCTTGAAGCTCTTGTTCTTTTGCAGATCCGCCAGTTTCTTGGATTCAACTCCGTCCTTGCGCGCCTTGGCCAGGCTTTCGCGGAAGTAATCTTCGCCCTCCCAGGCGTTGCCCAATGAAATCCCGACCCGTTTTTTGAGCTTGGCGCCCTCAGCAGTGGTGTATGTCTTGGTACCTGCTGCCAGTTTCTTATGTTCTGCTTTGAACTTCTCCAGTTCCTTGGCCATGGGACCCTCCCTGAACATTTTAACCGCGCATCTTCATTCGGCAGCTGAATTATGTGGGCCTGGGCCGCGCTTTGGCAAAAGAAAACGGCATTTGCGCCTGTGTTTGGCCGCTCTTTGAGCCATGACAAGACGTCAAGGCAGGGTTGAAGATATGACCGTGCCAAGCCAGATCAGCTATGTTAAACCCGCAATGAAGCCAGAGGCCGGAAGGGAAACCCACGTGAGAGACCTAAAGATCCCGGAGCAGCGCCACCCTGAAAAGGCGCATCGTCCCGATAATGCTCAGCCAAAAAAGCCAAGCTGGATCCGGGTCAAGGCGCCGGGCGGCAAGGGGTATGCCGAAACGCATAAGATCATGCGCGACAACAAGCTGACCACCGTCTGCGAGGAAGCGGGTTGCCCCAACGTCGGCGAATGCTGGAGCCAGGGCCACGCCACCATGATGATCATGGGGGAGGTCTGCACCCGGGCCTGTTCGTTCTGCAACATTGCCACCGGCAAACCGCCGGAGGATCTGGATGTGTTCGAGCCCGGCCGGGTGGCGGATGCGGTCCAGAAGCTGGGGCTGAACCACGTGGTGATCACCTCGGTCGACCGCGATGATATCAAGGATGGCGGCGCCGAGCATTTTGCCCAGACCATCCGGGCAGTGCGCCATCGCAGCCCGAAGACGACAATTGAAATCCTGACGCCTGATTTCATCAAATGCGATGCCTCGGCCCTTGAAAAAGTGGTGGACGCACGCCCCGATGTGTTCAACCACAATCTGGAAACCGTGCCTGGCCTGTATCCCGTGGTCCGTGCCGGTGCCCGCTATTTCCACTCGCTGCGGCTGTTGCAGCGGGTCAAGGAGCTGGACCCGTCCATGTTCACCAAATCCGGCATCATGGTCGGCCTGGGCGAGGATGCCCAGGCGGTGAAACAGGTGATGGACGACATGCGCGCAGCCGATGTCGATTTCCTGACCATTGGCCAGTACCTGCAACCGACGCCCAAACACCATGCGGTGGACCGGTTTGTGACGCCCGAGGAATTCAAGACCTATGAGAAAGCCGCCTATGGCAAGGGGTTCTTGATGGTTTCGGCGACGCCGCTGACGCGCTCCTCCTACCACGCGGGCGATGACTTTGCGCGGCTGCGCGAGGCCCGCAATAAGAAACTGGGCCTTGCATGACGCCTGAGCGTTTGGCGCGGCTCAGCGCTTTGCGCCGAGCCCTGCATCAAATCCCCGAAGTTTCGGGCGCCGAGGAGAAGACCGCTGCCATGGTGGCGGACTATCTGCGCCGTTATGAACCGGATCAGCTGCTGACGGGACTGGGAGGGCATGGAATCGCAGCGGTCTATGAGGGCAGGGCAGATGGCCCCACCGTCCTGATCCGCTGCGAGCTGGACGGGCTGCCGATCGAGGAGCTGTCGGATCAGCCCTACCGTTCCACCCATGCGGGCCGCGGCCATCTTTGCGGCCATGACGGCCATATGGCGATGGTTGCCGCCCTGGCGGAGGATCTCTCAGCCAACCGTCCCGCAAGGGGCCGTGCCGTGCTGCTGTTCCAGCCGGCCGAGGAAACCGGCCGGGGCGCAGCCGCAGTGATTGCTGATCCCGTTTTTGCGCAGATCGCGCCCGACTATGCGTTTTCGCTGCACAACTTTCCGGGGCTGCCGGTGGGGCAGGTTGCGTTGTGTTCCGGTCCTGCCAATTGCGCGTCGCGCGGGATGCGGATCAAGCTGACCGGCAAGACATCACACGCCGCCGCGCCGCAGGATGGGGTGTCGCCGGCCGGCGCCATCGCGCAGCTATTGCCCGCCCTTGCAGGTTTGAGCAGCGGTGCTGAGCTGGGGGCGGAGTTTGCCCTGGTCACCCTGACTCACGCCCGGCTGGGCGAGGCCACGTTCGGTATCGCGCCGGGATCCGGTGAAGTTTGGGCCACGTTGCGCACAGTCACGGATACCCGCATGGAGCGGCTGATAGCTGCTGCGACGGCGCAAGCGGAACAGGCCTGCGCGGCAGAAGGGCTGGCATTTTCAACCGGATTCGATGACGTATTTGACGCCTGCGCCAACCATCCCGAGGCGGTTGCCGTTCTGCGCGCGGCTGCCACGGCGGCGGGATGTCCGGTGCAGATGCAGGATATGCCCCAGCGCTGGTCCGAAGATTTCGGTCAGTTCGCCAAGCAGGCAAAGACGGCGATGTTCTGGCTCGGCTCCGGGACGGATCAGCCGCAGCTGCACAATCCGGATTACGACTTTCCGGATGCGGCGATCCCGGCTGGAACCGGGGTTTTTCTGCATACGGTCAGACACCTGCTGGGCTGAGGGCTACTTCAGCAGCGCGTCGACAACCGCAACTGCGCCGATAATCGCCAGGGTGTCCTTCACGACCTCATAGATTTTACCGTCCTGACGGACATACCGGTGACCGTCGCGCGGCGGGTTCAGGCCCCAGCGATTGTAGTCGTTCACATAAATCCAGTCGCCGCCCTGGATATGGCCTTGCCTCGCATGGCGTTTCTTAACCTGGCCGGGCGCATAATGGGCGGCGCTGTTTTTGTGGCCCGGGGCTCCTTTTTTCGGTCCGGCAAGGGTGGCGGCGGGGGCAAAGGCGAGGCTTGCCGCAGCAATTGCGGCCGCTATCGCTGTCTTGTGCATTGCGGGTTTCCTGTGATCACCGTGTTGGGTGTCTAGATGATCAGGGCTGACGGAAAAGGCAAATCCGTTGCGCTGGAAAACGCCGGTGCAGGGCGGAAACCGGCGGTCCGGCGCCGGTTTCTTGCTGCGCCCTGGCCAGCTGCGTTTTTCTGAGGATTGCCGCATTCTTGCATAGGCGCCCGCCGTGAGCTTGAAGGCGGCAGCGCAGGTTGCAGGAACGCAGAGCACCGCGAGTGCAGCGGAAGGGAAGCGGATCAGGCTTCGCCTGTGAACCGCACCTTGCCAATGTGCGGCAGGTTCCGGTTGCGCTGCGCGTAGTCGATCCCGTAACCCACGACAAATTCGTCCGGGATCTCAAAACCCACCCAATCCGAGCGGAAATCCACCTCGCGCCGGGATGGCTTGTCCAGCAGCGCAATGGATTTCAACCGTGCAGGATTGCGGCTTTGCAGCAGGTGGGTCACGTGGTTCAGCGTGTGGCCGGTGTCGACGATATCCTCGACCACCAGCACGTCGCGCCCTTCAATGGCACCGCGCAAGTCTTTGAGAATGCGCACTTCCCGGCTGCTTTCCATCGCGTCACCGTAGGAAGACGCCTCCAGGAAATCAACCTCGATCGGCAGGTCCAGCTCGCGCACCAGATCGGCGATGAACACAAAGCTGCCGCGCAGCAGGCCAACCACGATCAGTTTGTCGGTATCGGCGAATTCGGCCTGAATTTCCCCGCAAAGCTCTTCGATCCGTGCTGCAATGGCCTTGGCCGAGATCATCACATCAATGACATATGGACGCTGTGACATGGCTGCCCCCTTGAATTTTCCGCGCGTTCATAGGACATGACGCGGCACAATTGTAGCAGAAAAACAGCAGGCCGATGCCCACACACTCGGAAACCCGCCAGATGCCGTATTCCGCGCAGCAGATGTACAATCTGGTGGCCGATGTCGCGCAGTACCCGAAATTCCTGCCCTGGTGCGCTGCAGCCCGTATCCGCAGCCGCGCACCGCTGGGGGAAGCCGAGGTGATGGAAGCGGATCTGGTGATCTCCTTCAAAGTGTTCCGCGAACGCTTCGGCAGCCGGGTGACGCTGTATCCGGACGAGCGCAGGATCGATACCGAGTATCTGGACGGCCCGTTCCGCTATATGAAATCCCACTGGTCCTTTGCCCCGCGCGAGGATGGGTCGTGCGACGTATCCTTCTACGTCGATTTCGAGTTCAAAAACGCGGTGCTGCAGGGGATCATAGGCGTGGTCTTTAACGAGGCGATGCAGCGGATCGTGCGTGCCTTTGAACGCCGTGCGGCGGAGCTGTACGGCTAAGCCTCTGCTGGGCAGAAACCTGTTGCCCTGAAGCGGGCTTCAAGTCGTATCAATTTCTGGAAACGGCATTTTCCACGGAAGGAGCACCCCGCAATGGAGCAGGAATTCTGGCAGACACGCTGGCGCGAAAACCGGATCGGGTTTCACGAACCGGCACCTAACTCATTGCTGAAGAAGTATTTTGACCGGCTTGATCTGATAACTGGCCAGTCGGTCTTTGTGCCGCTTTGCGGTAAGGCGCTGGATCTGGACTGGCTGTGCGCGCAAGGGCTGCGTGTGACCGGAGTGGAGTTCAATCAGGGCGCGGTGGAGGACGTGTTCGCACGGCAAGGGCTGGCGCCTGAGATTTCCCGGCAGGAGGGCCTCATCCGGTTTCAGGCAGGCAATTTGACCCTGTACGCCGGAGATTTTTTTGCCCTGTTACCGGCGCTTCTTGGGCAGGTTGATGCGGTCTATGACCGGGCGGCGCTGGTTGCGGTGAAGCCGGAGGACCGGCAGGCCTATGCGGCGCATCTGAACCGGATCACGGGCACGGCCAAGCAACTTCTGATCGGGTTCGATTATGACCAGTCCCTGATGGAAGGGCCGCCGTTTTCGGTGCCGGGGCCAACTGTGCAGGCGCTTTATCAGGGCAGCCATGACATCAACCTGATCGAGGAACGAGCCGCGGACGGCCGCATCGGCGAACACTGCAACGCGCTGGAGCAAGCCTGGCTGCTGAAACCCCGGCGCTGAAGCCGCTGATTGAAGCAGAAAACGGGCCCCCGCAGGGACCCGTCCGGTGCCAATATTGCACCGTCTGCCGTGAGTGGTGGCATTCGTCATTGCCGGGGTCAGCTGTTCATGTCGTATGCGCGCTCACCGTGAACTGAAAGATCGAGGCCATTGGTCTCACTTTCAAGATCAACGCGCAGGGATGTGATCGCGGCGGAGACTTTCACCACCACGATGGTCACAACCACCGTGAAGATACCGACGATGACCAGCCCGCCCAGCTGCGCGGCCCAGCTGCCGGCGCCGAAGACCGCAATCATCAGGGTGCCGAAGATGCCGCCGACACCATGCACGGCAAACACATCCAGAGTGTCGTCGATCTGTATCTTGTTGCGCACAAGGTTGACCATCTCCTGGCACAGCACACCGGCAATGGCCCCGATGATCAGTGCTTCCACCGGGCCGACAAAGCCGGAAGCCGGGGTGATCGAGGCAAGGCCCGCAATGGTGCCAGTGACCAGACCCACCAGCGAGGCCTTGCCGTATTTGATCTTTTCCCACAGCGCCCAGCTGAGCGAGGCCGTGGCGGCTGAAAGATGGGTTACGGTCAGCGCCATCGCAGCACCTCCGTCCGCGGCAAGTTGCGAGCCGCCATTGAAGCCGAACCAGCCGACCCAAAGCATCGCGGCACCGATCATCACATAGCCGGGGTTGTGCGGCGGGATAGCGCGGTTTTTGCGCGGGCCAAGGTAAAAGGCGATGATCAGCGCCGCGATACCTGCAGTCTCATGCACCACGATGCCGCCGGCAAAGTCCTTGACACCGGTTTCGCCGAAGATGCCGCCATCCGCCAGGAAGCCGCCGCCCCATATCCAATGCACTACCGGCGCGTAGCACAGCAGCATCCAAAGGCCCGAGAAGACGAGGATAAAGCCAAAGCCCACGCGCTCGACATAGGCGCCGACGATCAGCGCGGGCGTGATAATGGCAAATGTCATCTGAAAGGCAAAAAACAGAACCTCGGGCAAAGTGCCGGACAGGCTGTCGGCGCTCACACCGTTCAGGAACATCTTGTCCAGCCCGCCCCATAGACCGCTGGTACCGCTGCCAAAGGCAATTGTGTAGCCGAATGCGAGCCACAGAACGCTCATCAAACAGGCAATGGCGTAGCAATGCATGAAGACGCTGAGCACATTGCGGGCACGTACCAGCCCGCCGTAAAACAGGGCCAGCCCTGGCAATGTCATGAAGAGGACCAGGGCCGTGGCCACAATGATCCATGCGGTATCCGCTCCGTTCATCCGAGTGTTCCTTCCCCTCAAAAACCGGTGAGGTCAGGACAAAGCGGAAAGTCTGCGCGAAAAAAAGCGGCAGAGGTGCGGAAGCCGCACAAATCGGGGGCTTTTCTGCAAGTGCTGGTTTTTTGGGCAGGCGTTTGCCGGTGCTGCCCGGAATGCGGCCGGTTTACGAAATTGCCCGCATCAGCAGAAAGAGCGCATGGTCGCGGGCGGCCATTCGGACATTGGCGCGGCCAATGGCGCCGAATTCCACGGTCTCAGTGACCGTTGAACGGCCTGCACGGGCCAGGCCAAAACAGACGCGGCCCTCGGGTTTGAACTCAGATCCGCCAGGGCCTGCGATGCCGGTGACGGAAACCGCGAGCGAGACTCCTGCTTTTTTCACGGCACCTTCGGCCATTTCAGACGCGACGTCCTCGCTGACCGCACCTTTGGCGTCCAGTGTTTCCGCCTTCACGCCCAGCATCTGCATCTTGGCGCCGTTGGAATAGGTGACAAAACCGCGGTCGACCACGGCGGAGGATCCGGGGATATCCGTCAGTGCCGCTGCAATCATGCCGCCGGTGCAGCTTTCAGCGGTGGCAATGGTCACCCCTGCAGCTTTAGCTTGGGTGACCAGCTTTGCAACATCAGGACTCATAACCCCAGTACCCCGTGCGAGAAGGCGGCCAGCAGGGCAACGCCGATGGCGGCCATGGCACCGGCGATGACATCATCCATCATAACACCAAACGGGCCTTCCTGGCGATCTGCCCAGCCGACAGGACCCGGTTTCCAGATATCGAACAGACGGAACAGCAGGAACGCGCTGATCCAGCCCGGCCAAAGCACCGTGATGGCAATGCCATGCGCCCAAGCCGGATAGGAGATGGCCCAAAGCGCGATCCACTGGCCTGCGACCTCATCCACCACGATTTCAGACGGGTCGTGATTGTCGCTGCCTGCGGTCATGACCCTGGTGGCCCATAGGCCTGCAGGAATGCTGGCAAGGGTTGCCAGCGCCAGCAGGGGGAATCCGCCCAGTTGATGCAGCCCGTAGGCCAAAGGGAGAGCCGCCAGAGAACCCCAGGTGCCAGGCGCTGGGCGCAGAAAGCCGACGCCGCAGACGGTGCCGATCAATTGCGCCGGAGTCATGCTTTCACCAGTGCGGCGGTGGCGATGGCCGCGATGCCTTCGCCGCGGCCGGTGAAGCCAAGGCGCTCAGAAGTGGTGGCCTTGATCGACACCCGGTCTGCAGCGATGCCCAGAATTTCCGCCATCACTTCGCGCATCCTGGCGGCGTGGGGGCCGACTTTGGGGTATTCGCAGACCAGGGTGCAATCGACATTGGAGAGGGTGAAGCCCATTTCACGCGCCAGACTGGCAGCATGGCGCAAAAAGATCTCGCTGGCTGCCCCTTTCCACTGCGGGTCGGAGGGCGGGAAGTGCTGGCCGATATCGCCGCGGGCCAGCGCGCCATAGATCGCATCGGTGACGGCGTGCATGCCGACATCGGCGTCGGAGTGGCCCTGCAGGGTCTTGTCGTGCGGGATTTCCACACCGCAGAGGATCACGCTGTCGCCGGGGCCGAACCGGTGCACGTCGTAGCCGTTGCCAAGCCTGATATCCATGTCAGCTCCCAGAATACGTTCCGCCCGGGCAAAATCCTCGGGGCGGGTGATTTTGATGTTGTCCGGCTCGCCCGGAATGATGCGGACGTCAAGCCCTGCAGCGCGCGCGACCTCAACGTCATCCGCGGCGCCGCCGGGGTGGGCGTTGTGGGCAGCGAGGATCGCGCCGTAGCGGAACCCTTGCGGGGTTTGCGCCGCAAACAAGCCGCTGCGGTCCTGGCTGCCGGTCACGCTGCCCTCCGCGCCGGTCCACAGCGCGTCGGTCACCGGGAGGGCCGGAGCTGCGGCCGGGCTTTCATCCAAGGCGCTGATAATGCTGTGGATCAGATCGCTGCTGACACAAGGGCGGGCAGCATCGTGGATCAGCACCTTGTCTATGCTGTTCTGTTGCAGCGCCCTTAGCCCGTTGACCACCGACGCCGCGCGTTCGGTCCCGCCTTCGGCAAGGATCAGGCCGGGTTTTCCCGAAAACTCATCCCAAGCCCGATGATCGTCTGACGAGAGCACAAGCACGGTGAGGTCCACACCTGCTTTTTCGAAGGCGCCCAGCGTCCAATCGATCACCCGCCGGGTTTTCAGCGGGCGCCATTGTTTCGGCGTGCCGCCGCCTGCACGGGTGCCGCGGCCGGCGGCGACGATCAGGGCTGCTGTGGTCATGCGGGCCTCTTGATAAGTTCGGCATTTGTTTATGAGGTGGCGCGGGGATAGGCAATCACCCCGCGGAATGCGCCTGAAAAATAGGCAAATGATGATTTGCTGTGCCTTGCAAGGGGCAGTTTCATTGCTGCATAGCAGAGACTTCAGTTAAACACCTCTCAATTGCACAAGGATTAGGCAGTTGTCCTTCACGCTTGGAACCACTTCCATGTCGCCGCCGATCGCTCTGGCACCGATGGCTGGAATCACCGACCGGCCGTTCAGGGATCTGGTCCGCTCTTTCGGGACCGGGCTGATGGTGAGCGAGATGGTGGCAAGTCAGGAGATGGTGCAGGCCAAGCCCGGTGTGCGCGAGCGGGCGGAACTGAGCGCGGATGTGGAGAATACAGCGGTGCAGCTGGCCGGGCGTGATGAATACTGGATTGCCGAGGCCGCCCGGCAGGTCGCAGGGCAGGGCGCGCGGATCATCGACATCAACATGGGTTGCCCGGCGAAAAAGGTGACCAATGGCTATTCCGGATCAGCTCTGTTGAAGACGCCGGACCACGCGCTGCGGCTGATCGAGGCTGTTGTGGGAGCCGTGGATGTGCCGGTGACGCTGAAGACCCGGCTGGGTTGGGACGATAATTGCCTGAACGCGCCGGATGTGGCGCGCCGGGCCTGCGCGGCAGGCGTGCAGATGGTCACGATCCATGGCCGCACCCGCTGCCAGTTCTACAAGGGGGCGGCGGATTGGAGGGCGATCCGGGCAGTGAAGGATGCAGTCAGCGTTCCGCTGCTTGCCAACGGCGATATTGTGGATACGGCAACCGCACGCCGGGCGCTGGAGCTGTCCGGTGCTGACGGTGTGATGATCGGGCGCGGCGCGGGAGGCAAGCCCTGGCTGCTGGCCGAAGTGGCGCATGAGCTGTGGGGGACGCCGGCACCGGATGTGCCGGCAGGCGATGCGCTGATTGCAATGGTTGCAGAACATTACCGGGCGATGCTCGACTTTTACGGACTGGATCTGGGCATACGCGTCGCGCGTAAGCATCTGGGCTGGTACATGGATGAGGCCGGAACCGGTCCTGCAATGCGACGTGCTGTGCTGACAGAGAAGGACCCGGAAGACGTGATTGCGTTGCTTCCCGAGGCGCTGACCGCGCAACAGCCGGAGGCCGCCGCATGAAGGACAGCATTGCCCTCTGGGCCTCTTTGCCGGTGCCTGCGTTTCTGATCGATGCCTGGGACAAGATTGCCGATGTAAATGCGGCTGGCGAGGGGTTCTTGAATACCTCGCGCAAGGCGCTGGTGGGGCTGCCGGTTTGGGATGCGCTGGCCATTGATGCGCCCATTGAGGTGGCCTTTGCCCGTGCGCGGGTGCAGGGCACGCCGCTGTTCGTGAATGACATCGACGTCGGCTCCGGCAGCCGGGCACCGCTGCAATGCGGGGTTCAGATTGCGCCGCTGCATGGGCAGGAGGGGGTGATGCTGCTGATGGTCACCCCGCGGGAGCTGGCCGGGCGGATGACCCAGACCCATTCCGCCAAATCCGCTGCCGCCTCGGCCATTGGCATGGCAGAGATGCTGGCGCATGAGATCAAGAACCCGCTGGCCGGCATCACCGGGGCGGCGCAGCTTCTGAGCATGAACCTGAGTTCTGATGACTTGGAGCTGACCGAACTGATCGTCAGCGAAAGCCGCCGGATTGTGAAATTGCTGGATCAAGTGGAACAATTCGGCAACCTGACCGGGCCGGCGTTCAAGCCGGTGAACCTGCACGATGTGCTGGACCGGGCGCGGCGATCAGCGCTGCTGGGGTTCGGCGCCCGCATGACCATTACGGAAAACTATGATCCCTCGCTGCCATTGGCCTGGGGGGATGCGGATCAACTGCTGCAAGTGGTGCTGAATTTACTCAAGAACGCCTCGGAGGCTGCTGGTTCGAAAGGCGGAAATATTTCTATCCGCACTTTCTATGAACATTCTTTCCGGCTGCGCCGCAGTGATGGAACCGGCAAACTGCTGCCTTTGCAGATCGAAATCTGCGACGATGGGCCGGGGCTGCCGGAGAAGATCAAGGATGACATTTTCGACCCGTTTGTGTCGGGCCGGGAGAATGGCACCGGGCTGGGCCTTGCATTGGTGAGCAAGATCATTTCGGAGCATAATGGCTGGATATCCGTAAGCTCGGTTCCCGGGCGCACGGTGTTCCGGCTGTCGCTGTCGCGCGTTCCGCGTGACGGAAAACCGCAGGAGAGCTGATCCATGGACGGCACCGTACTGGTCGCAGATGACGACCGCACCATCCGCACCGTTCTGACCCAGGCGCTGACGCGCGCGGGCTGTAAGGTGCATGCGACCTCTTCGCTTACCACGCTGATGCGATGGGTGGCAGAGGGCAAGGGTGATGCAGTCATTTCGGATGTCATGATGCCGGATGGGAACGGGTTGGAAATGCTTCCCAAAATCCAGGCGGACCGGCCCGGTCTGCCGGTGATCGTGATTTCAGCGCAGAATACCATCATGACTGCGATCAAGGCGGAGGAGGCCGAAGCCTACGACTATCTGCCGAAACCGTTTGACCTTCCGGAGCTGATGAAGCGCACGGCCAAAGCATTGGCGGCCAAGCGGGTGGCGCCTGTAGCCGCAAAGGCCGAATCGCAAGATCATCCGGAAGAGTTGCCGCTGATTGGCCGCAGCGAGGTGATGCAGACGCTGTACCGGCTGATCGCGCGGGTGATGAATACGGAACTGCCGCTTCTGATCACCGGTGAAAGCGGCACTGGTAAATCACTGATCGCGCAGGCCATTCACGACTTTTCCGACAGACGGACTTTGCCCTTCGTTCATGCTGATGCCGCGGCATTGATCGAGCTGGAAGGGCCGGCGCGGCTGCTGGCTCAGGCCAAGGGCGGCTCGCTGGTGATAGATGAACTGGCCGACCTGCCGGAAGAGGCCCAGGCGCGGCTGGTGCGGATGATGGACACGCCGGGTGACCATGCGCCGCGGTTCATCGCCTCCAGTCAGAAAGATCTGGCCGCGGCGATCGAGGCCGGAGAGCTGCGCCAGGATCTCTACTACAGGATTTGCGGAACTGCACTGCATGTGCCAGCGCTGCGCGAGCGGGTGGAAGACATACCGCTGCTGGCGGAGCATTTTCTGATCCGGGCTGAAAACGAAGGCGGGCCGCACCGCGAGCTGAGTGAAGGTGCGCGGGACGTGCTCCGCAATTTCGGCTGGCCTGGCAACGTGCGCCAGCTGGAAAACACCGTCCGGCGGCTGGCGCTGACAGCCCGCGGCGAGGAAATCAGCCAGGCGGATGCGGCAGCGGTGCTGGGGCCGCAGAACGGGCCGGAGCCTGCCACGGCGGGCCTTGCCAATGAAAAACTGTCGGAGTCGGTGGCCCGCCACCTGCAGCGCTATTTCGATCTGCATGGCGACTTGCTGCCGCCGCCGGGGCTTTATATGCGGCTGCTGCGCGAGGTGGAAGCACCGCTTATCGAAATCGCGCTGGCGGCGACCGGCGGCAATCAGGCAAAATGCGCCGAATTGCTGGGGATCAACCGGAATACTTTGCGAAAGAAGATCACGGATCTGGATATTGAGGTGACACGCCGCCGCAAACTGATGTAATATCGCCACAGAAATGTGGCCTTGTTGTGAATTCCCTAGGCAGGGCCACGAGATATGGCGGTGACTCGCAAAGAGTTGCACATCAGGATGAGGGCAGTCAGTGGCGCATAAGTCACATCTGAGGGCGGCATACGGGCCTTTTGCGGCCTTGGACCGGTGGCGGAGAACCCGCCGGGCGCGCAATATCGGCACCATTGGCCTGGTTCTGCTGGGACCGGTGCTGGCATTGGCGACTTTTTTCATCATCGGCCCGTTGGGGCAGGGGGCGTCCTCCAGACCGCTGCGGCTGATACTGTTGGCAGACCTGGTTTACATCCTGACCATTGCGGCGCTGGTGATGACGCAGATCGTCCGGCTGTTTGCGGCCCGGCGTTCCAAATCGGCGGGCTCCCGGCTGCACTTGCGGCTGATCGGGGCCTTTGGATTTCTGGCGTTGATCCCCACTGTCATTGTTGCCGTATTCGCCGTGCTGACGGTGAATGTCGGGCTTGAGGGCTGGTTTTCCCAGCGGGTGCGGCAGGTGATCGGCAGTTCACTGGCTGCGGCGGAAGCGTATCAGGCGCAGCAGAAAAACGACCTGACCGAAGATGCCCGCGCGCTGGCGCGCTACTTGGACAACAGCCGTGCCCGCAGTTTCTTCATCAATGACGCAGAGCTGCGTCTGGTGCTGTCACAAGGCCAGCTGCAGATCCAGCGCGGGCTGCGCGAGGCGTATATCGTCGACAGCGCCGGCCTGATCCGGGCGCGCGGCGAGCGGTCTTACGAGTTCGACTTTGAGAAGCCGAATGACCGCCAGATCAGTGCCGCCCGCGAGGATGGCTTTCTGCTTATCGAGGACTGGAGAGATAGTGAGTTCCGCGCGCTGGTGCGGCTGGAGGCGTTTGTCGACCGGTTTCTCTACATCAGCCGTGATGTGGACGGGGAGCTTCTGAACCTTCTGGATGACACCCAGGAAACCGCGCATCTGTATCAGCAGCTGGAAAGTGAGCGCGGAAGGGTGCTGTTTGAATTTGCGCTGCTCTATATCGGTTTTGCGGTGATCCTGATCCTCGCGGCGATGTGGCTGGGCATGTGGTTTGCCGAGCGGTTGTCGCGCCCGGTCGGGCGTCTGACAGTGGCGGCGCAACGGGTTGGATCCGGCAACCTGGATGTGCAGGTGCCGATAGATGACGGTGGCGATGAAATCTCGCAATTGGGTCAGTATTTCAATCAGATGACGCGGGAACTTAAGGCGCAGCACGGGCGCCTTCTGGACAATACCCGGCAAATCGAACGCCGCCGCCGACTGTTTGATTCTGTGCTGTCATCGGTAACGTCGGGGGTTGTCGGGCTGGACGCCGCCGGGCGTGTCACCTTTGTGAACCGGTCGGCGGAGCGGCTTTTGGACTGGCAGGAGGATCAGCAATCCCTGGCCTTGTCGGTGGCAGTGCCGGAGTTCGGACCGCTGTTTGCCGAATTGGTGGAAACCAGCGCCGAAGTGGTGCAGGAGGAAATCAAAGTCTCCCGTCAGGGCCGGCTGGAAAACCTGCTGGTGCGGATGTCGTTGCGCCGGTCGGAACAGGGACGGCTGGAAGGCTATGTGGTGGCCTTTGACGATGTGACCGATCTTGTCAGCGCTCAGCGGATGGCGGCCTGGGGCGATGTGGCGCGCCGGATTGCCCATGAGATTAAAAATCCGCTGACTCCGATCCAGCTGAGCGCGGAGCGGATCAAACGCAAATTCGCGCCCAAACTGGGAGAGGAAAACAGCGACCAGCTGCAATCGATGACCGATGTGATTGTGCGCCAGACAAATGATCTGCGCAGGATCGTTGATGAATTCTCGAAATTCGCCCGCATGCCGGAACCGGAGCGGCGCGAAGAGGATCTGGTCCAATTGCTGCGGGATGCGGTCATCCTGCAGCAGCAGGGCCAGCCTGGTGTCCGGATCAAGGCTGAGTTGCCCGAAGCAGCCATGCCCTCCGATCTGGATGCCACCATGATTGGCCAAGCATTGACCAATCTAATTAAAAACGCGGGCGAAGCCATTGAAAGCCTGCAGATAAAGGAAAACCCGCAAGGGCTGGTGCCGGAGATCCGGGTGACGGCAGCCAAGGCGGGAAATTTCTATGAAATCCGTATTGCCGACAACGGCATCGGCTTGCCCGAAGACCGGGCCCGGCTGTTCGAGCCTTATGTGACTACGCGGGATGCGGGCACCGGGCTGGGGCTGCCGATTGTTAAGAAAATCATCGAAGAGCACGGGGGCACGCTGACGCTGGAAGATGCCCCGGTATTCGAGGGACACGCGCATTACGGCGCGATGGCGGTAATCCGCCTGCCAGCCGTGAACCGGACGGCGGCGCCAAACAAGAGCACAGTGAAAGCAGGTCTGACATGAGTGACATTCTGATTGTAGACGACGAGCGCGACATCCGCGAACTGGTCTCGGACATTCTGGAGGATGAAGGCTACGCCACCCGCAAGGCGGCCAATTCCGACGAATGCATGGCCCGTTTGGAAGAATCCGAGCCGGCACTGATGATTCTGGACATCTGGCTGAAGGACAGCCAGATGGACGGTATCGATATCCTTAAGGCCGTTAAACGCGACAACCCGGAGATCCCGGTGGTGATCATTTCCGGCCATGGCAACATCGAAATTGCAGTCGCGGCGATCAAGCAGGGGGCCTATGACTTCATCGAGAAGCCCTTTAACATCGACCAGCTGATGGTGGTGATCCGACGTGCGATGGAAACTTCGCGCCTGCGCCGGGAGAATTCGGATCTCAAGCGCAAGGATACCGGTCCGGCGGAAATGATCGGAACCTCTGCGTCGTTCCGGACACTGATAAGCCAGCTGGACAAGGTGACCAAGTCAAACGGCCGGGTGATGCTGACAGGCCCGGCCGGCAGCGGCAAGGAAATTGCCGCGCGCTACATCCATGCCAATTCAAACCGGGCCTCCGCCCCCTTCATCACCGTGAACTGCGCCAGTATCGAACCCGACCGGATGGAAGAGGTTCTGTTCGGCCGCGAGTCGTCGGAGCGCGGGGTGGAACCCGGGCTGCTGGAACAGGCCCATGGCGGTGTGGTGTTCTTTGACGAAGTTGCCGATATGCCGCTCGGCACCCAATCCAAGATTCTTCGGGTGCTGGTGGATCAGCAGTTCCAACGGGTCGGCGGCTCGGACAAGGTCCGGGTCGATCTGCGGGTGGTGTCTGCAACCAACAAGAACCTCGACGCTGAAATCGAGGACGGCCGCTTCCGCCAGGAGCTGTATCACCGGCTGAATGTGGTGCCGGTTGCGGTGCCCTCGCTGGCGGATCGGCGCGAGGATATTCCGCTGCTGGCCGGCCATTTCATCGCCCAATTCAATGAGGCCCAGGGGCTGCCGCTGCGGGAGCTGACCGAAGAGGCTGTGGCGCTGATGCAGACCATGCTGTGGCCTGGCAATGTTCGCCAGCTCAAGAACCTGGTGGAGCGGGTGCTGATTCTTGGCGATGGCAGCGGTCCGATCGAGGCCAAGGATTTGCCGCGTGAAGAAGACAAGCCGCAGGAAGAAGGCCGGGTGGTCCTGTCCGGGGCGCTGGCGACACTGCCGCTGCGCGAGGCACGGGAGGCGTTTGAACGTGAATACCTGCTGACCCAGATCAACCGCTTTGGCGGCAACATCAGCCGCACGGCGTCTTTTGTCGGCATGGAGCGTTCAGCGCTGCACCGTAAGCTGAAGTCGCTGGGGGTTGTGACCTCAAACAAGGCGGGCGCCCGTGTGGCGCATGTGGAGGCCGAGGAGGAACAGGCCTGATCAAGCCGCCCTTGCGCCCGGAATTTCCGGGCGCGGGCGGTTTTGCATCGCCGGATCAGAACAGGTCTTGGCGGATCGGGTTCAGCGCGAAATGGACCTGTGCGGCCAGTTGCAACTGGCTGATGGCATCACTGGGAACGGTTGCGGGCAGACCTGCTTGGCGCGCCCAATTCGCCAGCTGATTGCGAGACGCCGGGCCGAACTGGCCGTCAATGGCGATCCCCGCCCCCAGCTGGCGCAGGATGTATTGGGTGCCTGCGGCGATGTCTGATTCCGCCATGCCGGACAACAGCTCCCGCGCTGCGGCGCGTGCATCGGGATTATTCAACGCCATCGCCTTGCCCGCCCGCGCCGCGGCGGCGTGGGCAGGGATCCGGTCCGGCAGCCTGTTGAGGGCAACCCAGGCGCCGTTGGCGCCGCCCCAGGCGTCGCCGCGCGACAGCCCCATGTCATACCATTCCAGCGCTTCGGCTGCGTCGCTGCCAGGCAGGTCGCCGCTCATGATCATCCGGCCGATTTCAGCCGGCGCATGGGGATGGCCCAGCTGTGCGGCCTCGGCAAACAGCGTGCGTGCTTTTTCCTTGTCCACTGTCTGGCCCGCACCGCCATCGCGGTACACATAGCCAAGGTTGGCAGTGCCATAGATATCGCCGCGCCCGGCAGAAGCCTGCAGGTAGGAAAAGCCGCGTTCCGGCTGCGCCAGTTCATCCCCGCTCCACAGAAAGAAAACCCCCAGCTCATTCATTGAATAGGTATGGCCCAGCTCCACTGCCCGGCTGAGCAGGTCAAAACCGCGCTGCTTTTCTTCCGGCGTGCCGTTTTTGCGCAAAAGCCGCTTGCCGCGAGCGTGCATCGAAAAGGGGTCGCCCGCCTCGATCCCCTTGTCCCATAAGGCAAAGGCCTTGTCCGGGTTATAGGGAATGGGCACAGTTTCGCGATCGACATTCGGGGTGACATGGAGATAAGCGACCGCGTTGTAGGCGCGGACATGGTTCAGTTCCGATGCCTTTTCAAAGGCCTCATAGGCTTCGATCAAGCGCCCCTGGCCCTGCAGAGCGCGGCCGAGCTGATAGTGCAGGCGGCCGATTCCCGGAGCGGCCCCGATAGCGTCACGGCAGGCAGACTCGGCTTCCTTAAGGTTGATTTCGTTGGGATAACGGTACAGGCCAACCCCCTGCAAATCCAGTAAATCACCGGCTTCGAGGTCGCATTGCCGGGCGATCATTTCCAGGTTCACGGTCACGTCGCGCACCGCGCCGGCCTGGGCCAGCCGCAGCACCATCCGGTCTTTGCGGACCTGACCGCCGTCTTTGCGGGCAGGAAGCTCGGTCAGTTTCGGCGCGTAGCTGAGGCTGAGACCGGTACTGTCCCCGGTTTGCAGCGACGTCACCCCGGACGAGGGCGATTCAACAATCGACACGGTGGTTCCGGAGCGGACATATGGGCTGATTTCCGGCGCCAATTCCAGCGCACGGCCCAAGGGGATTTTCACCGACAGTTCGGCGGGCATCCGGTGAAGGCCGGCCACTTCGGTTTCGGATTCAGCCATGGCAATATTCAATGATCGCTCCGCCGGGCGCAGGTAGACCTTCTGCATCAGAGTCGAGCTTTCCCAAGGCACCTGCGTGTTGCCGGTCGCCGCATAGACATCGCCGCGTATTGCTGAAAGGACGGTCATCGCATCTTCGTCAGGCCGGTCCGGAAAATGCCGCACGACCGAGGCGGTATAGGGGCTGTTGCCGCCAGGCTCGCCATCCAGCGCCGTTGCGCCGGGCGACGTGGAAAATGCCACCAATGTGTTGAGCGGCGGTCGGAACACGTCGAACCCTTCGCGCGCTTCATAAAGCTGGGCGCCGACCTCGGCGTTAAGCTTGGCGTCTGGCACCGGGTTGTCGCGGCAGGAATCCAGCATCAGGATCTGGCTGCCCGCCTTGCCGCCGAGAATGGCAGAGACACGGTCAAGGGTGACCGACTGAAAGGGCAGATCGTGAATGCCGGTAAGCTCCGCGTCGCTGGTCAGCAGGTAATTGCGCCGCCCCAGCTGGATACCGTGGCCTGCATAATAGAAGAACACCTGGCTGCCGTCGCGGATGTTGAGAGCGGCCTGGCGCAGCAGCGCTTCAAACCCGCGCTTGTCCAGGTCGTAGCCCTCGTAGACCGTGTAGCCGAAGGAGCTGAGCATCTCTGCCATTGCCTTGGCGTCCTGGCGGGTGTTGGTCAGGTCGGTGACGTGGTCATAATCCTGAATGCCGATCACGATGGCGGTTTCCGGAGCATTGCCCCGCTCGCTGGTTTCATAGGCCGCCTGGGCAGCTGAGGACAGCAGCAGTGCTGTACCGGTCAAAAGGGCTGCTGCAAGGGAGGGAAATCTAGACAGATGGGGGATCATGGCAGCGCCCGGGTTTAACCCCAGCCTCCGCCGCCGCCGGACCCACCGCCGCCTCCGCCGGACCCTCCACCGCCGCCGCCGCCGCCGGCTCCGCTGCCCGACCCGGGGCCACTGCCTCGATAGGCGGGCTCAGGCGATTCTTCTGCCGGGATGACCGGGGCCCTGGTGGCCGCCGCAGGTGCCGGGCGCGCTGACGGCGTGGTATAAGATGCAGGCGCAGACGCCGGGGCTGCTGCCGGAGGCGGGGCAATCGGAGCCACGGGCTCGCAGGCTGCTGTCACGGCTGCAAGAGGGAGCGCGGCAAACAGGAAATGTATCCGCATCGGGAACCTTTCTCTATGAACTACTGGTCAGCAAACAATCCGCGACCAGCTTACGTGATCCGGTGGCGCAATTCAAAGTTAGCCTGCCGCGCACCGCCGGCAAGGGAGTGAGCCTAACCGCCTGTGCGGATGCTGGTGCTGCCATCCTTGTTGCGCTGCGCGCAGGATGCGTCGCTCAGCGGGGCCAGCTGCGGTCCGGCCACCGCGGCCGGGTTGGGGCGGGTGCAGCGTTTCAGCGCGATCTGCTGGTAGCCCTTGGTTGCCATGCAGGATTTCTCCAGACGTTGGCGCAGGGGCTTGTTCACATCCACCGTGTAGATGCCGCCGTCTGCCCAATATCCGGGCCGGTAATAGCAGCTGCCGCCGGAACAGACTTTGCGGCCGGGGTAGAACACCGGGGGGTGCTGGCGGATTTGATTGGCGACGGGCGCATCCCGCAGTGCTTGTGCCGCACAGCCAAGCTCATCACTTTGCAGGAGCGATACATCCGCCCCCTGCCTGTAGTAGACAGGCACCGGGCCGCAAGCCGCTGTGCCCAACAGCAAAACCAGGGCCGCCATGATCGACCGATCCTTGCACATACGCAAAGAATGGCTGCAATCAGAGCAAGTTACAATTAAATTGACCGTGAAAGCGGCTTCTGTCATTCACATCGGACGAAACTCCGCCCGAAATTCCGCCAAGGGACACGCAAATGAAGGTCATTATCTGCGGTGCGGGCCAGGTCGGCTGGCAGATCGCCCGCCATCTGTCCGGCGAGCACAATGATGTGACGGTTGTCGACAACAACCCGGAACTGGTGCGGCGGGCGACAGATACACTGGACGTGCAGGGCATCCATGGGTTTGCCTCTTATCCGGATGTGCTGGACCGGGCCGGGGCGCGGGATGCCGACATGATCATCGCGGCCACCCATTCGGACGAGGTCAACATGGTGACCTGCCAGGTGGCGCACTCGGTCTTCAAGGTCCAGCGCAAGATCGCCCGTCTGCGGGCCAAAAGCTATCTGACGGCGATTTATTCCGACCTTTACCAGCGCGAGCATCTGCCGATTGACGTGGTGATCAGCCCCGAGAGGGAGGTGGCGGCAGCGGCAATGCAGCGGCTGTCGGCGCCGGCGGCGTTTGACACCGAGACCTTCATGGGCGGCAAGGCGCAGCTTTTGGGGATCCATATCGACGCTGATTGCCCGGTGGTGAATACGCCGCTGCGGCAGCTGACCGATTTGTTTTCGACGCTGCGCGCGATTGTGGTCGGGGTGCGGCGCGACGGCACATTGTTTGCGCCGGAACCGGGCGACCAGCTGTTTGTGGGCGACAGCTGCTATGTGTTCAGCCACGCCGATGACGTGCCCCGCACCATCGAAGTGTTCGGCAAGCACGAAAAGCGCCAGGACCGGGTGGTCGTGGTCGGCGGCGGCAACGTCGGCCTGGAAGTGGCCAAGGCGCTGGAGGCCAGCACAACACGGATCCGGGCCAAGATGATCGAACGCGACCGCGCCTGTGCCGAGCGGGCGGCGGAAACCCTGGAACGCACCATTGTGCTGAACGGCGACGGGCTGGACCGGGCGCTGATGATCGAAGCGGGCATCGAAAAGGCGGACGCGATGCTGGCGGTAACTGATGACGACAAGACCAACATGCTGGCCGCTGTGCGTGCCAAGGCCGAGGGCTGCCCGCTGGCGATTGCGCTGATCAACGACCCGACCCTGGTGCCGCTGCTGCCGCATCTGGGCATCGATGCCTATATCAACCCGCGCTCCACCACCGTCAGCTCAATCCTGCGCCATATCCGCTATGGCCGGGTGCGCCAGGTCTACTCATTGGGCGATGCCGAGGCTGAGATGATCGAAGCCGAGGTGCTGTCGACCTCGCCGATTGCCGGCCAGATGATCCGGGAAACGGATTTCCCCGAAGGCGTGCTGGTCGGCGGGGTGCTGAAAAACGGCGAGATGCTGCGACCCTCGGGTCAGATGCGGATCGAGGAGGGCGATGTGATTGCGCTCTTTGCGGTGGCGGCCGATGTGCCTGAGGTCGAGCGCCTGCTGCAGGTTTCGATCGACTATTTCTAAGATGCGCCGCCCTGTCAAAGCTCCCATTGGCGTGCTGCGCCTGCCGCTGTTTCTGCTGATCTGGGGCATTGCCTCGCTGGCGATGTGGCTGCCGGCCGTTCATGCGCTGGTGCTGGACGACCATCATACTTCGCGCAGTTTTTTCTATGCCGGTGTTGCCGGGCTTGTACTGGTGGTGCTGATCGGCCTGTCGATGGGCAACCGGGTCCCGCGCTACGGGATGCCGGGGCAATTGCTTTCGCTGCTGGCAACCTTCACCGTGCTGCCGTTGTTTCTGGCGGTGCCGGTTCAGGATGCGCTGGTCAGCACCCGGTTTTTGAACGCCTATTTCGATATGGTCAGCGCCATCACCACCACCGGCGCCGACATCTGGGGCGACCCGGGGCGGCTGCCGCCCAGCGTGCATCTGTGGCGGGCGCTTGTCGGCTGGCTTGGCGGGCTTTTGATGTGGGTGGCCGCGTCGGCGGTGCTGGCGCCGATGTCATTGGGCGGGTTTGAAGTCACCGCCAAAGGGGAACCCGGCGGCGGCATGGCCGGTCCATTGCATATGGAACGGGCAGACCCCCGCCGTCAGCTGGTACTGGTCACCCGCACCTTGGCGCCGGTTTATGCCGGATTGACTCTTGTACTGTGGCTTTTGCTGATGATCACCGGCGAGCAGGCACTGGCCGGTCTCAGCCATGCGATGTCTGTCATGGCGACCTCGGGGATATCTGCGACTGGTGGCGTCGAGAACGCCGCCAGCGGTCTGGCGGGCGAAATGGTGATGTTCCTGTTCATGTTCTTCGCGTTGTCGCGGCTGACCTTTTCCAGTGACACAGTCACCGCAGGGGAGGGGCGGCTGGACAAAGACCCTGAGTTCCGCACCGGGTTGTTGATCGTCTTTGGAGTGCCGCTGCTGCTGTTCCTGCGCCACTGGGTTGCCGCCTACGAAGTGGATGCCGGGCAAGATCTGCTGCAAGCCTTGCGGGCGCTATGGGGCACCGTGTTTACGGTGCTGTCGTTCCTGTCGACCACCGGTTTTGAAAGCGCTCATTGGGAAGCCGCCCAGGCCTGGTCGGGACTGGAAACTCCGGGGATGATCCTTCTGGGGCTGGCGGTTTTCGGAGGCGGCGTCGCCACCACTGCTGGCGGGGTCAAGCTGCTGCGGGTCTATGCGCTTTACCTCAACGGTTTGCGCGAAATGGAGCGTCTGGTGCATCCCAGCTCGGTGAGCGGTGAAGGCAACCGCACCAAGCGGCTGCAAAAGAACGGGGCGTTTGTGGCTTGGGTATTTTTCATGCTTTTTGCTTTGTCGCTGGCCGTGGTCAGCACTGCACTGGCCGCAGTCGGCTCGGATTTTGAGCAATCGCTGGTGCTTGCGGTTGCCGCGCTGTCGACCACCGGCCCGCTGGCAGAAGCGGCCGGCAGCACGCCGATTGTGCTGAACCTGCTGACAGCTCCGGCCAAGCTGATCTTGTGCATTGCGATGGTGCTGGGGCGGCTGGAGACGCTGGCCTTCATCGCGCTGTTGTCACCCAACCTCTGGCGCAGCTGACCGCCCTTCAGGGTGAAAGGTGTTTTTCGGGTGGAAACTTGCAATTTCTCCGTTCATAGTGAACTTAATGTGCGCGCTGGTCCGCGGCGCGCGGCAAGAACAAAGGCGAGATACTAAAAATGGCTTCGGACAGACAGAATCTTCAGGATGCCTTCCTGAATCACGTTCGCAAAACCAAGGTTCCGGTTACAATCTTTCTGATCAACGGGGTCAAACTGCAGGGTGTGATCACCTGGTTCGACAACTTCTGCGTGCTGCTGCGCCGCGACGGACAGTCGCAGCTGGTCTACAAACACGCGATTTCGACTATCATGCCTGCCCAGCCGATCAGTCTCTATGAGGGTGAAGACTCCAATTGATGGAGCATGAAAGGACGCGCACCCGTGCCTGGGTGCTGCATCCGGAAATCAAATCCGACAGCGGGCGCCGCGAGGCGGCTCCTGCGCTTGATGAGGCCATTGCACTGGCAGCGGCCTTGCCCGATCTTGATGTGATCGGTTCCAATGTGGTGCGCCTGCCCAAGGCGCACGCGGGGATGCTGTTCGGCTCTGGCAAGATCGAAGAGCTGGCAGGCATCCTGAAGGCGAATGAGGTGGAGCTGGTCCTGATTGACGGGTCGGTGTCTCCGGTGCAGCAGCGCAATTTGGAG
The DNA here is from genome assembly GCF_000511355.1 of Leisingera methylohalidivorans DSM 14336. Taxonomy (NCBI): domain Bacteria; kingdom Pseudomonadati; phylum Pseudomonadota; class Alphaproteobacteria; order Rhodobacterales; family Roseobacteraceae; genus Leisingera; species Leisingera methylohalidivorans. Next base: position 1,895,502 of record NC_023135.1, on the reverse strand, counting down.
AAAGCCTGGAAGGTCAAGATCCTCGACCGGACCGGACTGATCCTCGAGATATTCTCGGACCGTGCGGCCACCCGAGAAGGTGTATTGCAGGTCGAAATGGCGGCGCTCAGCTATCAGCGGACCCGGCTGGTGCGGGCCTGGACCCACCTGGAGCGCCAGCGTGGCGGATTGGGATTTGTCGGCGGACCCGGCGAAACCCAGATCGAGGCCGACCGCCGTGCCATCGACGACCAGTTGGTGCGCCTGCGGCGGCAGCTCGATAAGGTGGTGAAGACCCGGACGCTGCACCGTGCCTCGCGGGCCAAGGTGCCCTATCCGATTGTGGCTTTGGTGGGCTATACCAATGCTGGCAAATCGACGCTATTCAACCGGCTGACCGGGGCCGAAGTGATGGCCAAAGACATGCTCTTTGCCACGCTTGACCCGACCATGCGACGGGTGCAGATCCCGGACGGCCCCGAGGTGATCCTGTCCGATACAGTTGGTTTTATCTCGGACTTGCCGACCGAACTGGTGGCTGCCTTCCGTGCGACGCTGGAGGAAGTTCTGGCTGCGGATGTGATCCTGCATGTGCGCGACATCAGCCATGATGAAAGCAAGCAGCAGGCCGCGGATGTGGAGGCAATCCTGGCCTCATTGGGGGTGGATGAAAACCGCGCCCGGATCGAGGTTTGGAACAAGCTGGACCAGTTGCCCGCAGAAGACGCCGAAGCCCGCCGCCAGCGTGCGGAACGTGAGGATGGCATCCACGCAATCTCGGCTCTGACGGGTGAGGGGCTGGATGGGTTGCTGGCCGATATCGCAGAGCAGCTTCAGGGCGTGCGGCACGAGGAGCTGTTGAAACTCACCTTTGCCGAGGGCAAGCAGCGGGCCTGGTTGTTCAGGGAAGATCTGGTTCAGAGCGAAGAACAGACCGAGACCGGTTTTGACATCACCGTGCTGTGGACCGACCGGCAAAAGGCCAAGTTCGAAAGACTGTGAACCTTTTGGGTCATGCGAGAACGGAAAAGGGCGCCGCAGCGCCCTTTTTTATTGCCTTGGAGTGATCCGGGTGATGCCGACGGCTGCGGCGCGGGCCAGGTTCTCGTCCAGCGACATCGGAATGTATTCGCCGCGGCGCCACAGCTGGGCCATGTCATCATAGTATCGCGACAGAGGATGGCCGGACTGGCCGGTTGAAACGATAAAGACGGAACTGTCGGGGTCGGCGAAATCATAGACCCCGCGGTAGCCGGCGGAATGGATGTTCTGAAAAGGATCGGGATCCCTGCCTGAGCTTTTCCCGCGCTGCAGGGTGTTGCCGCTGCCGCTGGTGGACTGGCGGATGTTCACGAAATAGCGCAGTACCGGGACCTCGCCCAGAACCGGGTGGTCCTGTGCAGCCTGATGGGCATCGCCCCAGCGCAGCGATTCCAGCGCGTCGCCATAACGTTCCTCGATCCAGATCAGTGCATCATCCAGTGCCAGCCGGGCCATTTCGGTGCAGTTTTCCTGCGGTGCGCTATGGCGCACGTTGCACCAGGCGGCAGCGCCATCAACGTCGCGGTAGACCCGTTCAATAAACAACGGCTCGACATGGCGGAAGGATTTAGCCACCGGTCCCAGCTCGTCGGTGATCAGCCGGGTCTGCAGCGCCCGCAGCCAGGCGGCATAGATCAGCGGTTCCGGCAGATGCTCGTTCATCTCGCCGTTCCATCCCGACAGCAGGGTCAGGGCAATCTGGCGCTGGCGCTCGCGGGTGCCGGCGGGCGCGGCCTCGCCGGTGAACCACAGGTCGGCTCCGATCAGCGGCAAAAGGGTGCGGGCGGTGTAGGAAACAGTGTCCAGCTGCGCCTCGATGAAACTGTCGCGGGTATGCACCTCGCGGTTCTGCATCAGTTTTTGCCAACGGTGAATGCGCTGGGTGTCGCCCCAGTCAAAGGAGACGTGGTTCGGGAAGGGCCGGTCCAGTATCTTGTTGTTGGTATTGCCCAGGATACCGCCTGCGGGGCTGATGAATTCCGGGTTATCCGCATAAGGCGCGCGGCCCTGCCAGCGGTTCTCCGGGCGCCAGCCCTGGCTTGGCATCCGGCCCTTGCTTTGGTGCGCGGCGTCGCGCACTGGAAAGGCGCCGACGGTTTTCAGCGCAATTGTATTCTGATCCGCCAGAGTCAGGTTTTGCGAGGGGGCGACAAAGTCTTCACCTGCTATGATTGCGTCCTGTACCGTGGTGGTGCGCATCAGGCTGATGGCGGCGCTCATCGAGGTATCCTTTGGGCTGAGCACAGTCCAGCTGAGCGACACCACATGGCCGGGCGGGGTGATCTCGGCCAGTTTGAACATCGAGCCGGGAAGCACCGGGCCGTTGTCGGTCCAGCGCAGGGTCAGGGTGACTGGGGCCTCGTCCTTGATCTTGATGATCGAGGGACGGGAAATGAACTTCTTGTAGCCGTCAATGCCGAGATATTCTTGGGTATTTTCCGGGTTCAACCGCTCAACGAAAAGATCCTGGTCGTCGAGGTAAGAGGAGGTAATGCCCCAGCCCAAAGCATCCGACCGTCCGGTGATCACAGCCGGGATTCCGGGGATGGTGCCGCCAATCACCCCGCCGCTGCCCAGCTCCAGCCGGGCCAGATACCAGACTCCGGGGGCGCTTAGCTGCAGGTGCGGGTCGTTGGCCAGCAATGTGCCGCCCGCCGCCGACCGGCCAGAGGCAGCCGCCCAGGCATTCGAGGCCCCTGCCAGCCCTCGCGGCGCCACGGGGAACAACAGTTTGCTTTCCTCAGCAGGTGCGGCCAAGGCGGACTGCCGGACGCCGGGAACCAGAGCGGCATATTCCGGCAGAGCGGTCAGGCCCTTGCCGGGCGCATCCGGCAGGATGTCCTTGATCCGGGTGGCGTCATTCAGCGCCAGCGAGGTGCGGGCGCGCAGGATCTCTTCCTTCATATGGCCGGAGAGCTGCAGCGCCATCAGCTTCATGATCGCGATACTGTCGGCAGGCTGCCAGGGAGCCACCGGCATGTTGAACAGGAACATTTCCGGTGCACCGCGGCCAAGCGCGTCTTCGTTGATCTCCAAAAGGCGGGCGTTGACCCCGGCGGCATATGCGTTGAGCGCGGCCATTGCTTCGGGGGATTGCACCGCCACCGATTGCTGCGCCAGGCGGTAGATATCCAGGCGGCGCAGGTAGGTGTCGGTTTCCAGCGTGCGGGTGCCGAAGATTTCCGACAGGCGGCCCTGGGCGGTGCGCCGCATCACCGTCATCTGCCACAGGCGGTCCTGCGCATGGGCATAGCCAAGGCCGAAGTACACATCCTCGTCGCTGGCGCCGAAACTGCCGAAAATATGCGGCACATTGGCGTTGTCGCGGACAATCTCTACGGGCGAGGAGAGGCCGGGCAGGGCAAGCTCCTTGTCATAATCGGGCAGCGATTGCGAGGCGAGGTAATAGACCAGTGCTATAGCCAGAACGCTTAGCAGAATCAGCCCCGCAGAAAGTCGCAGAAGCCAGCGGAAAAGATGTCCCATCAGCGTTTGTTTTCCCTTAGTTCTGTTGTGTCCAGCCACATGCCAGATTGCGCCCGGCGGCGGCGGTGTTAGGGTTGGCGCCAACATAAGCGAAGACAGATCAAGGGAAAAGCAGATGGCAAAAATCGCGTTTCTGGGGCTCGGCGTCATGGGCTATCCGATGGCCGGGCACCTGCAGGCCGCGGGCCATGAGGTTACCGTCTACAACCGCACCGAAGCCAAGGCCAAGGCTTGGGCCGCCGAGCATGGCGGCCAGTTCGGCGCCACACCGCGGGCGGCTGCTGCGGGGGCTGAATTTGTAATGGCCTGCGTTGGAAATGACGATGATCTGCGCTCGGTCTGCCTGGGGGCGGATGGCGCCTTTGCCGGGATGGGCGAAGGGGCGGTGTTTGTTGATCACACGACGGTGTCGGAAACCGTGACCCGGGAACTGCATAGCGCCGCAGAGGAGAAAGGCATGTTCTTTGTTGATGCACCGATTTCCGGTGGTCAGGCAGGGGCGGAGAATGGCGTGCTGTCAGTTATGTGCGGCGGAGACGAGGCCGCTTACGCCCGGGTTGAGCCGGTGATTGATGCCTATTCCAAAATCTGCCGCCGGATCGGTGGCAGCGGCGCGGGGCAGCTGGCCAAGATGTGCAACCAGATTGCCATTGCCGGGCTGGTCCAGGGCTTGAGCGAGGCGCTGCATTTTGCCGAGAAGGCGGGCCTAGACGGGCGCGCGGTGGTCGAGGTGATCAGCCAGGGCGCGGCGGGCAGCTGGCAGATGGCCAACCGCTATGAAACCATGCTGGACGATCATTTCGAGCACGGCTTTGCAGTGGACTGGATGCGCAAGGATCTGGGCATCTGCCTGGACGCTGCTGATGCGACCGGTGCCAGCCTGCCGGTGACGGCCCTGGTGGATCAGTTTTACAAGGACGTGCAGAAGATGGGCGGCGGGCGCTGGGACACCTCATCGCTGTTCAAGCGGTTGCGCAGGCTGGACTGAGGAATAAAGAAATGGCCTTTCCTGAAGGAAAGGCCATGCCTCCGGCAGGAGTATTTCCGGCCAGAAAGAAGCGAAGGCTGTGGCCCCCGCCTTTGGGGCCGGTCAAGGGATGATGCGGGTGTATTTGGTGCCTTCCAGCGTCGCGCCGACGCGCAGGCCAGCCTGGCCGAAGACCACTGCGAGAATTGGGGAGGTCAGCGTATTTGTGTCGGCAGTCAGCGCATTGCCTTCATCTTTGATCACGTATTCCACATCTGCTCCTGCCGCCCAGCCGGTTGAGCGGCGGAACCCGGCCAGCGCGTCCTGAGTCATGAAAAACAGCACATGGGCATATTGCTGGGCGCCGATCTGCAGGCCGGCATTACCCTTGACAGTGGAGTAGTAATCCACCGTCACACCGTTGATCAGCAGGGCGCCGCGGCCATAGGCGCCGCCAAAGACAAAGCCTGCCTCGGTGACCAGCGGCATCACCAGCATGCCTGTTGCCTTCTCGGCCAAGGTGCGGGTGTTGGGGTACTGGCTGTACATCTGGTTCAGTGTTGCATCGACGCGGGCGTCGATCTTGGCGCCGTTGCTGTTGCCAACGCCGTTGCCGCAGGCGGCGGTGACGCCGGCGCCGGCCAGGGCCGTCAGGGCAAAACCGCGGCGGGTCATGCGGGAAGAGGAAAAACTGCTCATTTTTCAGGTGCCTGTAATGATTTGCTCCAAGGCCGGTATGCTCCGGCTCTGACCAATTGTATACGCGGAAAACCGCTGCCTGTCATCCGCTGCAAAGCGGATAGCGGCGGCTTCCCGCTGAACTGATCGCCTGCCGCGGCAATCGGCAGTGTCAGCCGTTCAACAGCCGGGCCGCGGCGGGTGCGGAATAAGTCAGAATGCCGTTGCAGCCCGCCCGTTTGAAAGCCATCAGGCTTTCCATCATCACCTTTTCGCCGTCGATCCAGCCGTTTTGCGCCGCGGCCTGGATCATCGCGTATTCGCCGGAGACCTGATAGGCAAAGGTCGGCACGCCAAAGGCGGATTTCACCCGGTGGCAAATGTCCAGATAGGCGATGCCGGGCTTCACCATGACCATGTCGGCGCCCTCCATCAGGTCGCGCTCAACCAGCCGCAGCGCCTCGTCGCTGTTGGCCGGATCCATCTGATAGGTTTTCTTGTCGCCCTTCAGCGCACCGGATGCGCCGACTGCATCTCGGAATGGTCCATAGTAACCAGAGGCGTATTTGGCCGAGTAGGAGAGGATCGCCACATTCTGGTGGGCTGCCTTTTCCAGGGCGCCGCGCATTGCCTCGATACGCCCGTCCATCATGTCGGAGGGTCCGATGATATCGGCACCGGCATCCGCCTGGGCGAGGGTCATCTTGACCAGCGCCTCGACGGTGGCGTCATTGACGATTTCACCGTCCACCACATAGCCGTCGTGGCCGTTGATGTTATAGGGGTCCAGCGCCACGTCGGTCATCACCGCGATATCCGGCGCGGCATCCTTAATCGCGCGGATCGCCCGGTTGGTCAGGTTATCCGGGTTCCAGGCTTCGGCGCAGTCCCCGGTTTTGAGCGAGGCATCGGTATAGGGAAACAGGCAGATCGCCGGGATCCCCAGTGCTTGCGCCTCAACCGCGGCTTCGGCAATCTTGTCCACTGATCGGCGCATAACGCCGGGCATCGAAGCAATCGGTTCCTCCAGACCTTCGCCGTCGCGGACAAACACCGGCCAGATGAAATCAGCCGGGGTCAGAGTGTTTTCCCGGACCAGGTCACGGATGGCCTGGCTGGCACGGGTGCGGCGCAGGCGGGCGGCGGGAAAGGGCGCGACGGTGGGCTTCATGGCGGTCTCTCGTTTTGGCTTGCCCATGGGTGGCATGGAAGCGCCCCCGGGAACAAGAGGCACAATCGCCGCGCCGGAAAACTTGTGCAGCAGGCAGGGCTTGCCTGCGCGCGTTTCCCGGTTGATATAGGGCCGGTTGACAAATTCCAGCCCGAAGACCTGCGGGCAGAACAGGGGGGCTGGCGTGGATCTGCTTCATATTATCTATGAGATGATTGAGCTGCGGTCATTCTCCAACCTGTGGTACTGGATTGCACTGGCGGTGCTGTGGTCGACGGCCAGCCATTGGATCCTTGGGGTTCCCTATGACATGGTCCAGCGGGCGCAGCGCAACGGCGGCCAGGCGGAACGCGATCTGGAGGATGTCGTTCGGGTCTATGTGAACCGTCTGCTGTACATTGCCGAGGTTTCGGGTCCATGGATTGTGGCCCTGTCCTGTTTCGTGATGTCCGGCCTGGCAGTGCTGGGCTTTGTATTCCTGCTGGAGATCGCCCAAGCGGTTTTCCTGCTGGTATTCCCCATGGCCGTGGTCGGGCTGATCAGCTTATTGACCGCGCGCCGGATCTGGCAGGAAGGTGCCACAGGCGTGGCTCTGCGCAAGCGATTGGCGTTCTGCCGGCTTTATGTGCAGCTCGTGGGGGTCATCTCCATTGTGGTCACCGCGTTCTGGGGCATGTATCAAAACCTGAACATCGGGGCATTCTAACTGGCGGGTAGTGACCCATTGAGGACACCCGGAAAGGATAAGGCATGGCACAGCGTGCAATCACCATGGGCGGCGCGCCTGAAGGGTTTGATGCCCGGCTGATCCTGAAGGAAGTGCAGAAATCAGGCGCGCCGGTTCTGCATGTGGCGCGCGACGACAAGCGGATGGAGGCAATGCGGTCTGCACTTGCCTTTTTCGCGCCGGAAATGCCGGTGTTCGCCTTTCCGGGCTGGGATTGCCTGCCGTACGACCGGGTATCGCCGAACGCCGATATCTCGGCTGCACGGATGGCGACTCTGGCGGCCCTGGTGCATCAAATGCCCAAGCAGTTTGTGCTGCTGACCACGTTGAATGCCGCCAGCCAGCGGGTGCCTGCGCGCGAGGTGCTGCGCGAGGCGGCCTTTACCGCCCGCGTCGATCACCGGATTGACGAAGGGGCGCTGCGCAGTTTCCTGGTGCGTATGGGGTTCACCCAAAGCCCGACGGTGATGGAGCCGGGCGACTATGCGGTGCGCGGCGGTATCATCGATATCTTCCCGCCGGGTGAAAGCGGCCCGGTGCGGCTGGATCTGTTCGGCGATGTGCTGGATGGCGCGCGCCGGTTCGATCCAGCCACGCAACGGACCACCGAGAAACTGGATGTGGTGGAACTGGCACCGGTATCCGAGGTGATCCTGGACGAGGCGGCGATCACCCGGTTCCGGCAGAACTACCGGATCGAATTCGGCGCTGCGGGCACCGATGATCCGCTGTATGAAGCGGTCAGCGCAGGCCGCAAGCACCAGGGGATCGAGCATTGGCTGCCATTCTTCCATGAAAAGCTGGAAACCCTGTTTGACTACCTGCCGCAGGCGACCGTGACGCTGGACGACCAGGTGACACCGGCGCGGCTGGCGCGCTGGGACACAATCGAGGACCAGTTTGAAACCCGCAAACACGCAATGGCGCAGAAGGGGCGGATTGATACCGTTTACAAACCCACGCCTCCAGGATTGCTGTATCTGGATGATGCCGCCTGGGAGGCTGCATCGGCAGAACACCGTGTGGTGCAATTGCACCCGCTGCCACAGGCTTCGGGCCCAGGGACTGTGGACGCAGGCGGGCGGATCGGGCGCAATTTCGCACCCGAGCGGCAGCAGGAAAGCATAAGTCTTTTTGGTGCCTTGGCGTCCCATATCAAAGCGCGGATGCAGGAGGGGCCGGTTGTTGTTGCCTCCTACTCCGAAGGCGCGCGGGAACGCCTGACCGGGCTGATCGAAGACGAAGGCCTGGCAGAAGCCATCCCGGTGATGGATGGCACGCGGATCGGAAAAAGCGGGTTGCATCTGGCGGTCTGGGCGCTGGAGCACGGGTTCGAGGCGCCGGACATGACGGTGATCTCGGAGCAGGATGTACTGGGCGACCGGCTGATCCGGGCGCCGAAGAAACGCCGCAAGGCCGAGAACTTCCTGACCGAGACGCAATCCCTCAGCCCTGGCGATCTGGTGGTGCATGTGGACCACGGTATCGGCCGCTACAAGGGGCTGGAAGTGGTGACAGCCGCAGGTGCCGCGCATGAGTGCATTCTGCTGGAATATGCCGAAGCGTCCAAGCTGTACCTGCCGGTCGAAAACATCGAGCTGCTGTCCAAATACGGCCATGACGAAGGCCTGCTGGACCGGCTTGGCGGCGGTGCCTGGCAGGCCAAGAAGGCCAAGCTCAAGGAACGCATCCGTGAGATGGCGGACAAGCTGATCCGTATCGCTGCCGAACGCGCCCTGCGCAAGGCGCCGGTGATGGACCCGCCGTCGCATGCCTGGGAGGAATTCTCGGCCCGCTTCCCCTATCAGGAAACCGAGGACCAGCTGCGCGCAATCGAAGATGTGATGGAGGATCTGCACTCCGGCCAGCCGATGGACCGGCTGATCTGCGGCGATGTTGGTTTTGGCAAGACCGAGGTGGCGATGCGGGCGGCCTTTGTCGCGGCGATGACCGGGCTGCAGGTGGCTGTGGTGGCGCCGACCACGCTGCTGGCACGCCAGCATGCAGCCTCTTTTGCCGAGCGTTTTCGCGGGTTTCCCTTGCAAGTCAGGCAGCTGTCGCGGTTTATTTCCGCCAAGGAAGCCGGCAAGACCCGCGAAGGACTGGCAAAGGGAACCGTCGATATCGTCGTCGGCACCCACGCAGTCCTGGCCAAGAACATCAAGTTCCAGAACCTCGGGCTGCTGATCATCGACGAAGAGCAGCACTTTGGCGTCGGTCACAAGGAACGGCTGAAACAGCTGCGCAGCGACATTCACGTTCTGACCCTGACCGCGACACCGATCCCGCGGACGCTGCAGCTCAGCCTGACCGGTGTGCGGGACCTGTCTATCATCGGCACCCCGCCGGTGGACCGTCTGGCGATCCGCACCTACGTCAGCGAATTCGACACCGTCACCATCCGCGAGGCACTGCTGCGGGAGCATTACCGTGGCGGGCAAAGCTTCTATGTGGTGCCGCGGATCACCGACCTGCCGGAGGTCGAGGCGTTCCTGCAGGCACAGTTGCCGGAGCTGTCTTATGTGGTGGCGCATGGGCAGATGGCAGCGGGGGAACTCGATGACCGTATGAACGCCTTTTATGACGGCAAGTACGACGTGCTGCTGGCGACGACGATCGTGGAAAGCGGCCTGGATATTCCTACCGCCAACACCATGGTGGTGCACCGCGCCGACATGTTCGGCCTCTCGCAGCTCTACCAGATCCGTGGCCGGGTGGGGCGGTCGAAAACCCGTGCTTACGCCTATCTGACGACCAAGCCGCGCCAGCGGCTGACACCGGCGGCTGAGAAGCGGCTGCGGGTTCTGGGCTCGCTGGACACACTGGGCGCCGGCTTCACCTTGGCCTCGCAAGACCTTGATATCCGGGGCGCCGGTAACCTGTTGGGAGAGGAGCAGTCCGGCCAGATGCGCGATGTTGGCTATGAACTGTACCAATCCATGCTGGAGGAGGCGATCGCTAAAATCAAAGCGGGCGAGATGGAAGGTCTATCGGATGCTGATGAGCAATGGGCGCCGCAGATCAACTTGGGCGTTCCGGTACTGATCCCCGAGGACTATGTGCCGGACCTGGACGTGCGCCTGGGCCTCTACCGCCGCTTGTCCTCGCTGTCGACCAAGGTGGAGCTGGAAGGCTTTGCCGCTGAGCTGATCGACCGTTTCGGCAAGCTGCCCAAGGAAGTGAACACGCTGATGCTGGTGGTTCGGATCAAGGGAATGTGCAAGCGCGCAGGCATTGCCAAGATGGACGGCGGGCCAAAAGGCGCGACGATCCAGTTCCACAATGACAAATTCGCCTCGCCGCAGGGGCTGGTGGAGTTCATCCAGGGCCAGAATGGTCTGGCTAAGGTCAAGGACAACAAAATTGTTATAAGGCGGGACTGGAAGAAGGACAGCGACAAGATCAAAGGGGCTTTTGCCATTGCCCGCGACCTGGCGGAGAAAGTCGTTGCGGAGAAGAAGAAGGCCAAGGCAAAAGCAAAGGTTTGATACTTGGAACCAAGGAGGATCAATTTTCCTTGGCAAATTTCTTCGAAGAAATTTTGGTCAACCGCAGCAGCTGTCCGGCTTTATGGGCCGCCTGGGTGCGGAAACAGGACGCAGCCACCACCTGGTCTGAGCGGGCCAGTGCTATATAAATTTTCTGTTTTAAGTGCCGGATTTTAAAATGTTAGCAATGGACCTTCCGGCATTAGTGCAGGCCTCTCAGGCTCCGGCTATTGTCCGGATGGATCGACGTGCGCGGCAGGGTACTATCCAGCCCAAAAAGTTACCTTTGCGGTACGCAATATCGCCGCGCAGCATTTTGGTTGTGATTTCATTAACCGCTTCGTCGCTTGACAAGCGGCCCGTTGCCGCAAATCCGATGGCGCGGGGGTGATGGCTGTTGGCAGTCAAGATACAATACAGGGATAGGTCGTCGGGCGGTTCCAGCGCCATGGCCTCGTCCCAGCGGCCAAACGAACCACAATCTGCGGCTGCAAAGCCATTTACCCATCAAAGAAATCCGCGATGGCCGGCTTTGGACCAGCAGCATTTCCGGCGGGGTAGCTTGCAGAGTACATAGATTGGCCCGCAGGGCAGGTTCGATCTGACCAAGAAATTCGCGCCGAAGAGTGCGGAATTGTAGTTATGCTTGCGGTAGCCTGTCTATATATTGAGGACGCCCTCGCGCTGGCCGAACTTTTGATCCGCCTCAATCGCCTTTTGGTTCCAGTGCGCGAGGCTGTGGAAATCAATTTGGAGCATGTCAATATGGGGCGGCATCTGTATCAGATGGCCTGCATCGGGCATCAGTGCGCGCAGGACATCGGCGGCCTTCAGGGTCTCTTCAGGCGCGGGCGGCATCTCCATCAGATGAACATCAATACAGATTCCCGGGATGCCGCATCGTTTTTGAGGCGTTGCTTATTGCCGATTTAAGTACTTCCTGAGCCTTCCCAGGTCGCGGCCCCGCCGGCAGGTTGGCCGGACTTTGGATCCCGCATCTTCCAGGACCTCAGCTTCAGTAGGCTTTAGGTATAGACCGCGCGCAGATCCAAATGGTCCCGGCAGGCGGCATAGGCTTGAGCATGGCGCCAGCGGAAGCGTAGTCTCAGGCGTGCATGTGCTCGATTGCGTCTCGAAGGGGATAGCGCGCCTGGATGGCGAGGATCAGCTGCCGAGGTTTTAATCGTGACCCATGAATATACCTCTCGCGGTGTCTGGAAAGGTCAGGCAGGGGCGTTCATCCGGACGAGTTATTTATTCGGCGGACAATTGCGCCTCCGCCCGTGCCATTTGCAGCATCAGCAGGAACGCAAGGCCGGCCATTGTCAGCAGCCCGGCGGCCAGCGGCAGCAGCGAACCGTCGAACAACAGGCCCACGGGGGCGGCAATTGCGGCGGCAAGAACAGTGGAGATCGCACCGATCACCGAGGCCGCCATGCCGGCGATATGGCCCATCGGCTCCATCGCAATGGCGTTGAGATTGCCAAGCGTGGTGCCCGCCAGAAAGAACACGCTGGTTTGCCACGCGACAAACAGGCCAAACAGCAGCGTTTCCGGCAGCGCCTGGCCGCTGAGCATCAGCATGATGGCGGAAATGCAGACCTGCGCAGCCAAAGACCAAGTCACGATCCTGCGCATGCCAACGCGGACAACGATGGCTGCGTTCAGCAGGCTGGCGGTTCCTGCCATCAAGGCCACAAATCCAAACCAGAAGGGGAAGCTGCCGGCGCGGTCAAAGATCACGTCATAGACTTGCTGCACCATTGTCAGCATGGTGAACAGCATGCCGAGGCAAAGGGTCTGCACCAGGATCGACAGGCGCACGGCAGGATGGGCGAACATCTCTTTCACGGCGCTCAGAAGCAGCGGCAGACGAAAGGGGCGGCGGTTTTCCAGTGCCAGCGTTTCCGGGAGGCGCAGACCCATCCACATCACGATGAGGATGGCGAAAACGGCAAAGGCCAGAAAGATACCGCGCCAGCTGGAAAACGCGATGATGCCTGCGCCCAGCATCGGCGCAAAGGCGGGAACCAGCGTGAAGATCATCATTGCAATCGACATCAGCCGCGCCATTTCCCGGCCTGAATAAAGGTCACGCACAATGGCAATGCCAACCACCCGCGGCCCGGCTGCACCCAGCCCCATGACGACGCGGGAGGCCAGCAGCAGCTCCAATGATTGCGCCTGCCAGGCTACGGCTGCTGCGACGATATACAGGGCTGCACCGCCGGCAATGACCTGCTTGCGGCCAAAGGTATCGGACAGCGGGCCGGTAAAGAACGTGCCGATCCCCATGCCCAGCACAAAGGAGGTCAGCACCAGCTGGGCACGGTTGCTGTCATCGGGGCTTAGCGCCTGGCCGATTTCGGGCAGCGCGGGCAGCATCGCGTCGATTGAAAAGGCAATGGTGGCAAACATCATCGCGATAAGCGCAATGAATTCAGCCTTGGCCATGCCATGGGCCGGAGATTGAACCTGAGACTGAGACTGAGACATTTGAATCCTCTAACAGCTCTTCAGAAGGTTCCGGGGATCAAGGCCGGTCCGGGAGCTGTCCGGTTCCGGTAGCACGAATCCATGAGCCGGACCAGCGCCCGGCTGCACAGGAAATTGTGCATTGTTGCGATGCTAAGTAGTTTCCGTGAGGTTATTCGGCCTCTGCGGCCTTCTGCTGCTGCAGGATGTCCTCAATCACTTGTTTCCACAGCTCCGGCGGCTGGGCGCCGGGCACGGCGTGCTGGCTTGCAACAATAAACGTCGGCACCGAACTTACCCCCATTTTACGGGAGTGGGCGTCGCGGTTCTGGATGGTCTGCACATCGCTGTCGCCTAGGAGCAGGCGCGCGGTGACGTCAGCCTCCATTCCAACCCCGCTTGCGATTTCCGTCAGAACCGCGTGGTCTCCGATGTCCTTCGCGTCAATGAAATAAGCTCTGAACAGGGCGTCCACCACCTGCGTCTGCTTGCCCTCGATCCCGGCCCAATGGATCAGCCGGTGCGCATCCAGCGTGTTAGGGGTGCGCGTCATCGCCTCGAAATTGATGGCGAGGCCGGCCTTTTCGGCGTGTTCCACCACTGGCGCATAAGCCTTCACCGCGCCGTCCTTGCCGCCGAATTTACGCTCCAGGTAGTCGCGCCGGTCCATGCCTTCACGCGGCATATCCGGGTTCAGCTGGAAAGGGTGCCATTCGATGATAAAGGGATGATCGGGCACTTCGGCCAGTGCCTTGTCCAGATGGGTCTTACCGATATAGCACCATGGGCAGATCGGGTCCGACAGGATGTCGAGTTTGACGTCGGTCATTTGGGTCATCCTTTGAACAGGGCGGGCAGGGCGCGGCGCAGCAGTTTGCCATTGGCACCCATAGGCAGGGCATCGAGGTGGACATAAGCGCGGGGCTGCTTGTAACGGGCCAGGCGCTGGGATGCAAAGGCCTGCAGCTGTTCCGGGATCAACTCTTCGGGACCGGTATAGAAGGCCGCGATGACATAGGTGTCCGGCTTTACCTCAACCGCTGCGGCACCGGCCTGGGTGATGCCGGGATGGGCGGCGAGCGCGGTTTCAACTTCGATCGGCGAAACCCGGTAGCCGCCGGCGTTCATCATGTCGTCTGCACGGCCCAGGTAGCGGATCTGGCCGTTCTCAGACATTGTGCCCTGATCACCGGTCAGGAACCAATCCCCCTGATAGCGGGCAGCAGTTTCTTCAGGCGCATTCAGATAGCCGAGCATCAGCCCCGGGTCCGAGCGGTGGATTGCGATGGTGCCTTCCTCCCCCATCGGAACCGGTCCGCCGCTGCCCAGTATGGCGGTTCTGCGGCCGGGTTGCGGCTGCCCGAGCGCTCCGTCCTGTGCAGGGCAGGACGGCGAAGAAGAAATGAAAGTGGAACATTCCGACATGCCGAAAGCCTCGAACAACCCGCAACCTGTTGCGGTCTCCCAGGCTGCGTGAAGATGGCGGGAAAGCTTTTCACCAGCGCAAAGCCCATGCCGCAAGTCCGGCAGTTCGAGCGGGCCGGCGTGCAGGAATTTCCGGTAAACGCCGGGGGCGGCGGCAAAGAGGGTTGCCCGGTGGCGGCGCAGCAGTGCGGGCAGGTCCGCTGGCGGGGTCCCAGGCTGCGGGATCAGCGCGGTTGCACCCGCCGCCCAGGGGTCCAGCAGGCCGGTGCCCAGCGTGTAAGTCCAGTTGAAAGCGCCAGCATGCAGCAGCCGGTCGTCTGCTGTCAGACCGTACCAGCCCTCCACCATCATCTGCCGCGCCCAAACTGCCCGGTGTGCGTGGGCGACGGCGCGCGGATTTCCGCTGGTGCCGGAGGTGTAGACCACATAGGCAAGCCGCTCCGGGTCTCCAAAAGCGTAATCACAGGGAGGCAGCCGGTGCATTTCCAGCAAGCTGGCGCTGCTGATTTGCAGCGGGTGACTCGCGCAAGCCACAGCAGGGTCGCGCAGAACTGCAGCCGGGTTCAGATCGGCGATCATCCGGGCGGTTTCGGGCGCTGTCAGCTGGGCTGAGGTTGGAACCGGTACCAGCCCGGCCGCAATGGCGCCGAGATAGGCAATTGGAAACTCCACCGTGTTCCCCAGCCGCATCAGCACGATGTCTCCGGGTTTCAGCCCAGCCTTGAGAAGCCCGGTCCCGGTGCCGCGCACGGCGGATTCAAGCCGGGCGTATGTCCAAACTTCGCTGCCATCGCCTTGCAGAACTGACAGCGCGGGTTTATCCGCCAGCCGCCGGGCATGGCGCAGCACATGGGCCGCGAGATTAAAGGGTGCGGGGCAGGGCGCAAAGGGCCCCTGATCAAAAACAGACAGCATGGCAATTGGGTAGCCCGCACCGTCCTGCGTTGCAAGCTGCGCCGGTGCGGCTTATAGAGTGGCTATGACTGGCCGTGACCCGAAATCCCTGATTACCATCGCCCGTGCAAACGGCGGAGATGACGAAGCAGAGCCATTGGACCTGGGGGCACGCGTGCGCGAACTGCGCAAGGCGCGGGATTGGACACTGGAGCATGCTGCCAATCAGGCCGGGCTGGCGCGTTCGACCCTGTCCAAGATTGAAAATGGCCAGATGTCACCGACTTATGAGGCGCTTAAGAAGCTGGCTGTGGGCCTCCAGATCTCGGTGCCGCAGCTGTTTACCCAGCCGCAGCGCGATCAGGTGAACGGGCGGATGACGGTGACCAAATCGGGTGACGGGTCAGCCCATGCCACCGCGACATATGAGCACGAGCTGCTGGCGGACGGTCTGTCGCGCAAGCAGATGCTGCCGTACAGGGCGCGGGTGCGGGCACGGTCGCTGGATGAATTTGACGGCTGGGTGCGCCATGATGGCGAGGAATTCCTGTATGTGCTGACCGGGGTGGTCAAGCTTTATACGGAGTTTTATGAGCCGATCGAAATGCGCCGCGGTGACAGCGCCTATTACGACGCGGCCATGGGGCACAATGTCATATCCGTCAGCCCTGAAGATGCAATGATCCTTTGGGTGACGTCGCTGGCTTGATTGCGGGACCTGAAACAGGGGCTGTGCTGCTAGTGCGGCCGCCCGTCCAGTTCTCTCAGCAGGCTTTCGATATAGAGGAAGTCGTCCACCTCCTCCCTGGCTTCGTTCAAGGTAAGGTGATGGGTGCGGGCCAGATAGGCAACAAATCTGTCCCGGTCATCCACAAGTGACGGCGCGTTGCTGGCTTTCAGATGCGGAAAGCGCTGTTTGATGCGGGGCATCCTGTCAATCCAGCTGGCAGCTGCTGTCTGTACAGGCATTGGGGGGCCTCCCTGACAAACGGATTTGGGTTGTTGGACCCTTATGCTAGCATTTTTCAAGCTTTGTGTAACGGCGGCCGCGGGGCATCAGCCCGGGGCCGCCGCAATCAGCAAGATTCCGCCAGTGATCAGCCCCGTGCAAACAGCCGCGGCAGAGTGATGTGGCCAATGCCCACCGCGATCACCTGCATGGCAATGAACATCGGAATATGGCCCGGATAGATGCCTGCAAAGGTGTCGCTGAAGCCGCGCGCAATGGTCACCGCCGGGTTGGCAAAGCTGGTGGAAGAGGTGAACCAGTAAGCCCCGGTGATATAGAGGCCGACCAGCGCGGGCACCGCATCGGGACGCGACCGCAGCCCGCCGAAAATTACGAACAGCAGGCCGAAAGTGGCCAGGATTTCGGACAACCACTGAGCCGTTCCGGTTCGGTGCATGGTTTCGGAGCTTTGCAAAATTGCAAGATCAAACATGACGTGGCAGGCCCAGACCCCCAGGATGCCACCAATGATCTGCACCGCGATATAGGGTGCTGACGCGCTCCAGGAATGGTCGCCGCGCAACGCAAAGGCGAGGGTCACCGCCGGATTGAAATGCGCACCGGAAACCGGCCCCAGCGTGGTGATGATTACATAGAGCATGCAGCCGGTGGCAATTGCATTGGCCAGCAGCGCCAGCGCCACGTTCCCGCCGGCCAGGTTTTCAGCCATGATGCCGGAGCCGACAACGCCAATCAGCAGCATAGCCGTGCCCAGCCCCTCGGCCAGCAGTTTCTGCCCGGTCATACGATCTCTCCAATCCGTTTGAGCTGCTGCGTCAGTTCGGTTGCGTTCATGGTCTCAAATGGCAGATCCAGCAGCGCTTTGGCACGCTGTTCCAGTGTGATGTAAGCGGCGCGGAAGGCTGTGTCCCATTCCGGCTGGTCTGCGGCAGCCGGATCTGCGACGCCCCAGTGCGCGCGAACCGGCGTGCCGGGCCAAATCGGGCAGGTTTCACCAGCAGCCGAAGCGCAGACGGTGATCACCATGTCCATTTCCGGCGCGCCTTCAGCGGCAAACTCGTCCCAGCTCTTGGAGCGGGCGCCGGCGGCATCTTGGCCAAGCTCTTCCAGCAGCGCCAGGGATTGCGGATGCACCTCGCCGGTGGGTTTGGAGCCAGCGGAAAACGCACGGGTGCGGCCCGCGCCGAGGCTGTTGAAAATCGATTCCAGCAGGATGGAGCGGGCAGAGTTGCCCGTGCAAAGGACGAGAATGTTCATGGGTGTTGACCGTTTTATTGGGTTAGTCGGATGAATTCACGCGGCCGATATCGTCAAGCTGATGTTGAAGCGACAGGCGGTCGAGAGTTTCAAAGGGCAGCGCCACAAAAGCTTTGATCCGGGTGCGCAGCAGCCCGTAGGCCTGCTGGAAGGCCAGCCGCCGTTCGGCATCTGTGCCTGTCGCCTTGACCGGATCCTCGAGCCCCCAATGGGCACTCATCGGCTGTCCTGGCCAGGCCGGACATTCCTCGTTGGCGGCGTGGTCGCAGACGGTGAAGATGAAATCCATCTTTGGTGCCTCCGGGGCTGAGAACGCGCCCAGATCCTTGGGATAAAGCGTGCTGGTGTCATGGCCTTTGGCCTGCAGCAGGGCGGTCACCTCCGGGCGCGGTCCGGGTGAAGGGCGGGTGCCTGCTGAATAGGCGCGGAATTTACCCTCGCCGGATTGGTTCAGGATAGATTCGGCAAGCAGCGACCGGGCGGAATTGCCAGTGCAGAGGAACAGAATGTTCAACGGGCGCTCAACCGTCGGCATGATCGGTTCATCACTCGTGACAGGGCTGCAGATACCGGGTCGGTTCTGGCAGCACCCGGACAGCAGGGCATCAAACATGCCGCGCAAACCAGTCAGGTCGGCGGTGTACATCAGGGAGGTGCCGCTCCGGTGCTGGTTGATCAGTCCGGCCTGGTTCAAAACTGACAGATAAACAGAGGCCGTGTTGGGCTTGAAATTCAGTGCTGAGGCAATCTCGCCAGCGGGAACAGCATCCGGATAGCGCCGCATCAGCAGGCGGAACAGGGCCAGACGGTTCGGATGCGCCAGTGCACTGAGTTTATCTGCGATATTAAATTCCATATTTCATGAAATATGGAATTAGTTGCCGAAAGTCAAATGCTCTGGCCTGCAGCGCCCGCTGGCCGGCGCGTCAGTCTTTTTGATACCACCAGACATCCGGCATGAACTCGGTCCGGTCGCCGTAAATCGGCAGATACTCCGGGAACCGCATTTCCTTGACATGGGCGATCCGTCCCGCATCGAACCTCCAGAATGGAATGACATAGCGGCCCGCGGTCAAAACCCGGTCCAGCGCCCGCACCGCGGCTGTGAAGTCTTCGGGCTCCGTCGCGGTTAGCATGGCATCAATCATTGCTTCAGCCGCCGGGCTTTCCATGCCCATCAGATTACGGCTGCCGGGCTGGCTGACACCGTCGCTGCCCCAGTAATAGCGCTGCTCGTTTCCGGGGCTCAGCGACAACTCCCGGCGGTAGCGGGTGAGGTCGAAATCATAGGCGGTCTGGCGTTCGACATATTGTGCGTTGTCGACGGTTTCCGCCGTCAGCGTGATGCCCAGACGTTCAAGTGCGCGGGCAAAGATTTCAGTGATGGTTTTCAACTCGCCGTCGCCCTGGCGGATCAGAACTGTGAAGTTCAGTGCCGCACCATCGGTATTGCGCAGCACGCCATCGGTGACGCTCCAACCCGCGTCGGCCAGCAGTTTCATTGCTTTGCGCAGGTTTTTGCGGTTTCGCTTGGTGCCGTCGCCCTGTGGCAGTTCGTAGCCGTCCAGCGTGCCGGGCAGCAGCGTGTCTGCAAAGGGTTCCAACAGCTTTTGAACCTTGCCGGCAGCTGGGCCGGGCTGCATGCCAAGCTCGGACCCCGAGAAATATGAGGTGATCCGCGGTTGCACGCCGCCTGTCACCGTGCCGTTTATATATTCGAAATTGAACGCCAGTAGCAGCGCTTCGCGCACGCGCCAGTCGTTCAGCGGGGCACGGCGGCTGTTCATCACCAACCCGGTCATGCCCGAAGGACGCTGATGCGGTATTTCGCTTTTGACTACATCGCCGCGGGTTACGGCAGGAAAGTTGTAGACGCTGTCCCATTTGTCGGCGTTGAATTCACGCACCGCACTCAGCTCGCCTGCCTTGAAGGCTTCGAACAGCACAGTTGCGTCGCCAAAGAAATCCAGGCGCATTTCGTCAAAGTTCCGGGTGCCGCGGTGCAGTGGCAAATCCTTGCCCCAGTAATCCGGATTCCGGGTCAGGGTTACAAAGCGGCCGGGTTCGAAATTCTTGACAACATAGGCGCCGGTGCCGATCGGAGCGCCGGGCAGCTCATCTGTACCGAAGTCCTTGCCCTGCCACTGTGCCTTCTTGAGGATCGGACGCATTCCGGCGATCAGTGCCAGCTCGCGGTCTATCGTGTTGAACGTCAGCCGCAGGCTGCGCGGCCCGGTCTGTTCCATCCGCTCGACCTTAGTCCAGAAGCCGCGGTAGCGCGGGTGGCCTTTGGTGCCCAAAGTTTCATACGACCAGAGCACATCTTCGATGGTCACCGGGCTGCCATCGGAGAATCGCGCCTCTTCCCGCAGGGTGAATTCGACCCAGGAGCGGTCCTCGGGCACCTCAATCGATTCGGCCAAAAGACCGTAAAGCGTGAACGGCTCATCCCAGGAGCGGCCCATCAGGCTCTCGTATCCCCAGAACCTCAGCTGCCACGGCGCGGTCCCTTTAAGGGTGAACGGGTTCAGCGTGTCAAAGCCGCCGGTGTTGCCGAAAACCACCTTGCCGCCTTTGGGCGCATTCGGGTTGGCATAGGGTAAAGACACAAAATCCGGTGGCAGGGCAGGAGCGCCATACATAGCTATGCCATGACCCGATTCTGCCTGAGCAAAGTTCGCAGCAAAAGCCAAGGTGATTCCGGTCAGTGCCGCACTGAGCGTGACGAAATTTTCTATACGCAGTTTCACAACAATCCCGCTCTGCCCTTATTTTCTTGCTTCCGCACGCTACGTGCGCCTTTTCGTCTTTTCAAACTTTTAGCTTGGACGAAAGCCGGAAATTGCTTATAAAGAGATCACTGCTCGATAGGTTTCTTGCCTGTATGAAACCTGCCTCAATAACTAACGCCCGCCTTGTGCGGGCGTTTTTTTTCGGACAGTTCCACACTGCCTCTGAAGGGAAATGCCCAAACTTTGCAAGGAACGATCCGTAGTCTTACGCGTTTCTTTTGCATCTGCAGCATGGCACAGTGGCGGCAGTTTCATTCAGCCGAGGGAAAGATGCCGATGTCCTTGCAAGGGAAGACCGCCGTTATCACCGGATCGAATTCAGGTATTGGCCTGGGGGTTGCACGCGAACTGGCGCGGGCTGGGGCCGATGTGGTTCTGAATTCATTCACCGACCGGGAAGAGGATCACGCCCT
Organism: Leisingera methylohalidivorans DSM 14336; assembly: GCF_000511355.1. NCBI lineage: Bacteria > Pseudomonadati > Pseudomonadota > Alphaproteobacteria > Rhodobacterales > Roseobacteraceae > Leisingera > Leisingera methylohalidivorans. The sequence goes on along the minus strand of NC_023135.1, from coordinate 1,874,738 downwards.
GGCGGCAGAAATCGCCCGTGAATTCAGCGTCAACGCCCAGTACATCCAGGCTGACATGTCCAATGGTGCCGATTGCCGGGCGCTGATTGAGAAGGCCGGCGTTTGCGATATCCTGGTGAACAACGCCGGCATCCAGCATGTGGCGCCGATCGATGCGTTCCCGCAGGACAAATGGGACGCGATCATCGCGATCAACATGAATTCGAACTTTCATACCATGGCGGCGGCCTTGCCCGGAATGCGCGCGGCGGGCTGGGGGCGGATCGTAAATATCGCCTCAGCGCACGGGCTGACTGCCTCGCCGTTTAAGGCCGCCTATGTGGCAGCCAAGCACGGGGTCGTAGGCATGACCAAGACAGTGGCGCTGGAAACAGCGGAGGAGCCAATCACCTGCAATGCGATTTGCCCGGGCTATGTGCTGACGCCGCTGGTGGAGGCGCAAATTCCGGACACCATGGAAAAATACAACATGGGCCGGGACGAGGTGATCAAGAAGGTGATGCTCGAACGCCAGCCGAGCCGCGAGTTTGCTACTGTGGAGCAATTAGGCGGCACCACGGTGTTCTTGTGTTCCGATGCCGCAGCGCAAATTACCGGCACGACGCTGAGTGTCGATGGCGGCTGGACGGCGCTGTAGGCGTTGCCTGGAAGCGGCGGGAGGGGCCGGCCCCCAATGCCGCGGCCGGGGAAATTCAGCCCCGAAGCATTTTCGCAACGATGAAATGGGCAGGTGTATTTTGGTGAAACGCATTAATCTGGCCCTTCAGGGCGGCGGCGCGCATGGAGCGTTCACCTGGGGTGTGCTGGACCGGCTGCTGGAAGATGAGGGTATCGAGGTGGCCGGGATTACCGGAACTTCGGCTGGCGCGCTGAATGGCGCAGCATTCAAGTCCGGCATGGTTCAGGGCGGGCGCGAGGGCGCCAAGGCGGCGCTGAACAGTCTGTGGCGGCGGATGGGGGCGGTGGGGGACATGCGGTTTGCCCATTGGCTGACCCGGTTTGATGCGGTGGCCTGGGCAGGCGCCTGGGAGGCGGTAATGCCGTTTTCTCCGATGGCATCCATGAGCCAGGCGATCTCACCCTATCACTATGGTCCGTTCTACAAGAACCCGCTGCAGGAGGTTGTGGAGGCGTTCAATTTTTCGAAAGTCTGCGCCGAGGAAGGCCCAGAGCTGTTCGTTTGCGCCACCTGCGTGCGCAGCGGCAAGATCCGCATTTTCGAGGGGCAGGAGATCAGCACAGATGCGATCCTCGCTTCGGCCTGCCTGCCGGACATGTTCCAGGCGGTGGAGATCGAGGATCCGGACACCGGGCGGGTGGAGGCCTATTGGGATGGCGGATTTACTGGCAATCCGGCCCTGTTTCCCTTGTTCCGCGCCGGGCTGCCGGGAGATGTGGTGATAGTGAACATCAACCCGCTGGAGCGCGACGAGATTCCCAAGACCCCGCAGCAGATCCGCAACCGGGTGAATGAGATCAGCTTTAACACTTCATTGCTGCGGGAGTTGCGGGCTATCAGCTTTGTTCAGCGTTTGCTGGCGGATGGAACGCTGGAACCCGGGCGGATGAAGAAAGTGCGGGTTCACATGATTGCCGATGATGTTCTGATGACGCAGCTGTCAGTTACCACCAAGCTGTTTCCTGTGCCGCAGATCCTGGCGCGGCTGAAACAGGCGGGGCGGGATGCGGCAGACAGCTTTCTAACGCAGGACGGGAAGAACCTCGGGGTGCGTTCCTCGACGGATTTGCCCGCGATGTTCAGCTAGGTCAGGCGGTTTCTTTCAGTGCCGGTTTCTTGCCGTTCTCCAGCGGTTTTGAGGGATCCTTGGGGTTCGGATAGACAAGGCCTGCCGAAATCACCAGCTTGGCGGAATCCTCCACTGACATGTCCAGCTCGATCACATCTTCCTCGGGGACGAACAGCAGAAAACCGGATGTCGGGTTTGGTGTGGTTGGCAGAAAAACACTGACAAGGCCGCGGCTGGTTTCGACCTTCTTGGAGATCTCACCTTTGGCAGTGGTGGAAATGAACCCGATCGCCCAGATGCCCTTGCGCGGGTATTGCACCAAGCAGGCCTTTTCAAAACTGCGTTCCGACTGGGCGAAAACGGTTTCTGAAATCTGCTTGATACCGGAGTAGACCGTGCGGACCACCGGCATGCGTTCCACCAGACTCTCGGCAAAATTGATCAGCGACCGGCCAAGGATACCCTTGGCAATCCAGCCAACGACGATTGTGAACAGCAGGAAGATAATCAGCCCGACACCGCGCAGGTTGATGCCGATGTACTGCTCGGGCCGGAAGGTGGTTGGAACCAGCGGCAGCACCACGCTGTCAATCCATCCCATCACCGACCACAGCAGCCAGATGGTCAGGCTCACCGGTGCAATGACGACGATCCCGGTAAAGAAGGACGCCCGCAGACTTGCAAACAGTCCGCGGCGGCGGTGAGGTTCTTCGTCGAAGGGCGTGGTCATGGGGCTGCTTCACCTGAATTTCGAATGGAACCTAGGCACTGATTGCGGGCGGAGCAATGGCATCCGCCCGGAAAATCAAGTCATTGAGCCAGTTTGTTCAGTTCCAGTGCGATCTTTGCCGCCAGCCGGGCATTGTTGCGCACCAATGCGATATTGGCGGTGAGAGAACGGCCCTCGGTCAGTTCGAAAATGCGGCGCAGCAGGAATGGGGTTACATCCTTGCCCGAGATACCCTGTTGATCCGCTTCGGATTGAGCCTTGGCAATCACCGGGTCCAGCTCCGCGGCCGCGATTTCGGCATCTGCCGGGATCGGGTTGGCAACCAGTTGGCCGCCGGGCAGGCCCATCGCCAGCCGGGTGGCATGGGCGCGGGCGATCTTGTCGGGCGTGTCCATGCGCAGGGGGGCCTTAATATCAGACTGCGCGGACCAGAAAGCCGGGAAACTGTCCTGGCCGTAAGCGATGACCGGCACCCCTTGTGTTTCCAGTACTTCAAGTGTCTTGGGGACGTCGAGAATGGCCTTGGCGCCCGCAGCCACCACGGTGACCGGGGTTTGCGCCAGTTCCATCAGGTCGGCGGAGACGTCGAATGTGGTCTCGGCCCCTTTATGCACGCCGCCGATGCCGCCGGTTGCAAAAACTTCGATCCCGGCCAGCCGCGCGGCAATCATAGTCGCCGCAACCGTGGTGGCACCGGTGCCGCCGGTGGCGATGCAGGCGGGCATATCGGCGCGGGATATCTTGGCAACCCCCTTTGCCTGGCCAAGCGCCTGCAATTGATCGGGTTCAAGTCCCACATGCAGCACGCCTTTCATAACGGCCATTGTCGCGGGAACAGCACCGGCATCGCGGATGTCCTGCTCCACTTGGGCGGCGACTTCGACGTTCTGCGGGTAGGGCATGCCATGGGTGATGATGGTGCTTTCCAGCGCAACAATGGCCTGTCCTGCGGCCTTGGCGGTCTGGACTTCGGATGAATAGCGGATCTCGATCACAGCGGGGGTTCTCCTGAAACATATGTGGCCGCGGCCGCGAGGGCGGAGGCCAAAGCGGTCTTGCGGTCTTCGCCCCGTGCCTCGGAAACGATATGGGCGGCCATGAAGGTATCTCCGGCGCCGGTCACCCGGGCGACGGTCACGCGGGGCGGAACAAGGGTGATGGCGCCTTCGGCATCGGCGACGGTGGCAGAGGAGCCGCCATCAGTGACCAGCACCCGAGCCGCACCGCGATCCAGCATTGCCTGCGCAGCGGTTTCGCTATCGGTGAACTCTGCCTGGCACAGGATGCCAGCCTCTTCGAGGTTCACGTAAAGCGTGCCGCGGGTGCGGTTGAGAAATGGACGCAACCGTTCCGCCTTTCCCGGCGACGCTGGAGCGACGCGAAGGTCGGCGCTGGCAAAGGCGGGGCTGGCCACGATGTCATCCAGCAGCGAAAGCGTCAGGTTGCCATCCAGCGCAACCTGGCCCCGGTACGGGGCATCGCAGGTGCCCAGTGCGCCGTCGGACAGCGGACGCAGGATCTTGTCGCCTGCGGCCTCCAGCGAGTGGGCGTCGGCAATGGCGGCAATCAGCCCATTGGCGCCTTCGACTGCCATGTAGCGGTCGGTGGGCAGATCCTCGGACCGGTAGATGTAATCCGTGATCAGGCCAAAGTGGCTGCAGGCGCGGATCAGCTCGTCACCTTCGGGATCGCGGCCCACGGCCGTCAGCAATGCGGGCTGTATCCCGAAACGCGACAGGGTCATGGCGATGTTCATGGCAACGCCGCCGGGCAGCCGGGTGATGCGCCCGGGCATGTCCGAGCCGCGCTGCATCTCCGTACTGCAGCGGCCGATAATGTCCCAAAGGACCGACCCGATGCACAGCATGGCGGGGCGCTGGGAAGCGGAATTTTGTGTCATAATGACCTATTGCCGCCTTTGCCGGTTCGTCGCAAGAGGCATCACGGTGCAGGCACCGCAAAGGTCAGTGCCGCCCAGAGGCTTTCCCAAACATAATCCTGGCCTTCAGGGGCCGGACGAAGCACCACAGCGTCAAGCAGGTAAGAATGCCCGGGGGTAACGGGGATGACGGCCTCACCCCGTGCATCGGTTGGCATGGTACTGATGCTGATGCTGCCATCCGGCGCTTTTGCAAAAATCTCAACCTGTGCCTGGGGGCGTGGCTTGCCTTGATACAGCACCTGAACCGGGAGACCTGATGACAGGTCATCGGTATAAGGATTGGCGAGGGCAACGATCTCGGTCTCCAGCCCTGTGTCCTGATCTGAGCCTGCACCGCTGCCGATGGCAATCATAGCCTTGGCATAGCGGGTGTATTGCTCGGCAAAGCCCGCGTCCGGCAGGCCAAGCGCATGGTGCTGACTGGGGATGCCGGCAAAACCCTTGTGATCGATGAAGGCCTGAAAGTCCTCCCAGGTGTCATAGATCAGCATCTGCGGCTGTGTCTGGTGGATGATCACGGCCAGGCCGTCACCTTCTTCGTCAGCGGCAAACGCAGGCATGTCGCCCATCCGGCCTTCATAAGCGGTCGCAGATCCGTTCTGAACAACCTCGAACCGGGCGATCCGGTGGTCCAAGTAAGGCTGCTCGGCACCTTTGAATTGCTGTCCGTTGCGTAATCTCGCCACTACCACGGTGCCGATAGGCACTTGATATTTTTCCGGCTCAATCCAAAACTCGTGGGATAACAGGGGGGCGGTCCCCAAAGCCAGCCCGGCGCAGATAATTGAGCAGAACAGGCGGTATTGCATGAAATTGTCCTTGGCTGTCAGGCGCAGTGTGACTTGGCTGCAGATCCTATTTGCGCTGCTGTTCAGTGTGGTTGCAATAGGTGCTGCAAGTGTCCGCGCGCATGAGGTCACACCGGCGATTGCCGACTTCCGGGTGGAGGACGGGCAGATCACGCTGGGGCTGCGGCTGAATGTCGAGGCGTTTGTCGCCGGCATCAATCTGGATGGCCTGTCGGATACAAACCAGACTGCGCAGGCCGCCGATTACGATGAACTGCGCGGACTGGGGATGCAGGATCTCGAACCGATGGTGCGGCTGTTCGCCGAAGAATGGCTGGAAACGTTTTCCTTGCGGGCCGCCAGGGCGGTGGACCTCCGCCTGTCGCAGGTCACTATACCGGAGGTTGGCGATGCCAGCCTGCCGCGCACGTCTTTCCTGGAGCTGACCGGGAAAATTCCGGCAGCGGCCGAGAGCCTGCGAATTTTCTGGCCTGCCGGGTCCGGCGGCGTGGTGCTGCGGCAGAACGGGGTCAAGGAACCCTATACCGGTTACCTTCAGGGGGGAGAGACCTCGCCGCCGATCCCGTTGAAGGGCGGTGCCGCCAAGACAGCGGCCGAGGCCTTTGTGGAATACATCCCCGTCGGCTTTACCCATATCCTGCCGAAGGGGCTGGATCATATCCTGTTTGTACTGGGGCTGTTCTTTCTCAGCCCGCGGGTAAAGCCGCTGCTGCTGCAGGTAAGCGTCTTTACAGTGGCGCATACCACTACACTGGCGCTGGGCGCCTTGGGGGTGGTGTCGGTCAGCGCAAGTATTGTCGAGCCGCTGATTGCACTGTCGATTGTCTTTGTCGCGGTCGAGAACATCTTTGCCCGCAAGCTGCACAGCTGGCGAACCTTTGTGATTTTTGGGTTCGGGTTGTTGCACGGGCTGGGTTTTGCCAGCGTATTGGGCGCGTTCGGCCTGCCGTCCAGCCAGTTCCTGCCAGCCCTGATCGGTTTTAACATCGGCGTGGAACTGGGCCAGCTTGCAGTGATTGCGGCGGCTTACCTGGGTGTGCGGCTGTGGTTCGGGCAGCATCCGAAATACCGCGGCCGTGTGGCGATTCCGGCCTCGGTCACCATTGCGATGATAGGGGGGTACTGGTTTATCGAGCGGGTGTTCCTGTAAACCCCCGCTGATAGGTCAGCCCATTGCCCGCATCAGGGTTTTGATCTGTGCAAGCGGGTCCTCGGCATGCCAGATTTCGTCTCCGATGCCAAAGAAATCGGTATAGGGGGCGATGCTGCGTACCAGATCCTCGGTCAGGCCGCCCTCTGCGACCACCGGAACCTCGATCATCTGGGACCACCATTGGAACAGATCAGCCTCAGCCTGTGCGCCATCCCCCAGGCCCGACGTGCCGACAGGCCCGAAGCTCACGTAGTCCACGCCCGCTTCACCTGCCACCATGCCGTCGTGCTGCGACGCGCCGCAGAAACAGCCGACAATCGCATCCGGCCCCAGTGCCTTGCGCGCGGTGCGCACGGATTTGGACGCGTCTGTCAGATGCACGCCGTCCAGGCCCAGCCGCTCTGCCAGGATCTGATGATCCGAGATCACCAGCGCCACATCGCGTTCCATGGTGACCTCACGCAGTGCGTCGCCTGCACGGCTGAGGGTGTCTTCGTCGCGGCTGGCCAGATCCAGGCGCACGCAGGCCACGCCGATCTCGTCCAGTACCCGTGCCAATTGGCCGGGAAACTTGCCCAGCTCAAAGCTCGGCGGGGAGATCAAATAGATCTGCGGCTGTTCCGGTGCGTCAGAAGGGCTGTCCATGGTGGCGCTCCATTGTTCAGGCGATTGAACGGTGTTTAGCCGATTTGCCGCCGGACGCAAGGATTTGCGCAGCCCGAGCAGGCGGGAAATACCGGCAAGCCAGGTGCCGGACCTTGCCCCGGACGCCTGCGGGGATTACAGCAAGGCGGAATTTACGCGCAACAGACGGATGCCTGCAGCAATGCCCACTGATACGCCTCAACCCGCCTTTGTCCTGGTCCGCCCGCAGATGGGCGAGAATATCGGCGCCGCGGCGCGGGCGATGTGGAACTTCGGCCTCGACCGGATGCGCATCGTGGCGCCGCGGGACGGCTGGCCGAACGCCAAGGCGGTTGCGATGTCCTCAGGTGCGGGCCGCCTGCTGGACGAGGCACAGCTCTGTGCGGATGTGCCCGAGGCGCTGGGCGATTGCACCTATGTCTTTGCCACCACCGCCCGCCAGCGCGGGCTGACCAAACCCGTCTACAGCCCCGAACGGGCGATGCAGATCGCAGCCGGGAAGATCGCGGCGGGCGAGAAGGTCGCGGTTATGTTCGGGCCCGAGCGCGCGGGGCTGGAGAATGAAGACATCGCCAAGGCCAACGCCATTATCTCGGTGCCGGTGAACCCGCTCTATGCCTCGTTGAACCTGGGCCAATGCGTGCTGCTGACCGGCTATGAATGGATGCGGCAATCCGGAGAAGTGGAGCATGAAACCACTGACCTGGGCCGCAAGGGCGACTGGGCGAGCGGTGTGGAAGTCGAGAAACTGGTGGAGCATTACGAGAACCGCCTGGACCAGGCTGGCTTTTTCTTCCCGCCGGAAAAAGCCGAAAGCATGAAGACCAATCTGCGCAATCTGTGGAGCCGGATGCGGATGACCCGCGCGGACGTGCAGATGCTGCACGGGATCATGCGGCAGATGGTTCGCTGGAAAGAGCGCGGCGGCGACTGAGCCGCTCTGGACCAATATCAAATCCGTCCCTAGCTTGGCAGCAATGGTAAAGAGGCAAGCATGAGCAAGCGCAGCATTTTCGAAGAGGTTGAGGGCGAGAAGTCCGACGTACCCGCAGTACAGCCCGGACTGATCGACCGCGGCCGCGGCAGCGCCCGCAAGGGCATCCGGGCCTGGCTGATGGTGCTGTTTGCGCTGGTGGTTGCGATGATCGTGGTGGGCGGGTTGACGCGGCTCACAGACTCTGGCCTGTCGATTACCGAATGGCGCCCCGTGACCGGAGCCATCCCGCCGATGTCCGAAGCGGAATGGCAGGCGGAATTCGAAAAATACCAGCAGATCGACCAGTGGCGCATCCAGAACAAATGGATGCAACTGTCTGACTTTAAATCTATTTACTGGTGGGAGTGGGGCCATCGCCAGCTGGGCCGCGTCATTGGTCTGATCTGGGCGGTTGGCTTTCTGGGTTTCCTAGCCGCGCGCAAAATCCCGGCGGGCTGGGCCGGACGGCTGGCACTGCCTGGTGTTCTGGGCGGTGTGCAGGGCGCGATCGGCTGGTGGATGGTTTCCTCAGGCGTGAACCCGGGCGAGGGGATGACGTCTGTCGCCTCCTACCGGTTGGCGGTGCATTTGGGGCTGGCGTTTGTGATCCTTGGCTTCATTGCCTGGTATATAATGATGCTGGGCCGCGAAGAACGTGAGCTGATGCAGGCGCGGCGCGCCAAGGAGGCTAAGCTGTTCAGCCTCTCGACCGGTCTCATGCATTTCGCATTCCTGCAGATCCTGCTGGGCGCACTGGTGGCGGGGATCGATGCGGGCCGCTCCTATACCGATTGGCCGCTGATGGGCGGTCAGGTGATCCCGCCGAACCCCTTCATGATCGAGCCGGTCTGGAAGAACTTCTTTGAAAACCCGGGCCTGGTGCAATTCATTCACCGGCTGGCAGGCTATCTGCTGTTTGCCTTTGGCGCAGTGACCTGGCTGCGCGGGCGCGGAAGTGCCCACGGCCGAACCCGCTTTGCCTTTAATGCAGTTTTTGCGGCGCTGTCCCTGCAGGTTCTGCTGGGGATCATTACCGTTCTTTATGCCGCACCGCTGCACGCCGCGATCACCCATCAGCTGATCGCAATCGGCCTCTGGGTGCTGATCCTGCGCGCCCGTTTCCTGTCTGCCTATCCCATTGCAACTTCGATCAAGGACCATTGACCCGATGAGCGCATTTGACGAACTGATGGCCTTCCAGCGCGACACGCAAGCGCTGGGGCAGATTGCGGGCCGGCTGGGCTGGGATCAGGAAACCATGATGCCCCGCGGCGCGGCGCCGCAACGGGGCGAGGAGATGGCCGCGATCGAAGCTGTGCTGCACGCCCGCCGATCCGATCCGCGGGTGGCTGAGTGGCTGCAGCAGGCGGTGGCGCCGAATGAGGCGGGCGAGGCCCAGCTGCGCGAGATCCGCCGAAGCTATGAGCGCACCGTCAAGGTGCCCGCTGATCTGGCCAAGAAGATCGCGCAAGTCACCTCCGAAGCGCAGGGCAAATGGGCCGCTGCGCGCGCGGACGAGGATGTCGCTGCCTTTGTGCCGGTGCTGGAAGAAGTCGTCGCCCTGAAGCGCGAAGAAGGTCTGGCGCTGGCTGAGGGCGGTGACGTCTATGACGCGATGGTTGAGGATTACGAGCACGGCATGACCGGGGCAGGGATCGCCGAAATTTTCGACGCCATGCGCCCGGGCCTGGTGGAGCTGCGCGCCAAAGTGCTGGAGAAGCCCGCGCCGAAAATGCTGCAAGGTACTTTTGACGAAGCGGCCCAAATGAAACTGACCCGCAAATTGGCCAAGGTATTCGGCTATGACATGGCGCACGGGCGGGTGGACAAGGCAGTGCATCCATTCAGCTCAGGCTCGGGCCTGGATGTGCGGATCACCACCCGGACCAGCGAGACCGACCCGTTCAACTGCTTCTATTCGACCATCCACGAGGTCGGCCACGGCGCCTATGAGCAGAACATCAGCCGCGATTACCTGCTGACCCCGCTGGGCAGCGGCGTGTCGATGGGCGTGCATGAAAGCCAAAGCCGGATCTATGAGAACCAGATCGGCCGCAGCCGCGCGTTCACCGGCTGGCTGTTTGAGGAAATGAAAGGCGCTTTTGGCGATTTTGGCATTGCCGATGCGGATGCTTTCTATGCCACGGTGAACGCTGTGCATAAGGGCTATATCCGCACCGAGGCGGATGAGCTGCAGTATAACTTGCATATCATGCTCCGGTTCGGCCTGGAGCGTGCACTGATGAGCGGCGATCTGGCCGTGAAGGATCTTGAGGGCGCCTGGAACGAACGGTTTGAGGCCGATTTCGGCTATGCCGTCGACAAACCCTCGAACGGCTGCCTGCAGGATGTGCATTGGTCGGTGGGGCTGTTTGGCTATTTCCCGACCTATTCGCTGGGCAACGTCTATGCCGGCTGCCTGTACCAGGCGCTGCGACGGGACGTGCCGGGGCTGGATGCACAGCTTGCCCAAGGTGAAACCCGGGGTGCAACTGCCTGGCTGAAAGAAAACCTGCAGCAGCATGGCGGATTGCGCAGTCCGCGCGACACGATCATCCATGCAGCGGGTATGGAGCCAGGGCATCAGCCGCTTCTAACCTATCTGGAAGAGAAGTTCAGCACGATCTATGATCTCTGACGGCCTGTACTCTCAATCCTTAACCATTTCCGGGGCAGCTGAAACTCTGCTGCCCCTGAAATGCCGTATTTTAAGTATATTCTCGGATGCTCATGGGGATGTGAGTAAGAGAGTAAACTGATGCATACAGCCGTAGCTTATCTGATTTTTGCCAGCTTCGTACTGGCGCCGACCCTGATCTGAGGCGCAAGCCGTCAGATCAGCGCCATCCGCTCCGCCCTCTCGGGGTCCGGGAAAGGCCGGTAAAGGCCGGTCTCCGACATGGCGATCAGCGCCGTGACATTCGAGTAGAGCTTTTCAACCTCCTCGTCATGTTCGCCCAGGACACGAAAGGCCTGATCCAGCTGGGTCATGTCCTTGAATTCAATTTCCAGCAGAAAATCACGGCACTTGTCGCTGGCAAGGTTCAGCTTGCGGCGCATCAAGCGCCAGCCCAGGATCACGCCGCGTTCCTGAAGATAGCTCATCCATTGGTCCACCGCGCTGGCAAAGCTCAACGCCTTGGCTTCGTGATGCAGATCGATGGAGCATTGATAGAGATTCATAGGACGATCCCTTGGTTGAAACAGCTCAAGCGATAGTCTGGCACAGAAAGATTAGGCAGCCGTTAAACATAAGAACGCCGCCCTGGTGATCCGGGGCGGCGCTGCTGAATTCAGGTTGGGCAACAGTGCTATTCTTCGCCGCCGCCTTCTTCCTCTTCGCCGTTCTCGGCAATCCAGGCGACGGATACCACTTCTTCGCCCTTGCCGGTGTTGAACACCCGGACACCGCCGGCCGAGCGCGAGCGGAAGGAAATTCCGTCCACCGGAACCCGGATCGACTGGCCCTTGGAGGTCGCCAGCATGATCTGGTCATCCATTTCGACCGGGAAGGAGGCGACGATCTCGCCGCCGCGCATTGCCTTGTCCATCGCGGTGACACCCATTCCGCCACGGCCGCGCACCGGATAGTCATGCGAAGAGGACAGCTTGCCCGAACCGCCGGTGGTGATCGTCAGGATCAGGTTTTCCGCTGCCGACATTTCCGCGTAAAGCTCAGTCGAGAAATTCGGATCCTCGACGGCATCCTCGTCAGCGGTTTCGGCATCGTCGGTCAAACCGGCCATGGCGCGGCGCATCTTGAGGTAGGCGGTACGCTGTTCCGGCGTGTATTTCGAGTGCCGGATCACGGACATGGAGACCACCCGGTCCTCGCCGCTCAGCCTGATGCCCCGCACACCAGTGGATTCGCGCGAGTTGAAGACGCGCACATCGGTGGAGCGGAACCGGATCGCGCGGCCCGAGTCGGTGAACAGCATCACGTCATCATCTTCCGAGCAGATGCGGACGTTCACCAGCTGAACCGATCCGTCCTCGGGCAGCTTCATCGCGATCTTGCCATTGCGGCGGACGTTGGTGAAATCCGACAGCCGGTTGCGGCGCACATCGCCGCCGCTGGTGGCAAACACCACCTGCAGGTTTTCCCATTCCTCATCCGGAACATCGACCGGCATGATCGCTGCAATGGAAACGCCGGTCGGGATCGGCAGGATGTTGACGATGGCCTTGCCCTTGCCGGTACGCCCGGATTGCGGCAGTCGCCAGGTCTTGAGTTTGTAGACCATGCCATCGGTTGTGAAGAACAGCAGCTGGGTATGGGTATTGGCGACAAAGAGGGTGGTGATCACATCCTCTTCCTTGGTCTGCATGCCCGATACACCCTTGCCGCCGCGTTTCTGCGAGCGGAAATCTGCGAGCGGAGTTCGCTTGATATAGCCGCCCGAGGTCACGGTCACCACCATGTCCTCGCGCTCGATCAGGTCTTCGTCCTCCATGTCGCCGGACCAGTCGACGATCTCGGTGCGGCGCGGCACGGCAAAGTTGTCGCGCACCTCGCGCAGCTCATCGCCGATGATGCCCATGATGCGTTCGCGCGAAGACAGGATTTCAAGGTATTCCTTGATCTTCTTGGCCAGTTCTTCCAGCTCGTCTGTGACTTCTTTGACGCCGATTTGGGTCAGGCGCTGCAGCCGCAGTTCCAGAATCGCGCGGGCCTGGGTCTCAGAGAGGTTGTAGGTGCCGTCTTCGTTGGCTGTATGGGTCGGATCATCAATCAGTGCGATGTATTCCAGGATCGGCTGCGCCGGCCAGCGCCGGGTCATCAGCTTTTCGCGTGCCTCAGCGGCATCGGCAGATTGCCGGATTGTGTTGACGATTTCATCAATATTGGTGACCGCAACCGCCAAGCCGCACAGGATGTGGCTGCGTTCACGGGCCTTGCGCAGCAGATGAGCCGTGCGGCGCGCTACCACGTCTTCGCGGAAATCGATGAAAGAGGTCAGGAACCGGCGCAGCGTCAGCTGTTCCGGCCGGCCGCCGTTCAGCGCCAGCATGTTGCAGCCGAAGTAGGTCTGCATCGGGGTGAAGCGGTACAGCTGGTTCAGCACCACTTCGGGTGTAGCGTCCCGCTTCAGCTCGATCACCACGCGCACGCCGTTACGGTCGGATTCGTCCTGCACATGCGCGACGCCTTCGATCTTCTTTTCGCGGACCTGCTCGGCGATCTTTTCGATCATTGCGGCCTTGTTCACCTGATAGGGAATTTCGTCCACAATAATGGCATAGCGGTCTTTCCTGATCTCTTCGGTGCGGGTTTTCGCACGGATGACCACACTGCCGCGGCCCTCCAGATAGGCCTTGCGCGCACCGGAGCGTCCCAGCATCACACCGCCGGTCGGAAAGTCCGGACCGGGCACGTAATCGATCAGCTGTTCGCTGGTCAGGTCCGGTTCGTCGATCAGTGCCAGTGTGGCGTCGATGACTTCGCCCAGGTTGTGCGGCGGGATATTGGTGGCCATGCCGACCGCAATACCGCCCGCACCATTGACCAGCATATTCGGAAACCGGGCCGGCAGCACTGTCGGCTCGCGGTCCTTGCCGTCATAGTTGTCCTGGAAATCGACGGTCTCTTTTTCAATGTCCGCCAGCAGCGCCGCGGCAGGTTTGTCCATGCGAACTTCGGTGTAGCGCATGGCCGCCGGGTTGTCGCCATCCATCGAGCCAAAGTTGCCCTGGCCGTCCAGCAGCGGCAGCGACATCGAGAAGTCCTGCGCCATCCGCACCAGCGCGTCATAGATCGCGCTGTCGCCGTGCGGGTGGTATTTACCCATCACGTCGCCGACCGGGCGGGCCGACTTGCGGTAGGACTTGTCATGGGTGTTGCCGGATTCGTGCATTGCATAAAGAATGCGCCGGTGAACCGGTTTCAACCCGTCCCGCAGGTCCGGGATGGCACGGCTGACGATGACCGACATCGCATAGTCCAGGTAGGACGTGCGCATTTCGGATTCAATGGATACCGTAGGGCCGTCATATGCTGGCCGTTCCGGTAGGTTTTCGTCCATGTTTTCAGGAGTTTCCGGCGTATCGCTCACGTTGGCTGCCCGCTCTTTCTTCTGGCTCTATATATTGTGTTCGCACCCTATCAGATACCGTATATGGGGCGCAAGCAAACAGCCGGGAAAGCTGGAAACAGGCCGTTCACGTGGCGGTAACACACTGTTTTTGGAGAAATTAACCAATAGCAGCCTAGCATCAGTAACAGGCGAAAATTTTTGGAGGCTGTAAATGGAGACCACTGAGACCGAGCTGATGCTGAAAGGATACGGGCTGACCACGGCGGAATTCACCTATTGTATGCCCGATTACATCCACGTTCTGAACACCTTTGTGTGGCAGGAGTACGACCTTGCCCCGGATCATCCGCGGTTGTTCGAATTTATTGAGTTCTGGCAACGGGAAATTGACGGCCCGCTGCATTCAGTCCGCTTCAATCACCGCAAGATGATCGGCCCGGGAGAATGGCGTAACGTGGTTGGAGAATTTCAGCTGCATTGAACCGGCTGGCATTTTAACGTGATTGCAAGGCCGTACGGCAGTCTTTGCCGTTGCGTGTATGCAGGGACCGTCATAACCCTATGCGTGTTTGAAGTTCCCGGGCGGGGCCGGTCTACGGCATTCCCGTACCGACCCGGGGCGGACTGAAATCAGGCAGGTATTAATGCGCAAGACTTTTTTTGGAAACCAGTTCGAAAACATCTATGCGGCGTCCTCGACGATCCGGGAGAGTTTTTACGGGCGGGGCGGCGACGATTTTTTCACGCTTTATCATCACGATCCGGATGGGGTTGATATTCCGGATCTGACCGACCGGTACTTTGGCGGAAGCGGCGATGACACGCTGGATCTATTGAGTTTCAGCGTGACCGCCGATAGCGACGATCTCACCAGGTACAGTCAGCTCAGCTTTGATGGCGGCGGCGGTTACGATACTGTAAAATCACAAGTGTCTGCGGTGATGTCAAGCGGCTCCACTCTGGATCTGGATACAATAGAAACCAGTGTCATTTCGGTTGAGCATTGGTTTTATGACATATTTCTATCCGGAATTCCGGAAGATGGCGATTTCACGATCCGGAGCGGGATGAAGGACGACACGCTGAATATCTTCCAGCAGGCAGACGCGAGGGAAATCAGCATCCGTGTCAATACATTCGCGGGCGCGGACAGCGTTCTGTACACAGCGAACGCCAGCGTGAGCGACCTGAAAGTAAACACAGGCAGCGGCAAGGATTATTTCGAGTTCACCGGCAAGTGGGGCGTTACTGCAGACATCGAAGTGAAAACCGGCAGCGGGAAAGACATAGTTGTCATCAACGGTTCTACGGTCACCTCGCCGGGCGGGTTGGACGCGGTCATCAATACCGGCAAAGGTGCTGACACAGTTGTTCTGGAAGGCATGCATTCGGAATATCTGAATGCTGGCGGCGGGTCGGATGACATCTATGTGCTGACCGGCAGCTTTGCGAACGCTGCCGATACCATCAAGACAAGCGGCGGCAAGGATCGTCTGTTTGTGGAATTGGATGCCTATTCGACCGTTGCAGTTGTTGAAGATTTTTCCGCCGCAAAAGACGTTTTTGTGTTCGATCGCGAGGAATCCAGTCGGGCGATCCCCCGAAACACAGACGTCCTGTTCGACCGGGAGGAATGGGTGGCTTCGGAGGAAGACCGGCTGTTCATGGATAACGGCGCGGACAAGCTCTATTACGGCAGCAACGTCCTGGTGGAATTCGCGACGGATGTCGAACTGACAGCCGGCAACTTCACCGTGGGTAACTGGGACTACTAAGACCCGCCCAAGTGAGGAGGCGTCAGGCCGAGCAGCTGGCGCCTCCCAGAACGCAGAACTTTGCGCAGTGCGGGTGGTTCAGCTGCACCGGGCGTTCTGCTTCGGCAAGGGTTTCGCCCATCTCGAATTCCGGCGCATAGGGCAGCAGCGTGCAGGCCAGCACTGCGGGCGACTTGGCCCCTTTGCGTTTGACGACCATGCGGGACGAGGCGCACATGACGCTGTCCGGGGATTTGCCCAGGATGCCCCAGCAGTCGGAGGTGATTTCGGGCACTTCCACAGTTTCGTCCATCTCCGGGAACAAGACGGTCTGAGACGGGTTGTGCGCATCAATGGCAAAGCCATGCGCGGCAAACAGCGCCGCATAGCCGTCCCGGGCTTCCGCCTCGCTTTCTTCCCATACGGTGCGGCCGGCCACAGTCATCCGGACGCCATTATCGCGCAGCCACTCCATGCCTTGGATGGTTTTGGCAAAGCTGCCGGCGCCGCGCTCCTTGTCGTGCAGTGCCTCACAGTGATGATCGACCGAGATGCGCAGTGTCAGCTTGTCCCCGAAGGCCTCCCGCAGGGCCAGCAATCCGGCCTGCACTGTCTTGCGCATCATCGGGCGCATGGCATTGGTCAGGATCAGTACGTCAAACCCGCGTTCCAGCGCCGCCCGGGCCATGGCAATCATCCCGGGGTTCATGAACGGTTCGCCGCCAGTAAAGCCGATTTCCCGGATTGGCCAGTTGCGTTCCCCGATCTGGCTGAGATAACTTTGCACTTCGGCCTCGGACAGGTAGACCAGCGCGTCATTGGCGGGAGAGCTGAGAATATAGCAGTTTGTGCATTCGATATTGCACAGTGTGCCAGTGTTGAACCAAAGGGTCTCCGGATCGCTGAGCGGCACCGAAGCGCGTGTCTGACCACTTGCCGTCACAAAGGCGTCTTGAAACTTGCCCAGGTTCGCAACTGGTTTTTGCAGGTCTTTCATGCGGATATCCTTTGGGGCAGTTCCTTTCGCGGGAAGCTACCTTATACTATGCCGGAATTGAAAGCAGCCGGGCGGGCACATGACAGGGATGTGAGCGGCAGTGTGCTGCGCCTGCACCGGCTTAGACAGGAAGAATAAGAATGGTTTCGCGTGTGATACCGGTCGACCCGTTTGACCTGGTGATTTTTGGCGGCACAGGCGATCTTGCGCAGCGCAAGATCCTGCCGGCCCTGTTCCGCCGGCATTGCGCCGGCCAGCTGACAGGGGCTGAGCGGATCATCGGGGCGGCGCGCACTGATTTGTCCAATGCTGAATACCGCACAATCGTGGCCGAAGCGGTGCGCGTGAACGCAGGGGCCAAGGCGTGCAGCGGCGGGGCGCTGGCGGCTTTTCTCGAGCGGATCAGTTATGTCGCGCTGGACGCTCTGGGGGAGGCGGGCTGGCAGGAGTTGAGCCGCCAGTTGCGGCCGGCCGGTGAGGCGCCGGTCCGCATGTTCTACTTCTCGGTTGGGCCAGGCTTGTTCGGGCCGCTGGCAGAGAAGCTGCACAGCCATGGGCTGGCCAATGCGGATACGCGGATTGTTGTCGAAAAACCGTTCGGCCGGGACCTGGTCTCTGCGCGGGAGCTGAACCGGACGCTCGCCAGCCATTTCGATGAAGGCCAGATCTACCGGATCGACCATTATCTGGGCAAGGAAACGGTTCAGAACCTGATGGCTGTCCGTTTTGGAAACATGCTGTTCGAACCGTTATGGAACAGCCAGTATGTCGATCACATCCAGATCACAGTGGCGGAAACGGTCGGCGTCGAAGGGCGCGAGGAATACTATGAACGGGCCGGCGCCATGCGCGACATGATGCAGAACCACCTGATGCAGTTGCTGTGCCTGATCGCTATGGAACCGCCGGCCAAGTTTGACCCTGATGCGGTACGCGACGAAAAGCTGAAAGTGATCCGCGCGCTGGATCCGGTAGAGCCGCACCACATCGTGCGCGGCCAGTATCAGGCGCGCCTGGACCCGTCAGATCCGCATCCCTCCTACCGCGGGCTGGTTTGCAATCCGCGCAGCAGCACCGAAAGCTATGTCGCGCTGAAGGCGCATATCAGCAACTGGCGGTGGGCAGGCACGCCGTTTTATCTGCGCACCGGCAAGCGGCTGGTAAACCGGTCCTCGGTGATTAACGTGATGTTCAAGGACGCGCCGCACTCCATTTTCGGGGCCGAGGCCGGGCGCCATGCCAACCACCTGAAAATCCGCCTGCAGCCCAACGAAGGCATCACTTTGAGCGTGACAATCAAAGAACCGGGGCAGGGCGGAATGCGGCTGGTCGACGTGCCGCTGGACATGAGCTTTGCGGAGGCGCTGGGGCCTGAAGGCGGCGATCCGCCTGACGCTTATGAACGGCTGATCATGGATGTTGTGCGCGGCAACCAGACGTTGTTTATGAGGGGGGACGAGGTTGAGGCGGCCTGGGCCTGGACGGATCCGCTGATTGCGGGCTGGAAGTCCCGCGGCGATGTGCCTAAACCCTATGAGAGCGGCAGCACCGGACCTGGCGATGCCGATTTGCTTATGCGCCGCGACGGGCGTGAATGGAGAGGGATAAACCCATGAAATTCAACGAATACCCTGATCAGGATATGCTTGCGATCGAAGTCGCAAATGAAATTGCCGGCGATCTGAAAACCCATCTGCTCACCCATGATGCGGCCTCTTTCGCGGTGCCCGGCGGCACCTCCCCGGGGTTGATCTTCGACGCCCTTTGCGCAGCCGATATTGAGTGGGGCCGGGTACAGGTGATGGCCACTGATGAGCGCTGGGTGCCTGCAGACAGCGCGCGTTCCAATGCCAGGATGATCCGCGCTCGGCTGCTGCAAAACCGGGCGGCTGCGGCGCACTTGCTGCCGTTTCATGTGCCGGAGGGGCAGCCCGAAGAGGTGCTTGCGGAATTGGAAGCCCAGGTTGTTCCGCAACTGCCGCTGTCCGTGCTGCTGTTGGGCATGGGCGAGGACATGCACACCGCCTCGCTGTTTCCCGGCACCGATGGGATCGAGGCCGCGCTCGCTGCCGATGCGCCTGCTCTTATCGTCATGCGGCCGGACAGCCAGCCTGAAGCACGCATCAGCCTGACAGCACGGGTGCTGGATTCCGCCATAGCCAAACATTTGGTGATTTTCGGCGACGCCAAACGGCGGGCGCTTGAACAGGCGATGACATTGCCGCCGGAAACTGCACCGGTCCAGGCCGTAATGTCCGAGGTAACCGTGCATTGGGCGCCTTGAATTCAGGAAAGATTGATATGTTCAAGGACTTGAAGTCGCTGCGTTCCCAGCAATGCAGTGAGAGTATTTCCGAGTTATTTGAAGACGACCCGAACCGCGCTGACATGTTCAGCGTGCGGTTTGAAACACTTCTGTTCGACTACTCCAAGACACAGATCACTGCCGCGGTGCGCGACGGGCTGATAGAATTGTGCAACCGGCAGAATGTAGCCGGGCGGCGTGAAGCCATGTTTGAAGGCGGAAAGGTTAATGAAACTGAGCAGCGTGCTGTGCTGCATACAGCGCTGCGGGACCCCGGCGGTCCTGAGCTGATCGTCGACGGAGAGGACATCCGCGTACCTCTGCGCGCGACGCTCGGGCGGATGGAGCGTTTGGCACGGCATGTGCGTTCAGGCAAACTGGCAGGCCCTGGCGGCCCGTTCACCGATGTTGTGAACATCGGCATCGGCGGTTCTGACCTGGGGCCGGTCATGGCGGCGCTGGCGCTGGCACCGTATCACGATGGGCCGCGGTGCCATTTCGTGTCCAACGTCGACGGCGCTCACATTCACGATATTCTGCAACGGATTGATCCAAAAACTACTTTGGTGATTGTCGCCTCCAAAACTTTTACCACGGTTGAAACTATGACCAATGCCGCGACCGCGCGGCGCTGGGTCGAGTCCGGCGGCGGTGACCCTGCGCGCCAGTTCCTGGCGTTGTCGACATCCGAGGAGGAAACCGCGGATTTCGGCATTCCGCGGGAACATGTGTTTGGATTTGAGGACTGGGTTGGCGGGCGTTATTCGGTTTGGGGCCCGATCGGGCTGAGCTTGATGCTGGCGGTCGGCCCGGATCATTTCCGCGCCTTCCTGGCAGGCGGTAAGTCGATGGATAATCATTTCCGTGCAGCGCCTTGGGAACAGAACATGCCGGTGATGCTGGCCTTGACCGGAGTGTGGCACAATCAGGTTTGCGGCTATCCGACCCGCGCCGTGCTGCCCTACGACCAGCGGCTGCGGCGCCTGCCGGCCTATCTGCAGCAGCTGGAAATGGAATCAAACGGTAAATCTGTAGCGATGGACGGCTCGCCTTTGCCCCACCCGTCAGGGCCTGTCGTATGGGGCGAGCCGGGCACCAACGGGCAGCATGCCTTCTATCAACTGCTGCATCAGGGCACCTCCGTCGTGCCTGCGGAATTCCTGGTTGCAGCCAAGGGGCATGAGCCGGAACTGGAGCAGCATCACCGGTTGCTGGTGGTAAACTGCCTGGCCCAATCCGAAGCTTTGATGCGCGGACGCAGCCTGGATGAGGCCTGTGCGCTGATGCGGGCTGCCGGGTTTGCGGGCACCGAACTGGAGCGCCAGGCGCGCCACCGGGTTTTCCCGGGCAACCGGCCGTCGACCACGCTGATCTATCCGCAGCTGACGCCTTATGTGCTGGGCCAGATCATTGCGCTCTATGAACACCGTGTGTTCGTCGAAGGCGTGATTCTCGGCATCAACTCCTTCGATCAATGGGGTGTAGAGCTGGGCAAGGAACTGGCGAACTCTCTTTTGCCGCTTCTGGCGGGGGTGAACGGTGACGCGGGAAAGGACGGGTCCACCCGGGCCCTGCTGGACTTCGTGCGCAAGTTCAAGGCCTGAGGCAAGTGTATGTGCAGGCGGGGCCGGCCAAGCCCCGCCGTCAGTTCAGGGCATTGTCACACTGCTGGTAATGGTGTTGACGAATTTGCCGGTTTCCGGATCTGTCAATGAGGAGAAGCGGCCGCCGCCGTCAGCATCAGACCAGTGCCCGGTGCCGCCAGTCAGTTTCCAGCTGCCGGTCAGGGCTCCGGACGGATCCATCGACTCAGCGGTCCAATGCAGCACAACCTTGTCACCGGCGCTGTCGGTGAAGGCGCAAATGCCACCGCCGCCAACGCTCCCGGACGCAACCTCGACCGCTCCGAAACACGGCCCTGCCGCCCCGTTCATCGGGTGGCCGGCATCTGCCATTTCCACATTCTCATAGGAGCTGCTGATTTGCATCACCAAGTGCCCGGCGGCAATTTCTGTGACAGAGCTGGTTGAGATGCCCGTTCCAGTGCCTGCCTGATCCCAGGTCGTGCCCGCAATTCCGTTTCCTGCGCTGAAGGCGCAAAACAGTGCCATTAACAAACAATGCCGTGTCATTCTGGTACCCTCGCAAAACTGTCCGCCTGCACCGCGCAGACGCGCCGCGTCAGGCTAGCACAATTCTGCGAAATCGCACGCTGGTGGCTGGAGAGGGGCGGGGCCATCTTGGCATTGCAACTTTCAGCGCGTGAATGCGGCCGGAAATGCCGCCGCATTCAGAATATCAGATCCCGTGCTCCGCACACATCCTGACCATCGAAATCAATTCTCATTTCAGCAGCCGGATCCACGTCCAGGTTGATTTTCAAGAGTGAACGGGAGGAATCGAAACTGACTTCACCCGTGCCGGAGAATTCGGGTTCCCGTCCTACCCACAGGAGCTCCTGAACCCCGGACGCATCCCGGTCGCCGCCGATTTCGCTGAGATCGACCCTATCACCCTGCTTGCGGCTGAAATTGAGCCTCCCCCAGAGAAGCGGTCCGCGCCTATGATTGGGAAATCGGAGGGCCATAGATGGCGATTAAGAGACCCAAGCCAGAAGAGATTGTCGTGAAGTTGCGGCAGGTTGAAGTCCTGATGGGACAAAGCATGCCCCGGATTGATGCAATCCGTCAGACCGGCGTGACGGAGCAAACTTATTATTGCTGGAAGAAAACGTACGGCGGAATGGGCGCAGAACAACTGAAGGGCCTGAAGCGGCTTCAGCAAGCGAACCAGCGTCTCCGCCGGGCTGTCCCGGATCTGACGCTGGGCAAGCTGATCCTGCCGGAAGCCGCACGGGGAAACTTCTGAGCTCCTCGCGTCGCCGTTCCTGCATCACTCATGCGCGCAGCCGGATGCCGGTTTCAGAGCCTCGCGTTGGCCGCGTCCCGGGCCGGCACCGGTCCACACAGCGGCGATTGCCTCAGGGGCGTGAAGACGCGGGGCGGCGCTGACCGACCTGTTCCTTCTACGCGGCGTGGCTGCCTGCATCCGGTCGGACACCGGCCCGGAGTCTATCGCTGAGGCTGTCAGAGATTGGATCAAAGCTGCGGGGGAAAGACCGCCTGCATCGAGCCAGGATCGCCGCGGGAGAACGGATTTTGCGAGAGCTTCAACGGGCGGATGCGCCCCGCTCGGCAGCATGCTTTGCATGCGCCTGACGGGTAATGGACGATCTGCTGACCGGGGAGGTCTTCTACGCGCTGCGGGAAGCCCAGATCATCATCGAAAGCTGGAGAAAGCACCGCAACACCAAGCGACCGCACAGGGCCCTGGTCTGCCGCCCGCCGGCCCCGGAAACCGTCCTCCCGATGGAGCAACGGCCAATCATGCACTAACTTTCAATTTGGACCACTCAAGTGGGGCTGCTCATAGCGACCTGCAAACATAATCGGTTCGACCTGCAATCACCGTGATTTTCGGCCCGAATTATTTGCATCTATTGAAGGGGCCAAACCCGGTTTATTTGCGAATGAGCCCAGGTTATTTGCAACCAGCTTGCAATCATCGGACTGAGCGCAGATTACCTGCGAACGATAGGCCGATTGGAGAACACGGCCTCTGCCGACTGGACGAATGCCAGTGTCAACGGCGGCGCAAAATCCTGCCATTGGTGCGGAGCAAAGTAAGGCTCCGGAGGCGGCCGTCTGATCGCGGCGACGATCCGATGATCAGTCCGGCTGTATCTCCGGCTTGAATTACTACCCGCAAATCGAGGTGCTTTCCACCGCTGATGGTGTTCGCCGCCGGAACGGGGGCGGTTTGTCTGGCCTGCTGTTAAAGACGGCAAGGTCAGCCTGACGCCTGCGCAGCGTTCAATGCTGCTGGAACGGATCGACTGGCGGGTGCGGCAGAAGACCTGGAAGCCGCTGACCGCCGGGAGTAATCCCGCAATTGCAGAGCCGTAGGATTCCCATCCCTCCATAGCCGGGGTATATTCCGGTCCATGCTAGATGCGCCCAATACACTGCCTTCCGATCCTGGCGAACTCCACGAGACAGCGGAAGGTTCGCTTGACCTGGTGAAGGCGCATGCACTTAGGGTCGCCAAGCTGGAACGCCAGCTTGCGGGGCATAACCGGCTCCGGTTCGGATCAAAGCCGGAAAGTCTGGATCAGCTTCTGCTCAGGCTGGAGGAAGAAGAGACGGCGGCAGCGCAGGTTGCCGGCGAAGATGCTCCTGACGGCGATGCTGAGGGGCAGGAGGCCAAACCCAAGCGCAAACCGCCGCCGCCGCCGCCGGAGATGCCCCGGATTGATCAGATTCTGACGCCAGGCGAAGACTGCAAATGCGGCGGCAAGCTCCGAACCATTGGCGGCGATGTGACGGAAGAACTGGAATATGCGCCTGGCCGATTTGTGGTCAACCGCATTTTCCGACCGCGCATGGCTTGCCGGGATTGCGAGCGGACCGTTCAATCAGCACTGCCATCACGCCCGATTAAGCGTGATCGGCCCGGGCCGGGCCTCTTGGACCATGTGCTGGTCAGCACATATGCGGATCATTGTCCGCTGTACCGGAAGTCGCAAATCTACGGGCGGGAAGGGATCGACCTGGACCGCTGCACGCCGGCGGATTGGGGTGGCCGGTCTGCGGCGCTGCCGGCACCAATGGCTGATGCCATCGGCCGTCATGTGCGTGCTGGCCAGACCATCTTTGCGGATGACATCCCGAACAAAATGCGGGCCAAAGGCACTTGCACCACGGCGCGCATCCGGACCTATGTCCGTGTGGATGCCAAAGGGACAAAAGGGGCGGAACTCTCCGCCCCAAGGTGAACGAGGGAATGGCGGCCCGCGTCAGAAGCCGTAGACCAGAGACACGCCTAGCTTGTTGTCGGTGCTTTTCAGGCCCGGCAGCGGGTCGCTGTCCCATTCGGTCCGGTAGGAAACACGGGTGGACAGGCGGTCGGTCATCCTGAAGTTAACGCCCAGATCGTTGGTCACCACAGTGTCCTCGTCCGAGAAAAGCACGTCCGTGTCCATGGTTAGATAGGTGTTTTCGCTGAAAGCGAAGTAGTAGCGCGACGCGGCAATGCCTGCCACTTCCGTGCTGTCATTGCGCAACTGGTCCTCGATATAGCGCACGCCGGGGCCAGCCTGAACCCGCCAAGTCTGGGTGGGGGTGTTGATCACCCGGTAGCCGGGGCCGAAGCCCAGGAAGCCGTCCAGCCTGTTGGAGTCGAAATCGTCGTAGCGAACCGAACCCAAGCCAAAAAGGTAGAACTCCTCTGTCATGTATCGGTTAACTTCATAGGTCAGGAAGATCTCTTCCTTGTTGCGCACGTCGTTGTCTTCCGAGAACTCGCCGGCAAATCCCAGTGTATGGTTCCAAGGGCCGTTGCCGTAGCGCAGGCGTCCGGCAAAGTTTAGATCGGCTGTATCGGTGTTGCCGCTGGTGCCGGAGAAGCCGAGTGCGGCGCTTCCGGTCCAGCCCTGGGCGTACTGGTTGATGCCGAAGCGGTCTTTGTCGCTGCCTTCTGCCAGATCGTCGCCGGCATCTTCTTGAATGTCGTCGATGCGGTCGTCCAGATCTTCAATCCCGACGATTGCCCCCTGCGCGAAAACAGGAGCGGCCACGAGCAGAGCCAAGATCGATACGGCCAGAATGTTGCGTGCTTGCATGGGTCTATCCTTTCCCAATCAAGTGATCCGTCCCGGATGGTCGGGGGGCATCACTGCATGGACAGCAGATAGGAACTGCTGATGTATTGGAAAAATTTAGAATAATTGTAGATAAAGCGAATATTATTCACTTTAAAAGCTGTTCTCAGTGTTTCCAAGCACTTCGACAATGTCATTGGTGCTGATGTCGCGCAGTTCGGCGATGACGGCGTGCTGTTCGGCCTCAATGCGTGACTTTAGTACCACAAGTGTGGCTTCGGCGTTGGCCCGGACCTCGGGATCCAGGTCATCGCGCCAGATGGACCACACCGGATAGGGAAACCGCGGCGTGTCGGCAACCAGGTGGAGGCGGCCCTCATCGAGGTATTTCTTGATATAGCGCGCGGGCAGATAGGCGGCGGCCCGGCGCGACACGATGTACTCCGCAGCAAGGGCACCTAGCGACAGGCTCAGCCCGGGGTTGGTCAGCTCGGGCAGTTCCAGCGCGTGGGCGTGGACGAACTCCGGCCCCCAGTCGACAAAGACATAGTGGGGGACAATCTCCTCAAAGGAGGCCGGCCAGGAGGCCGCCAGCACCAGATCCTCCTCGATCACCTTGCGGGCGGTGAGACCGGGCCGCAGCTGCGGGCTGTACATCAGGCCGATCTGCACCACGCCTTCGATCAGGAAGCGCACGATGCGGTCCGGCATGCCCAGCTCGGCCCGGATGTTCAGCGACGGCATTTCCTGCTGCATAGAGTCGATCCAGCGAAATCCCAGCCGCGGCCACAGCGAATACTGTGCGCCGATCGTAAGCGATTTGGTATAGCCTTCGGGCACTCCGACCTGCTGGCGCGCCTCCTCCCAGATCTTGATTAGCGACAGCGCGTAGCGTTCAAACTCGCGCCCCGCCGGCGTCAGCTCAGCACCGGCCTTGGAGCGGGTGAACAGCTGCTTGCCCAGGGCTTCCTCCAGCCGCTGCACCCGCAGGCTGACCGCTGACTGGGTCACGAACAGCCGCTCGCTTGCATTCACGAAAGACCCGGCGGAAGCAACTTCGAGGAAGGTTCGGATCAGGGAAATGTCCATCAGGTCAATCCATAAAGTTTTCTTGCCTCAAGCACATTTTATATTCGCATTCTGCCTGAAAAGCTCTCCCCGATTAGAAACTATGGAGGCGGATCGTGGCAACAGATGCCCCGCTGAAGACTGTTATAGCAGCGATGCTCCGACACAGCGGCCCCGGGGCTATCCAAGCCCAGGACTGCGGCGCAGTACTGTTCCTCAAGCACCTGGCTGCGCCCACCGATGGGCGGGCTAATCCGTAGCTGCAAAGCTGATGGGGATTGGTTCGTGCATGTGATGTTCCGGCCACAATTTCGAACCCTTTCGGTGAAGAATAACAACACATTAAAGCGCCGTGCTCCGGCTTCATTGCAGGCCGGGCAGTGATGGCAATTGCCAACGAGGGGATGCTGTTTTTTGTTTCGGCCGGGTCAGGCCGCTGGGTCAAGCCGAAGATGCCGTGGAGGATCTGAGAACGCAATTTATGGATGATCTGATGTTATGTGGAGATGAAACCATCTGACGTGCCGGTGTTGCGCGTTTGTTAAAGCTGACAGTTGCGCTCCCGTGTCAGACCAAGCACCCGGATCAAAGATCTGCCACCGGACCAAAGGCAACAAACGCAAAAAGCAGCCAATGGGAAAAAGCGTGCGATTTGAATGCCTGCATTCTGCGCCTCGCTGTCACCGGTGCAGAACACAGTATCAACCGCGGCTGCCACGACTTTCTGGATGTCCGGTTCCGGGAAAGTGGCTTTGGCGATGCGCAGCCGCAGAAGAATGGACCGCCACCGAGACGACGCCCGTTTCAACAGCTCCACCGCATCCGGCCGGTCCTGCAATGAGAGGCTCACATCCTGTCCTTGGCCGCCGCGCTTGTGCGCCGCAGGCAGGGTGCCGGGGCGGAGGGTCCAGACATCTTCGGGCAGGGCCGGGCTGGTGACAGGGGCGAGGGTAGTGCTCTCGGATGCAATCGCCTCGGCATCTCTGATCTGCTTCTCGCCGAAGATCAGCAAACTGCAGATCGCAGCTTATGCCCGTGTCCGGGTTTCGGGGGCGGGCTGCACGGCACGGCATACCCCGCTACGAGTTCTTCTTTGCCCCGACATTCACCACAGTCTTGCCCTTGGTGAAGTCGGCTGTCGCGACGATCTTCTCCTTAATTTTCTTGGGCTTCTTCGCTTCACGGTTGCCGCGTTTCTTATCACCTTTTGACATTTGATTTCCTTTCAAGGTCCGTTGGTTGCGGTTGTGTCCCAGAAGTGATCCTGCTGCTCCCGGTTCTGATCAGCCCGCCAGCCGGATGAGCTTGACTGCTGAACCTCGCGTTTGGTCCGAAACTGGCGATCCCATCGCGGCGGTTGTCCGGGGCTGTAATTGTCATTGGCCAAGCTGCATCACGGTCGCCGGACCGAGTTCCCGCCTGCGATAATCTGATTGATCAGGGCGGCGACTGTCCGGTGCATATCGGCGTCAGAGTCAGAACCGGCAGCGTTCTCGTGGCTCGCGGCGGCGTCGCGTAGAACACCGACGACCTCATGCTTTGGCAATAGATCGTGGTCGCTTATGGCAAGCAGCAGTGCCTCGCAAATTGTTAGAGCCGCGATGCCAGCGTATTCAGTTTGCTCGGGCATATTGGGCCCTCCTTCTTTGCCTCGCTCATCAAACCGCAGGAGGAGGCCGATGAACTTGGTCATCCTCGCAGAAATTGCGCTATGCTGGACTGATAGAAAGCAGTCCCTGGCCGGTTTTGTGAAGAAAGCCGTGCCGCGCCGGTTCGGGAGGGGCCATGAACGCCATCGAAAACAGCCCGCTCGCCAGAAAGCTGATGGCCTTCGTCGCGCTGTCGGCGGGCGAGCTTGCGGTTCTGGAGCGCTTGCACCAGCGCCGCAGAACCTTTGCGGCGGGACGTGACCTTGTGCATCAGGGGCAGCCGGAGCAGGCTGCCTACATTCTGTCGGAGGGCTGGGTCTGCTCCTACAAGATCCAGCCGGACGGGTCGCGCCAGATTGTCGATTTCCAGATCCCGGGCGACTTCCTGGGCCTGCGCAGCGTTCTGCTTCAGGCCTCGGACCACAGCATCGAGCCGATCATGCAGATAGAAGCCGCAGAAGTTCTGGCAGACGACCTGATAACGGCTTTTGCTGAAACCCCGCGGCTGGCGATGGCCATTCTTTGGGCCGCTTCACGGGATGAGGCGATGGTGGTCGAGCATCTTGTCGGACTTGGGCGGCGGGACGCGGATGAGCGCATGGCGCATTTCCTGCTGGAACTCGGTGCTAGGCTTGAGCTGGTTGGGATGGGAAGCAAATCGGGATATGACTGCCCTCTGACACAATACCATCTTGCCGACGCGCTGGGATTGAGTGCGGTCCATGTGAACCGCGTCCTGCGGCAGCTGCGTGAGGACGGCCTTGCCACTTTCCGCGCGGGCAAAGTGACCTTCGACAACTATGACCGTCTGGTTGCATTGGCCGAATTCGACCCCGCCTATCTGGATCAGGCCAGGCCTTTTTTGAAATGAGACGGGCCGCGCGGCATAGCACGGCCCGCCCGGCGCTTAGGCCTGATCGCAGGAGTTACCCGAGCGCGAGCTTCGCGGCGCCGAGCTCTTTGTTCATCTGGGTATGGTTCTTGGCCGTCTGCGCCTTTTCAGCGGCCCGGAAATGCTTCAGGGCAGTGTCCTTTTTGGGCCCGGCAGGTGCCTTGTCGCAGGCGGCCTTGACCGAAGTCATCGTCAAGGCAGGTCTGTTTACTTCGGTTGTCATTCGGTTGTCCTTTCATTGTCTCCCGAGAAACAGAAGCGCGGATTGCGGGCAGCCCTTCTGAGAGCCGGCAGGCCCTCCGCGCTTCTCTGCTACTCGGAAAAAACACACCGGCGCGAGTTTGGCCGGCAGGGATCACCTAGCCTGTTTCCTGGCCTCTCCGCACTGACGCAAGTTAGCGCGGACTTCCGCTGCAGGCCGGTATCCGCCTGCGTCTCAGCTCACCGGGGTCTGCTGGTGCGACATGCGGATCCATGTTCCGTTGTCGCGCAGATAAGCGGAGGCACATAGTGCCGTAAGAATCGGCGCTGCCGCTTTTTCAGCTGAGACCCGGTAAGCAAGAACGGCAAGATCGCCACGCCGACGCAGGCTTCGGCCAGTCATCTCAACCGAGCGCCAGGGCGTTTTCCGTTTCAGGCGTTCCCAGATCTCACCGCCCTGAAGAATGCCTTCAGGGTAGGGGAATATCATGACGGCGTCCTGCGCGGTTGCGGCGCGCGCACCGTCCAATCCTCCGGTCCAGAACCGTTCTTCCAGGTCCCATAGAGCTGCTTCATCGCGCATGGCTGGTTTCCTCTTGGATCAATAAGCGACACAGGCCTGAACGCTGGGAAACGCCCGCGCCGGACCCACCGATGTCCTTTCCAGTTCAGGCGCCCGGCTATCCGGATCCCGCGGCCTGCTGCATAAGGCGAAACACCTGCCGTCCGGCCGCATTCAGACTGCGGACTGCCCAATCATACTATGGCTGAACAAAGACTTTGCTTATGCAGATCAGCATCGGAGCGGCGGTGTCTCTGGCGGGCAGTTTCAAGCGCCAGCAACGGCCTCCATGCTCAAAATATTCTGCAAGCGCTAACATCGGTCAGCGCAGGCCTTCTGCTGAGGGCTTAGAGTTATTCTAAACGCTAGGCCTTAACGGGACCTCGCTGCGGAGTGTCCTGCCGCGGGTAGCGCGGGCCAAGACACGCAATGAATACAGGACCAAATGAACATGCGCTCGTCAAGAACGGTAGTGACATTCTTCCATGCATTCACTCTGCCGGGGTACACGGACTGTCTTCCGGCCGGGCAGTACCAAGTTGTCGCCGAGGAAGAGCTGATCCAAGGGCTTAGCTTCGAAGCCTACCGAAGGACGGCAACCTATCTGGAGATCCGCAACAGGGGCGGGCAAGCGGGCCGGACCGAGCTGCGCCCGGTCTCCGAAAGCGGCCTGGAACTGGCGCTTAGGCGCGACCGGGACTTGACCCGGAACAGCAATGACAGCGATGCGGAGCTTTCTCCGCAGGAGGACTTGAGATGAACACACCCAAATGGTTGAAACCCGGCATTTACGGCGCTCTGGCCGGTGCGGTTATGATTGCTGTCGCAGGCTTTTCCTGGGGCGGCTGGGTGACCGGCAGCAGCGCGACCCAAATGGCCAGCTCCCTGTCCCATGACAAAGTGATTGAGGCGCTGGTACCGGTCTGCCTCGACATTGCCAGAACCGACACCAACCGCGTTGCAAGACTGACGGAAATCCGAGAGGCCTCCTCCTACAAGCGGAGAGAAATTGTCATGGCTGCGGGCTGGGCTACAGTTCCGGGTTCCCAATCACCTGACCGTGACCTCGCGCAGGCGTGCATGGGCCATCTGGACCTGGATGCATCGTAACCCATTGAATAAATGCCCCGCTGAAAGGTGTTCCGCGTCTGCGGCGGGAAATGCGCCGCTTCGTTCCGGCACCTGCGTCCTGAGCCTTATGTTTGCTGCTTTGATGGCGGTTTCCTCTCACAGCTCCATGCTGCCGGCCTCTCAGATCAGACCCGGAAATGCCCATGCCAAAGGGTTCGGAGGCGGCTGGGACTGCGACCCGTCTTACCGGCTTGAGGATGGCAAATGCGTTGCCGTTCCGGGGCCCCGCAACCGGTATCGGGCGAACCGGAGCTGTGGCGCGGGGTGGGGGGCTGACACAATAGAAATAGTGGCGGAAGCCACTTTCCGGGGAAGCCCGGAGTAACGCGGGCAGCTTTTGAACAGAAACAGCCGCAAGCTGATTTCCTGCCTCATCACTGGCTTGAATCTGTTGCGGGCAACCAAAGGAGAAAACCATGTCTTTCAGAGAATTTCTGGCCAAAATAGCGGCCTTGCTGAAATTGAAACCCGCTGCGAAGCAAAAGAATAAACCCGGAAGCAACGAGCCCGCGATGAGCCCGCAAGAGCCCAGGCCGGCCCCCCGAAAGAACAAAAAGGTCCGTCCGGAGGGGTGATCTTTCCTCGCAAACGGCAGGGATGAGGTTGCGCCAGCAAATGTGGAAGGCGCTCATGGACAATCTGACAAGCAAGACCATCGCGGTGTTCTTGCGGCCCTTCACCGTGCCGGGGTTTGACGAAACCCTCCCGGCAGGAGAGTATGACATCGAAACCGAGCTTAGTGCGCCTCCTGGCCACCTTGATCCTCAGGCTTGGAAGGCCTCGGTCCAGATACATCTGCACCCGCGCACCTCCTACCCCGGGCTGGAGCGGAGCCTGACCGTTTCGCTGGCCGAACTCGAAGCCGCGCGCGCGAAAGACAAGCTCTCCGGAATGGATCTTTCAAAGTTCTTCCTGGAAGAAATGCTGGCTGACCCGATGGTGCGCCTTGTGATGGAAGCCGACGGTGTGTCCGAAACGCAGATCCGCCAGTTGTATTCCGGTTTGCATATCGCAGAGTCAGCCAGCGGATTTCCGGACCATGACGCAGCGCGGGAACCGCAGAGCGATCTTCAGGAAAGGCTGTCAATCCAAGCGGCCGAAAACGAAGGCATGCCCAGCCGGGCGGAGCGCCCCTCCCGAAAGCATGGCAGTCCGCCAACAGAGCCGCCCAGAGCGAGGCAACCCTGCCATGAACGATGATCCGGTCGGCCTCGACAGCCGGCGCAGCAATGAAAGCAGGATGGCAACCGGTTTCCGGCGCCATTCCCTCAAGACTTTCGCAGCCGATCAGAAAGCGCTTCACAGGCGGCAGGACAAATTAGAGGCCCAGTTTGCCGCGGAACCTGCTGCCAGCTGGCATCAGGCGGCAATCAAAGCGCAGCACCCGACCGGATCATGTTCCCAGCAAGTTCGACCTGATCGGCCTTAACCGCTGGCAGAAAATCCCGCCGTGAAAAGTGTGACGCCATCGGCAACCTCCTTCAGAGCTTGTCGAAATATAGCGTGAAGCACGTCAGCGCTGCACCAATTCTGCGCCGGACCCAATTTCGCATGCCGGTTCACAGGTCAGTAAAAGAGTACCGCTCTACAGCGGCATCTCCGTACTCCGTCCACAAACTCATCATTCAAGTCGGTTGCCGCTCCACAATGAAAATGATACTTTTTGCCAATAGCCAAAAACATGCGGAAAATTGGAGATGCCCGACTTCGACGGATGCGGCCGAAGTTCTCGCCAGGCTCTATGTCCGCGGCTTCGGCGGCAAAGCCTCCGGCCGCTACAGGATCCCGCGAAAACTGCTCCAGAAACTTTGCGGAAAGCGTCGGCTTTATGAGGAAGACATCATGTCGCTGGCGCGTGTGCTGCTGGAGAAAGGCTATGTCCTGATTGATATGGACAGTTTTTTTCGTGATTATGAGCGCCAATTCCTTCGCAAACTTCCGGCGGGCCGGCAATGAAGTGCTGCCGTCACTGGCCGCGGCAGAGTAACTTCCGACCCGCGGCGGGCTGCGCTGAGTGTCCGGATGGGGGTGACATGGATAGAGAACAGCTCATTGCCTGCCCCGTTTGCGACGTGCTGCACCACTATCAGGATGTGGCGGCGCACACGGTGGCCAGATGCGCCCGCTGCGGCACTGTGCTGGCGGCCCCCAGATCCGGCGCCATGACCCGGATCGCGATGCTGTCGCTGACTGCGCTGATCCTTCTAACCGCCGCAGCCGGTTTCCCCTTTCTGGAGCTCAAGGCCCAGGGCTTGTCGCACCGGGCCTCGGTGATGGATGCAATGATGGCCTTTTCGCGCGGGCCGATGGCGCCCTTGTCGCTGGCAACCGGTTTCTTGATCGTGCTGCTGCCTGCTGCGCGCTACAGCGCGCTGATCTACACCTTGGCGCCGATGGCCCTGGGCTGGCGCCCTGCGCCGCGGGCCGCCGCCGTCTACCGCTGGGCGGAGAAACTGAAGCCCTGGGCCATGGCCGAGATTTTCATCATTGGCGTGGCGGTGGCCCTTGTCAAAGTGTCCGGCCTCGCGCAGGTCGGGCTCGGGCCTGCCTTCTGGGCCTTTGCGGCGCTTCTGGTGGTGACAATTCTGACCGACAACTCGATTTGCAGGCTGACTGTATGGAAAACCCTGAAGACGCGCAGCGCTTCCTGACCGCCGCCGCGGCCGGGTTGGCTGGCTGCCGCGCCTGCGGCACCGCGAACCCGGGCGGCGCGCGGGCCTGCACCTGCTGTGGCAGCACCCTGGCCCCTGCCGGGGTGGCCAGCCTGCAGCGGGTCTGGGCTTGGCTGGCTGCCGGGATGATCACCTATGTTCCCGCCAATCTCTACCCGATGCTGCGCACCACCACCTTCGGCCGCAGCTCGGAGAACACGCTGATCGGCGGCATTGCCGAATTGTTCAGCCATGGCTCCTATGGGGTCGCATTCATCGTGTTCTTTGCCAGCATCGTAATCCCGGTCGCCAAATTCCTGGCCATCGCCTATCTGGCGGTCTCTGTCGGCAGGCCCGCGGCCCTTGGCAGCCATGGCAGGCTGGTGCTCTATGAGATAGTCGAATTTATCGGGCGGTGGTCAATGATTGACGTCTTTGTCGTGGCAATCCTGACCGCCCTGGTTCAGCTGGATTTTGCCGCTGCCGTCACGCCGGGGATTGCGGCGGTCAGTTTTGCATTGTCGGTTGCCTTCACCATGATGGCAGCCCAAAGTTTCGATCCGCGTCTGATTTGGAAAGCGGCAAAGCGAGAAACAGAATGAGCACGCCTGAACCCGCCCAGATGGACATCTCTGCGCAGCGCCCATCGCCCTGGCGCAACCTTTCCTTGGTCTGGCTGGTGCCCCTCGCGGCACTGGCAGTTTCGCTCGGTGTCGCCTGGAAAGCCTATTCCGACCGGGGCGTTCTGATCAGCATCACATTTAAAAACGCCTCTGGCATTGCCGCCAATGAAACGACGGTGCGCTACCGCGACGTGGTGATCGGCCAGGTCGAAAACGTGGGGTTTGCCGAGGACCTGAGCAAGGTTTTGGTCTGGGTCCGCATTGACAAGAAGATTGCCCCCTTCCTGGATCAGGATGCCGTCTTCTGGGTTGTGCGTCCCGAAGTGAGCACGCGCGGCATCTCGGGCCTTAGCACCGTTTTGTCCGGCGTTTACATCGAAGGCGCCTGGGATCAGGATCGGGGGAGCCCCGAAACCAGCTTTGAAGGCGCTGACCGGCCGCCGCTGGTGCAGCCGGGCCGCGGCGGGCAGCGGATCACATTGCGCACCAACGACGGACGGATGATCTCTGAGGGCGCTCCGGTGCTTTTCCGCGGGATTGAGGTTGGCCGTCTGGAACGCCCGCGGCTGACAGTCAGCGGCGACAGTATTGTTGTTGATGCCTTCATCGAGGCCCCGCACGACCGGCGGATCAATTCCGCTACGCGTTTCTGGGACAGCTCCGGCTTCTCAGTTTCAATTGGCGCCAGCGGACTGTCGCTTGACGTGGACAGCATCGCCTCGCTGGTGGCCGGCGGGATTGAGTTTGACAATGTGTTCGATGGTGGCCGCCCGGTCAGCTCTGGCGCCGTTTTTGATATCCATACCGACGAGGCCGCAGCTCGCCGCACCGCCTTTGCCCGCGCGCTGACCGGCGGCGTCGCCGTTTCGGTTGCCTTCGGCGAGTCGGTCGCGGGCCTGACCAGCGGTGCTGCGGTCCAGCTGGGCGGTGTCAAAGTCGGCGAGGTCAGCAGCCTGAACGCTGCTATTCAGAGCGGCAGTAATGAGGCGGAGGTGCGGCTGATTGCCGAACTGCAGCTTGACCCGTCGCTGATGGGCCTTCCGCCCGGGGCGGGGGAGGCTGAAGTACTGGACTTTCTGGAACAGGCGGCAGCGGGCGGGCTGCGGGCCCGGCTGGCTGCTGCCGGGCTGTTCAGCTCTGAGTTGATTGTGGAACTGGTTACCTTGGAGGATGCTGAACCTGCACAGTTCAACCGCGATGCGGAACCCTTCCCCGAACTGCCCAGTGCGCCCTCCGATCTGCCCGATTTCACAGCCACCGCCGAAGGCGCATTGGAACGCATCAGCGAGCTGCCGGTCGAAGAGCTGATGGCGCAGGCCATCGCCACTCTGGCCAGCATCGAAGCCCTCGCCTCCGCTGACAGCACCCGCCAGACGCCTGTGGCGGCGGTGGCCTTGCTGGAGGACACCCGGGCGCTGGTCGCGGATCCGGAGACCCGGGCGCTGCCCGGCGAGCTGCGTTCAGCAGTGGCTGACCTCCGCGCAATTCTGTCAGAGCTGGAGCAAGGCAGAGCGGTGGCCAACCTGACAACAGCACTGGAGCAGGGCGGCCGGGCTGCTTCCAGCCTCGCTGCGGCATCGGAGGAGTTGCCCGCGCTGGTCAGCGACTTCCGCTCCCTGGCGGACAAAGCCAATGCACTGGAGACCGAAGAGCTGATCCGTTCCGCCAGCCAGCTGATGAAAAGCGCAGACAGCATGATCGATTCGGAGGGCGCCCGGGCGCTGCCCCCGGCCCTGACCAGTGCGCTGGATGAAATCCGCCTCACCCTGGCGGAGCTGCGCAGCGGCGGGCTGGTGAGCAACGCCAATGCAACAATGGCCTCTGCCCGCGGCGCTGCCGACGCTGTGGCGGCGGCAGCTGAAGGGTTGCCGGCTCTCTCCGCCCGGCTGGAAAGGCTGGTCGCACAATCTGAGGCCTTGATCACAGCCTACGGCGCCCGCTCGAACTTCAGCTCCGAAACGCTGGATGCCTTGCGGGAAATCAAATCGGCTGCACGTGCGGTCTCCCAGCTTGCCCGAAAGATCGAAAGGCAGCCAAATTCCCTTCTGTTTGGAAAGTAAGATGATAAAAGCCCTGTCTTTGACGTTGCCCCTTGCTGTGTTGGCGGCTTGCGCTCCGGCCAATGATGCCCGCTATCTGATCACTGCGGACCCCGGCGAGAAGGTAGCCAACCTGCGCTCCCGGACGATCGAGGTGCGGCTGATCTCACTCCCTTCCTATGCCGCAGCGTCTGATATCGTCGCCGAAGGCGGCGGCGGAGCCCTGTTTGCGCTTGGCGGCGCACAATGGGCCGATGACCCGGCCCGCGGCATGGCCGCGGCCCTGGCCCGCGGGCTGGCTGAACGAACCGGCGCCTCTGCTGCGATAGAACCCTGGCCGCTGAACACCGGCCCCGACGCGCGCCTGGATGTGCGAGTGGACCAGGCCTACGCGCGCGCCGACGGAGTTTTCGAACTGACAGGCCAGTTCGCGGTTTCCTCGCCCGAAGGCACAGTGCGGGAATTTGTGAAGCGTTTCGACATCCGGACACCGGTCAGCGGTCAAGGGCCATCCGCCACCGCAGATGCGCTCGCCAAGGCCCTGGCAGAGCTCGCCCGGCAGATTGCGCTGGCAATGTAACAACCTCCTGCGCTCCGGTTACATGGAGGCCACCTCAGCGATCTGCCAAGGTTCCATTACCAGCGGCCCGGCCGGGAGGGGCTGCTTCTTTTCCAATCGGGCTGAAAAACTTTGGCACACTTTATCCAAAGCAGTCTTCCGGAGGTGATCGTCAGACTGCCGAATAACCGCTGGAGAGCCATAGCAAACAGGATCGCGGCCTCCTTGCTGAACGATAATCAGTTTTGAGGGGAGCGAACGTATGTTTGATGCCGGTCGCCTCTGTCAACTTCAAAAAAGGCGCTGCTCAGGCCGGTCAAATGATTTCATCTTCGTAGAACATCGGATCATCCGTAAGCTGCGTGTTCAGGTCCTCCACGGCATCTTCCGCTTGAACCATAGAGCTGACCCGGCCCAGGTGGAAAACAGCGTCTCCCTCATTGACATTCGGCATCACCGCCCGGCCGGCAATGATGCCGGAAAATGGCGCCTCAATGTGCTTCTCCACTTCACCGAATGGGTCTGAAATCGTAGCCAGCAGCTCGCCTGTACGAACCAGTTCGCCGTCAGCTTTGTAACTGCGGATCAGCCCACCCATCGGGGCACGCAGCCAGTTGCTTGAGGCGCAGAATTGCGCCGCAGCCTTGGGCTTGGATACCCCCTTGGCCGAGATCATTCCCATGTGGTGCATGACCCGAAGGATGCCTGCAACGCCAGCCCGGACCGAAAACTCGTCAAATCTCAGCCCTTCGCCAGCTTCAAACAAAAGAATGTCTTTTCCGGTGCCTTTCGCTGCCTGCCGCAAGGATCCGTCCCGCAGAACCGATCGCATGACAATCGGCGCACCGAAAACCTGGGCCAGGCTTTCCATTTTGGTGTCGTCAGGCGAGATCCGCACCTGCGGGTAGTTTGTGCGGTGTATGGCTGCCGAGTGGAGGTCAATGCCCAGATCTGATTTTTCCACAATTTCAGACATGAACCGTTGGGCCAGCCGCGAGGCAAGCGAACCACCGGAACTGCCTGGGAAAACCCTGTTCAGATCCCGGCGGTCAGGCAGATAGCGTGAGTGATTGATGAAGCCGAAGGTGTTCACGATCGGCACCGCCAGAAGGGTGCCTTTGAGCTTGGCAAGGCCCGGCATGTTCAAAACACGCCGGATGATTTCCACTCCGATCACCTCATCGCCATGAATGCCGCCGCTCACAAACAGGGTGGGCCCTGCGCGTCTGCCGTGCAGAACATGCACCGACATGGTGACCGGGGTATGGTCCGACAGCACGCTGACAGTAAGGTCAACCGTTTGGCGGCTGCCTGCAGCGATCCGGCAGTCTTCGATGCAGAAATCAGCGCGTGGCATCATCCCTTTCCTTTGGTTTTAGTTGCTCCTTTTTTCGCATTCTTCTCGAGATATTCTATCATCATACCTGCAATATCCAGGCCGGTGGCTTTCTCCACGCCTTCCAGACCAGGAGACGAGTTGACCTCCATGATTACCGGACCGTGATTTGCCCGGAGCATGTCCACGCCGCAAGCATTGAGCCCCATGGTTTTGGCGGCCCGGACTGCTATTGCGCGTTCTTCGGCCGACAGTTTCACCAGTTGCGCGGACCCGCCGCGATGCAGGTTTGACCGGAACTCGCCCTCGGCACCTGTCCGCTTCATTGCCGCGACAACTTTGCCGCCCACGACGATGGCGCGGATGTCTGTGCCGCCGGCTTCCTTGATGAATTCCTGCAACAGGATGTTCACGCCCGCCCCGCGGAATGCTTCCACCACTGATTTGGCAGAACGATCGGTGTCGGCCAGAACCACGCCAATTCCCTGGGTGCCTTCAAGGAGCTTGATGACGATAGGAGCCCCGCCTGCCAAGGCAAGCACCTCCTCTGTCTGTTTCGGGTCATGGGCAAAAGTGGTGACCGGAAGCCCGATCCCGTCGCGTGCCATCAGC
The DNA here is from genome assembly GCF_000511355.1 of Leisingera methylohalidivorans DSM 14336. Lineage (NCBI taxonomy): Bacteria > Pseudomonadati > Pseudomonadota > Alphaproteobacteria > Rhodobacterales > Roseobacteraceae > Leisingera > Leisingera methylohalidivorans. Next base: position 1,836,662 of record NC_023135.1, on the reverse strand, counting down.
TGCATCGAGCGGAGCTTGTCCCGCGACCTTCCGATGGCGACACTTTCATTCAACGGGTAAACCCCCATCATCTCGAACTGGCGCAGAACCGCCGTTCCGTAAAACGTGACGGATGCCCCGATCCTCGGGATGACTGCGTCATAGCCAGTAAGATTTTCACCGTTGTGGTAGACTTCAGGCTTGCGTGAGGCGATGTTCATATAGCAGCGCAGAGTATCAATGATGTCGAGTGTGTGGCCGCGCGTTTCAGCCGCTTCTTTAAGGCGCTGATGGGAATACAATTTGGGATTGCGCGCCAGCATTGCGATTTTCATTCTGTGTACTCCTTGTTGTTACTCCGAGGGGTGGATCAGGAAAAAGCGGCGGATCAGCCTTCCTGACCGCGCGGCAACCCGCGCCCGGAGATCATGCCCAGGCTTGCCCAGGCTCGGAGCACCCGGTGGCAGCTGCGTCTGATGACCCTCCCATCAGCTTGCTCTGCATCTGAGAACGGCAGCACGAGAGTCCGGTCGATTTCTCCCGAGGCCAATACTGAAGGTAGAACGCTCAGCAGGTTGTCCAAGGCTTCGATCCGGATCAGCACCAGGATTCCCCGTATCCAGGACAATGTTGGGATCGCCAGCAGCCTGTCGAACACATGCTCGGACGCTGGGCAAATGCCCGCGACGACAACTTGCGGGCCTGATGATGCGCCGACTAGCCGGTAGCCAACCACCGCTCCATCCGCTGTTGCGGTCAAGGCCTCGACATAGCCGTGACCTGCTTCCGCCAGTTTCTTCCAATTGGACATGGGTAAGCGCTTGCGTATTGGAAGTGCTGAAAAACCGTCACGGGCCTCGGCCCGCCTGCCATCGCACGGAACGAAGCTGTACGGGCCGCACAATACCTGGGCCGCGCCTTATGGCGACGGTTGACTGGATACCAGCGCCGGCGCCGCGCCGGGATATGACGAGGGTCTGAAAATGATCCGGGGGAACATTTTCCCGGCGATTGGATGCACTGTATCAAACGCTCGCCCAAAGCCTCATGGCGCGGGGCTTCGACAGGCAGGTCGCGGAGCTTCAGCTCCGCATCGCAATGCTCAACCGGTACACAGCTCTCGGCATACCAGATACCTTGGCCGTAGGTTAAGTCTGTCCAGGCAAAGGGGTGGCACGGCCTGCAGCAGATTTATGCAACAAAGCCGGCAGGCATATCCGCTGAATGGGATGTTTGGGCGGCCTGGGGTCATCTGCCACGCAGACTGCAACCGTCCAGACTGGTGGCCGGCGCGCTGCAGTGCCGCAAGGCAGCAGTGAGCTCAGAGGCGGCTTAGCTATCCTCGGCTTCTAAACTTCAGCGCCTTCTCGGTTGGAGCCTGCGATACATCAGACGAAGCCCGAGGAGCTGTTCGCTTGATCTGCATCAACGAAGCCGAGCACTGAATCCCTTACTATCTATCTGGATTTGAAGGGGGATCGGAGTATGATTACGAATATCTTGGTCGCAACAGACGGCTCTGACACGGCGGGCCGCGCTGTTGATCTGGCGGCAGAAATTGCCTCCAAGCTCGGCGTTCCACTAACTGTGGGCCACGTGTTGCAACACGGTGCCCGGGCGGAGGAGCTGAACCGGATGGCTGAGGCAGAGCACCTGGTTCGTCACACTGCCACTGAGGCAAGACTGAATATAGCCAACATCCCGTCGAACATGGACGCTCTATTCACCGGCACGCTCTCCGGTGCCGATAAGGAGCGCGCAATTGCAGTTATGGGCGAAGAAATCGTGGCCTGCGCTGCGCACCGCGCGACAGACAAGGGCGCGAAGGATGTCTCAACCCGTGTAGTAAACGGAGATTATGACAAAGGCATTCTAGAAATGGCCAAGGATGCCGGAGCAGATACGATTGTGATCGGCCATCGGGGTCTTGGCAGACTGCAACAGATTTTCCAGGGAAGTGTTTCCCAGAAGGTCAATCAGCAGGCTGAATCTACGGTCGTAACTGTGCGGTGACCGGCTGTGTTGCAGCGGTTTTCAAGACCGGTTTCCAAGGCTGAGCTTGCGGCGTGACTGACGCGTGTCACCTGAAGAAGACTGGCTGAGCGATGAAAAAGTCACGGTCGGCCGGTCATGTTAATCTTAGCCACGTCACTTGCAGCGAACCCCGGCTGCCACCTAATGGCCATTGAAAAGGAGAGCTTGCATGGAAGACCTTGTAAAACTGGGGCATGAATTTGTTCAGGCGATGCGGAATCGTCGTGGCATAGCGCATGTTGACGGGATCTATTCCGAAAACGCGCAATCAGTAGAGGCGGTTGTGCCACCCGGGCGCGATGTGCGGATCGCCAAGGGGCGGGCCGCAATAAGGGGGAAGCGTGAGGATTGGGCAGCAAACCATGACATCAAACGCCTCGACGCGGACGGGCCTTATGTCCATCCACCCAACCGGTTCGCTGTCCGCTTCCAAGCCGAGGTGACGCAGAAAGCCACCGGACGGCAGATGATCCTGAGCGAGATCGCGCTTTATACAGTCGAAAATGGCAAGATCGTCCATGAAGAGTTCTTCATGCTGCCGAAATAGGCAAAACGCGCGTGGTAGAGTTGCAAGCCATCCACTGACAGCCGCCTTGGAAAGCAGGGGCTGAAGTGAAGGACACTGAAAGCGCTTCCAGTAAAAAACGTGTCGGCTCTGGGGGGATATTCTCTGCCGATGACTGCTCGGTCCCGCAGTGTGTGCGTTTACTGGGGGTGGAGCCTCGCAGTCGCGGCAAACGGCAGGAACGGCGGGCTGCGCCGCAGTATATCGGCGCCGGAGATCCGGAAGATCAGTAGCCCAGCCGTGCCTTTGCAAAAGTCGCAACCCGCAGCACAACTGACTTAAGATGATGGTTAGACTGCATCTGCAGCGAAAAGGGAGCTCTTGCCCGCGTAACTGCCCTTCGTGAATAGTGGTTTTCGGGTGCTTCGCCCCGCGATCTGAATAATGGAGGCAAGGTCGAAGTTGAAGCGCGACAAAAAAGGGACCGTGAAGACCAGGATCGGTGATGCAGTAATTCTCTTGGCCGGGCTTGGCGTCTTGGTTCTGTTGTTAAGGAGCGTCTACCGTTTCGCCTTGCCTTTGATCCAATGAAGGAGTGCGCAGGATGGCTGAGCCGAAACCTGATATTGTTGAAATGCTAAGACGCCGCTCGCTGCTTACAAACGTGGCTGGTGGCTCGCCGCTGGATGATCCTCACCTTACAAGCGAAGCCGCTGATGAGATTGAGCGGTTACGCGCAGCGCTTGCTGTTGTACGCAAAGAGCTTGAGCTTCTGACGGGTGAGAACCCGGAATTGCGGGAAAATGCGCGGACTGTTGTCGAGGCGGCAATCAAGGGCAAATAAAGAGCAAGCGATCCGAAGAAGGAGGGGGCGGAGTTACCTGAGCGCCTTGCTGGCTGCAGCCCACCAGTTCTGGGCATAGCGGGGCCTGCTGTTGCCGCGCATGTTGCCGGGTGTCACCCGTTCCTCCTGGCAGTCTGCAACGATAACGCCAAGTGCCTGCGGCAGGTCCGTCCCGCCGCCGGCTATCTTCACAAACCTTTCCTTCTTATAGCGCCCGCAGCGGCTGCAATAGCTGCAGAAGACTTCGACCGTTGGCAGAGGGCAGTCTTCGGCGCGCATTTTATCAGCTGATGTTTGTACACCGTTTGTTCCGCTTTGCGCTTTCACGTTTCGTTCTGGCAATGTCCTTTGAAATTTCCTGGCTAAGCGCCATGAAATCATTGATTGTTCGTTGGTTTTGGATTCTGGCGCCGCAAGGCGTGGGGGGGCAAGTCCCTTCATCCGCACCATTCACATCTTCAGCGATCAAACGCGAGTGCTTCCGCTTATAGGCGGGAGAACCTGACTGCGGTCCTATTGCGCTTCCCGTCAGGGATTTCCCCCGGTTCGGAAGGGAATGTTATATACTTGCTCCGGGCAGGCCGCGGGCAACGGCTGCTGTGTGTGTTCACCAGTTGTCAGATGCAAAGGAGGATAGTCGTGAGACGTCTTCTTTCAATTTCAGCAGCGGCTGCGGCCGGGCTGTACGTCCCGGGGCAGCCGGTTTCAGCGGAACTGAAATACTCCAACAATTCCGGCGGCTCCGTCGAGATTTACGGTCATTTGAACCCGGCCATCATTTCTGTCGACGACGGCCGGCAGACCGAAACAAATGTGCTGGACAATGATCTGTCCCGCTCCAGGATCGGGTTGCGGCTGATGCAGCCGTTCGGCAGCAATACCTTCGGGGTCCGGTTCGAAACCGGGCTGGGCTTTCCGAATTCAACGGAAGTCAACCAGTTCGGATCGAACTGCAGCGGCTGGACCCGGGCCGGCCTGCGCCACGTGGATTTCTGGCTGGAAGGGATCTGGGGCAGGTTTTCCGCAGGGCAGGGCAGCATGGTCGCCGACGGGGCGGCTGAGACGGACCTGTCTTATGCCGGCACTGCGCTGTACTCTTATACCGCTGATGCCAATGCCGGGTTTATGATCCGGGATACAGCCGGAGCGCTGAGCGGGCCGGCCGCGGCCAGCGCTTATGACAATCTCGATGGGTCCCGCCGGGGCCGGATCGGCTATGACACACCGGACTTCAACGGCTTCTCTGCCGGGGTTGCCTGGGGGAAGAATGTTCTCTCTTCAGCGGATGATGCGGATTATTATGACATTGGCCTGTTGTACGGGCAGGATTACGGCTCAGCCGCCTTCAGCGCCTCATTGGCGTATCAGGTGCGCGACAATGCCGGGGCTGAACGGTCGGATGTGCTGGGCGCGGCCTCGGTGCTTCTGGTCAATGGCCTCAGCTTCACAGTTGCGGGCGGCACCCGGGAGAATGACGCAGCGGGCGCCAGCGACCCAAGCTATTACTACGCCAAGACCGGCTGTGAAAACCAGTGGTTCAACTGGGGCAAAACCGGTGTCGGCGTGCATTACCATGACGGCGAAGATTTCAATGTCACCGGGTCCAGCGCCAAGGGCTGGGGGGGCGGGGCGGTCCAGAAGGTCGAGAACCTTAATACCGATATCTACCTCACCTATCAGGTGTATGAATATGAGGACGCGGCAGCGACCTATCAGGATCTGACCACCTGGGTTCTGGGCGCGCTGGAAATTCTGACCCTGCGCGGCGCTGCGCATTGAAACACCGCAGTTGACCGCGGCGTTTCTGCCGGTGTCGGCCGCGTCGGCCTGTGCAAAAATGACTGTACTGCTGAGCGTATGCGCAGGGTTGCGGAAATTGCATGGCCCCTCTGAGTCCGGCGCGCGGCTGAATGTGATCTTTTTCACCTAACACATTGTCCGTAAGCGGCTTCTTGCAACCCCTCAATGTGATCAGGCGGAAATCCGCCTATTCTTTTTCCCTGGTCTGAGCTTGAGTTTTCAACCCTGAATAGCCGAAAAAACCCGTGATAGCCCCTGGTTCAGGCAGCGGTCTCAGGGATGGAGAGGCGTGCTGCAGACGGAACAGGAGACTCGAGGATTATGAGCACAAAAATTGCAGCGTGCGCAGGTGCGGCCACTTTGGCAGCAGCGCTGGCAGCCCCGGCATTTGCGGGGCCGGCTTACACCAATGACACCGGCGGCAGCTTCCGCTGGTACGGGCAGTTCAACCCGTCGTTCCAATCTTTTGACGACGGGCAGGAAGACTTCAACCGCCTGACCGACAACGCCGCGTCGAACTCGCGGATCGGCTTCTGGCTGGAGCAGGCCTATGGCGAGAACACCCTGCGCTTCAACTTCGAAACCGCCTTCGGATTCCGCAGCTCGGACGGCGTGAACCAGCTGTCCACCGGCGACAACGTCAGCTGGGACCGCACCAACATCCGGCATGTTGATTTCCAGTTCGACACCGCCCGTTACGGCCGCTTCTCGGCAGGCCAGGGCTCGATGGCAACTGATGGCATCACCGGCGCCGACTTCTCGGGCACCGGCCTCGGCGCGTCCAACGCCGTTGCGGATTCCGCCGGCGGCTACGCGTTCCGCACCAGCGCGGGCGCACTCAGCGGTGTTGATATCGGCGATGCCTTCTCCGATCTGGACGGCGGCCGCCTGGGCCGGGTCCGCTATGACACGCCGGAGCTCGCGGGCTTTACCCTGTCGACCTCTTACGGCACTGACGTCTTGAAGGATGCAAACGACCGGGAAAGCTATGACATTGCCGTGCGTTGGGCCAATGAAGACGCTGCCGGATTTGCGCTCGACAGCGGCATCGGCGCCTCCTGGACCGAAGAAACCGGCAAGGCCGACCAGCGTGACATCTCCGGCTCCTTTGCGGTGCTGCACAAGGCGACCGGCCTGTCGCTGAACCTGGCCGCGGGCGAGCGCGACATCGCGGGCACCTATGCCTATGCCAAGCTGGGTTATAAGGCGGATCTGATCGCGGCCGGCTCCACTGCGTTCTCGGTCGACTACTACGACGGCTCGGACATGGTCACCGCAGGTGACAGCGCCGAGTCCTGGGGGGTGGCCGCGGTCCAGAAGATCGACGCGCTGAACGTCGAAACCTATCTGGCTTACCGCGACTATTCCTATGCTGATACCAGCGCTGCAACCTATCAGGATGCCAATGTGATCCTGGCCGGCGCACGCTGGAAGTTCTGACCCTCCCTCTCTCGGTTTCAGAACGGAAACACGCCCCATTGCGGGCGTGTTTTTCTTTGCGCGGGCCGGAAATCCGCGCGATTGCGTGCGAAACCGGCAATGCCTCTTGCGCCGGGGCGCCGGGGGAAATAGAAGACCGCAAATTGTCTGGGGGCGCCTGCGCGCACGCGCCCCGAATCTCTATGGGGTATAGGATGCAGGTCACCGAGACGCTGAACGAAGGTCTGAAACGCGGCTACGCCATCACCGTCACGGCTGCCGAGCTGGACGAGAAGGTCAACGAAAAGCTCGTCGAAGCGCAGCCGGAAGTCGAAATGAAAGGTTTCCGCAAGGGCAAGGTGCCGATGGCACTGCTGAAAAAGCAGTTCGGCCAGCGCCTGATCGGCGAAGCCATGCAGGAAGCCGTCGACGGCGCCATGAACAAGCACTTCGAGGACAGCGGCGACCGCCCGGCGCTGCAGCCCGACGTGAAGATGACCAACGACGAATGGAAAGAAGGCGACGACGTTAACGTCGAGATGTCCTATGAGGCACTGCCGGAAATCCCCGAAGTCGACTTCTCCGGCGTTGAGCTGGAAAAGCTGGTTGTGAAGGCTGAAGAAGAAGCCGTCACCGAAGCGCTGACCAACCTGGCCGACACCGCCAAGGAATTCGAAGCCCGCGAAGACGGTGCGGCTGCGGAAGACGGCGACCAGGTTGTGATCGACTTTGTCGGCCGGATCGACGGCGAAGCCTTTGAAGGCGGCGCAGGCGACGACTACCCTCTGACCCTCGGCTCCAACTCCTTCATCCCCGGCTTTGAAGAGCAGCTGATCGGCGCCAAAGCCGGTGAAGAAAAAGACGTGACCGTGTCCTTCCCGGAAGAATACGGCGCCGAGCACCTGGCCGGTAAGGAAGCCGTGTTCTCCTGCACCGTGAAAGAGGTGAAAGCCCCGAAAGCGGCCGAGATCAACGACGAGCTGGCCACCAAATTCGGTGCGGACGACCTGGACGCGCTGAAAGCCCAGATCACCGAGCGTCTGGAAGCCGAATACGCCGGTGCTGCCCGCGCAGTGATGAAGCGTGCGCTGCTGGACAAGCTGGACACTCTGGTTTCTTTCGATCTGCCGCCGTCGCTGGTCGAAGCGGAAGCAAAGCAGATCGCACATCAGCTGTGGCACGAGGAAAACCCGGAAGTCGAAGGCCACGATCACCCCGAGATCGAAACCACCGACGAGCACAACGCCCTGGCCGAGCGCCGGGTGCGCCTGGGCCTGCTGCTGGCCGAGCTGGGCCAGAAAGCCGAAGTCGAAGTGACCGACGCCGAGATGACCCAGGCGATCATGGCGCAGGCGCGTCAGTATCCGGGCCAGGAACGTCAGTTCTTTGAGTTCATCCAGCAGAACGCCCAGATGCAGCAGCAGCTGCGCGCGCCGCTGTTCGAGGACAAGGTTGTCGACCACATCATCGAACAGGCGAAAGTCACGGAGAAAGAAATCTCCAAGGACGATCTGCAGAAAGCTGTCGAGGCGCTGGACGAGGAATAATCCTCTCTGCTCTTAACGTTACAAAAAGGCCGCCCTTGGGGCGGCCTTTTTTGTTCGGCCCGGCGCTAGAGCACACTCCGTTCCAGCGGCCATAAAAGAACGGATAGACGGCCAGCCGGATCCAGAAGAACAGGTTCAACCCGAACAGGCAGGCCTTGGCCGGATGAAACAGCGCAGCGCCGGAACCAGCGCCTCTTGGCTGACCGGATAGACAGAGAAGCGGACCACATCCTGCAAGGCGCGGCCAGGGCGCCGCACCGGTTTCACGCTCCGCGTCCGTCCGGCATAGACGCCGCAAATCACCAGATGCCCGGCGGGACAGGCAATCGCCTGTTCCTGGCTGGGTTCCGGTGGCAGCCATCCCGCTGCGGGAGGTGCAGCAGGGACAGCATGATATCAGGAGAACGGCGGTCCGCCAGAGTTCTGCGAAAGCCCCGGCTGTTTCACGGCGGCAGGCTCCCGCCCGTCCTTGAGGCCTGTCTGCGGCAGGCACCGCGTCCCGTTGGGCCGGGCAGCGCCCTGCCGGGCGCTGCGACCGCCTGCAGCGCCCGGAAATCAGGGCCGCAGGCCGGTTTCCTTGAGCATGCCGCGGCGCTTGGCCTCGTAGTAATAGCCGCGGGAATAATGTTTGACGGCCTGGGTCTGGCTGCCGTCCGCGATCAGCCAGGCGCCGCGCAGATATTTGACGGAGTATTGCAGGTTGGTGTCAGCATTCAGCAATTCCTTGGGCTTGCCCCGGAAACCCATCGAGCGCGCGGTGGCAGGGAGGATCTGCAGAAGCCCGTAATAGGGCCGGTTCACCGCATGCGGCCGGTGGGTGCTTTCGCGCACCGCCAGCCGGTGCACCAGGCTGCGCGGCACCTCGTAATGATCGGCCCAATAATTGATCTTCTGCCGAAGTTCGGGCGTTTCATTGGGGTAGAGCGGCGGCGCCTGCCGGGCCACCTCGGGCGGCGATACCGTGCCTGCGCAAGCCGTCAGCACCGCGGCGGCCAAAATTGATATCAGAATGTTACGGCGCGTCATGCGGCCTCCGAAGGTGGTTGCTCGACCGCAGCTTACCCGCATCGCCGCGGGCTGCAACGGCGCCGCGCTGCCGCCGCACCGCCACCGGCAGGGAACCGCCAATCCCATTGGATTTCTGCCGCGCAACCGGGCCCGCGCTGCCCGCATCCGACTGGATCCAACTTTAATCATTCGACATTTGTTAAATATGGTTCCCTACAACATATTGGGTATGTCCATTGAGGCAGCAACCATCCTCAGGGCAGTTAGCCCCTTACGCCTGCGGGGCTGCTGACCAAATCGGGCAGAGGGGGCCGCGGCTGTTTCCCAACTTTTCCGCGGTCCCTATAATCTCCGGACTATCAATGTGCCCCCCCTGCACCCGCCGGTAACGCACAGGGTGCCGGACCCGCAGATCACCGGGCGGCCGCAGTTCTGCAGGCAGTTGAGGACCATCGGGCTATGGCTGCCCGCACCCTCGATCGTTCCGGATAACCGGCCGGTGACAGCGCCTGCAGCAGATCCTTAATTGCCCGGGTGCTTTGCCGTACTACGGTGGTTCCTGGCGGCTTAGGGCCAGCTCCGCGCCGCAGCGCGTTACAACCGGCCTGTCGAAAGGCGCGCAGTTTGCAGCCCTTGAAACAGTCTGCCGGTTTCCGGACTTTCAGCCCAGAGGCTGTCCGGCATATGTCGCGCAGGACCGCGGTTCCTCCTGCGAGGGGCTGCGCCCGGCAGAACCCGCCGGCGCGAATAGCCCGTTTCCAGGTTTGATCATCCCCTGCGGAACCAGATCGGAAATCGCCTCGGTTTTGAAGGCGGGCGTGTCGAATCTGTGCCCGCGCAGCAGCCGGAACAACAGCCGGCGCCGCAAGGCCAGCTCTTCCTGCTCCAATGCATTGTCCATATCACGTCCCCATTTTGGTCCTTCTCCCGGAACCATTCTGCCAAAGGAGGGCAAACGGGAGGTTTATGGGGCAGGTGTATGTGCCTACAACTTAGATCACCTTTTCAAACTTTTCAGGCAAAAAAGAAAAAGGCCGCTCAATCGAGCGGCCTTTTCCGGGTTTCCCTGATCCGGCTGGATCAGTTGGTTTCTTCGCCGGCGGCGTCAGCAACCGGCGCGCCGTCTTCGTCGTCAGACGCAGCGGAACCGATATCGTCGAACAGTTCGGAGATCTCGAATTCAGCAGCGGCTTCCTCTTCGGCGGCCAGCTCCTGGATCGATTTACCCGATGCCTGCAGTTCAGCTTCTTCAGCCGAGCGGGCAACGTTCAGGTTGATAACGGCTTCGACTTCCGGGTGCAGTTTCACGGAGACAGTGTGCAGGCCGAGGTATTTGATCGGAGCGATCAGGGCGACCTGTTTCTTGTCAACGGAGAAACCGTCCGCGGTTGCAGCATCGGCTGCGTCGCGCGGGGTGACCGAGCCGTACAGCGCGCCCGCGTCCGATGCGGAGCGAATCACGATGAACTGCTGGCCGTCCAGCTTTGCTGCCAGAGCCTCGGCCTCTTTCTTGGTTTCCAGGTTGCGCGCTTCCAGCTGCGCTTTCTGGTCCTCGAAAGATGCGATGTTGGCTTCGGAAGCGGTTTTCGCCTTGCCCTGCGGCAGCAGGAAGTTGCGGGCGAACCCGGGCTTCACGTCAACGACGTCGCCCATCTGGCCCAGCTTTGCAACGCGTTCAAGAAGGATAACTTGCATGTGCTTATCTCCTTACTTCACGGCGTAGGGCAGCAGGGCGAGGAAGCGGGCGCGCTTGATCGCACGGGCCAGCTCACGCTGCTTCTTGGCCGAAACGGCGGTGATGCGCGAAGGCACGATCTTGCCGCGCTCAGAAATGTAGCGCTGCAGCAGACGGGTGTCTTTGTAGTCGATCTTCGGCGCGTTGTCGCCCGAGAACGGGCAAACCTTGCGGCGGCGGAAAAACGGTTTGGCTGCCATGATTTAGCGTCCTTTTCTCAAGCTAGGATCAGCGGCGTTCGCGACGGGTGTCGCGTTCGTCGCGCTTCTGCATCTGGACCGAAGGGCCCTCGCCATGCTCGTCGACCTTGATGGTCAGGACGCGCATCACGTCGTCATGCAGACGCATCAGGCGTTCCATTTCCTGGATGGCGCCGGCAGGGGCGTCCGTCTTCAGGAAGGAGTAGTGCCCCTTGCGGTTCTTGTTGATCTTGTAGGCCATCGTCTTGACGCCCCAGTACTCCTGCTCGACCAGCTTGCCGCCGTTGTCGGACAGAACAGCACCGAAATGTTCGATGAGGCCTTCAGCTTGCGAGTTGGACAGGTCCTGACGCGCAATCATGACATGCTCATAGAGTGGCATGCGAACTCCTGTTTGTGTCTAGGCGCATTTCATAGAACGGGCATCAAAGCTTCCGCTGCCCGGTCACGAGAGGCTGCGCGGATCGAAAATGTCGCGGAAGCAGGGCCTCCTATACAGGCTGCGGCCGAAAGAGCAAGGCAAAAGGGCGGTTCCACGCCTCCGCCCGCCGCGGCCGCCGCAGTTCCGCAAGGCCGCCGCATTGAGGCCCCGAAACAGGTCCTTGCCTCTTAACGAAGCCTGAACGCGGCGAACAGCCGCAGCGCCGGATCGTCCGGAACGGGCCGGTTCAGAAAGGCCAGCTTCAGAAAGGCCAGCTTTAGAAAGGGCAGTCTTATGGCAGTGACATATCAAACCCCGCCGCAGGTGACCCGCGCCCCGGTGGCCGATGCCCTTGATGCCGTGGCACGCGCGGTGCCGCTGCGCCTGCGGCGGGAAGCAAACTGGACGCTGCGTTTGGCCCTTCTGCGGATGCTGGGGGCGGCAATGATCCTCAGCTCCACCGGGCTGTGGCTGGTTCCGGTTGCCGGCGCTGATCCAGAAGTGAACCTGATCCGGTTCGGCATCTCGGTGGTGTTTCTTCTGACCGGGCTGGTGCTGATGACGGCGCATGATCCCGGCAACCGGTCCGAGGCGTGCTTTGACCCGGTGCGCTGCGAGCTGCGGGTGCTGCAGACCGGCAGCCGGGGCCGTCCCCGCACCGTCTTGCGCCGGAGCTATGACACCCTGGGCGGGGCGCGGCTGACAGCGGTGTCGGTGCAATGGCATAAGACCGGCGGCAGCCTGCTGATCGAGCTGCCCATCGGCTCCGCCGCAATGCGCAGCCAGCTGCGCGACCAGCTCAGCGGTGCGGTGCGGATCCTGACCTGACCCGCATTCACGATTGCGCGAGGCACTTCGGCCGGCCGGTCCGGCGGGTTTAGTGTTCGCCCGTTCACAGGTAGTGTTGGTTTTTGCGGGCTTCCCTTCCGGGGGCATGCGCCGCATCTTTTGCCCCATGATTTATTCTGACGGAGCCTTCCTCATGAAAACGACCCTTTTCGCTGCTGCCCTGGTTGCTGCTGCCGCAACCGGCGCTGCCGCCGCCCCAGAAAAATACGTGCTGGATGCCGCCCACAGCCAGATCCTGTTTGATTACAATCACCTGGGCTATTCTACCACTTACGGCATGTTCGCAGGCTTCGAGGGCGAGATCATGTTCGACCAGGAAGATCCGGCGGCCTCCAGCGTGTCGGTGACCCTGCCGCTCAGCATGATGTTCACCGGCTGGCAGGCCCGGTTCGACCACTTCATGACCAAGGATTTCTTCGAGGCAACCGAGGACGAGACCGTCAGCTTCACCTCCACCGCGATCGAGGTGACCGGCGATAACACCGCGAATATCACCGGTGATCTGACCCTCAACGGCGTAACCAAATCCGTGGTGCTGGATGCCAAGCTGAACAAGGCCGGCGAGCACCCGATGGCGAAAAAGCCCTGGGCCGGGTTCGATGCCACCACCACGGTGCTGCGCTCGGACTACAACCTGGGCCAGTTCGCGCCCTTCGTCAGCGACGAGGTGAACATCAAAATCTCGGTCGAAGCGATGAAGGCCGACAGCTAAAGCGCAACCGCCGCTTTGAAAGACGTGCCGCCAGCTCCCCCGGAGCTGGCGGTTTTTTGTTGCCCGGCCACCAAACCTGCCACCAAACCTGCCGTCAGCCCGGCCGCCAGCCCTTCCAACAGGCCTTTCGCCAGCCCGGCCATGGGTCCGGTGCGGCGCCTCCCCAAAGCGTGACCTGAGTTCATTGGTGTTTTCCCGGCCGCTGCGGCAGGCTTAAACCGGCCCCTCCGGCCGCCTATGAAAGGAGGCATCATGTTTCGCCTAGGCCACTTCGTGTCAGCCTGTGCGGCATTGGCCCTCGCTGCCAATCTGGCGTTCGCAAGGCCGGCTGCCGCCCATGATTCAGGCCGCGATGCGGCCCGCACCATTGCCGGGCTGATCGCTCTCGGTCTCATCGTCAAAAATCTGAATGACCGCAATGACCGCCACCGCGGCTATACCCAGTCGTACCAGCCGCGCAGCTATTACCGGCCTTATCGGGGCCACGGCCATTACGCGGGCCGCCACCGGAACCATGACCGCGGCATCCACCGCCACCGTTCCCGCCACGGCGGCTATTACCGGCATCGTCACTGACACTGACTGTGACAACCGGATGCGGCAAAAGCTGTTGAGCAGCACCAGGCCGCCCCGAAACGGCACAGCGCCGCGCGTCAGCGCGGCGCCCGGCCCAAGGCTGGAAAGGGGATCAGCCCGCTGATCACCGCCAGGCGCGGGAGCGCGCCGGCGGTGCGGATCAGTCCGCCCGTACCGCCTCCAGCTCCACCGGCACGTCCACGGCAAACCCCAGCGAGCTTTCATCCGGCAGGCTTTTGCCAATGCCGAAATCAAGCCGGTTCAGGGTCAGCGTTCCAGCCATCTTTGCGGTGTTCCCCTCCAGCTCCAGATCAAAGGGCAGGGTGACCGGCACTGTCTGGCCCTTGATGGTCAGGGTGCCCGCCGCCTGATACCCCTCAGCCAGCTTTTCGATATCCGCCTTGAACAGGGCGGTCGGGAAGTTGGCGCTGTCAAAATAATCCGCCCCCATCGCCTGACCGGCAACAGACCCCAGTTCCAGCGAGGCGATCGCCACGGTCACTTCCACATTTCCCGCCGGACCCGGCGCGGCAGGTTCTTCAAAGCTGATCACCGCATCCCACTCGCCGAAGCTTCCGGAAACGACGCTGCCCATCTGGGTGACGGACAGGCCCAGGGTGCCGGACTGCACAGCCCAGCCGCCCCCGGCCGCAGGGCCTGCAGCCACGACAGGGGCAACGGTGCCGTCCGCCCCCGATTCCCGTTCCTTGGCCTGGCGTTGATCCTGGCCGCCATAGACACCGATCATTGCACCGCCGCTCAAGGCACCGGCCCAGACCGCCAGCGCCGCCAGCAAAGGCACCAGGCTGTGGGTTTGCGCGGGCGGCTGCGGCAGGTCCGCGCGGCCCGGCAGCATCCGGTGCAGCGTGGCGTCGCGGTCGATCACATGATGCTTCAGCGCCCCGGCAATATGCAGCGCCAGCGAGGCCCCCAGCGTCCAGACCAGCACCCAGTGCACGCCGCCGAAGAAAGAGGCCGCCACCTCGGACTTCGGCACAAACGGCAGGCTTTGCCCGAACGGCCACCAGATCGGCGCAAAGCCCGTGGTCGCGGCGTGATGGATCCAGCCCGACAGCGGCACCGCCACCAGCGAGCCGTACAGCAGCCAATGCACCATCTCCGCTGCCAGCGCTTCGGCCTTGCGGTCCGGGTGCAGCAGGCCGGGCTTCGGCTGGCTCAGCGCCCACAGGATCCGCAACAGTGCGGTAAAGAACACGGTGACGCCCAGCGTCTTGTGCAGCGAAAACAGCAGCGTGGCCCGTGCGATCACCGCCTGGCTGCCGTCAAACCCCGGGCTCTGGATCTCCTGCGCCAGCCCGTTGGCGAAATACCCCAGCGGAAAGGCCGAGAAGATCAGCAGCGCGGTCAGCCAGTGGAAGGTCTTGGCGATGCTGCCGTATGAGGAAAACGAGTTGGCACGGGGCATTGGGGGCATTTCCTGGTCAGGTTCCGGTTGCCATATACCTAGCGAAGGCAGGCGCTGATGCAACGCACGCCTCTGTCATGCCGCGCACAGCATTGGTGCGCAAAATGCGGCTTTGCTTGTACGCAGGGGAAAGGCCCGCTAAATCAGGCAAAACGTTAAAACAGACGAGGTCTTCAATGACGATCGCATTTGTGTTCCCGGGACAGGGTGCCCAGACCATCGGTATGGGCAGGGCGCTGGCCGATGCCTATCCGGCTGCCAAAGCCATCTTTGACGAGGTGGATGACGCATTGGGCGAAAGCCTGAGCCGGCTGATCTGGGAGGGGGACATTGAAACCCTGACCCTGACCCAGAACGCCCAGCCCGCCCTGATGGCCGCTTCAATGGCCGCCATGCGCGCCTTGGAGGCCGAAGGCGTCACCATTGAAAAGGCATCCTTCGTGGCCGGCCATTCCCTGGGCGAATATTCGGCGCTGGCGGCTGCGGGGTCGATTTCGGTGGCCGACACCGCGCGCCTTCTGCGCACCCGCGGCCTGGCGATGCAAAGTGCTGTGCCGGTGGGCGAGGGCGCCATGGCCGCGATCCTCGGCCTGGACCTTGAAACTGTGCGCGCCGTGGCGGATGAGGCCGCGCAGGGGGACGTCTGCCAGGCGGCGAACGACAATGACCCTACCCAGGTGGTGGTTTCCGGCACCAAGGCCGCGGTTGAGCGCGCCGCGGTGATCGCCAAGGAAAAGGGCGCCAAACGCGCGGTGATGCTGCCGGTCAGCGCCCCGTTCCACTGCGCCCTGATGCAGCCCGCTGCCGACGCCATGGCCGAAGCGCTGGGTGGTGTCGAGATCAAATCCCCCGCAGTGCCGCTGATCGCCAATGTGCGCGCGGATGCGGTGACCAGCCCGGATGAAATCCGCGCCTTGCTGGTGGAGCAGGTGACCGGCTCGGTGCGCTGGCGCGAAAGCGTGCAGGCAATGGCCGCCAAAGGCGTGACCGAATTCTGGGAGATCGGCGCAGGCAAGGCGCTGTCCGGCATGATCCGCAAGATCGACCGGGCGCTGGCCAGCCGTCAGGTGGGCACCCCCGAAGACGCCAAGGCTGCCGCCGAAGCATAAAGGGATTTAGCCGGCGCGCCTGTGCCGCGCCGGCCTCTGATATAAAGGACAAGAAAATGTTTGATCTGACTGGCAAGAACGCCCTTGTGACCGGCGCTTCGGGCGGCATCGGCGGCGACATCGCCCGCGCCCTGCACGCCGCAGGCGCCACCGTTGCCCTCTCCGGCACCCGCGAAGAACCCCTGAAGGCATTGGCCGATGAACTGGGCGAGCGCGCCCATGTGCTGCCCTGCAACCTGTCGGATGCGGACTCGGTCGAGGCATTGCCGAAACAGGCGGCTGCGGCGATGGGCTCGGTTGATATCCTGGTCAACAATGCCGGCATCACCCGCGACAACCTGTTCATGCGCATGAAGGACGAAGAATGGGAAAGCGTGCTGAACGTCAACCTGACCTCCACCATGCGCCTGTGCCGCGGCGTGCTGCGCGGCATGATGAAGGCGCGCTGGGGCCGTATCATCAACATCTCCTCCGTTGTCGGCACCACCGGCAACCCCGGCCAGGGCAACTATGCCGCCTCCAAGGCCGGCATGGTGGGCATGTCGAAATCGCTGGCCTATGAGGTCGCCAACCGCGGCATCACGGTGAACGCGGTTGCGCCGGGCTTCATCGCCACCGCAATGACCGAAAAGCTGAACGATACCCAGAAAGATGCGATCCTGACCCAGATCCCGGCCGGCCGCATGGGGGAATCGAAGGAAATCGCCTCAGCCGTGCTGTATCTGGCCAGCCAGGAAGCGGGCTATGTCACCGGCACCACGCTGCATGTGAATGGCGGCATGGCGATGATCTGACCGCAGCGCCAGCCTCTGCAGCACCAGGCCCCGCAGCACGTCTGCGGGGCTTTTGCGTGGAGGCCGCGGGCGGGCGCCTGATCAGCTTTCCCCGGCAAGCATCTGAAAAACATCCTAATTGCGAAAAATATCCTGCCGCGCCCTTGCAAGCTCTTGATTGCGGCGCCATCTGCACGCTTCATAGCCGTGCGATGCCGGCCGCCGCCGCCGCCGTGACCAAGCGAAACCGTTTGCCTTGGCCGCGGTCTATGCTATAGGCGGCCCATATCCGCGCTGGTTTTTCCTAACGGAAACGCCGCACTGTCCCCGCCTGCCGGGGACTACACCGCCCGCTCCGGGCAAAAACCACGCCGCCCGCACGGGCAAGGGCAGAACTGGGCAGAGTGCCCTGAAAGACGAGGAATAGACATGAGCGACGTCGCAGACCGCGTAAAAAAGATCGTTGTTGAGCACCTGGGTGTAGAAGAAGACAAGGTCACCGAAAACGCCTCCTTCATCGACGATCTGGGCGCAGACAGCCTGGACACCGTGGAACTGGTGATGGCGTTTGAAGAAGAGTTCGGCATCGAGATCCCGGACGACGCTGCCGAAACCATCCAGACCTTCGGCGACGCGGTCAAATTCATCTCCGAAGCGTCCTAAGCCACGCTTCCGGGATACCGGACCAGGCGGCGTCTTCCCATCGGGGAAGGCGCCGTTTCCGTTTGCCGGGCCGGCCTTCGATTCCCGTGTTGCGGTGAGACGGGCCAGATCTTTGTTTGCGCTACCAAAAAGCGGCTCCGCTGCGCCGCAATTGTTCCATAAATCGTCATGAAACGTCGTTCCGGCCGCGGCGATCCGTGCTAATCTCTCCGTAAGAGGCAAAACTTAGGAGATGGGCATCATGATGATTTACCCCACAATGGAGATTCTGAACGGCCGCTGCGTGAGCCTCGAAAAGGGCCGCCTGGATGAGCCTTTGATCTGGCATGTGGATCCGGTGGAAACGGCCAAAGGCTTTGCCGCCGCCGGGGCGGAATGGATGCATGTCACCGACTTCAACGCGATTGAAGGCGATCACAGCAACGAAGAGCTGATCAGCGACATCATCCGCGGCGCCGGCATTCCGGTGCAGCTGGGCGGCGGCATCCGCTCGCGCGAGCATGCCGAGCATTGGATCGACAAAGGGGCAGGGCGCGTCGTCATCGGCACCCTGGCCGCGCGGGATCCGCAGCTGGTTCAGGAACTGGCCAAACACCACCCGGACCAGATCGTGCTGGCAGTGGATGTCTATCAGGGCCAGGTGATGACCGACGGCTGGCGCCAGTCCGGTGCAATTTCGCCCGAGGATTTCATCGCGGCGTTCGATTCCGTGCCGCTTGCGGGAATCATTGTCACCGATATCGACAGCGACATGTCGGATGTCGAAGCCCAGCTTGGCCTGATTTCCGCCCTCGCGGAAAAGTCGCGCACGCCGGTGATCGCCAGCGGTGTTGTGCGCAGCTCGGATGACGTCTCGCGTCTGAAATACATCTACAACATTTCCGGCGCGATGGTTGGCCGTGCCTTGTTCCGCAAGACGGTGACCGTCCAGGAAATTCTGGAAGTGGCCCGGCCGGAACCCGAACCGGTAGCCGAGTTTCAGTAAAGGAAATGACTGCCTGCGGGCTGTTGCCCGCAGGCATAGGTGCTCCGGCCTGGGCCGGCTTGCCGGCCCGTTGCCAGCAGGACGGGGCGCAGCATCCGGCGGTCAGGCCGGTTTGACAGCCTGCGTCTGCCGCAGCGGTTTGGCGGGCGGCCAGGCAAGCAGGATCTGCAGCTCTTCCCCCGTCAGCGGAGTGGTGAATTCAAGGCCCAGGTAGTCGGTGTTTTTCCACGTGATCTGCGCGCCGGCTGATCCGATTCCGGGCAGGGCTGCTGTGAGATCCCTGGAAAGGCCGGTCAGGGCCTTGTCCTGGTTTTTCCAGACTCTCACTTTGGCGCCCAGCTGGCTGATATCGACCAGTTTCGCCTGCAGCAGCGTCTGACCGGAGTGCAAATTGCACGGCAGCGAGCAGGGGTGACGGTACCGCCGGCGCCGGTGCCTGCGGGCGAACCGCTCTGCCAGGAACAGGCCGGCCCCGCTGAGCATAATGAAAAGCAGCGCACTTATCACCGTGGTTTCCGGCGTCAGGGCCGGCAACCGGCCCATGCCGGCCGCAGTGCTGCCCTCCACGTCCTGTTGCGGATCATAGTTGCACGGCAGCGGGATGATCCGGTTGGCATATTCGTCCAGCAGGGCGGATGTGCCAAACCGCAGCGCGCTGACCCCCGCTTTTTTCTGGCCGTGCAGCCGGTACTCTGCCAGAAGACTTTCTTGCTGAGTAATCAGCCGCATGGTCAGCAGTTCAAAAGATTGCAGGCCCAGCCGCCGCATCCGTGTCCGCAATGCCACCGCCGGATGATCTTCCATCCACTGCAGCAGCCGCATGGGCTGATGCGGGTTCCGCCCTGTTTGCAGATGCTCCAGAAATCCGCGGACCTCATGCTGGAAATTCATCAGATCGGATTGCAGCTGGCAGGTCTCCCTGGAAGATGCTGCTGCCGTGACTGCACTGCCGCAGACCGCAGCCGGGGCAATCAGTGCCGCTATCATCAATGGCCAGTACCTCAATACAGGACCTTTCCGATCAGGAGGGGACGCGGTGCCGCGCTTCCGAAATCTGAATCTGCCTAGAGAGCAATATGGTACTGTTGATGCACCCTATGCGGGTAGTGAAATCAGCGTAAAACCAGCATCCGCTGCCAGCGGCAGCGCTCCCCGGCAGTTGGACCTATTCCTGACTCTGATGGTGTCAAATGGGCGCACGCAGCCAGGCAAGGCGGCTCAGAACACGCAAGGTTTGCCCGCCCTGTGCAGGCCGTTGGCATCCGAAGCGGCTTATGACGCCCAATTCAGCTGTTCTGGATCAGCTTGACCGCACAACGTGCACGCCGGGCTGTTAAACCCCGAGCCGCGCCTCTTCGCGCACCCCTTTGCCTTCAAGCGGGAAAGCCTCCAGCAGGCGGTGCAATTGTATGAAGTTGAAATCCTTGGAAAACTGGACGCCGAAATAGCCGGCGGTTTGCCAGCGGACTTGGGCATCCACGGTATATCCGCCAAAACTAAGGGTCACCCGCCCCGGGATTTCACAAGGGCCGTCGGGGCGCACCTTGGCGCCGGCACGGCTCAGATCGACCAGATGGGCTTGAACTGTCCGCCCGTCTGTCTGCAAGACGCAGGGAACCGCGCAGGGATAGCGTTTGGTGCGGCGGATTTTGCGGATGCCGATCCGGTCGAGAAAATACAGCGCACTGCCGCCCAGAACCAAAAAGGACACCCAGGCAATTGCGGCATTGCGGATCTGCTGCCGCTGCCGTTCATCTGCCGCGGCCACCGCAACCAGCTTGCTGCCGTTTCCGCTTTCCTTCACCTCGTCGCAGGGCAAGGCTTCGACATGCGTGCCGAAATCCGCCGCCAGCGCCGGGGTTCCCATATGGCGCGCGGTTTCCAGCGCCGTGGCCCGGCCCTGGCTGGAGAGGATCTTCAGCAGCACCTGCTGCTGCTGCAAAAGCTCGTCCATGCTGGCAGCGACGGACTGAATGCCAACCGCTCTCATCCGCTGCCGCATCGGCGCGGGCGGGTTTGTGCTGATCCAGCTCCGCAGATGCTGCACATAATATGCGCCCTGACCGGAGCTGAGATAGGAGAGGAACCCCTTGGAGGCCCGGTGCAGGTTCGACAGATCCTGATGCACAGCGCAACTGGCCGCCGCGCGTTCCGGCAGCAGGCCAGTCGCCAGTAAAAGTGCAATTATCGGAAGCCATTGACGCATGGCGAAGCCGTTCCTTCATACCTTTGGATTGAAATTATGACGTAAAGATGCAAATGCGCCGTTAACGCAGGCTGATTTATATGCCGGCCAAGCAGCCAGGGCGCCTGGCCCCCGGCGCAGTCAGCAGCCGCGGGCCTGTTCTGAAGAACTCGGGCGCATGGCAGCCTGGACCGGGTCCGCCAGCCTTGGCTCCGGTGTTTCCCCATTGCGGGAAACAGACTGTGTCCGGCGGCTGGCCGGCGCCCGGATCTGATCAACAGCCGGCCGCGCCGGGCGCCGCAATCTGCAACCCGGCCAGGCGGGGCCGCTTTGAGGGCCAGGGAACGGAGGGTCTCTGAAGTCAGCACCCGCAAGGGCGCTTAGCAATCCTCTGTCTGGATCGCGGGGATAAAAAGGCGGGCTGGAGGCAATTTTGCCCAAACCTCCAGCCCGGTTCTGGCAATCCAAGAGGACGGATGCCGAGTTCAGTTGTTCTCTCCAACATCAACCTAAAGTATTATCATTAACAATTAACACCACTTTCGCAATTTCCCCGTAAAACCCGCATTGCGCCTGGCGGCACTGCGGATCAGCCCGCTCTTGCACCCAGCCGCCTTTCCAAGCTATTTGAACGGACGGATTGCCGAGGCAAAGGAGAGCAAGGAATGCGTCGAGTAGTTGTCACCGGACTGGGCCTGGTTACACCGCTGGCCAGCGGAGTCGAAGAATCCTGGTCCCGGTTGCTGGACGGCCAGTCGGGTGCAGGCCCCATCACCCTGTTTGATGCCGAAGCAAGCGGCGTCACCACCACCTATGCCTGCGAAGTTCCGCGCGGCGATGGCTCCGGGGGGACGTTCAACCCGGATGACTGGGTGATCAAGAAAGACCAGAAGAAGATTGATGACTTCATCCTCTATGGCATCGCCGCCGCCGATATGGCCGTGCGCGACGCCGGCTGGACGCCCGAGGACGAGGAAAGCCGCCTGCGCACCGGCGTGATGATCGGCTCCGGCATCGGCGGCCTGTCGTCGATCGCGGACACCGCCGTGATGATCAAGGAAAAAGGCCCCCGCCGGGTGTCTCCCTTCTTTATCCCCGGCGCGCTGATCAACCTGATCTCGGGCCAGGTCTCGATCCGCTTTGGCTTCAAGGGCCCGAACCACTCGGTGGTGACCGCCTGCTCGACCGGCGCCCACGCCATTGGCGACGCGGCGCGGCTGATCAAATCCGGCGACGCCGACGTGATGATCGCAGGCGGCGCCGAAGCGGCCATCTGCGAGATCGGCATTGCCGGTTTCAACGCCTGCAAGGCGCTGTCGACCAAACGCGCCGATGACCCCAAGTCAGCGTCGCGCCCCTATGACACCGACCGCGACGGGTTTGTGATGGGCGAGGGCGCCGGCATCGTGGTGCTGGAGGACTATGAGCACGCCAAGGCCCGCGGCGCCAGAATTTACGCCGAGGTGCTGGGCTACGGCCTGTCGGGCGACGCCTATCACATCACCGCCCCGTCCGACGACGGCGAAGGCGGCGAACGCTCGATGAAGGCGGCGCTGGCCAATGCCGGTCTTGAGCCTTCGGCGATCGACTACATCAATGCCCATGGCACCTCGACCATGGCCGACACCATCGAACTGGGCGCTGTCGAACGGCTGCTGGGCGATCACGCCGCCAATGTCACCATGTCCTCGACCAAATCGGCCACCGGGCATCTTCTGGGCGCGGCCGGCGCGATCGAGGCGATCTTCTCGATCCTGGCGATCCGCGATCAGGTTGCACCGCCGACCATCAATCTGGACAACCCCGCCGTTGAGACCCCGATCGACCTGGCCCCCAACGCCAAACGGGCGCGCAAGGTTGAGGTGGCACTGTCGAACTCCTTTGGGTTCGGCGGCACCAACGCCTCGGTGATCTTCGGAAAGGCCGGCTGATGTGGCGCAGCCTCGCCTCCAACATGCTGACAGTGCTCATTGCGGTTTTGTTCCTGCTGGGCGGTCTGATCCTGTGGGGCAAATCGCAATACACCGCTGAAGGCCCGCTGGAGACGGCGATCTGCCTGCGTGTCGAGCGGGGCTCGAACATGGCGCGGGTCAGCCGCGACCTGGAAGACCAGGGCGCGGTTGCGTCCGGCACCATCTTCCGTCTCGGCGCCAAATACAGCGAGAAGACCGGCCAGCTGAAGGCCGGCAGCTTTCTGGTGGAGCCGGGATCCTCGATGGAGGAGATCATCGACCGGGTCACCACCTCCGGTGCCTCCACCTGCGGCACCGAGATCGTCTACCGCGTCGGCGTGACCCGCACCAATACTGTGGTGCGGGAGCTGGACCCGGCCACCAGCACGTTCGAGGAAAAGGCGGAATTCATCCTCGGCGAGGATGAGGTCCCGGCCGCGTACACCGAAACCCGCCAGGAGGCCGACACCCGCTACCGCATCGCGCTGGCCGAAGGGGTGACCAGCTGGCAGGTGGTCGAGGCGCTGAAATCCATCGATGTGCTCGAGGGCGACCCCGGCGAACGCCCGGGCGAGGGCCTGCTTGCGCCCGACAGCTACGAGGTCACACCGGGCACAGCGCGCGCCGCCGTTCTGGGGGAGATGCAGCAGCGCCAGCAGCTGCGCATCAACGCCGCCTGGGAAGGCCGCGCCGCGGATGCTGCTGTTGCCAGCCCCGAGGAAATGCTGATCCTTGCCTCGATCATCGAGAAGGAAACCGGCATTGCCGGGGAACGCGGCCTGGTCGCTTCGGTCTTCACCAACCGCCTGAACCGCGGCATGCGGCTGCAGACGGACCCGACGGTGATCTATGGCGTCACCAAGGGCGAAGGCGTTCTGGGCCGCGGCCTGCGCCAAAGCGAGCTGCGCAAGGCCACGCCCTGGAATACCTATGTGATCGAGGGCCTGCCGCCGACCCCCATCGCCAATCCGGGGATGGCCAGCCTGGAGGCCGCGGTGAACCCGGAGACCACGGATTACGTGTTCTTTGTGGCTGACGGCACCGGCGGCCACGCCTTTGCCGAGACGCTGGACGAACACAACCGGAACGTCGCCAAATGGCGCGAAATCGAAGCCCAGCAGCAGAACAACTGACGCTGCGGGGCAGGAGGGAAACTGCGAAGGGCGCCGCTTGGCGCCCTTTTTTATGCGCCCCGCACAGCCGTTGGAAATCCGATCCGCTGGGGACACTGCGGTGCATTCGGGCATAATCAGCCCTGCACTGCCAGCAGCGCGCCCGCGCCCAGTCGGACCCTGTGCCAATCCGGCCCGGAAACGGGCAGCAGGATATACCGGATATTGATCTGCGTTTTCTGGTCCAAGGCTCCCGTCTTCCCTGGCTGCACTCCCGGGTTCACGGCTGTGCGGGCGGGTCCGGATAAAATTTCCAGTGCAGGTCTTGACAGAGAAAATGCTGATCCCACATCGGTTGCGGGGATGCCGTAGGCGGGTCCCCAGGTAGTGGAAACCGGGCGGTTGGCTTGACTTGCGATCGTCCATTTGACTGCCATTCCGGTGCGCGGGCTCAGGCGCCGCGCCGGTAGTGCATGCAGCGTTCCGGCCTGCGACCTGCCTTTCCAGCCTCTCCACACATGCCAGCCGTCTGTCCGCCGGTTTCACACGGGCTATCCTCGCTTGCCCTGCCAAAAAGGCGGACAGCCGGCTTTCGCCGAGCTTTGGAAAGGAGGACTGCAATGCTTTACACACCCTTCGCAGCCCACGGCACTTCGGATCCCTTTTCCGATATGCGCCGTGCGCAGACCGAAATGAACCGTCTGTTCGACGGGTTCGGCCCGTCCCCTCGTGCAACTGTCTATCCGCCGGTGAACTTCTGGGCCGGTCAGGACAGCATCGTGATGACGGCCGAACTGCCGGGCCTGTCCGAGAACGACATCGAACTGACAGTCAAGGACACGCTGGTTTCGATCAAGGGGACCTTTCCCCGGCACGACGAGGGCGAGGAGGCGGCCTGGTACCGGAGCGAACGCCCAACCGGATCGTTCTCGCGCACCATCGAACTGCCGTTCCGGATCGATTCCGGCAGTATCGAGGCCCGGTTCCGGAACGGTGTGCTGACAGTCGAGATGCAGCGGCCGGAGGACGACAAGCCAAAGCGTATCGAAATCAAGGCGTCCTGACACCCGAAGGAAAGGAGGAAAATCATGGCACAGGAACTGACACCCCAAGGCGGCCGCGGCATGGCTGGGCGCAACCAGTCCAATGGATCGGCCGGAACGGCATTCATGCCGATGGTCGACATCTTCGAACGGGACGAGACCACGGTCATCCTGGCCGACATGCCCGGTGTAGCGCCTGACGGCATCGACGTGACGCTTGAACGGCAGGTTCTGACCCTGAAAGGCAGCGTTGAACCGCATTCGCCCGAGGGCTACCGCCGCATTTCATCCGAATACCGCGAAGGCGACTACATGCGTGTGTTCACCCTGTCGGACGCGGTCGACCAGAACAACATCAAGGCTGATTTCAAGAATGGCGTGTTACGTCTGGAACTGCCCCGCGCGGTTGGGGCGAAGCCCAGAAAGATTTCAGTCAAGTCAGCGTAACATCACGATAGCAAAGGAGGAAACATCATGCAGATCAGCGATCTCATCCCCTGGGGTCGTGACAGGAACAAGACCCCGGCGTCCGGCGATGACCGGCCGGACAACCCGCTCGCCGCACTTCAACGTGATATCAACCACGTGTTCGAGGACTTCTGGCAGCGGCTGGAGAATGGCTGGAACGGCCGGACCAACCCGGCCGGAGGGTTCGGCCCAAGCACCGATATTTCGGAATCCGGCGACAGTGTCGAGGTGGCAGTCGAGCTCCCCGGCATGAGCGAAGATGATATCGGCATCTCGCTGTCGGGCGACGCCATGACGATCCGCGGCGAAAAGAAGATCGCGCACGAGGAAAAGCGCAAGGGCGTTTACATGTCCGAACGGTCCTACGGCGCGTTCTACCGCACGATCCCGCTTCCGCCGGGGGCCGATACCGGCAAGGCAGACGCGCAATTCCGCAACGGTGTGCTCACCGTGACCCTGCCGAAATCGCCTGAGGCACAGGCGAAGGTCAAGCGGATCAAGGTGAAATCCTCTTGAGCCGGAAAAGGGGGCATGGGGTTTTGCCCATGTCCCTTTCTCATCCGATCCCGAAGGGTCTGTCTCCCGCTGCCGCTGCCGCTGCCGCGGGCGCCAGGCCGGCCCGGCTGCCGGGTTCTCGCGAATGTTTTGAAAGGATGGTACCATGTCCAAGACCGGCAAGAAAACCGGGGCTGCCGCACACACGGAGGACATCACGCCTGAGGTCACAGATCCCGCGGTGACGCCGGAAGCAGAAACAACGCATCGGGACGCCGGAGCCGCGCGGAAACGGGCCGGCAAATGGCGCGCCGGGGGGGCGGGCTTGGTATCGCGGCGGCGGCCGGGGCTCTGGCCCCGCCCTCGGCGCCAGCCCCATCGCGTCCGGGAATACGCCAATTGCTCCGGCACTTCATGAAGCCATGCAAGTGCCGGAAACCACCGATGCCATGCCCGGCGCAGGCCGGGCTGGTGCTAAGTCCGGCGCTGGCCGGCCGAATGATCCGTACGGGAACAAAAAAATATGAGCGACAGTCCATATGACATCCTCGGCGTCTCCAAAGATGCCACGCAGGCAGAAATCAAGAAGGCCTATCGCAAGCTGGCAAAAGCCCTGCACCCCGATCTGTCGCCCGGCGACAAGGACAAAGCCGCCGAGTTTCAGAAGGTGGGCGCGGCTTATGACATCCTGGGCGACGAGGAAAAGCGCCGCCGCTACGACGGGGGCGAAATCGACGCCAGCGGTCAGGACAGGCCGGAGCGACAATTCTATCGCCAATATGCCGGTGCGGACCCCGAAGGCCGGTATCAATCCTCGGCGGCTTTCAACGATTTCGAGGATGTGTCGGACATTTTCGCAGATCTCTTCGGGCGGCAGGGGCAGGGGCAGGGGCGGGCGGGCCCCGGTTCGGCGCAGGGCTTCGCGGCGCGCGGGGCCGACCTGCGCTATCATCTCGACGTCGATTTTCTCGATGCTGCCCGCGGTGCAAAACGGACGGTGCCGCTGCCGGATGGCCAGACCATCGATCTGACGATCCCTGCCGGTGTCCGCGACGGTCAGACCCTGCGCCTGCGCGGCAAGGGGCAGCCGGGCATTGGCGGCGGCCCGGCGGGCGATGCCTATGTCGGGATTTCCGTCAAGCCGCACCCGCTCTTCACACGCGACGGCAACGATATCGGGATCGACCTGCCGATCACCTTCGATGAGGCTGTTCTGGGCGGCAGGATCGAGGTTCCGACGCTTTCGGGGCCGGTGTCGATGAACTTGCCCAAGGGAGCGTCCAGCGGCCAGAGGCTGCGGCTGAAGGGCAAGGGGGTCCGGCCCGGTAAAGGACCGGCGGGCGACCAATATGTCCGATTGATGATCATGCTGCCGGACAAGATCGGCAGCGGGATGGAAGACCTCGCCCGCCGCTGGCGTGAAACCGCCGGGCAGGATCCGCGCAAGAACATGGGGAGTGTGTGATGCGGCTGAGAGAACATGACGTGGTTGCCACGGTTCGCAGGCTTCAGCTCCGGGAGCTTCGCTCATGGGTGCGGGCGGGTTGGATCAAACCGGCACGCGGCGACGGCGGCCCGTTTTTCGATGAACTCGACATCGCCCGGATCCGGCTGATCTGCGACCTGCGCAAGGAAATGTCGCTGTCCGCGGATACAGTACCGACTATCTTGTCCCTGCTGGACCAGCTGCACGGGCTGCGTCACCAACTGCACCGCCTTGCCGAGGCGGTCAATCAGCAGCCGGAAGAAACACGAATAGCGGTTCTGAAGGCATACCGGCGCTTGGAAGGGCGCGATTGACGACTGCGCGGTTGCTGAGCCGCTGATCGCACCAGCCGCCGTGAATGATTGTCTTGCACCTATCCCCGGATCGGTCCGATGGCTGGCATGGGCGGGGACGTGCTGACCGGATGCAAAAACATACTGTGTCCTGATAAATAAGGCCCCGATAGCCAAGCAGGTGCGCCAGCCTGCAAACCCCGCGGCGGACAGATTAAAGCGTATCACCCGCCATGCCCGCCTGCGGCGGCAAAGCTTTACACAGCAATCCGGACCGACCTACAGAAGGGAACGAAAGACTTAAACTGAGGCCCCGCCCTGCCGGGGCCGCTCCCGCGGCATCAGGACATCCCATGACCCCTTCGATTATCATCCACAACGGCGCCCTTATGACCTTTGACGACGCGATGCCGACCGCACAGGCGCTTGCGATTGCAGGCAGCAGGATCACGGCTGTCGGGGCTGATGCCGCCATTCTATCCCTGGCCGGCCCTGAGACCCGGATGATCGACGCGGGCGGTGCGACTGTGCTTCCCGGGTTCATCGACAGCCATGTCCATCTGTTTGGCGGATCGGTTGAGCTGGATTGCCTGAACCTTTACGGCGTCACAGGTTTGCCCGCGATGCGGGCCGGCATCCGCCCCTACGCGCAGGCCAATCCGGACGATGCCCTGGTGTTCTGCGTCATGGCGGACTACGGCATTCTGGGCACGGGAAAGACGCCCACCCGCCACGACCTCGACCGGATTCTCAGCGACCGCCCGCTGGCCATGTTCGCGCCGGACCACCACACGATCTGGGCAAACACGGCCGCCCTGAAAGCCGCAGGCCTTCTGCAAGGCGGACCAACCGATGCAGGCTCCGAGATCGTGATGGGCGAGGACGGTCTGGCCACTGGCGAGCTGCTGGAGCCCGGCGCCTATGAGCCGGTGCTGCGCCTCACGCGCCACGGCGGCCGGGACATGCTGGGCCTGACAACGGGCAAGGACCCGGTGCCCCCCGCAACGGCGGATCAGCGCCGGATGGACAAGGACGTTCTCGCCAAGGGGCTTGCGCATTGCGCCGCGCAAGGCATTACAGGCCTGCATCTGATGGACGGCAACAGGTATCAGCTGGAGCTTTTGTCCGAACTGGAAGCCGAAGGCCGCCTGCTTTGCCGCTGCCGTGTGCCGTTTCATATGAAAGGAACCGATCCGCTGCAACGGATGACCGCGGAAGCGCCCGCGATGCGGGATGATTTCCGAAGCGGCAAGATCGCATGCAGCCACGTCAAGATGTTCATTGACGGTGTGATCGAGAGCGGCACTGCGCTGATGCTGCGCCCTTACCCCGGTGAGCTGGGCGCAAACGGCAATTCAGGCGATGAGGTTTTCACACAGGAGCACTTTGTTGCCTGCTGTTCCGAAGCGGACCGGTTGGGGTTCCAGATCGCCGTTCACGCCATCGGCGATGCTGGTGTCAGGCGCACGATCGACGCTTTCGAGATGGCTGCAAAGACCAATGGGAGGCGCGACAGCCGTCACCGGATCGAACATATCGAAGTGATCCATCCAGACGATATACCACGGCTTGCGGCGTTGGGCATCGTTGCCTCCCTGCAACCGGGCCACGCTCCGATGGGGCATATCTTTCCGCCCGGCGGCGCGGCGCAGTATCTGCACGCGGACCAGATTGCCGGGGCCTATGCCTGGCAGACCATACGTGACGCAGGCGCACAGGTCATCTTTTCGACAGACTGGCCCGTGATCCCGGTCAACGTGATGGCAAATGTCAAAGCCGCAATCGCACCGCTGGATCTGGGCGAGGGGTGGGCCGACCAGACCCAGACGCTGCACGACACGCTGGCCAGCTATACGCGCGGCAATGCCTGGTCCGAATTCAACGAGGATACAAAAGGAAAGCTGGCAATCGGCATGGCGGCCGACGTTGCAATTATGAGCCATGACCTGACGCAGCTTGCGCCCGGGAACGTGACGGCGGCGATGGCGATGACGACGATCTGCGACGGAATGGTGACCTATCAGCATGGGGTTTGACCGGGTTACCGGAAAATGACACGCCTCCGACAGACCGGTTGGCCCCCCGCAAACCGGACATCGCTCTGGCAGAGGGCCGGATCAGTATGATCCAAGGTTTGCGGCTGCTGCCACCGCGCGATGCAGCGGCGGCAAACCTGAAAGAAAGAACGACGTGCAAGATGCTTAGCGGAAAGCGCGCCTCTTTGACCGGCTTCTGTCGTCAGCAAGCCTTTGGGCCGCCCTTATCGGCAGGCCGTTGCCTTTCCACCGTGCGCTGCTGCGGCCGGAATTCTTGACAAACGCAACATTTTCACGTATAAGTTGCATTGCAGCTGGAAAGAACATGGACGGCCCCGGATCCCTCCGCCGGTGGCCGTCGTTCTTTCTCTTGTGCGGACAAAAAACGCATGAGGCAGACAAATTCATGACAGATCATCCAACAGACCAGGACGGCGCCGCCGTCCTGACCCGGCAGGTGCATTACACCGCCGATCTTCTGCGATCCCTGCAGGAGAGCATTCACCGGCTGCGAAACGAGGCAGAGGCGCTGCGGGAGCAGCTCGAAACCACCGGCGCCGGCGCCAAGGGACAGGTCGGCAAACTGGAACAGCTGATCCGCGATTGCCAGAAAGTGGAGAGACTCCTTGCAGAACAAAGCACCGAATTCGCCCGCATGCTCAAATCCGAACACGAACTCGATCTCGTCGCGGCGCGCGCAGCTGTCGAGCGCGGACTTTCTGGCCTGCGCGCCGCCCTCGCTCCAGAGCTGGTTCTTGAATGAGCTGGACCGCAAGGCGCTGTGCGCGCTGCCGCATCTGTTCGGCATCTGGGCATTGGACCACCAGCGCCCGCCGCCGGGCGGCTGGCGTGCCTGGGTGATCCTGGGCGGCCGCGGCGCAGGCAAGACGCGGGCAGGGGCCGAATGGATCCGGTCGCTCGCCGAAGGGCCGCGCCCGCAGGATCCCGGCACCGCCCGCCGCATCGCGCTGGTGGCCGAAACCTATGACCAGGTGCGCGAC
Organism: Leisingera methylohalidivorans DSM 14336; assembly: GCF_000511355.1. NCBI lineage: Bacteria > Pseudomonadati > Pseudomonadota > Alphaproteobacteria > Rhodobacterales > Roseobacteraceae > Leisingera > Leisingera methylohalidivorans. Next base: position 1,806,006 of record NC_023135.1, on the reverse strand, counting down.
GTGATGATCCACGGCGACAGCGGCATCCTGGCCTGCTCGCCGCCCGACCGCCGCCCCAAGTGGAAAGCCTCCGAGCGCAAGCTGATCTGGCCCAACGGCGCCGAGGCGCAGGCGTTTTCCGCCCACGACCCCGAGGCCCTGCGCGGCCCCCAGTTCGACGCCGCCTGGGCGGATGAGCTGGCCAAATGGCGCAAAGGCCAGGAATGCTGGGACATGCTGCAATTCGCCCTGCGGCTGGGCCGGGACCCGCGCGTCTGCGTCACCACCACGCCGCGCAATGCACCGGTTCTGAAACACCTGCTGGCCTCTCCCAGCACGGTGCAGACCCACGCCCCGACCGAGGCCAACCGCGCCAACCTCGCGCCGTCGTTCCTAGAGGAGATGCGGGCGCGCTACGCCGGCACCCGTCTGGGCCGGCAGGAGCTGGACGGGGTGATGCTGGCCGATGTGCCGGGCGCGCTCTGGTCCACTGCCGCGCTGGCGGCGGCGCAAGTGACCGGCGCGCCGCCGCTCGACCGGGTGGTGGTGGCGGTGGATCCCGCGGTCAGTTCCGGAAAATCCTCGGACGCCTGCGGCATCGTGGCGGCGGGCGCCGTCACCCAGGGCAAACCGCAGGACTGGCGCGCCTATGTGCTGGCCGACCGCACCGTTCAGGGCGCCGGGCCGCTGGCCTGGGCGCAGGCGGTGATTGCCGCCCGCGATGCCTTTGGCGCCGAACGGGTGGTGGCCGAGGTCAATCAGGGCGGCGCTCTGGTGGAGACGGTGCTGCGCCAGGCCGACCCGCTGGTGCCGTTCCGGGCCTTGCATGCGCGCAAGGGCAAATCCGCCCGCGCCGAACCCGTCGCCGCCCTTTATGAGCAGGGCCGCGTCAAACATTTGCCGGGGCTGGGAGAGCTGGAGGACCAGATGTGCCTGATGACCCCGCAAGGCTATCAGGGCAGCGGCTCTCCCGACCGGCTGGATGCGCTGGTCTGGGCCCTGCATGAGCTGATCATCCAGCCGGCAGCCAGCCTGAGGATGCCGCAGATCAGGGTGCTGTAATGCGCCCAGGGCAGCGCCCGCCCGGAGGGGGGCGGACGGGCGCTGCCCGGCCTTCGGCCAGACGGTGCATCAGAAAATGAAGATGGGAGAATGGCAGCGCGCAACGCTGCTATTTCCTTTTATTACAGTCGCTTAACCTGGGGTGTTGCGCCCCCTGCGTACGCACCGCTGGCCAAATCTTCAGGCCTCTCTGTCACTAATGACCCTCAGCAAAGGCGCATCGGCCCCAGCGGCAGGCAGCGCCCCACACAGCAACTTGAGGAGCGGACAATGGTCTTTGACCTGCTGCGGCGCAACAAGCCCGAACCCCCGGAAACCGCCCTGGAACAGAAGGCCAGCCAGACCGCCCGCGTGGTCTCCTGGCAGGGGGCCGGCCGCACCGCCTGGAGCCCGCGCGACAGCGTGTCCCTGACCCGCAGCGGTTTTGCCGGCAATCCGGTCGGCCACCGGGTGATCCGGATGATCGCCGAGGCCGCCGCGGCCGTGCCGCTGGTGCTGCAGGACAGCCGCCGGCGCTTTGACAGCCACCCCTGGCTGGCGCTGCTGGCCCGCCCCAATCCGGCGCAGGGCCAGGCCGAACTGCTGGAGGCGCTCTATGGCCACCTGCTGCTCTCCGGCAATGCCTATATCGAGGCGGTCGCGGCAGACGCAGGCACGCCTGCGGAATTGCATGTGCTGCGGTCCGACCGGATGCGCGTTGTGCCCGGCCCGGACGGCTGGCCGGCCGGGTTCGAATATTCGGTTGCCGGACGCAAGCACCGCTTCACCGCGGAGGGCGCGCAATCACCGGTCTGCCACATCAAAAGCTTCCACCCGCAGGACGACCACTACGGGTTGTCATCGCTGCAGGCGGCGGCAATGGCGATTGATGTGCACAACGCGGCCTCCCGCTGGTCCAAGGCGCTTTTGGACAACGCCGCCCGCCCCTCCGGCGCGCTGGTCTGGAACGGGTCCGACGGCCACGGCCGCATGTCCGAGGAACAATTCCGCATTCTAAGCGACGAGATTCAATCAAACTTTCAGGGCGCCAAGAACGCCGGCCGGCCGATGGTGCTGGAGGGCGGGCTGGACTGGAAGCCAATGGGGTTCTCGCCCTCTGATATGGAGTTTCAGAAAACCAAGGACACCGCCGCCCGCGAAATTGCGCTGGCCTTCGGGGTGCCGCCGATGCTGCTCGGCATTCCCGGCGATGCAACTTACGCCAATTACCAGGAGGCCCACCGCGCCTTTTACCGGCTGACCGTGCTGCCGCTGGCGGCCAAGGCCGCCGCCGCGCTTGCCGACTGGCTGGCCGGCTGGACCGGCGAGGCGCTGACGCTGAAACCCGACCTCGACCAGCTGCCTGCCTTGGCCGCCGAGCGCGAGGCGCAGTGGCGCCGGGTCTCTGCGGCCGATTTCCTGACACCCGCGGAAAAGCGGCGCCTGCTGGGGTTGCCCGCAGAAGCCCCCGCCGCGCCGCAGCGGGAGGGCGGACAGGATGACTGAGCACCCGATGCACGCTTTCGACTGTTCACCGGGTTTGCGCCTGTCCGCCCATGAGCGGGTGGCCCAGATCCAGCACGAGGCGGTGAACCGCCGTCTCGACCGGATCGAACAGATGATGGAACGGCTGGAAAAACGTCTCTGGCTCACCGTCTACGGCGTCGCCGCGGTGATCCTGGCACAGGCCTTTCAATCCTTCCTGACGGTGCAATTGCCGTAACAACAATAACTTGCGAGGCAGATATCATGCAGGGACCTCCCCAGCTTGAACATAAATTCGCGCGTTTCGGCGAGGATCTCTCGCTGCAGCACGCAAGCCAGATCACCGGCTACGCCAGCCTGTTCGGCCAGACCGATCAGGGCGGCGATGCGGTGATACGCGGCGCCTATGCCGCCTCGCTGAAGGCGCTTCAGGATCAGGGCCGCACCGTCAAGATGCTGTGGCAGCACGACCCCGCCCAGCCGATCGGCGTCTGGGACGAGGTGCGCGAGGATCAGCGTGGCCTGTTCGTCAAGGGCCGGATCCTGACCGCGACCCCCAAAGGCGCCGAAGCCGCGGCGCTGATCGAGGCCGGCGCCATTGACGGCCTGTCAATCGGCTACCGGACATTGAAATCCACCCGCACCCCGGACGGCAGCCGCCATCTGACCCAGCTGGAACTGTGGGAGGTGTCGCTGGTCACCTTCCCGATGCTGCCCGCGGCGCGGGTGGCGGGTAAATCCTCCGCCCTCGCGGCCGAGGCAGACGCGCTGCGCGCATTGGCCGCCGGCCTGCGCCGGATCACCCAGGAGCTCAAGGCCGGCCAGACTTAAAACAGGCCCGGCTTAAAACCGGCCCGGCTTAAAACAGGACAGACATCATGAGCAATCAAGACCTCCCGGACCCCTCCGGGACCACAGCGCCCCTGGCGCATGAAGTGACCCAGGCCATCACCGGCTTTCTTCATGAAATCAAGGGGTTTCGAACCGACGTGCAATCAAGGCTGAAACAGGCAGAAGAGCGAGTGAACATGCTGGACCGTAAAACAATCTCACAGAACCGCCCCCATCTGGCAGCCGGCCAGGACGCGGGCGCGCCGCATCAGAAGGCGTTCAACGCCTACCTGCGCAGCGGCGACGACGACAGCCTGCGCGGGCTGGAACTGGAAGGCAAGGCGATGTCCACCGCCGTGGGCGGCGATGGCGGCTACCTGGTCGACCCGCAGACCGCCGAGACCGTGAAATCGGTGCTGAACTCCTCCGCTTCGATCCGCGCGGTGGCCTCGGTGGTGCATGTGGAGGCGTCTTCCTATGACGTGCTGATCGACCACAGCGAAATGGGGGCCGGCTGGGCGACCGAGGCCGGCCCGGCCGCAGAAACCGGCACCGGCAGCATCGACCGCATCACCATTGCGCTGCATGAACTCAGCGCGCTGCCCAAGGCGTCGCAACGGCTGCTGGACGACAGCGCCTTTGATATCGAGGGCTGGCTGGCGGGCCGCATCGCCGACAAATTCGCCCGCTCCGAGGCCGAGGCCTTTATCAATGGTGACGGCATCGACAAGCCCAAGGGCTTCCTGTTCCACCCGGTTGTCAGCAACGGCAGCTGGAGCTGGGGCAACCTTGGCTATGTCACCTCCGGCACCGACGCCGAGGTTGGCAGCGGCGATGCGATCATTGATCTGGTCTATGCGCTGGGGGCGGAATACCGCGCCAATGCGACTTTCATTCTGAACTCCAAGACCGCAGGAATGCTCAGGAAATTGAAAGACGCAGATGGCCGGTTCCTGTGGTCTGACGGTCTGGCCGCAGGCGAACCCGCACGGCTGATGGGCTACCCGGTGCTGATCGCCGAGGACATGCCGGACCCGGGTTCCAACAGCTATTCCATCGCTTTCGGCGACTTCCGCGCCGGCTATACCATCGCCGAACGCCCGGACCTGCGGGTGCTGCGCGACCCGTTCAGCGCCAAGCCGCATGTGCTGTTCTACGCCACCAAGCGGGTCGGCGGCGATGTCAGCGACTTTGCCGCGATCAAGCTGATGAAATTCGGCGTGACCTGACGCGTTGCGCTGATGGCGGACCGGCAGACCGGTCCGCCGGCGGGTATGCACCCCACAATCCTTTGCCGTCCAGCTGCTCCCCTCCGTCCGAGCGGCAAGGGATGGTGCATGCCCGCCGAACCCCACCCGGACAGCAGATCAGGGCCGCAGCAGGGGATGGCCCGCAGGAGTGAGATGATGATGCTGAGCGAACTGACCCCCGTGCCCGAGGCCGCCCTGCCGCTGGCCCCGTTCAAGGCGCATCTGCGCCTGGGCAGCGGTTTTGGCGAGGACAGCCTGCAGGACGAGGTGCTGATTGGCTTTCTGCGCGCGGCCCTGGCTGCGATTGAAGGAAGGACCGGCAAAGCTCTGATAATACGAGATTTTGAGATGGAGATCCGGCACTGGCGCGACCGTGCCCGGATGATCCTGCCGATCGCCCCGGTGCAAGCGGTGACCGCAGTTGCGATGCGCGGCGCAGGCGGCGATGAGACGGTTCTGGACGCCTCCCTCTATCACCTGGAGCCCGACAGCCAGCGCCCGCGCCTGTGCCCGGCCGGCAGCCTGCTGCCGCCGATTCCCACCGGCGGTCTGGCGCGGATTTCACTGCAGGCCGGGATGGCCTCTGATTGGGGCGGCCTGCCTGCCGATCTGGGCCAGGCGGTGATGCTGCTGGCCGCGCATTATTACGAATACCGGGCCGACACCGGCCTGCACGGCGGCTGCATGCCCTTTGGCGTCACCAGCCTGATCGAACGCTACCGCAGCCTGCGGCTGACCCTGGGAGGCCTGGCATGAAAACCCCCCCGAAACTCACCCGCAAACTGGTGCTGGAAGACCCCCAGCGCCAGGCCGACGGGGCCGGAGGCTATTCTGAGACCTGGGTGGCGCTTGGCACCTTTTGGGCCGAGGTGACATCGCTTACCGGGCGTCTGACCGGCGACAGCCTGTCTTTGCAGAAATACCGGATCACCCTGCGCGCTGCACCAGAAGGCTTTGCATCACGACCCCGTCCTGATCAGCGCTTCCGCGACAGCAACAGGCTTTACCGTATTGACGCAGTTGCAGAATCCGATCCCGACGCCCGCTACCTCACCTGTTTCGCGGTTGAGGAGGTGAGCGGATGACCTATGCCATCGCAGGCGGGTTGCAGTCCGCCGTCTACACCCATCTGACCGGCGATGCGGGGCTCACCGCTCTGGTCGGCAGCGCGATCTATGACGCGATCCCCGCAGGCCCCTTGCCGCAGACCTATGTGGCGCTGGGATCGGAGGAGGTGCTGGACCGCTCCGACAAGACAGCAGGCGGCGCCGAGCACCGGTTTTTCATCACCGTCACCACCGACATGGCCGGATTTGCCGGCGCCAAGGCTGCCGCCGCGGCGGTCTGCGACGCGCTGGTCGGTGCCGCGGTGCCGCTGCCCCGCGGCCGGCTGACCGGCCTGTGGTTCGACCGCGCCAAGGCTGAACGGCTGAAGACCGGCGGCAGGCAGATCATCCTGCGCTTCAGGGCGCGGGTGGATGACGTCTAGGCCGCAGGACATCGCTCAACCCCATTGAAAAGCAGGGAGAAACCCCATGACAATTCAAAACGGCAAGGACCTTTTGGTCAAAGTGGACATGAACGGCGCCGGCCTGTTCGAGACCATCGCGGGCCTGCGCGCCACACGGATCAGCTTCAACGCTGAAAGCGTCGATGTGACCAGCCTCGAAAGCCAGGGCGGCTGGCGCGAGCTGCTGGCCGGCGCCGGGGTGCGCTCGGCCAGTATCTCCGGTTCCGGCATTTTCCGGGACGAGGCGACGGACGAACGCGCAAGGCAGCTGTTCTTTGAAGGGCTGACACCGGACTTCCAGATCATCATTCCCGATTTCGGCATCGTGCAGGGCGCCTTTCAGGTGACCGCGCTGGAATATGCCGGCAGCCACAATGGCGAAGCCACCTATGAGCTGTCACTGGCCAGCGCCGGTGCTCTCAGCTTTACGGCGGTTTGAACGATGGTGAACCCGCAGGCCGGAGAGGCGGAATTGATCGTGAATGGAACCCCTTACGCGCTGAAGCTGACCCTTGGCGCGCTGGCGGGGCTTGAGGATTCGCTGGAGGAAGGCACGCTGGTGGATCTGGTGCAGCGGTTCGAACAGGGCCGGTTTTCGGCCCGCGACGTGCTGGCGCTGCTTGCGGCCGGCCTGCAGGGCGGCGGCCATGAGCTGAGCCGTGAAGCCTTGGCATCTGCTGCAATCACCGGCGGTCCGATGCAGGCGGCGAAGGTGGCGGCAGACCTGCTGGTGCGCAGCTTCACCGTGCCGGACAGCCTGTGAGCACGCTCGACTGGCCCGCCCTGATGCGCGCCGGGATGGCCGGGCTGAAATTGCTGCCGCGCGATTTCTGGCAGCTCACCCCGGCAGAACTGCGGCTGATGCTGGGCGAAGCCGCAGCGCCGCAACCTCTGGGCCGCGACCGGATGGCGGCGCTGATGCAGGCCTTCCCGGACATCGCGCCGCCACAGGACAAGGAGACGACAGGTGACTGATTCAACATCAATGGCAGAACTGGAATTGCAGGGCGAGGCGTTGGGGGAAGCGCTTGACGGCGCCTCCGGCATGGCCGCGGCCTTTGCCGAGGTGCTGGGGCGGGTGAAGGAAGGATTTTCCGAAACCGGACGCGACGCGCAGGTCCTGGACCGCAGTCTTTCCAAGGGCTTGCGCCGCGCTTTTGACGGGCTGGTGTTCGACGGCGACAGCCTGTCCGCGTCGATGGACAGGCTCGCCCGCTCAATGATCCGCACCACCTATAACGCCGCGATGAAGCCGGTGGCGAACCATGCGGGCGGGCTGATCTCCGATGGCATCGGCAGCCTGATCGGCAGCATCCTGCCCTTTGCTGGCGGCGCCGCCTTCAGCCAGGGCAAGGTGATGCCTTTTGCCAAGGGCGGCGTTGTCACCGGGCCGGTCAGTTTTCCGATGCGCGGTGCCACCGGGCTGATGGGCGAAGCAGGGCCGGAGGCGATCCTGCCGCTGACCCGCGGCGCTGATGGGTCGCTGGGCGTGCGCAGCCAGGGCGGCGGCGGGGTCAATGTGGTGATGAATGTCACTACCCCCGACGTCAAAGGCTTTGAACGCAGCCGCAGCCAGATCGCCGCACAGCTGTCCCGCGCGCTGAGCCGCGGCGGAAGAAACCGTTAAGGACGGAGGGTAAGTCCATGAATTTTCACGAAGTCCGATTTCCCGCCTCTCTCAGTTTCGGCTCGGTCGGCGGTCCGGAACGGCGCACCGATGTGGTGACCCTGGCCAACGGGTTCGAGGAGCGCAACACCCCCTGGGCGCACTCCCGCCGCCGCTATGACGCCGGTCTCGGCCTGCGCGCGCTGGAGGATATCGAGGTGCTGATCGCCTTTTTCGAGGCCCGCCAGGGGCAGCTTTACGGCTTCCGCTGGAAGGACTGGAGCGATTACAAATCCGCCCGGCCCAGCGCCGATCCGGATTTCCGCGATCAGGTGATTGCCACCGGCGACGGCAGCACCGTGACGTTCCAGCTGGCCAAGAGCTACCGCTCGGGTGAGTTCACCTATCAGCGCCCGATTGCCAAGCCGGTGGCGGGCTCCGTTCGGGTCGGCATTGAGCAGGACGAGCTGCGCGAAGGCGTGGATTACGAGCTGGACACCGTCACCGGGATGATCACCCTGGCGCATCCGCCGGAGATCGGCCTGAGCATCCGGGCGGGGTTCGAATTCGACGTGCCGGTGCGGTTTGACACCGGCAGCATCCAGACCAGCGTGGCGTCCTTTCAGGCCGGTGAAGCGCCCGCGGTGCCGGTGGTGGAGGTGCGGGTATGAGCCGTCTTTCCAACAGCTTGCACGGCCATCTTAAAAGCGGGATCACCACGCTCTGCCGGGCCTGGGCGCTGGAACGGCGCGACGGCACCATGCTGGGATTTACTGATCATGACTGTGCTTTGTCCTTTGACGGGCTGGCGTTTCAGCCCGGCAGCGGGCTGACGGCGCGGGCGGTGCAGCAGACCACCGGCCTGTCGGTCGACAACACCGAGGCGCTGGGGGTGCTGAGCGACGCCGCCCTGCGCGCAGAGGATATCGAGGCCGGCCGGTTCGATGGCGCCGGGGTGCGCTGCTGGCTGGTCAACTGGCGCGATGTTTCGATGCGCTGGCTGCAGTTCCGCGGCTCGATCGGTGAAATCCGCCGCGCGGGCGGCGCGTTTGAGGCAGAGCTGCGCGGGCTTGCCGAGGCGCTGAACCAGCCGCTGGGGCGGATTTATCAGAAACCCTGCACCGCGGTGCTGGGCGATGCGGCCTGCCGGTTCGACCTGCAGACGCCGGGTTATGCCGTCGAGCTGGAAGCGGTGGAGGTCGCGCGCTGCGAGGTGTTCGGCTGGGAGGCTTTGCCGGGGTTTGAGGCGGATTGGTTCACCGGCGGGCGGCTGACGGTGCTGAGCGGAGCCGCAGAGGGCCTGTGGGCCGCCGTGAAGGCGGACCAGAGCAGCACTGACGGGCGCCGGATCACCCTGTGGGAACCGGTCCGTGCGGCGGTGAGTCCGGGCGACAGGGTCCGGCTTGAGGCAGGCTGCGACAAGCGCATGGAAACCTGCCGGCTGAAATTCAACAACCTGCTGAACTTTCAGGGCTTCCCGGATATTCCGGGCGAAGACTGGCTGATCGCGGTGCCGCGGCAGTCCGGTGTGAACACCGGGGGAAGCCGCAGGTGAGCCGGGTGGTTTCCGCAGCGCGGGGCTGGATCGGCACGCCCTATGTGCATCAGGCCGCGTGCAAGGGCGCGGGCTGCGATTGCCTGGGCCTGATCCGGGGCCTGTGGCGCGAGCTGTACGGGGCTGAGCCCGAGGCACCGCCTGCCTATACGATGGACTGGTCCGAACCGCAGGGAGCGGAGGCGCTGTGGCAGGCCGCGGCGCGGCATTTGCTGGCGAAACCTCTGGGCGATGCCGCCCCCGGCGATGTGATCCTGTTCCGGATGCGCGACGGCTCGGTGGCCAAGCACCTGGGGGTTCAGTCTGAAGTTTCTTTTCAAAGCGGTGCGGGCCGTGCCCGGCCGCGGGGGGGCGGGAAGCGCCGGCCCGGGCGGGCGGACGGGCGCTGCCCGGCCTTCGGCCAGGTGGAACACAAAGGCAATGTTCCGTCCTTCATCCACGCCTATGCCGGCCGCGGGGTTGTCGAAAGCCCGCTGAGCCCGCCCTGGCAGCGCCGGATCGTGGCGCGGTTTCAATTCCCGAAGGAGCTGATCTGATGGCAACCATTCTTCTTTCTGCTGCCGGTGCTGCCATCGGCGGCACAATCGGCGGCTCCGTGGCGGGGCTGTCTTCGGCCGTCATTGGCCGCGCCGTGGGCGCAACCTTGGGCCGGATGATCGACGAACGGCTCCTGGGCAGCGGCGCCGACCCGGTGGAGACCGGCAAGGTCGACCGTTTCCGCCTGACCCAGGCCAGCGAAGGCGCGCCGGTGGCGCAGGTCTATGGCCGGATGCGGCTGGGCGGCCAGGTGATCTGGGCCTCGCAGTTTCTGGAAACCTCATCGGTCAGCGGCGGCGGCGGCAAGGGGCGGCCCAGCCAGCCGCAGGTGACCAGCTACAGCTATTCCGTGTCGCTGGCGATTGCGCTGTGCGAAGGCGAGGTCGCCCATGTCTCCCGCGTCTGGGCCGATGGCGAGGAAGTGGCGCCGAAGGATCTGAACATGACCGTCTACACCGGCGGCATGGACCAGCTGCCCGATCCGGTGATGGAAGCGGTCGAAGGCGCCGGCCGGGTGCCGGCCTACCGCGGCACCGCCTATGTGGTGATGGAAAACCTCGACCTTGCGCGCTTTGGCAACCGGGTGCCGCAGTTCTCCTTCGATGTGCTGCGGCCCGAACAGCCCGCCAGCAGCACCCACGCGCAGGACCTGGGCCGCTTGGTGCAGGGGGTGGCACTGATGCCGGGCACCGGTGAATACGCGCTGGCGGCGGATCCGGTGTTCTATGGCGGCGGGCCGGGATCGTCGAAACCGGCGAACCAGCATACGCCCTCGGGGCTGAGCGACCTCAAGACCTCGCTGAACGCGCTGGAGGCCGAGCTGCCGTCCTGCGGTGCCGCCTCGCTGATTGTGTCCTGGTTCGGCGATGATCTGCGCTGCGGCAGTTGCAGGCTGAAACCGAAGGTGGAACATAAGACCGCCGAAGGAGATATGCCGTGGACAGTCAGCGGGCTTGACCGGAACACCGCAGATGAAGTGCTGAAGCAGGACGGCGAACCGCTTTATGGCGGCACGCCGGCGGATGCCGCGGTGGTTCAGTCGATCCGCGAGATGCAGGCGCGCGGCCTCAGGGTGATGTTTTACCCTTTCATCCTGATGGATCAGGCAGAGGGCAACGCATTGCCCGATCCCTGGACCGGCGGCGCCAGCCAGCCGCATCTGCCCTGGCGCGGGCGGATTACCCTGTCAGCGGCGCCCGGCCGGCCCGGCTCCGCTGATGGCACCGCGGCTGCGGATGCCGAGGTGGCGGACTTCTTTGGCAGTGTCACCGCGGCGGATTTTGCGGTGGGCGGCGGCAGCGTTGCCTATACCGGGCCGGACGAGTGGAGCCTCAGCCGGTTTATCCTGCACAATGCGGCGCTCTGTGCGGCGGCGGGCGGGGTAGAGGCCTTTTGCATCAGCTCGGAAATGCGGGCGCTGACGCAGATCCGCGGCGCCGGCGGCTTTCCGGCGGTGGCCGCCCTGCGGGCGCTGGCGGCTGAGGTGCGCATCCTGCTGGGGGCGGAGACCAAGATCGGCTATGCCGCCGACTGGTCCGAGTACTGGGGCTATCAATCGCCCGAAGGCGACCGGTATTTTCATCTGGATCCGCTGTGGGCGGACGCCAATATCGATTTCATCGGCATCGACAATTACATGCCGCTGTCCGACTGGCGCGAGGGCGAGGACCATCTGGATGCGCAATCCGGCGTGCCGGCGGTCTATGACCGCGACTACCTGCGCAGCAATGTGGAGGGCGGCGAGGGGTTTGACTGGTATTATCATTCAGCCGAAGCCCGGGACGCGCAGATCCGCACCCCGATCACCGACGGCGCCCATGAGGAACCCTGGATCTGGCGCTACAAGGATATCCGCAGCTGGTGGGCGCACGCGCATCACGAGCGGATCGGCGGGGTGCGGCAGGCGGTGCCGACCGGTTGGGTGCCGCAGTCAAAGCCTGTTTGGTTCACCGAACTGGGCTGCGCCGCCATCGACAAGGGCAGCAACCAGCCGAACAAGTTTCTGGACCCGAAAAGCTCGGAATCAAAACTGCCGCGTCATTCCAAAGGGTTGCGGGATGATCTTATGCAGATCGCCTATCTGCGCGCGATTCTCGGATATTGGGGGGAGGCCGCCAACAACCCGCTGTCGGAGGAATACGAGGGTCGGATGCTGGACATGGCCAACGCCTATGTCTGGGCCTGGGACGCGCGGCCGTTTCCGGCCTTCCCGAGCCGCGTGGAGATCTGGAACGACGGTGAAAACTACCTGCGCGGCCATTGGCTGAACGGGCGCGCCGGGCAGCGCACCCTGGCTTCGGTGGTGGAGGAGGTCTGCCACCGGGCCGGCCTTTATGACATTGATGTGTCGCAGCTTTACGGCGTGGTGCACGGGCTTGTGACCCCGGATGTCGCGGAGGCCCGCACGGTACTGCAGCCCCTGATGCTGCGGCACGGGTTCGATGCGGTGGAACGCGGCGGGCTTCTGATGTTCCGGATGCGCAAGGGCAGCGGCGCCGAAAGGCTGGCGCTGGAGCATCTGGCAGAGAGCGATGAGCTGGGCGGCACCACCGAGCTGAGCCGGGCCGGCGCGGCGGAACTGGCAGGCCGGGTGCGGCTGCGGTTCACCGAATGGGGCGGCGATCATGCGGTAGGCTCGGTTGAGGCGGTGCTGCCGGATGAGGCCACGCATTCTGTCAGCCAGAACGAGCTGCCGCTGGCGCTGACCCGTGCCGAGGCGCGGCAGGTGGTCAGCCGCTGGCTGGCCGAGTCTCGGATTTCGCGCGACATTGCGCGGTTCTCGCTGCCGCCCTCGATGCTGCATCTGGGGGCGGGGGATGTGGTCGCCTTGCCGTTGGAGGGCGGGGAGCAGCTGTACCGGATTGACCGGGTGGAGCAGGCCGAGGCGCAGATGGTGGAGGCGGTGCGGATCGAGCCCGGCGTCTATGACCTGGCCGCGGTGGCGGAGGAGCTGCCGGGGGGCAAGGCCTTTGCCGCCCCCGGGCCGGTGCTGCCCTTGTTCATGGATCTGCCCTTGATGCGCGGCAACGAGGTGCCGCATGCGCCGCATCTGGCGGTGACGGCGGAAGCCTGGCCCGGCAGCGTGGCGGTTTACGGATCCGGCGAGGATGAGAATTACGCGCTGGAACAGGTGGTTGCCGCACGTCAGGTGGTCGGGGTGACACAAACGCCGCTGCTGGCCGCGGCTGCGGGCCGCTGGGATCTGGGGGCGGATCTGCAGGTAAAGCTGATCTCGGGCGCGCTGGAGAGCCGCACCGCGGAGGCGGTCCTGAATGGCGCCAATGCCGCCGCCATCGGCGATGGCACACCAGGCAATTGGGAGCTGTTCCAGTTCCGCGAGGCCGAGCTGATCGCGCCGCAGACCTACCTTCTGCGCGGCCGTTTGCGCGGCCAGCAGGGCACGGATGCGCTGATGCCGGATGCCTGGCCTGCCGGGTCTTATGCGGTGCTGCTGGATGGTTCGCCGGTGCAGATGGAACTGGCGCCGGAACAGCGCCGCAGGCTGCGGCATTACCGGATCGGCCCGGCCCGGCGGGCGCTGGAGGATCCGTCTTATGTGCATTTGCAGGAGAGCTTTGACGGCATCGGGCTGCGTCCCTATGCGCCGGTGCATTTGCGGCTGGACGGGGCCCTGGGGGCGGACATCAGTGCCGCCTGGATCCGCCGCACAAGGATCGAGGGCGACAGCTGGGAGCTGGAGGACGTGCCGCTGGGCGAGGAGGTCGAATCCTACCGCATCCGGGTGATGCGCGGCGGCACGGTGCTGCGGGAGGCGGCGGCTGCGACGCCGGAGTGGTCCTATCCTGCGGCAGCGCAAGCCGAGGACGGCGTGCTGGCCGGTGACATTCTGGAAGTGGCGCAGCGGTCGGCGCGGTTCGGAGCAGGGCCGGCGGCGCGGGCTGTGCTGGGATGATGCAGCCGGTTCTGCCTGGCGATGTTGCAGCGGTGGCCCGGGCCCTGCTGGCGGCTGGGGACGCGGAGCGCCTGCGCCTGTGCCGCCGCATCTTTGGCGGCGCGGCAGAGGCTGCGGCGCATACGGCGCTGTTTTGCCGGCTGCATCCGCGCTGGGGCGACGGGAGCCTGAGTGCGGCAGCGCGCCGGTTTGATTTGGCGGATGAGGTGTGTCTGGAGGATCCGGAGTATCTGCGCTGCACCCGGCTGGTGCTGCGCGAACTGGCGGCGCATCTGGAGACTGGCGGGGAGGCTCCCGCCCGCTGACCCGGGCAGAAACCTGCCCGGCCGGCCGTTGGGCGCGGCGCCGCCTGCCTGCGGCAGCGGCGCGGGTGCGCGCCCATGCAGACCGCCGGGATCAAGCAGGACCGGAAGGCCCGGCGCCCTTGGCCGCGGCTTGCCGTTGCGGCTGTCAGGCTGGTTCTCAAAACCGGGAAGGCGGCGGGGGCGCAGGCGCGCGGCGCCGGTCGTTTCGGGCAAGGCCCGGGGCGAAATCCCTCCGCGCGGACCTAGCCCGAGGCGCAGGACATGCACTTGAGCGCTGCCGGATACAGCTGGAGCCGTTTCGGGGCGATGTCCTCGCCGCAGTTCTCGCAATAGCCATACTCCTTTGCGTCCATGCGGGCGAGGGCGGACTGCAGGCGCTGTGCTTCGACCGCGCGGCGGGCGGCCTGGGCCCTGGCCATGGCCTGCATCTGCAGCGCATCCATGCGCGACAGGCGGCCCACCATCTGCTGGTCCAGCTCCACCACGCCCCGCGCCTTTTCCCCAAGGGTATCCTCGGCTGCCAGCGCCTTGAGCCGGGCGGTGATCTGCAGCTTCAGCGCCGCCTGAGCGGACTCATTCATTTCGAAAATATCCTCCATCACGGGTTTGCGTTTGCTGAAAAGCATCTTAGATGGGTAATCTGAGCGGAGAAAGGATCTTGACCCATGGCAAAAACACAGCAAGCCGTTACTCCGGTGGATCCCGTATGGGACCGCATCACCCGCGAAGCTGAGGAGGCTGTTGCCACCCAGCCGCTGATGGGCGGGCTGGTCCATGCCTGTATCCTGCATCACAAAACCTTGGAAAAAGCGCTGTCCTACCGGATTGCCGCCAAGCTGTCCTCGAACGAGATGTCGATGACAATCCTGCGGGAAATTGTCGATGACGCCTATGCGGACTGCCCGGAACTGGTGGAGGCCGCCCGCGCCGACCTGATGGCGATCAACGAGCGCGATCCGGCCAGCCACCGGCTGCTGCAGCCGATCCTCTATTTCAAGGGGTTCCAGGCGGTGCAGGCCTACCGGGTCAGCCATTACCTGATGGAGCAGGGGCAGAAGGATCTGGCCTATTTCATTCAGATGCGCACATCCGAGATCTTTGGCATCGACATCCACCCAGGCGCCCGGATCGGCAAGGGGATCATGATCGACCATGCCCATTCCATCGTGATCGGTGAAACCGCGGTGGTGGGCGACAATGTGTCAATGCTGCATTCGGTGACCCTGGGCGGCACCGGCAAGGAAGAGCAGGACCGCCATCCCAAGATCGGCGACGGCGTGCTGATCGGGGCCGGCGCCAAGGTTCTGGGCAATATCAAGGTCGGACATTGCAGCCGGATTGCCGCCGGGTCGGTGGTGCTGGAGGAGGTGCCGCCCTGCACCACAGTGGCGGGCGTGCCGGCCAGGATTGTCGGCGAAGCGGGGTGTGATCAGCCCTCGGTCAATATGGACCAGGTGGTGCCGGCGGGGTCGTCTCCCGCGGAGTGAGCCGCCCGGTTCCGGCCCGGGAATTTGAATATTTCCGGAAAGATAGAGCGGCTGTTTGAAGGCTCCTCCTTCGGACGGCCCGGCGGGTGGCTGCGGGCCGCAGGCTGATACAGAACAGGCTTAATCAGAACAGGCCGATACAGAAAAAGCCCCGGCGCTGAGCCGGGGCTTTTTCCTGTTTTGCAGTGGACGCGGATCAGGCCAGCATCACCATCGGGTTTTCCAGGTTGTCCTTGATCGCGTTCAGGAGTTCTGCGCCAAGAGCACCGTCGATCACCCGGTGGTCGACCGACAGGGTCACCGACATCACGGTGGCCACGGCCAGTTCGCCATCCTTGCCGACGATGGGCTTTTTGACGCCGGCGCCTACGGCCAGGATGCCGGCATGCGGCGGGTTCACGATGGCATCGAAATTGTCGATGCCGAACATGCCGAGGTTGGAGATCGCGAAGGAGCCGCCCTGGTATTCATGCGGCGCAAGCTTGCGGTCGCGGGCGCGTTTGGCCAGATCCTTCATTTCTGTCGACAGCGCCGACAGCGATTTCATGTCGCTGTCCTGCAGAACCGGGGTGAACAGCCCGCCTTCGATGGCGACAGCAACGGCCACATCCGAGGCTTTCATTTTCAGCACCCGGTCGCCGGCCCAGACGGCATTGGCATCCGGCACCGATTGCAGCGCCAGGGCGCAGGCCTTGATGATGAAGTCGTTGACCGAAAGCTTCACACCGCGGCCTTCAAGCTGCTTGTTCAGCTCACCGCGGAATTTCAGCAGCGCATCCAGCTGGATGTCGCGGCGCAGGTAGAAATGCGGCACCGTCTGCTTGGCCTCGGTGAGGCGGGCAGCGATGGTTTTGCGCATGCCGTCCAGTTTGACTTCCTCAAACTCGCGGCCTTCGTACATCCGCGCAACCATGTCTGCCGAGGGGCCGGTTGCCGGTGCTGCGGCAGCCGGGGCTGCGGCGGCGGGTGCGGCACCGGCTTTTGCGGCAGCGGCTGCAGCCTGCGGTTTGGCGCTTTCGACGTCGGCCTTAACGATGCGGCCTTTGGGACCGGAGCCCGTGATCTGGCTCAGGTCCAGCCCCTTGTCCGCGGCAATGCGGCGGGCCAAGGGCGAGGCAAAGATCCGGCTGCCGTCGGCGCCCTGCGGCGCGGCGGGGGCGGCATTGACTGCTTCCTTGGGGGCGGAGGCGGAGGCTTCGGATGCCGCCGGGGCGTCTGCCTTGGCCGGGGCAGCATCGCCGCCGGATGTCCCGGAGGCCTGGATGTCATCGGCGCTTTCGCCGTCTTCCAGCAGCACCGCGATGGGGGTGTTCACCTTCACCCCCTCGGAGCCTTCGGAGATCAGGATCTTGCCGACCACGCCTTCGTCCACGGCTTCGAACTCCATGGTGGCCTTGTCGGTTTCAATCTCGGCCAGCAGGTCGCCGGAGGAGACGGTATCGCCTTCCTTGACCAGCCATTTGGCAAGGGTGCCTTCCTCCATCGTGGGGGACAGAGCGGGCATCAGGATTTCAGTGGGCATCTTGAGGCTCCTTACCGGTAGGTCACTTGCTTCACGGCTTCGACCACCTCGTCCGTGGTGATCAGCGCGTGGCGTTCCAGGTTGGCGGCATAGGGCATGGGCACGTCCTTGCCGGTGCAGGTGATGACCGGCGCATCGAGGTAATCGAAGGCCTGCTGCATCACTTCCGAGGCGATGTAGCTGCCGACCGAACCCTGCGGCCAGCCTTCTTCGACCGTGACCAGGCGGTTTGTCTTCTGCACCGAAGCGATCACCGTGGGCAGGTCCATCGGGCGGATGGTGCGCAGGTCGATGACCTCGGCCGAGATGCCGTCCTGAGCCAGTTTGTCAGCCGCTTCCAGCGCATAGGTCATGCCGATGCCGAAGGAGACGATGGTCGCGTCGGTGCCTTCCCGCCAGATCCGGGCCTTGCCGAGGGGAACGGTGTAATCATCCAGCTTGGGCACGTCGAAGGCGCGGCCATAGAGGATCTCGTTCTCGAGGAAGATCACCGGGTTGGGATCGCGGATCGCGGATTTCATCAGGCCCTTGGCGTCAGACGCGGAGTAGGGCATCACCACCTTCAGCCCCGGGATCTGCATGTACCAGGCGGCATAGTCCTGGGAGTGCTGGGCGCCAACGCGGGCGGCCGCGCCGTTGGGGCCGCGGAACACCATCGGAGCGCCCAT
This sequence comes from Leisingera methylohalidivorans DSM 14336, assembly GCF_000511355.1. Classification (NCBI taxonomy): domain Bacteria; kingdom Pseudomonadati; phylum Pseudomonadota; class Alphaproteobacteria; order Rhodobacterales; family Roseobacteraceae; genus Leisingera; species Leisingera methylohalidivorans. Next base: position 1,788,317 of record NC_023135.1, on the reverse strand, counting down.
CTGGCCGCCGGACATATACAGCGTCTTGGCCGCCGAGTTGATGATCTGGTCAATCGCCTGCATGGCGAAGTTGAAGGTCATGAATTCGACAATCGGGCGCAAACCCGCGAAAGCCGCGCCGGTGGCGATGCCGGCAAAGCCGTGTTCGGTGATCGGCGTGTCGATGACGCGCTTGGCGCCGAATTCATCCAGCAGGCCCTGGGAGATCTTATAGGCGCCCTGATATTCGGCGACTTCCTCGCCCATCAGGAACACGTCCTCGTCGCGGCGCATTTCCTCGGCCATGGCGTCGCGCAGGGCTTCGCGGACCGTGGTCTGCACCATTTCAGTGCCTTCCGGGTAGTCCGGTTCCAGCACACGGGCGGGAACGGCGGGTTCCTTCTGCGGTGCGGCGGCGGCGGGTTCGCCGGCCGGCGCTTCCGCGGCGGGGGCCTCTTCCTTGGCGCTGCCGGCCTCGTAGTCATCGGCGCTTTCGCCATCCTCGACCAGCACTGCGATCGGGGTGTTCACCTTGACGCCTTCGGTGCCTTCACCGATCAGGATCTTGCCGACGATGCCTTCGTCGACAGCTTCGAACTCCATCGTGGCCTTGTCGGTTTCGATTTCGGCCATGATATCGCCGGAGTTCACGGTATCGCCTTCCTTGACCAGCCATTTGGCCAGCGTGCCTTCTTCCATGGTCGGCGACAGGGCGGGCATAAGAATTTCGGTTGCCATATTCTGTTCTTCCCCTCAGGCGGTCTCTTGCGGGACTTCGTCGGCGTAAATGTCGGTCCAAAGCTCGTCGAGCGCGGGTTCCGGGCTGTCCTTGGCAAAATCCGCGGACTTGCTGACGATCTCCTTGATCTCCTTGTCGATCGCCTTGAGGTCGTCCTCGGTGGCGTGCTTGCCGGTCAGCAGCATTTCGCGGACCTGCTCGATCGGGTCGCGCTCCTCGCGCATCTTCTGGACTTCCTCGCGGGTGCGGTACTTGGCCGGGTCCGACATCGAGTGGCCGCGGTAGCGGTAGGTTTTGACTTCCAGGATATAGGGGCCGTCGCCGTTGCGGCAGTGGGAGACGGCGCGTTCGCCGGCCTCTTTGACCGACAGCACGTTCATGCCGTCGACCGCCTCGCCCGGAATCCCGAACGCCTTGCCGCGTTCCCAGATTTCAGCGCTGGAGGTGGAGCGCTGCTGCGAGGTGCCCATGGCGTACTGGTTGTTCTCGATCACGAAGACCACCGGCAGTTTCCACAGGGCGGCCATGTTGAAGGTCTCGTAGACCTGGCCCTGGTTGGCCGCACCGTCGCCGAAATAGGTGAAGGTGACGCGGCCGTTGCCCTTGTATTTGTCGGCAAAGGCGAGGCCGGCGCCGAGCGGCACCTGGGCGCCGACGATGCCGTGGCCGCCATAGAAATGCTTCTCTTTCGAGAACATGTGCATGGAGCCGCCCTTGCCCTTGGAATAGCCGCCTTCGCGGCCGGTCAGCTCGGCCATGACGCCATCGGGATCCATGCCGCAGGCCAGCATATGGCCGTGGTCGCGGTAGGAGGTGATGCGTTTGTCGCCTTCTTCGGCGGCGGCCTCAAGGCCGACAACAACAGCTTCCTGGCCGATGTAGAGGTGGCAGAAGCCACCGATCAGGCCCATGCCGTATAGCTGGCCCGATTTTTCCTCGAATCGGCGGATCAGCAGCATCTCACGATAGTACTTGGTCAGCTCTTCGGCAGAAACGTTTGGTTTCTTTGCGCTTTTCCTAGCGGCCATGGTGGTAGGCTCCCCCTGCAGGCTAGATAGTTTAGTGTTAAACCAGTTAGTATCCGGTTTTGGCCCGGCTGGATAGTGTTATTCTGCTGCGGGGTTTCCGCGGCGTGAAAATCCGCCCGGGCAACGCAAAAATGCCACGCCGCCCTTGGCGTGGGCGGTGTTCCGGCGAAACAGCCGCAACGCGGCAGGCCGGGCGCCTTGGCCGGGCAGGCGTAGCGGAAGTCTGCAAAATTATACCGGTCAGGAAAAGCGGTAATTTCACTAGCCGCATTCTTGCCGGAGAAGGGGCGCGCCGAGGAGGGAGGGCTGCTGTGCCGGAGGCGCCGGGGAGGGCCGTGCGTCCTTAGCGGATGACAATCTCGTCCGCACGGACAAGGCCAAGCACCGAGCGGGCCTGCTCATCCAGGAGGTCAAGGTCAAGATAGTCGTCGGACAGGCGGCTGGTCAGGTTTTCCATGCTGCCGATCCGGGACTGAAGGCGGTCGAGATCCAGCCGCAGTTCTTCTGCTTCGGCTTGAATCTCGACCCTCCGGAACAGACCGAAGTCGCCCTGCACGGCCGCAAAGGTAAAATACGCGCTGAGCGCGAAAGCGGTGGCAAAAAAGGCGATGGCGCCCAGCGACGGGCGATTGCTTCGGGTCACTTTGGAGGTGCCTGTATGTTACTGCTCAAGTTTTTGATTTTGCGCCGTTTCCCGGCGTCTGCCCCTGTTATGCCACAACCGAATCGGCTTGTGAATCCCAAAACTGTCCACAGGGGGATTTTTCTGAGCGCGGCGTGGAAAGGGCGGTGTGGAACGGGCGGAGCGGGAGGGCTGTGCCGCGCGCCGGGGGAAACGCGCGTTGCCGGGCCTGGAACATCCCGATGGCCCCCGCCCGGCTGACCGGGCGGGCCTTCTTTTTTACTGGTTCAGCGCTGCGACGCCGGGAAGCTCCTTGCCTTCCATCCATTCCAGGAAGGCGCCGCCGGCGGTGGAGATATAGGTGAAATCGCCTGCAGCGCCGGAGGCGTTCAGGGCGGCCACGGTGTCGCCGCCGCCGGCAACCGAGGTCAGCCGGCCCGCGCGGGTCAGCGCGGCGGCTTTCAGTGCAGCGGCGTTGGTGGCCGTGTCGAAGGGTTCCAGCTCAAACGCGCCAAGGGGGCCGTTCCAGATCAGCGTCTTGCTGGCTTCGAACACCGCGTTGATGCGGGCCAGGCTGTCGGGGCCTGCATCCAGGATCATGCCATCCTCGGGGCATTCATCGGCGGGCAGCACCTGATGCTCGGCGTGGGCTTCGAATTTCTTCGCCACCACGACGTCGGAGGGCAGGATGATCTCGCAGCCCGCGGCCTCGGCCTTGGCGAGGATCCCGGCTGCGGTGTCCTTCATGATGCGTTCGGCCAGCGAGATGCCGACCGGCAGGCCCTTGGCCACCAGGAAGGTGTTGGCCATGCCGCCGCCGATCACCAAATGGTCGACCTTTTCGATCAGGTTGCCCAGCAGTTCCAGCTTGGTCGAGACCTTGGCGCCGCCGACAACCGCGGTGACCGGGCGCTGCGGCTGGCCCAGGGCGCTTTCCAGCGCCTGCAGCTCGGCCTGCATCAGACGGCCGGCGCAGGCGGGCAGCAGCCGGGCGATGGCTTCGGTAGAGGAATGCGCGCGGTGGGCGGCAGAGAAGGCGTCGTTGCAGTAAACCTCGCCCAGACGCGCCATGCCGGCGGCCAGTTCGGGGTCGTTCTTGGTCTCGGCGGCGTGGAAGCGGGTGTTTTCCAGCAGCAGCACCTCACCCGGCTGCAGCGCGTCTGCGGCGGCCTCGGCGCCAGCACCGATGCAGTCGGCGGCAAACAGAACCCGGGTTTCAAAAGCGCGTTCCAGCGTCGGCACCAGCTGGTTCAGCGACAGGTTCTCGCGGCGCTCGCCGCCGGGACGGCCGAAGTGGGCCAGCAGGATCGGCTTGCCGCCGGCGGCCAGAATATCGCGCACCGAGGGGGCGATGCGGCGGATGCGGGTGGAGTCGGTGACAACCCCGTCGACGATCGGCACGTTGATGTCGACGCGCAGCAGCACGCGCTTGCCGTTCAGATCCATGTCGTCGAGTGTTTTCCAGCCCATCAGCGAGACCCCTTATGGTGAAAATGCAGGTAAATCCGGCCGCTGTTTCGGGGGTTTTTGCGCATCAGTCAATGCTCCCTTGGCATTTCCGGGCGCTGCCCTTAATTATCGTTGCAAATTTCGACGACAGGAGGGCCTCATGGCCGAGATTAAAGATCCCGAAAACACCGTCATCATCGAACTGAAGGACGGCAATGTTGTGATTGAGCTGCTGCCCGACGTGGCGCCGAAGCATGCCGAGCGGATGAAAGAGCTGGCGCGGGCCGGCGAATACGACAACGTCTGCTTTCACCGGGTGATCGACGGGTTCATGGCGCAGACCGGCGACGTGGCCAATGGCGATATGGAAGACGGGTTCAACATCCGCATGGCGGGCACCGGCGGCTCCGACCTGCCGAACCTGCCGGCCGAGTTTTCCAAGCTGCCGCATGACCGCGGCACCCTGGGCGCGGCGCGGTCCGCGAACCCGGATTCTGCCAACTCGCAGTTCTTCATCAACTTCAAGGACAACCACTTCCTGAACGGCCAGTACACCGTTTACGGCCGTGTCATCGAGGGCATGGAGCATGTGGACGCGATCACCAAGGGCGAGCCGCCTGCGAACCCGGACCGGATGATCTCGGTCAAGGTTGCTGCGGATGCGTAAGGCGCTGACAGCGCTGGCCCTGCTGGCGGCTGGGCCTGCCTTTGCCACCGGTCTTGAGGTTCAGGTCGAGGGCGAAGCCAACGGCACCATCAAGATCGACCTGTTCGAGGACGTGGCACCCAAGCATGTGGAACAGATCACCGCGCTGGCTGCCGAAGGCCAGTATGACGGCGTGGTGTTTCACCGGGTGATCGAAGGCTTCATGGCGCAGACCGGCGATGTCGAGTTCGGCAAGGCCGGCGGCGACATGAGCGCGGCCGGGCGCGGCGGTTCCAGCCGACCGGACCTGCCGGCCGAGTTTTCGGACCTGCCGTTTGACCGCGGCGTGGTGGGCATGGCCCGCTCGCAAAACCCGAACAGCGCCAATTCGCAGTTCTTCATCATGTTTGATGCGGGCCATTTCCTGAACGGCCAGTACACGGTTGTCGGCAAGGTGACCGAAGGCATGGATGTGGTTGACGCGATCAAGCGCGGCACAGGGCAGAACGGGTCGGTGACCGGTAAGCCCGACGCCATGTCCAAGGTGACTGTGACCGAATAAGGATCGCCGGTTTTCCGGAAAACCGCAGGCCCGCTCCCGGTATCCGGGGGCGGGCCTGTGCCGTTTCAGCCCTGCGCTGTGCCAAGTTCCTGACATCAGGTCACAAGCCTGTGTCTGCCTCTGGTCAGTCCCGGCCAGACGCGAATACTGGGGCCCGGCGGGGAGTTTGTTATGCTGAGACGTTTTTTGTTGAGCGCGGCTGTGTTGCTGCCCTGGATGGCGCAGGCGGACCCCGCGCAGTGGCAGCGGGAATGGCCGGAAACCGATTTCAACCGGACAAAGATCGCGGATTGGGGCCAGATCCGTTCCGGCGGGGTGCCCAAGGACGGCATTCCGGCGCTGGATGCGCCGCAGTTCACAGCGGCGGCCAAGGACCGGCGGCTGCAGCCGCGGGAGCCGGTGATCGCGCTGGAGATAGACGGCGCCCGGGCGCGGGCCTATCCGCTGCGCTATCTGACCTGGCATGAGATCGTGAACGACGAGGTGGCCGGGGTGCCGGTGGCGGTGACCTACTGCCCCTTGTGCAATTCCGCGATGACATTCGACCGCCGGACCCGGGCCGGGGTGCTGAGCTTCGGGGTCACCGGCAAGCTGCGCTATTCCGACATGGTGATGTATGACCGCGAAACCCAAAGCTGGTGGCAGCAGGCGGTCGGCGCCGGCATTGTCGGCGAGATGAGCGGCCAGCGGCTGGCCAGCCTGCCCAGCTGGGTCGAAAGCTGGGAAGAGTTCAAAGCGCGCAACCCGGATGGGCTGGTGATGGCGCAGCCGGCCTATAACCGGCGCTACGGGCAGAACCCCTACCGGGGGTATGACACGTCGGACTGGCCGTTCCTGTATGATGGCACCCCGCCGCCGCACGGGCTGGCGCCGCTGGACCGGGTGGTGCGGGTCGGCAGCCGGGCCTGGCCGCTGGCGCGGCTGGCCGAGGCGGGAGAGATCCGCGAGGCGGGTGCGGTGCTGAGCTGGCGGGCCGGGCAGGCGTCGGCGCTGGATGCGGGCGCGCTGGCCCAGGGCCGGGACATCGGATCGGTGCGGGTCCGGGACGGCGCCGGGCGCGATGTGGCGCATGACGTGATGTTCGCCTTTGCCTTTCACGCCTTCTGGCCGGACGGGCGGTGGATGCTGAAGTGAAATAGGCGCGCCACCGGGGCGCGCCTTGAACCGGTCGTCGATTGCGCTGGTCAGAACAGCAAGTTGTCCGCGTCCTGCAGCTGCGCCACGGTAATGTCTTCCACCAGAATGGTGACATTGGCAAAGGAGACCAGGACGTCATCGCCCTGGCTGTCGAACTCCAGCCGGCTCAGGCGGTCGGCACCGCGGCCGATCGCGATGTGGTCCTCTCCGGCGGTGAAATCACTGATGGTGTCGTTGCCGTGGCCCTTGTGGAAGAGGAAGGTATCCGCCTGGCTGCCGCCGGTCAGCAGGTCGTCGCCCTTGTGGCCCAGCAGCGTGTCGCGGCCGGACTCGCCCCGCAGGGTATCGCCGCCGCCGCCGCCGACCAGCAGGTCGTTGCCCGAATTGCCGATAAGGATGTCCTTGCCGCTGCCGCCCTGCAGCGTGTCATTGCCGCCTTCGCCCAGCAGCCTGTCGCCGTGTCTGCCGCCATCCAAAAGGTCATTGCCGTTGCCGCCGATCAGCTGGTCGCGCCCGCTGCCGCCCAGGAGGGAGTCATCGCCATCGCCGCCGTTGAGAGTGTCCCGGCCGGCCCCGCCCAGCAGGCGGTCACTGTCATCTTCGCCCAGCAACAGATCGCCGCCGGACAGTCCGGACAGGGTGTCATTGCCGGCCCCGCCCAAAATCAGGTCGCTGGACAGCCCGGCGGAACGGTCTCCGGTCAGGGAATTGCCGCTGTAGCTGCCGCCAGTCAGGGCAAAGGTCCGGTTGGAAAACTCCAGCTGTTCGATCGACGACAGGATGTCGCGGCCATCGCCCGAGTCGATGGTGACCGTGCTGTAGCCGGAAGACAGCGACGCATTGCCGAAGGTGTCCGCAATAATCAGCCGGTCCGTGCCGCTGCCGCCATAAAGCGTGTCGTCGCCGGTTCCGAGTTTGATTGTATCGTTGCCGCCATGCGTCAGCCAGCGCTGACCCTCGGCCATGTTGGAGGTGATTGTATCGCTGCCGGAAAGCAGCGACTCTTCGAGACGCGCGCCGCTGGTTGACGCGAAAGTATAGAAGTTCATCGAAAAACCGGAGAACGAAAGAACCTGCGCGCCGTTGGATGTGATGCTGAGCGACCGTAGCGTCCAGGCGTAGGGCGAGGCGGCGGAAAAATCGCCGGTCAAGCTGAAACCAGCGCCGTTTGTGCCGGTAAAGACAATCAGGTTCGAGGTTTGCGTTGTGATGCTTGCGTTGGCAAAATCCGGCGAGTTCAGGTCGTTGAGCGACCATGTTCCGCTTGGATCATTGAGAATAACTGTTGCCATTTAAAAAGTGTCCTGAGTTCTGAGCCGCGGGCTGGTCTGGCAGCTGGAAGGTTGAGCATTCCTTACAGTCAGCAACTTTTGGCTGCAAGGTAAGGAATACAGGACACCTGAGCGGGAGAGAGGCATGGCAACAGCGCTCCCGGAAACGGAAAAAGCCGCAGGCGTCGGCCCGCGGCTTTTGAAGCTTGCTGCCGGATCCGGCAGGGAAGGCGGCTCAGCCCTCGGCTTTATGCGCAGCGGTTGCGGCCTGCACGGCGGCGGAGGGGGACGGAGCGGCAGCAGGGGACGCGGCGGAAGGGGCGGATTTGCGGCCGCCCGGGTTCAGCGGGTCGTCCTGGCGCTGCACCGAGCCTTCGAAATGGGCGCCGGACTCAATCGCGATGGTCTTGTGGATGATGTCGCCTTCGACGCGGGCGGTGGCGGTCAGGCGCACCTTGAGACCGCGCACGCGGCCAACGATGCGGCCGTTGATGACGACGTCATCGGCGGTCACTTCCCCCTTGATGGTGGCGGTTTCGCCAACCGTCAGAAGATGGGCGCGGATGTCGCCTTCGACGGTGCCTTCGACCTGGATGTCGCCGGTGGTTTTCACATTGCCGGTGATGTGCAGGTCCGAGCTCAGCAGCGATGCGGCGGGCTTGGCCTTGGGCGCGCTGGCCTTGTAGTCGCTGACCGGAGCCGCCGGCGCAGCAGAAGGTGCCGGGGTTGCTTCGGCCTGCTTCGGCCCGGGCTCGTTGATTTTGCTCTTAGAAAACATTTCTCGCAGCCTTGATGTAGATCATGGGGTTTACTGGTTGCCCGTTGACCCTGACCTCGTAATGGAGGTGGGTCCCGGTGGACCGTCCGGTGTTACCCATATCAGCAATGTGATCCCCGCGCGAGACCCTTTGGCCGACCTTCACGCGGAGTTTCGAGTTATGGGCATATTTCGTTTCAATGCCAAAGGCATGGCGGATGGTGACCAGCCGGCCATAGCCGGATTGCCAGCCTGCATGGGTGACCACGCCATCGGCGGTGGCAAAGATATCGGTGCCGGTGCTGCCGGCGAAATCCGATCCCTTGTGCAGGCGGCGGCCGCCGGTCTTGGGATCGCGGCGGTAGCCGAAGCCCGAGGACTGCCGGACCTGGCCCAGGTTCACCGGCGTGGCAAACGGCGCCTGCTGGGCGGCCAGGCGGTAGAGGTTCAGCTGATCCAGTTTGGCCAGGATGCTGTTGGCCCGCAGCGCCTCGGCTGTGGGTTCCTCACCGCGCGTCGACATCGCCAAAGGGGACAGCGGACCGCCCTGGCCGTTGTAGCCGCGGCGCACCTGTTCCAGGATGCGCTCGGGCGGCATGCCGGCATTGCGGAACATCTTGTCGAGCGGGGTGACGGAGACCGTGACGGCCTCTTCCAGCTGGCGGAAGATCTGGCTGTTGCGCTCGTCCATCAGCTGCAGTTCCAGTTCCAGTTCGTCGCGCTGGCCGATGGCGTCGCGGGCATCGGCCATGATCCGGTCGCGTTCCTCTGCGGTGTCCGACAGCACCCCGGCCAGCATGTCCATTTGCGCCGAGGCGCTGGCCATCGCCGCATGGGCCGTGTTTTCGTCCCGGGTGTCTGCCTTGAGCTGGGCCAGCGATTTGCGGGCGGTATCGCGTTCGCGCATGGTGTCGCGCAGGGTGGACTGGATCACTTCGATGCCGGTTTCCAGCTCGCGGCGGCGGGTTTCCGAGGCCAGCAGTTCGGACTGCATCATCGAAATCTGTGTCAGCGCGGCATTAAAGCGTTCCTGCGCCGCCAGGGCCTCTTCGGCGCGGTTGTCGCGTTCGGCAGAGATCGCGTTGAGCCGCTCGCGGTAGGTCTGCTGATCGCGGTAGGTCTGCTGATCGCGCTTGGCCAGTTCGCGGAAGTTGCCGGCGCCGATGGTGTCCATCAGAACGATGGCCGTGGCAACGATGGTCCAGGCGACAAACAGGGTGATGCCGGCCACGGCAACCAGCTGGGTTTCGGACCGCAGCCGGATGAAGCGGGTGTCACTGTCGGATTTCAGGAACACCCGCCGCTCGGGGAAGCGGCGTTCAAGAAAACTGTGAATTCTGATCGCAAGCCGTGTGCGCAATGTCCGTTCCCTGTCCAGCCCTGTCCCGGTCCCGCCCCGGCGCCGCGGGGCGTTCGGGGACCTTGGGCGAAGTGAATAGACAGGGCGGGCCGGTTGGGCAAGCCTGTTGACCCATCGGGCCCCGAACGCGCCGGTCCGGGGGAAAGATAGGCGGAAATTTGCCGAAGCGGAGCCGGGCCGAAGCAGGCCGGGAGCCGCGGCACGGCCGCGCCCGGCGGTCAGCCCTGGCGGTCCTCCTGCGCTTCGGTCCAGCCGCTTTCCCAGGCCTGATGATCCGCGTTATCAAAGGCATAGGGGTTGGCGGTGAAGGGCTGGCCTTTCATGCAGGCCTGAAAGCCCTCGTCAAACCGGTCCTGCCGCGGGTCCATGCCGCAGGCGTGGTGGGCGGTGTCGCGCAGGTGGGCGGCAAATTCCGGATATCTGGCAAGGTCGGTCTGATCGAGGCCTTCGGGGTGCTGCCGCAGCGCTTGCCTGCCGCGGCGGGTCAGCTGCCAGCTGCCGTTCTGCGCCGGTTCAAGAATGCGGGCGGTCTCCAGGTCCGACAGATGGCCGGCCAGCCGGCCGCGCAGCTCTTCCGGCGGCAGGCCCGGTTTCTCATCGGCCTGCTGAAACAGGGCGGCAAGGGCGGCATCGCAACTGTCGAGGGAGACCGGACCGGCGGCGGCCTTGTGCAGGATCAGCGCAACCAGGCTGGCGGTGCTCAGCAGTGGAAAGTCGTTTTCGAACATGGGTCCATCCGGGTTTCCGGGACTTTCCAGTCTAGGCCCCTGCGGCGCTCAGGTAAAGGCTGCCCTGCGCTCCGGCCGTCAAGGGCGGGCCGTGATTTACCAGCCCGGCAGCGGTTTCACCTGATCGGCGAGCGGCCAGTAGAAATCCGGCGGCAGGCCGGCATCGGCGCGTTTTTCCTCGTTGAACGGCGGTTTGAGATGGCCATGGAAATACTTGCGCACCAGTGCGTGGAACACCTCCTTGGGGTCCAGATTGTCCCGGCCGCACAGGAAGTTGAACCATTTGGACCCATATGCGACATGGCTGACTTCCTCGGCATAGATCACCTCCAGAGCCTCCACGGCCTGGGTGATGCCGGCCTTGCGGAACACCCCGATCATGCCGGGGGTGACATCCAGTCCGCGCGCCTCCAGCACCATCGGGACCACGGCCAGGCGGCCCATCAGGTCGCCTGCTGTGTCTTCGGCAGCGCGCCACATGCCGGCATGGGCAGGCAGGGCGCCGTAGTGGCTGCCAAGGGATTCAAGGCAGTCGCACATCAAGTTGAAATGTTTGGATTCTTCATCCGCGGCCCGGACCCAGTCGTCAAAGAACCCCATCGGCATCGGCACATGTGAAAACCGCGCGATGAGGTCCCAGTGCAGGTCCACGGCATTGAGTTCGATATGGGCGACGGCATGCAGCAGGGCAATCCGCCCGGCTTCGGAGCCGGGTTTGCGTTTGGGCACATCGCGCGGATGCAGCAGCGCCGGCCGGTCCGGGCGGGCCGGGTGCAGGGGCGGCGATGCGGTGCCGACAGGGATTTCCGGCGCGGTGCCGGCGCGCCAGGCGGCCCATGCGGCTGCATGGCGGCGCGACAAAGCGGTCTTTTCCCGCCCGTCCGCGGTGGTCAGAACCTCGGCGGCGCGTTCGGCAAGCGACAGGGGCTGATCGGTCATGCGGGTCTCCTCACTCGGCGGGTACTGCCGGGTTCACCTGATTTGGCCGCGGGAGTCCAGAGCGCAATGCAGGCGCGCTCCCGTCCCCGCGGCGGATCAGCGGGCTGATCCCCCTGGCGGCGTTGGGCACGGCAGCGCGCGGACCGCGCGCTGCGCGCCGCCCCGCCGGGGCGGCGCCGGGCCCAACCGGGACGGCAGCTGTTGCAAACGAGCTGCCGGAGCGGGCGGGAGGGCCGGATCAGAGCGCCCGGACGGCGGCCAGCACCTCGCCGGCGTGACCATCGACCTTGACCTTGCGCCAGATGCGGGCAATGCGGCCATCGGCGCCGATCAGAAAGGTGGAGCGTTCAATGCCCCAATGCGTCTTGCCGTACATGTTCTTCTCCTTCCAGACGCCGTAGTCCTCGCAGACAGTGCTGCCGGCATCGGACAGGAGCGGCGTGGTCAGGCCATGTTTGGCGGTGAAATTCTCATGCTTCTTCAGGCTGTCCTTGGAAATCCCGAAAACGTGAGCGCCTGCATCGGCAAAGGCCTGCAATGCCTCGGAAAAGCCGATGGATTCTTTGGTGCAGCCGGGGGTATTATCGCGGGGATAGAAAAACAACACCACGGGCGCGCCCTGGAGGCTGGACAAAGTGACCTCACCGCCGCCGCCGCGGGGCAGGGTAAAGGAAGGGGCGGGATCTGATACGTCGAGCATTGGCCTGTCTCCGGTCATTTGCGCAAATCACTGCGCGGCAAACATAACCCATGAGCAGCAAAGGGAAAGCTGAGATCAAACCTGCCGGCGACAATAACAGCGCTGCCGCCAAGGCGGTGCCGGTGCCCGGGCCCGGAGCGGCTGCTGAAGTGCTGCCTGCGCGCGGGCCGGCGCCAGGCGCGGAACCGGGCGCGGAACCGGGTCAGGCGGCGGCGCGGCCTGTGCGCCGCCGCTGGCGGCTGCTGCGCGGTTGCATCCGGATGCTGGCGCTGCTGAGCTTTCTGGCCGCCGGTGCGGTCTATTTCGGGATCGGCACCCGGCTGGATGCGCCGGAGTGGGTGCGGAGCCGGGTGGAAACCCGGATCGAGCAGCATCTGAACGGGCTGCAGATTGAATTCGGCGCCATTCATGTGGTGGTGAACGAGGGGTTGCGGCCGCGGGTGAGCCTGAAGGATGTGGTGCTGCGGCACCCGGATGGCAGCCTGTTTGCGCAGCTGGCCGATGCCCAGGCCAGCCTGGCGATGCGGCCGCTGCTGCGCGGCAAGCTGCAGCCCAAGCGGATTTCACTCAGCGGGTTGTTCGCGGCCCTGCGGCGCAACAAGGACGGCTCTTTTGCGATCAGTTTTGCCAGCGGCGGGCCGCCGTCTCGGCAGGCGGGCACTCTGCCGGAGCTGATCGAGCAATGGGACAGCCAGTTGCAAAAGCCGGTGCTGGCCGCGCTTTCCGGCATCGAGACCAGCGCCCTGACACTGTCCTACACCGATGACCGGCTGGGCCGCGGCTGGACGTTGGACGGCGGCCGGATCGGATTGAAGCGCGCCGGCAGCACGGTGTCCCTGTCGGCGGTGTTCTCGGTCCTGAGCGGGCGCGGCGATGTCGGCACGGTGGAGGCGAATTACACCTCGGAGATCGGCAGCCCGGGCGCGGAGTTCGGGGTTCTGGTGTCGGACATCGCCAGCGAGGATATCGCCTTGCAAAGCCCGGCGCTTGGCTGGCTGGGGGTGCTGCGGGCGCCGATTTCGGGGTCGCTGCGCGGCGAGGTGTTCAGCGATGGCGGGATTGCTCCGGTGCAGGCCAGCCTGCGCATCGGCGAAGGCGCGATCCAGCCGGCCGCCCAGACCCGGCCGGTGCCGATCACCGGCGCGCGCAGCTATTTCACCTATTACCCGGCGCAGCAGCTGCTGAAGTTCTCGGAACTCAGCGTGCAGAGCGGCTGGGGTTCCGGGGTGATGCAGGGGCAGGCGCGGCTGGCCGGGGTGCAGAACGGGCAGCTGACCGGTCTGGTGGGGCAGCTGCGGTTTTCCGATCTGGAGCTGAACCCGCGCCGCCTGTTTGAAGCGCCTGTCAAATTTCCCGGCGTTGATGCGGATTTTGATCTGACCCTCAACCCGTTCCGGCTGCGGCTGGGCGAGATGCTGGTGCGCGACGGGGACAGCCGCATTCATTTCGACGGGGATATCGGCGTTGGCCCCGAGGGCTGGGACTATGATCTGAACGGCAGCGTCGATCAGGTTTCCGTTCAGCGGGTCAAGGAGCTGTGGCCGGAGCCGCTGGCGCCGAAGCCGCGTCTTTGGGTGCGGGAAAACCTGCGGGACGGAATGCTGCGCAATGCCGGGTTCCACATGCGCGGGCGCGGCAGCGGCAAGCCCTTTGTCAGCCTCGACCTGGCCTTTGACGGCGCCGAGGTGGTGTTTCAGAAGTTCATGCCGCCGGTGCGCAGGGCCGCGGGGCAGCTCAGCTTGTACGGGGAGCGCTTTGTGGTGACGGCCTCTGGCGGCACGGTGACGGCAGAGCAGGGCGGCGCGGTGGAGGTTGCCGGAACCTCCTTCATCATTCCGGATGTGTCGGCCAAGGACGGCACCCCCGGCATTGCCCGGATCATGGCACGCGGCTCGGCCACGGCGGCGCTGTCGCTGCTGAACCGGGAACCGCTGCGGGTGATGGACAAGGCCAGCCTGCCGGTGGATCTGGCCGAGGGGCAGGTGGAGGCGACGGGCACGCTGGCGCTGCCGCTGCAAAAGCGGGTGCCGGTGGACGAGATCCTGTATCACTACCAGGGCAGGATCCGCGCGGTGGAAAGCCGCAAGCTGGTCCCCGGCCATGTGGCGGCTGCAGCAGAGCTGGAGGTGACCGGCGATCAGGGCCAGGTCCGGATCAGCGGCAAGGGCAGCCTGTCGGGGGTGCCGCTGACGCTCGCCTGGCAGCAGCGGATCGGCAAGGACGCGCCGCCGGACAGCCGGGTGGAGGGCACCATCGAACTGTCGGCGCAGGCGGTGGAGGCGTTCAATCTCGGCCTGCCGCGCGGGGCGGTCTTTGGCAGCGGCCAGGGATGGTATTCGGTGGATCTGTCCCCGGGGGCGCCGCCGCGGCTGGAGCTGCGGTCGGATCTGGCCGGGCTTGGCCTGCGGATCCCGGAGATCAGCTGGCGCAAGGGCGAGGCGGCAAAGGGCGAACTGTCGGTGACGGCGCGGCTGGGCGAGACCGCCACGGTGGAGCAGCTGCAGTTGCAGGCGCCGGGGCTGGCCGCTGCCGGCCAGGTGTCCACGCGCAAGGGCGGCGGGCTGGATCAGGCGGTGTTCTCCTCAGCCCGGGCGGGAGACTGGTTCCGCGGGTCTGTGACGTTCCGGGGACGCGGCGCAGCTCCGCCCGCGATCGAGGTGACCGGCGGCCGGCTGGATCTGAACCGCTCGCCGTTCTCGGCAGGTTCAGCCAGCGGCGGCAGCAGCGGCGGCAGCGGCGGTTCGGGCCCGATAGCCCTGCGGCTGCAGAACCTGCAGGTGACAGACGGTATCGGGCTGCAGAATTTCCAGGGCCGGTTTTCAACACAGGGCGGCATCAACGGCGAATTCACCGCCCGGCTGAACGGCCAGACCCCGGTGGCGGGCACCGTGGTGCCGCAGAACGGCGGCACGGCGGCCCGGATCCGGGCCAATGACGCGGGCGGTGTGTTCCGCTCGGCCGGCATGTTCGAGCATGGCCGCGGCGGCAGTTTTGACATGACGCTGATCCCGGCGGACAAGCCGGGCGAATATGACGGCAAGGTCACTGTGCGCAATATCCGGGTGCAGAACGCGCCGTCGATGGCGGCGATCCTGAATGCGATCAGCCTGATCGGGCTGCTGGATGAGATGACCGGCCAGGGCATCCTGTTCACCAGCATGCAAGGGCGGTTCCGGCTGGGCGGCACGCATCTGATCCTGCATCAAAGCAGTGCGGTGGGCCCGTCGATGGGGCTGTCGCTGGACGGCAATTATGATCTGAACAGCAGCCGCCTGAACATGCGCGGGGTGATATCTCCGGTGTATCTGCTTAACGCGATCGGGCGGGTGCTGTCGCCGCGCGACGGCGAGGGGCTGATCGGTTTTACCTTCACCCTGCGCGGCACGGCCGATGACCCCGCGGTCTCGGTCAACCCGCTGGCGGGGCTGGCGCCGGGGTTCCTGCGCGAGATTTTCCGCGGGCCGGCGCCGAAGGTGCCAGGCCAGCAGCGCGCCTTCACGGCTGAAGAAGACGCCGCGCAAGAAGAGCGCAGGCAGAACCAGACACCGCGGGGCGCCGACAAGTGACCCTGACAAACGGCGAAAAACACCGTAGATTTCCCCTGCAGCACAGCCTATAGCGCGCGACATGAAACTGAGTGATTTCGACTTCGACCTGCCCGACGATCTGATTGCCACCCGGCCTGCCAGCCCGCGCAGCGCCGCGCGGCTGCTGGTGGCTGCCGGCGGGGATTTGCATGACGGGCAGGTGACGGATCTGGTGCGCTGGCTGAACCCCGGCGACCGGCTGGTGCTGAACGACACCAAGGTGATTCCGGCGCGGCTGAGCGGGCTGCGCCACCGGGACAGCGCGCAAGGGGCTGTGGCGGCCAGGATCGAGGCGACGCTGCTGGAGCCGCGCGCCGATGGCACCTGGGCTGCTTTGCTGAAACCGCTGAAGAAGATCAAGCCGGGGGAAGAGATTGTGTTCTCCGCTGATCTGAGCGCCACGCTGGAGGCGGTTTCCGAAGGCCAGGGGCATCTGCGTTTCAATCTGAGCGGCACCGGGTTCGATGCGGCGCTGGCCGAGGCCGGCGCGATGCCGCTGCCGCCCTATATTGCGGCGAAACGCGCGGCGGATGAGCAGGACAAAACCGATTACCAGACCGTCTGGGCCCGCAACAGCGGGGCGGTGGCGGCCCCGACCGCGTCGCTGCATTTCGATGCGCCGCTGCTGGCGGCGCTGAAGGCGCGCGGGGTGGAGATATCTTATGTCACCCTGCATGTGGGCGCTGGCACCTTCCTGCCGGTCAAGGTCGAGGATGTGACCACCCACCGGATGCACGCCGAATGGGGCAGGGTGAGCGAACAGGCGGCGGCGGAGATTGCTGCCACCAAGGCCGCTGGCGGGCGGGTGATCCCGGTCGGCACCACCGCGCTGCGGCTGATCGAAAGTGCGGCCAAGGACGGGCAGATCCACCCCTGGGAAGGCGATACCGACATCTTCATCTATCCGGGGTTCGGATTTCAGGTGGCGGATGCGCTGATGACCAATTTCCACCTGCCGAAATCGACCCTTTTGATGCTGGTGTCGGCGCTGATGGGGCAGGAGGAGATCCGGCGGATCTATGACCACGCCGTCGGGAACCGCTACCGGTTCTTTTCTTATGGCGACGCGTCGCTTTTGATCCCGGCGAAGGCGGATACACTTCAGAAAAGCGGCAAGAAGTCGTAGACAAGCGCCGCAGCCATGGCCCCGGATCGTGCAATCCGGGTCATGAAATTGAAATCAGAATCAGCGATACCGGCCAAGCGAGCCTTGATCGCCCGGACATAACATTCAAATGTGATGGCAGCCCGTCCCTTGTGGAGGGCTGCTTTGCTTTCAAAGGAGGCATGAAATGCTGCAGGTGCTGTCGAGCGCATGGGCGCTGCTCTTGGGTATGATGCTGCTGATGGTCGGCAACGGGCTGCAGGGCACCATGCTGGGTGTGCGCGGCGAGCTGGAAGGGTTTTCCACCTTCGAGATGTCGATCGTGATGGCGGCCTATTTCGTCGGCTTCCTGGGCGGCTCGCGGCTGGCGCCGGAGATGATCCGCCGGGTCGGCCATGTGCGGGTGTTCGCGGCGCTGGCGTCGTTCATATCGGCCGTGATGATCCTGTATCCGGTGCTGCCCAGCACCGTTGCCTGGGGCCTGGGCCGCGTGATCATCGGCTTCTGCTTTTCCGGGGTGTATGTGACCGCGGAAAGCTGGCTGAACAATTCCGCCGACAACTCCAACCGCGGCAAGGCGCTGTCGCTGTACATGATCGTGCAGATGGTCGGCATCATTGCCGCGCAGGGGCTGATTCAGGTCGGCGATCCAGCCGGTTACGAGGCATTCATCATTGCCTCGATCCTGGTTTCGATCTCCTTTGCACCGATTCTGTTGTCGATCTCGCCGACCCCGGCGTTCGATACCACCAAGCCCATGACCCTGCGCGAGATCATGCGGATTTCGCCGTTGGGCTGTGTCGGCATGTTCATTCTGGGCGGCGTGTTTTCCGCCCAGTTCGGGATGAGCGCGGTCTACGGCGCAGCCGCGGGCCTGAGCCTGGGCAACCTGTCGCTGTTCATCGCAACCTTCTATATCGGCGCCACCATCCTGCAGTATCCGCTGGGCTGGATTTCGGACCGGATGGACCGGCGGCTGCTGATCCTGGTGGTGGCTGCCGCGGGCGGCTGCGGCGCTGTCGTGGGCTTTATCTATGGCACGGACTTCAAGATGCTGCTGGTTGCCGCCTTTATCATCGGCGGGCTGTCCAACCCGCTTTATTCTCTGCTGATCGCCTATACCAACGACTACCTCGAGCATGAGGACATGGCTGCGGCATCAGGCGGGCTGGTGTTCATCAACGGGCTGGGCGCCATTGCCGGCCCGATGATCACCGGCTGGCTGATGAGCGACGCGGTGTTCGGCCCGGCAGGCTTTTTCGTGCTGATTGCGGCGCTGATGTTCCTGATGGCGGCCTATGCGGCCTACCGCATGACGCAGCGCGCCGCGACGCCGGTTGACGAGACCGGGAGCTTTGCGCCGATGTACCCGAGCTCGACGCCTGTGGCGGTCGAGTTTGCCCAGGAATATGCCATCGAGACCGAGCTGGAAGAGCAGGAAACCGCCGCCGAGGAGAATTGATTGCGCTAACCAGCCGGAATTGTGAGGATTATTTCACACAGAGGGCTTGCCTGTCGCAATTTGTGACCCAAGGTTACTTGTAAAGGGTATGTAAAATGGCCTGAAGTTAGGGTCAGGAAAAACTTGGAGTTACGACCGATGACTGGTCCCGAAGAGATACTTGCGTTCTGGCTCGACAAGGTTGGGGAAAAAGGATGGTATCTGCAGGATGACGCGCTGGATCAGGAGATCCGCACGAAGTTTCAAAAGACCTGGGAGGCGGCCTGCGAAGGCAGGTTTTCGCTCTGGCTGACCTACCCCAGCGGCACCCTGGCCTATATCCTCCTGATGGACCAGTTTCCCCGCAATATGTTCCGCGGCGAAGGCAAGGCATTCGCCAGCGACCGGGCGGCGCTGTCGGCGGCCAAGGTGGCGATCAACAAGAATTGGGACAAGAAGATCGACGAGCCGGCACGCCAGTTCTTCTATCTGCCGCTGATGCATTCCGAGAACCTTTGCGACCAGGAGCGCTGCATCCGGCTGATGCTGGAGCGGATGCCCAGGACCGGCACCAGCAACCTGCTGCACGCCCGCGCCCACCGCGAGGTGATCCGCCAGTTCGGCCGCTTCCCCTACCGCAACGAGGCGCTGCGCCGCGCCAGCACCGCGCCGGAGCTGGATTACGTGATGGCGGGCGGCTACCGCGAAACCGTGCGGCGGGTGCAGGCTGCAGGCTGAGCCCCCGTCAGACCTGAACCGATCAGATTGGCAGCGCCGCGCCCTGAAAGGGGGGCGGCGTTTTCCATTGTACTGCGCCGGCTTCTGCCGGGCGGGCGCCGGCCGCAGCGTTTTCCCGGAAAATGAAAAAATACACTGGCGGGATCTGTGCCTGCGGCATAGCCTGATCAGGCGGCGCTGCGCTGTTTTTTGCAATGCCGCTTCGCCGCAGCAAAGGATGATTGCAGTGCGGAAATAATTAGTTTAATGGTAAACTAGTTTTTGATCCAGTTTGGCGAGGAACAACCATGGCCGCAGAAACCTATGACGTGATCGTAATCGGCGCCGGACCGGGAGGCTATGTTGCCGCCATCCGTGCAGCACAGCTGGGGCTGAAGACCTGTATTGTCGAACGCGAACACATGGGTGGCATCTGCCTGAACTGGGGCTGTATCCCGACCAAGGCGCTGCTGCGCTCCTCCGAGGTGTTCCATCTGATGGAGCGGGCCAAGGATTTCGGCCTGAAGGCCGAGAACATCGGCTATGACCTCGACGCGGTGGTGAAACGCTCGCGCGGGGTGGCCAAGCAACTGTCCTCGGGCATCGGCCACCTGATGAAGAAGAACAAGATTGCCGTAGTGATGGGCGAGGCGTCGATCCCGGCCAAGGGCAAGGTGTCGGTGAAAACCGACAAGGGCACGCAGGAGCTGGCAGGCAAGCACATCGTGCTGGCCACCGGCGCGCGGGCGCGCGAACTGCCGGGGCTGGAGGCGGATGGAGATCTGGTCTGGACCTACAAACACGCACTGCAGCCGGTGCGGATGCCGAAAAAGCTGCTGGTCATCGGATCTGGTGCGATCGGCATCGAATTTGCCAGCTTTTACAACACGCTGGGCGCCGACACCACAGTGGTCGAGGTGATGGACCGGGTGCTGCCGGTGGAAGACGCGGAGATCTCGGCCTTTGCCAAGAAGGCCTTTGTCAAACAGGGCATGAAGATCATGGAGAAAGCCATGGTCAAACAGCTGGACCGCGGCAAGGGCAAGGTCACCGCCCATATCGAGGTCGGCGGCAAGGTGGAGAAGCAGGAGTTCGACACCGTGATCTCGGCCGTGGGCATTGTCGGCAATGTCGAGGGTCTGGGCCTGGAAGAGCTGGGCGTCAAGGTCGACCGCACCCATGTGGTGACGGATGAATTCTGCCGCACAGGGGTTGATGGGCTTTATGCGATCGGCGATATCGCCGGCGCGCCCTGGCTGGCGCATAAGGCGTCGCATGAAGGCGTGATGGTGGCCGAGCTGATCGCGGGCAAACACGCGCATCCGGTCAAACCCGAGAGCATTGCCGGCTGCACCTACTGCCAGCCGCAAGTCGCAAGCGTCGGCTATACCGAGGCCAAGGCCAAGGAACTGGGCTACGATATCAAGGTCGGCCGGTTCCCCTTCATCGGCAATGGCAAGGCGATTGCGCTGGGAGAGGCCGAGGGCATGGTGAAAACCATCTTTGACGCCAAAACCGGCGAGCTGCTGGGCGCCCATATGGTCGGTGCCGAGGTGACCGAGCTGATCCAGGGCTATGTGGTGGGCCGTCAGCTGGAAACCACCGAGGAAGACCTGATGAACACCGTATTCCCGCATCCGACGCTGTCGGAAATGATGCATGAATCGGTGCTGGATGCCTATGACCGGGTGATCCATATGTAAGCTGCCCGCGCAGCGGAAGTTTGACAGGCGGCCTGTGACGGGCCGCCTTTTTCTTTGGCGGCCGGGCTCTGGTCTGCGGGCGTGGTCCGGGGTAACCAGATACGGAACAAGGGAAACAACAGGGGCAGCTGCCATGACGGCATCCGGAAGCACCCGCTGGGGGCTGATCCTGGCGGTCTGGGGCGCGGGGCTGGGGGCGGCTGCGCAATACGGCAAGATCTCGGTGATCTTCGGCCGGATGGGCGAGCTGTATCCGCAGGCGGGCACTGCGCTCAGCTTTTCGGTGTCGCTGGTCGGGACGCTGGGTATTTTGCTGGGGGCGGTTGCGGGGCTTTATGTGGCCGCTTTCGGCTACCGCCGCACGCTGGTCTGGGCGCTGTGGACGGGGGCGGCGGTGTCTGTCCTGCAGGCGCTGCATCTGCCGTTCGGCCTGTTTCTGGCGTCCCGGGTGGCCGAGGGGCTGTCGCATCTGGGCATCGTGGTGGCCGGACCGGTGCTGATTGCGCAGCTGAGTTCGGACCGGAGGCGGGGGCTGGCCATGACCCTGTGGAGCACCTTCTTTGCCGTGGCCTTTACCCTGCTGGCCTGGATCGGTCTGCCGCTGGCCCGTGCCTGGGGGTTGCAGGCGCTGTTTGGCGCCCATGCGGCGGTAATGGCGGGGCTGGCGCTGCTGCTGGGCTTTGCCTTGCGCGATGTGCCGGTGCCGCAACGCGCGCCGCTGCCGCGGCTGCGGGAATTGCCGGGGCTGCATCTGCCGGTCTACCGCTCGCCGTGGATTTCGGCGCCGGCCGCGGGCTGGCTGTTTTACACCTGCTGTTTTGTGGCGGTGCTGACGGTGATCCCGCCTTATATCGCCGAGGACATGCGCGCCTTTGTGCTGGGAGCAATGCCGCTGGCCAGCATTGCAGTGTCGATGACTCTGGGGGTGTATCTGCTGCGGCTGCTGCCGGCGGTGCGGCTGGCGCAGCTGGGGTTCCTGGCCTGCGCCGCCGCCGCCCTGTGGCTGTGGGCCATGCCCGGCGCGCCGGCCGCCTGCATCGCCATGGCGGGGGGCATGGGGCTGGTGCAGGGCGGATCCTTTGCCGCGGTGCCGCAGCTGAACGAAAGTGCCGCCGCGCGGGCGCAATCCAGCGGCGCGATTGCGCAGATGGGCAATCTGGGCAACACAATCGGCACCCCGCTGATGGTGCTGGCCCTGGCCGGCGGCGGCTTCGGCGGCATGATGGCTGTGCTGCTGGTGCTGTTCCTGAGCGGTGCCGGGGTGCATGGCCTGCTGTCAGCGCGGCGGCGCGCCATGGCGTAAGGGAGCCTCTCCCGCCCGTCACCGGTCCCCGTTGCGGGGACCGCCTCCCGTTGGGCATGGCGCCGCAAGCGGCGCGCCGGATTCATTGTGGAATCCGGACCGGGCAACGCGGGGTTTCCGGTTAGATCCGGGTCCGGCGCCGCCTGCTGCCAGCTGCTGTCAGCAAAGTTCAACCTGTTCGCGCTATGTTCTCTTTAGGGGCTTGGCGTTTCCCGGTGCATTCCCTATCTGTAGGGCTGGCGTTTGCCGCTGGATTGGCAGGCGCGGGTACGGGGGCATTATGGCTGAGCTGAAATCCATCGAAGTGCGCGGCGCGCGCGAGCATAATCTGAAGAGCATCGACGTGGATATTCCGCGCGATGAACTGGTGGTGATCACCGGACTTTCGGGCTCGGGCAAGTCCAGCCTGGCGTTTGACACCATCTATGCCGAAGGCCAGCGCCGCTATGTGGAATCGCTCAGCGCCTATGCGCGGCAGTTCCTGGACATGATGGAAAAGCCGGATGTGGACCATATCAGCGGTCTGTCCCCGGCAATCTCGATTGAGCAGAAAACCACCTCGAAGAACCCGCGCTCGACCGTTGGCACGGTGACCGAGATCTATGACTATATGCGGCTGCTGTTCGCCCGGGCAGGCACGCCCTATTCTCCGGCCACCGGCAAGCCGATCGAGGCGCAGCAGGTGCAGGACATGGTCGACCGGATCATGGAGATGGAGGCGGGCACCCGCGGCTATCTGCTGGCGCCGATCGTCCGCGACCGCAAGGGCGAGTACAAGAAAGAATTCCTGGAACTGCGCAAGCAGGGCTTTCAGCGGGTGAAGGTGGACGGGGCGTTTTATGAGCTCGACGAGCCGCCCGTGCTGGACAAGAAGTTCCGCCATGACATCGACGTTGTTGTTGACCGGCTGGTGGTGCGCGAGGGCATGGAGACCCGGCTGGCGGATTCCCTGCGCACGGCGCTGGATCTGGCCGATGGCATCGCCATTCTGGAAACCGCGCCGCGGGAAGGCGATCCGGAGCGGATCACCTTTTCCGAAAACTTTGCCTGTCCGGTCAGCGGTTTCACCATTCCCGAGATCGAGCCGCGGCTGTTTTCCTTCAACGCGCCGTTCGGGGCCTGTCCGGAATGCGATGGCCTGGGGGTGGAGCTGTTCTTTGATGAACGTCTGGTGGTGCCGGATCAGTCCTTGAAAGTTTATGACGGGGCGCTGGCGCCCTGGCGCAAGGGCAAATCCCCCTATTTCCTGCAGACCATCGAGGCCATCGCCAAGCATTACCAGTTCGATAAGAACACGGTCTGGAAGGATCTGCCGGAGAAGGTGCAGCAGGTGTTCCTTTATGGCTCCGGCGAGGAAGAGATCATGTTCCGCTATGATGAGGGCGGGCGGGTATATCAGGTGGAGCGCACCTTTGAGGGCGTGATCCCGAATATGGAGCGGCGTTACCGCGAGACGGATTCGAACTGGATCCGCGAGGAATTCGAGCGCTATCAGAACAACCGCCATTGCCACCACTGCGAGGGCTACCGGCTGCGTGACGAAGCGCTGGCGGTGAAGATCGCGGGTGTGCATGTGGGGCAGGTGGTGCAGCTGTCGATCCGCGAGGCGCTGACCTGGATCGAGGATGTGCCGAACCATCTGAGCCCGCAAAAACAAGAGATCGCGCGGGCCATCGTCAAGGAGATCCGCGAACGTCTTGGATTTCTGAACAACGTCGGGCTGGAGTATCTGACGCTGAGCCGCAATTCCGGAACCCTGTCCGGCGGCGAAAGCCAGCGGATCCGGCTGGCGTCGCAGATCGGCTCGGGCCTGACCGGGGTTCTGTATGTGCTGGATGAGCCGTCCATCGGCTTGCATCAGCGCGACAACGACCGGCTGATCGGCACCCTGAAGAACCTGCGCGATCAGGGCAATACGGTGATCGTGGTGGAGCATGACGAGGACATGATCCGGCAGGCGGATTACGTGTTCGACATCGGCCCCGGTGCCGGGGTGCATGGCGGCGAGGTGGTCAGCCACGGCACGCCGCAGGCGATTGCCGCCGATGCCGGCTCGATCACCGGGCAGTATTTGTCAGGCACCCGCGAGATTGCGGTGCCGGCCAAGCGGCGCAAGGGCAACAAGAAGAAGATCAAGGTGGTGAAGGCCACCGGCAACAACCTGAAAGAAGTGACGGCGGAGTTCCCGCTGGGCAAGTTTGTCTGCGTGACAGGCGTGTCCGGCGGCGGCAAGTCGACGCTGACCATCGAGACGCTGTTCAAGACCGCCTCGATGCGGCTGAACGGCGCGCGGCAGACCCCGGCACCCTGCGAAAGCATCAAGGGGCTGGAGCATCTGGACAAGGTGATCGACATCGACCAGCGCCCGATCGGGCGCACGCCGCGGTCGAACCCGGCGACCTATACCGGCGCCTTCACCCCGATCCGCGACTGGTTCGCCGGTCTGCCGGAGGCCAAGACGCGGGGGTACAAGCCGGGGCGGTTCTCGTTCAACGTCAAGGGCGGCCGCTGCGAGGCCTGCCAGGGCGATGGCGTCATCAAGATCGAGATGCATTTCCTGCCCGACGTCTATGTGACCTGCGAGACCTGCAAGGGCGCGCGCTATAACCGCGAGACGCTGGAGATCAAGTTCAAGGGCAAGAGCATTGCCGATGTGCTGGATATGACGGTGGAGGATGCGCAGGAGTTCTTCCAGGCGGTGCCGTCGATCCGCGACAAGATGGATGCGCTGATGCGGGTCGGGCTGGGCTATATCAAGGTCGGCCAGCAGGCGACAACCCTGTCGGGCGGCGAAGCGCAGCGGGTGAAACTGTCGAAGGAGCTGGCGAAACGCTCGACCGGGCGGACGCTGTATATTCTGGACGAGCCGACCACGGGGCTGCATTTCGAAGATGTGAAGAAGCTGCTGGAAGTGCTGCATGAGCTGGTCGAGCAGGGCAACTCGGTGGTGGTGATCGAACACAATCTGGATGTGGTCAAGACGTCCGACTGGATTATCGACATCGGCCCCGAAGGCGGTGACGGCGGCGGCGAGATTGTTGCCGCGGGCACGCCCGAAGCCGTGGCGGATGAGCCGCGCAGCCACACCGGGCGCTATCTGAAGGACATGCTGCAGACACGGAAAGTGGCGGCGGAATAAGCGGCAGGGGCGCTGCGCCGCCGGATAGAGGGCCGGATTGAGGGACGAGGGGCGCTGCTCCGCCGGTTGGGAGGGAGACGGGCGCTGCCCCCTTTTGGCTTTCGGCCGATTGACACCGGAGTATTTCCGGCCAGAAAGAAACCGCGGAGACGCCGGTGCCGCCCTGTTCGGGCGGTCCGGGCTGCGACGGCCGCTTCGGGCTGCCGTCAGCAGACGGCGCAACCGGTCAGTCTGCCAGTTTTGCCACCGCGCCGATCAGGCGCAGCACCTTCTGGGTCTCGCGGTTCACCTGGTAGACATAGCCGCCGGCCCGGACATAGCTGCCGTAGGGGTCCGGGGCCCATTCGCCGGGATCCCCGATCCAGATATATTCATCCAGAATATGGTCGCCGCGGCGGTAGAACTTCTTGGCATGGCCCGGCGGCACGCAACGCGAGGAGGTCTTGGCCAGACCCGCCGGGCAGTGCAGGAGTGCCTGTTCCGGCTTGTCCTGGCCATTGCCGGCTGCAAGCGGAATTGCCACTGCGCAGGCGGCGGCGAGAACAACGATAGAAACAATATAACGGCGTACCATTTACGGCGGGTCCTTTCCTGGTCGCCTTCGACATAACGGGACGGACGCAAAATCCAAGAGTGATATAAACCCGGCGGCGGCGGCCCGCCTGCGGCCGCTCAGGCGGCGGCAAGAACCCGCGCTTCATGGCTGCGCAGGGCCAGCCGCACGGCATTTCCGTATCCGCGCCCGGTGTCGGTGCAGAGTTCCGGAAACAAATCGCGGATTTCCGCCAGCGTTCCGGAATCAAAATCTGCGGCTGTTTGCGGGCCGGGCTGGTAGCTTTCGCTGAGGGCGCCGTCGGCCCAGAGAATCTGGTGGCGGCCGAACAGCAGGTGGACATACTGCGCTTCCCGGATGTCCAGCGCGGGGCGGATGGTGCTGTCGTTCACCAGGTCCTTGGCCTTGATCAGAACCTCGTCCGCGCCGAACAGCAGCTCAGCCTTCTGGCCGCGGACCAGCATCCGGTGCTGCGGGGACACATAGAGGTCGCGGGTGTTGCCGCAGCTGCCCCTGGCAAAACGGATCGGAGCGGTTTGCGGCGTGCATGCAACCTTACGGCTGCCGGTCCATTGCAGGGTCTGAGGCCCGTTGTCGTAGGTCAGAACCTCCATGCCGGGGCGCAGTTCCTCAACCGGGATCTCGCCGCCGGGCACCCGGATCAGGGTGCCGCGCAGGAAACAGGGCACGGTCTGATTGATCTCGACCAGTCCGGTGTCCGAATGGCCCAGGCCAGTGTCCGCCGTGTAATTGAAATAAACGGTTTCCAGGTCGCCGTCCGTGGCCACGGTCAGTGTTCCATCGGCATTGAGGGTGATCTGCTGGCCGGTGGCCAGGGTGACGGTGCCGCCGGCTGAAACCGCCTGTTCGTTGATATGGGTGATCGTCAGCGTGCCGCCGGTGGCGGTGCTGTCATTGTCCAGAACATCCACCACACGGGTCTTGTTGATGGCGATGTCTTCCTGGTCATCCTGCGCGACCACGGCTGTCTGCACCGACCCGCCGGCAATCAGCAGGTTGGTATCATAGCTGCTGTCCAAAGTATCGGCGACGCCGATCTTTAGGGTGTTGATCTCCCCTGCATTCACCGGGGCGGCAAAGGTCAGGGTGATGGTGAACCCGTCCATTTCGGTGTTGTACTGATCACCGGTGTTGTCGACATAGATGTTTTCGGTGCCATCGTTGATATTGCCGATCGAGGCAGTGCCGTCGCCGATGGAGACCTGGGCCTCGGCCCCGTTCACCCAGACACCGACCACGTCATTGTATTGCGAGGTGGCGAACTCGGGGTATTCCTCGGAGGACAGCACAAAGTCGATGGTCAGCAGATCGCCGTCCGGGGTGAAATCGATTTCCAGGAATGAGGCGTCGCGGGTGGCGGCCCCGGCCAAGGCGTTGAAATCGGCGTCATTGTTGACGCCGGTGGTATTGGTGCTGGTGTTGCTGCGGACGTTCGTGTCGGCGGTGCCGCTGCTGTTGGTAAAGTCGCGCGCATAGCCGGTTGACAGGATCACGCCGGAGTCCGCGGGCGCCACGCCGGGGGTGCTGGTACCGGCGCCGGAATAGATGCCGGAGGACAGAGCGTCGCCGCTGTAGCTGGCGCTGGTCACGGTGACGCCGTCGCCAAAGATTTCCTCCGCCATCTGGGTGGCGGTCGCGGAGGAGTTGATGTTCAGTTCCGTTGCCGTGGCCATGTCGTACAGCGCGCCCCCAGTGTGTAAAGATTAACAATCCCTTAACGGAATGCTGGGGAACTGAGACGGAACTGTGGCAAGCTGGTGCAGAAATCCTGAATTTTAATCAAATTTTAAGGGGGAGTGACGGGAGTCATGCGCGGGAGACGGCCCGGGGCGGGCCGCCTGAGAGGTGCTGGAAGCAAGCGCGGTGAGGGCGCAGGTCTCAGCCGTCGCGGCTGCGCTTCTCAAACCGGGGCAGCATGGCGGAGAAATCCATTCCCTTGCCGTCTTCCTCTTCGACGAAGCGTTTGTAAAGCGCCATCGCCAGTTCGCCCATCGGCGTGTCGGCATCTGCACTTTCTGCTGCCTGCTGGCTGAGGCCCAGGTCCTTCAGCATCAGTTCAGCCGCGAACCCAGGCTGGTAGCTGTTGTCTGCAGGCGACTGCGGGCCGACACCGGGGGCTGGGCAATAGGCGTTCATTGTCCAGCTGTAGCCGGAGGAGGTGGAGACCACATCGAACATCTTCTGGCGGTCCAGACCCAGCTTGTCAGCCAGTGCAAAGGCCTCGCAGGTGGCAATCATGGTGACGCCGAGGATCATGTTGTTGCAGATCTTGGCAGCCTGGCCGGCGCCGGCCTCGCCGCAATGCACGGCCTTCTGGCCCATGATAGCAAACAGCGGTTCCGCGGCAGCGAAGGCGTCTGCCGAACCGCCGGCCATGAAGGTGAGCGTGCCGCCGGCCGCGCCGCCGATGCCGCCGGAGACGGGCGCGTCGACGGACAGAAGACCTGCGGCTTCGGCTTGTTCGGCCACTGCGCGGGCGGAGTCCACATCAACGGTGGAGCAGTCGATGAAGGCAGCACCCTTGGTCATCGCCGGAATGACTTCAGCGGCGACAAGGCGCAGGATGGCGCCGTTGGGCAGCATGGTGATGACGGCATCGGCGCCTGCGGCGGCCTCGGGGCCGGACGCGGCCATGGTGACGCCGCCGATGCTGACGTCGGCCATGTCAAAGCCGGTGACCTGATGGCCGGCCTTCGCCAGGTTGGCAGCCATCGGCCCGCCCATGTTGCCAAGTCCGATAAATCCGATTTTCATGCGAGTTCCTCCTCAAATGTCAGCGCATCCGCGCCGAGCGGCGCCAGCATGTCCGCAACCGCCTGTGCCGGCACCGGCTGGCCCGCGTATTGCCACTGCGGATTGCGGTCCTTGTCAATGATCTGGGCCCGGATACCTTCCAGGAAGTCGCCCTTGTCCATCGCCCGGTACGTATAGCGGTATTCCAGGTCCAGCGACCGGCGGATGGCCGGGCCATCGGCACGCAGGCGGCGCAGCATTTCCAATGTGCAGGCCATCGACAGCGGCGAATTGCGGCTGAGCGATTTCAGCGCGCCCTGTGCAAAGTCTCCGCCATCGGCCTCAAGGCCCGCCAGAATCTCTTCAAGGCTGTCCTTGCCGAAATGTGCTGCCGTCTGCTGGCGCAGGTCGCGCAGTTTGCCCTTGGGGGCCGGTTCGGCGGCCGCTTCGACCAGGGCTGCGCTGCCGCCCTGTTCAAGCGCGGTCATCAAGGCCGGCCAGTTGTCCTGCGGCACAAAATGGTCGGCAAAGCCCGCGAGGATTGCATCTTCCGCTCCCATGCGGGCCGCGGTCATGCCAAGGTATTCGCCCAGGTGGTCCGGCGCCAGCGCCAGCATCAGCGAGCCGCCCACATCCGGCACCAGGCCGATGCCCACCTCGGGCATGGCGATCTGGCTGGTCTCTCCCACAACCCGGTGGGTGCCGTGGCAGCCGATGCCGACCCCGCCGCCCATGGTAAAACCCTGCATGAAGCTGATCACCGGCTTCTTGTATTCAAAAATCAGCGCGTTCAGCCGGTATTCATCGCGCCAGAACCTGCGGCCATAGGAATAGTCGCCCCTGGTGCCGGTGTCATAAAGCTCGGCAATGTCACCGCCGGCGCAAAACGCCTTATCGCCTTCGGCGTTGATCACCACCAGCTTGACGCTGTCATCCGTTGCCCAGTTGCGCATGGCGGCGCCGATCGCCATGCACATCTCATAGCTCATCGCGTTCAGCGCCTTGGGGCGGGTGAAGGTGATGCGGCCGGCCTGGCCGGATTTGCGGATATGGATTTCACTCATCCTAGGGGCTCCATCAGGTTTATGCGCATCGGCAAGGCAGCTGCGTACAGGTTACTCTGCAATCAGCTGGCGCGCGACTATCAGGCGCATGATCTCGTTGGTGCCTTCCAGGATCT
Organism: Leisingera methylohalidivorans DSM 14336; assembly: GCF_000511355.1. Taxonomy (NCBI): domain Bacteria; kingdom Pseudomonadati; phylum Pseudomonadota; class Alphaproteobacteria; order Rhodobacterales; family Roseobacteraceae; genus Leisingera; species Leisingera methylohalidivorans. The sequence continues at coordinate 1,758,918 of NC_023135.1, read as the reverse complement.
GATGCACCCGCAGGTCGCGGACGATCTTCTCGACGCCGTAGTCAGCCAGATAGCCATAGCCGCCGTGCAGCTGCAGGCAGCCGTTGGCAACGTCAAAGGCGGTGTCGGTGACCATCAGCTTGGCCATGGCGCAGAACTTGCCGGCGTCATGGGCGCCGGTGTCCAGTTTCCACGCCGCCTGGCGCAGAAAGGTGCGGGCGGCCTGCAGGCGGGTTTCATATTCCGCCAGCCGGAACTGCAGCGCCTGGAACTGGTTGATGGATTTGCCGAACGCCTTGCGCTCGGACATGTATTGCACGGTCTGGTCCAGCGCTGTCTGGGCGCCGCCCAGGGCACCTGCCGAAATGTTCAGCCGTCCGCCGTCGAGGCCTGCCATCGCGTAGGAAAAACCGCGGCCTTCCTCGCCGATCAGGTTGTCCGCCGGGATATGGCAATCGTCGAACTGCACCTGCGATGTCGGCTGCGCCTTCCAGCCCATCTTTTCCTCCAGCGCACCGAACGACAGACCCGGGGCGCCGTCCTCGACCACCACGGTGGAGATCCCCTTGGGGCCGTCCTCGCCGGTGCGGCACATCACGACATAGGCGTCGGAGTAGGAACCGCCGGAGATGAACGCCTTGGTGCCGTTCAGCGTGTAGCCGTCATTGGTCCGCTCGGCGCGGGTTTTAAGGGCTGCAGCATCCGAGCCGGAACCGGGTTCGGTCAGGCAATAGGAGAAGATCTTGTCCATTGAACAGAGCGCGGGCAGCCACTTCTGTTTGGTCTCCTCCGAGCCGAACTTGTCGATCATGCCGCCGCACATGTTGTGGATCGACAGGAACGAGCCGATCGCCGGGTCCGCCATCGCCAGGGCCTCGAACACAAGGGTGGCATCAAGACGGCTGAGGCCGGAGCCGCCGTATTCCTCGGAGACATACAGCCCGCCGAAGCCAAGCTCCGCCAGCCGCGGCCACAGGGATTTGGGGATTGTGCCGTCTTTTTCCCACTGCCGGGAATGCGGCGCGATATTTTCCTGGCCGAACGCATGGGCCATGTCGAAAATGGCCTGCTGTTCCTCAGTCAGTGCGAAATCCATAAGCAGCTCCTCCCGTCGCTCAGATGAATTGAACAGTTGTTTATTTAATAGCGGGCGCGCGGAGCTGAGGCAAGCTGCGCAAATGCAAAGCCGCCGTGCAGGATTGCTGCCGGGCGGCGGAGGGCCGGCGGCGCAGATGAGGCGAAAAGCAGGAAACTTCGGCGATACTCTGTCTCAAACAGCCAGCGTGCAGGTGAACCTGCAGGACGCATCCAAAAGGAGGCCGATCAGTGCCGAATTCAGGCGCTCAGCGATTTCTTGCTTCCGACGCTACTGCTAAAACGGAGGAATATCCCTCCTGCGGTTCTGTCCGGCAACGCGCGTGCGGGCCTTGCCCTGGGCCTGCGGCACGGAATGGTTCGCCAAAAGACGGGAACACCTCCAGAGCAGGCCTTGGTGCTTCACGCCCGGGCACGGAATCTTGTTCTGAAACGGCAGTACACAGATGCCGAGTATCTGCTGCGTCAGGCGTTGGAGCTGGATGACCAACCGGGACAAAAGGCTGAAGCTGTTCAAAGAAACAGAAGTGGTTGTCGATCCGTTTGCTTTTATGTCTGCCGCGGACGATCCCGAACTGCAGAAGAAATTTTCCATCAAGGCCGCGCAAACGCACAATACAACTGCGGCAGAAGTGGAGTTTTCCCGGCTTCGGGCAATCGACAGAAAGATACGGCTCGGGTATTTTTTGAACGGCTTTTTCAATCATGGCACGATGATCCTGATGGAATCTCAGCTGAAGATGCATGACCGTGACCAATTTGAAGTCTTTATCTGCGACTATGGTCAGGCAAATGACCAGAAAGGGCGCCAGAGGGCTGAAGTCGCGGCGGATGTCTACAAGCCGGTCGCTGACAAGGAAATTGTCGGGATCGCTGCAATCGCGCACACCACAGCAAGCGGCGCGCTGCGGGCCGGGGTGCCGGTTGTCACCAAGATCGGCAAACAATTTGCCGCACGCGTTGCCTCCAGCCTGCTGCACAATGTCGGCATGGAGGAACTTGTCGCCAGCACGCCGCAGAAATACCAGGCGCTAGCACTTAAGCCGGCGCGCGATCCGGCGTATCTGGCCGGCGTGCAGGCGCGGGTGAAAAACGGCATCGCAACCGGTCCGCTGTATGACACGTAAAAATTCACCCGGAATTTTGAAGCGCTGATGGAAAAGACTGTTGAGCGCTTCAGCGCGGGTCTGATGCCGGATCACATAAGCCTGACCTGATACCAGGTTTCAGAACGCAACGGAGCGCAGCTGGATCTGCGCTCCGTTTGTTTTGCAGGTTTTGAACCGGGTCTTCCGGTTGCAGCTGCCGTACCTGGCTTTGAGTTACAGCAGCCGCACCTGGGTGCCGATTTGCACCAGCTCATACAGTTCTTCGACGTGCTGGTTATAGAGGCCGATACAGCCGGAGGAGCTTTGCCGTCCGATCTTGCGGGTGTCATGGGTGCCATGCACCAGATAGGCCGGCCAGTCCAGATACATCGCGCGGGTGCCCAGCGGGTTGCCCGGCACGCCGCCCTCAATGCGCTGGGGCAGGCTGGGGTCGCGTTCGCGCATGTTCTGGGTCGGTGTCCAGCTTGGGTTTTCCCGTTTGCGCACCACTTTGGTGTAGCCGCGTTTGGTCAGATCCTCGGTCATCGGGACAGACGAGGGGAACAGCCGGTAGGTTTCCCCGTCCGGCCCCCAGTAGTGCAGCGCGCGGGAGCTGATATCGGCCAGCAGGCAGCCGCTGCCGAGCGTATCGAAATGGTCCTGCCAGTTCTGCTGCGAGAAGGCGGATACATTGCGCTGCACCGGCCGTTCTTCGCGGATGGCCGGTTCGTCCTGCGGAAAGGCGTCCGTGGATTGGGCCCGCAGGAGGGACGGAGCGGCCAAAGAGGCGCCAAGGCCCATCAGGGTGGTGCGGCGGGTGATCTTTAATCGGGTCATTTTTCCTCAACCGTTCTGCTCGGAAACTCTGCGCAAAGATATGCAAATGCACAGGGTTTGCTAGGGGCTGGAAGGCGGAATCGCGGCGCCTCACAAGCTTGTGAGCGGTGAGCGGCGGAAGGCCGCCGCCCGCACCACGGTCCTAAGCGGCGTCAGGAATAAAGCGGCCGGGCCTGGGCGAAAGACAGCAGGCGCTTGCTGTCTTCGTCCCACAGATGCAGCCGTGCATTGGCCAGGCTTTCCCGGATCGTCATCCGGTTGCCTTCAGCCAGTTCCGCATGGTCGCGCAGCACTTGCGGAAGCCGGTAGAACGGGATGCGGCTGTACAAGTGGTGCACATGGTGAATGCCGATATTGGCGCTGAGCCATTGCAGCACCGGCGGCAGGACATAATGCGAGCTGCCGTGCAAAGCGGCGTCATGCAGCTGCCACTCTTCCTCACTTTCCCATTGGGTGGTTTCAAACTGGTGCTGCACATAGAACAGCCACAGCCCGGCGGTGGCGGCAATGAGGGTCGCAGGCAGGAAGATCAGCAGCAGCGGCATCAGCCCGCCGAAATACCAGATCACTGCAAGCGCCGCCACGATGGTCAGATTGGTTCCCATGGCGCTGATCCAGTAGCGGCTCTGATTCATCAGCCCATAGGGCAGGCGGTTCTGGAAAAAGAACAGATAGCCGGGCCCGATCGCAAACAGGGTGACCGGATGGCGGTACAGCCGGTACATCAGCCGGCCCCAGCGCCCCTCGGCGCGGTATTCGGCCACCGTCATGGTGTGAATGTCGCCCATGCCGCGCTTGCCCAGGTTGCCATGGGTGCTGTGGTGGATCGAGTGGGTGCGGCGCCAGACATCATAGGGCGTCAGCGTCAGCACCCCGATGATCCGCCCCACCCAGTCGCTGACATGGCGGTTGGCGAAGAAAGAGCCATGGCCGCAGTCGTGCTGGATTGTGAACAGCCGCAGCAGAAAGGCCGCAATCAGCACCGAGATTGCCAGCGTCAGCCAGTAGCTGACCGACAGCGCCCACCAGGCCAGCCCCCACAATAGGACAAAAGGCACCACCGTGACCGCCAGTTCAAAAGCGCTGCGCCAGGGGTTCGGGTCCCGGTATTGAGCCAGGATCTTGACCCAATCACGTGCTGATTTCGTGGCCGTCGCAGCCTGCTCGGTGGAATTGGGAATGCTCATTCGCCTGCCGTTATAGTTCTGTTATCGACCGGATAGACTACCAGCCGCGCGGAGCAAGTAAAAAAGGACGATTTCAAACAAAAGCCCAGCCGCCGTGGGGCTTTGGCAGCAGTCGGCTTGGGGGCGGCAAAGGCCGTTCTGCAGCTGGAAACGACAAGACCCCGGCGATGCCGGGGTCTTGAAAGTGTTTTTAGAGCAACTGGTTAGTCCATCGCCTTGAAGTTGAACTCGCCGCCTTCCTTGATGCCCGAGGGCCAGCGGGAGGTCACCGTCTTGGTGCGGGTGTAGAACTTGAAGCTGTCGGGGCCGTGCTGGTTCAGGTCGCCGAACATGGATTTCTTCCAGCCGCCGAAGGTGTGATAGGCCAGCGGAACCGGAATCGGCACGTTGATGCCCACCATGCCGATGTTCACGCGGCTGGCGAAGTCGCGGGCAGTGTCGCCGTCACGGGTGAAAATCGCAGTGCCGTTGCCGTATTCGTGATCCATCGCCAGCTTCAAGGCTTCCTCGTAAGTGCCTGCACGGACTGTGGAAAGCACCGGGCCGAAGATCTCCTGCTTGTAGATGTCCATGTCGGGGGTGACATGGTCGAACAGATGCGCGCCGACAAAGAAGCCGTCCTCGTAGCCCTGCAGTTTGAAGTCGCGGTTGTCGACCACCAGCTTAGCGCCCTGATCAACGCCGGACTGGATCAGGCCCAGGATCCGCTCTTTGGAGGCCGCGGTCACGACCGGGCCCAGATCGACGTCGTCGCCGGCGGTGTAGGGGCCGACCTTGAGGGTTTCGATGCGCGGGATCAGCTTTTCGATCAGCTTGTCGGCGGTTTCCTCACCCACCGGAACCGCAACCGAAATTGCCATGCAGCGTTCGCCGGCCGCGCCGAAGCCTGCACCGACCAGCGCGTCTGCGGCCTGGTCCAGATCGGCGTCGGGCATGATGATCATGTGGTTCTTGGCGCCGCCGAAGCACTGGGCGCGCTTGCCGTTGGCGGTGGCACGGGAATAGATGTACTGGGCGATCGGGGTGGAGCCCACGAAAGACACGCCCTGAATGATCTCGCTGTCCAGAATGGTGTCAACCGCTTCGCGGTCGCCGTTCACCACCTGGAACACGCCTTCGGGCAGGCCGGCCTCGACAAACAGCTCGGCCAGCATCAGCGGGACAGAGGGGTCGCGCTCGGACGGTTTCAGCACCACGGCGTTGCCGCAAGCCAGGGCGGGGCCGACGTGCCACAGCGGCATCATCGCGGGGAAGTTGAACGGCATGATCGAGCCGACAACACCCAGCGGCTGGCGCATGGAATACATGTCGATGCCGGGGCCGGCGCTGTCGGTGAATTCACCCTTCAGCATCTGCGGCGCGCCAACGCAGTATTCGATCACTTCCAGGCCGCGCTGCAGGTCGCCCTTGGCGTCGGGGATGGTCTTGCCGTGCTCGCGGCTCAGCGCCTCGGCCAGCTTGTCCATGTCGCGGTTCATCAGCGCGACCATTTTCATCATCACGCGGGCGCGTTTCTGCGGGTTGGTGGCGCCCCATGCAGGCTGCGCCGCCGCTGCCTTTTCAATGGCGTCGGTGGTTTCCGCAGCGCTGGCCATCGGGCACAGATACTGCACTTCGCCGGTTGCGGGGTTGAAGATATCGTCGAAGCGGCCCGAGGTGCCGGAGACCAGTGCGCCGTTGATAAAGTGGCCGAGTTCTTTCATCGGATCCTCCTCTGTTCAAGTTGCATCCATCCTAGGCTTGCAAAAAACACTGGAAAAGAGGAAAGATTTCAAAGAGGCTTTGCAAGAACGCAAAAGGTTAACGCTACGTTAATGGCAAGACGGAGGACCCGGGCCGATGGATCCGCAGTGGGATGATATGAAGGTGTTTTTGGCGGTGGCCCGGGAGGCGAGCCTGTCGGGCGCCGGCCGCACCCTGAAAATGGACCCCGCAACGGTGGGGCGGCGGGTCGCACGGTTCGAGGCAGCACTGGAAACGCCGCTGTTCGTGAAGTCGCCGCAGGGCTATGCGCTGAGCGCGGCTGGCGACCGGCTGCTGGCCCATGCCGAGGCGGCGGAACAGGCGATGCGGGCAGGCACCGAGGCGCTGAGCGGCCCGAGCGACACGATGTCCGGCCAGATCCGCATCGGCGCGCCGGACGGGGCGGCCAACTACCTGCTGCCGCAGGTCTGTGCCCAGATTGCCGAAGACAACCCCGATCTGGATATCCAGATCGTGGCTCTGCCGCGGGTGATCAACCTTAGCCGCCGCGAAGCGGATATGGCGGTGACGGTCAGCGCGCCGACAGCGGGCAAGCTGCTGGTGCAGAAGATCTGCGATTACCGCCTGCATCTGGTCGCCTCGCGCCATTACCTGAAAGAACACCCGCCGATCGAAAAGCTGGAGGATCTGAAAGGCCACAAGATGATCGGCTATATCCCGGACATGATCTTCGACAAGGAGCTGGATTACCTCAATGACATCGGGGTGGAGCGGGTGGCGCTGGCGTCGAATTCCGTGTCGGTGCAGATCAAGATGGCGGCGCAGGGCACGGCGGTCTGCATCGCCCATGATTTCAGCCTGCCGGCCCACCGGATGCTGCGCAAGATCCTGACCGGCAAGGTCAGCCTCAGCCGCAGTTTCCATCTGGTGCGGCATCAGGGCGACCAGCGCAGCGAGCGGCTGAACCGGTTTGCCCATGCGTTGTCTAAAGGCATCCGCGACGAGGTCGCACGGCTGGAAGCCTTGACTTGAAGCTGCGTTGCGGCACACTTAATTATACCGCAATAAAATTACGGAGGTGCGCAGCATGCTTGTTCAGGAGATTTTGAAGTCCAAGGCCGGTTCCGGTGTGGTCACCGTCTCGCTGCATGCTAGCGTTGCCGAAGCTGCAAAAGTCATGTCGGAGAACCGTTTCGGCACCGTGGTGGTTTCAGCTGACGGCGAATATCCGGACGGCATCCTCTCCGAACGCGACATTGTGCGGGAATTGGCCAAGGCGGGGTCCAGCTGCCTGGATCAGCCGGTCAGCGGCTATATGACGCGTGAGCTGGTCACCTGCACCAGCCAATCCAACGTGGGGAAAATCCTGCAGCAGATGACGGACGGGCGGTTCCGCCACATGCCGGTGGTCGAGGATGGGAAACTTATTGGAATCATTACCCTCGGGGATGCAGTGAAAGCACAGCTTTCACAGGTGGCGATGGAGAAGAACGCCTTGCAGGACATGATCATGGGGCACTGAGCCGCAGGGGCGGGATCCGTATTTCTGCGCTCTTGCAATGAGGGCCGCAAATATGTTTGCCTGTGCAGAAATTTTGACAAGGCAGGAGACCGCCGATGCGTGTGGGTCTGTATCCCGGCACCTTTGACCCGATCACCATCGGGCATATAGACATTATCCGCCGCGCCAGTGCGATGGTGGACAAGCTGGTCATCGGCGTGGCGATAAACCGCGACAAGGGGCCATTGTTCAACCTGGAAGAACGGGTTGAAATGATTGAAGCGGAATGCGCCAAGCTGAGCACCGAAACCGGGACCGAGATTGTTGCGCATCCGTTTGAAAACCTGCTGATCAACTGCGCCCGCGACGTCGGCGCCCAGATCATCGTGCGCGGTTTGCGGGCGGTTGCCGATTTTGAGTATGAGTTTCAGATGGTCGGCATGAACCGGGCGTTGGACAGCTCGATTGAAACCGTGTTCCTGATGGCCGAGGCGCGGCACCAGGCGATTGCCTCGAAACTGGTTAAGGAAATTGCCCGGCTGGACGGCGACGTGTCGAAATTCGTCACCCCGCTGGTCAAGGCCAAGCTGATGGAGCGTCTGGGCAAAACCGCCTGAGGCGCGATGCGGATTTGAATGCCAGCAAAGCCGGGCCCTGCGCCCGGCTTTGTGCTGCCGGCGGCGTGCTGCGCGCGGATCGCGGCTGGTGCCGCCGCTGTATTTCAAGAGAAAGATTTGAAACCCACTGGCGCAGCAGGTGCGGGGGCGGGGCTCAGCGCCAGAAAGCGATCCAGTCGATCAGGGCAAACAGTTTCTTGCCCAGGAAGATCATGTGCAGATCGCCGAACATGGCGATGTCGATCACCGCGGCGGCGATCAGGAACACCCCGAGGGAAATGGCAATCCGGTTGGTCATCGGGGCTCCGCCGCAATTGAAAACGCCCGCCCAGATAACCTGAGCGGGCGTGAAGTCTCAAGAGGTCAGGCCGCGGGCAGCCCCGGTTTGCCTCAGCCCAGTTTACCCATGGCAACGGCGACATCGGCCATGCGGACCGAGAAGCCCCATTCGTTGTCGTACCAGGCCAGCACCCGGACCAGGCGGCCGTCCAGAACCCGGGTCTGGTCCGGTGCAAAGATCGAGCTTTCCGGCGAATGGTTGAAGTCGACGGAGACCAGCGGCGCAGGCTCATAGCCCAGCACACCCTTCATCGGGCCTTCGGCGGCTTCCTTGACGGCGGCGTTGATCTGCTCGGCGGTCACCTCGCGGCCGGCGCGGAAGGTCAGGTCCACGGCGGAGACATTCGGGGTCGGCACGCGGATCGCGGAGCCGTCCAGACGGCCTTTCAGGTTCGGCAGCACTTCACCCAGGGCCTTGGCGGCGCCGGTCGAGGTCGGGATCATCGACATCGCCGCGGCGCGGGCGCGGTACAGGTCCTTGTGGCGGCGGTCCAGGGTCGGCTGGTCGCCGGTGTAGGCGTGGATGGTAGTCATGATGCCGTGCTCGATGCCGAACGACTCGTCCAGCACTTTGGCCAGCGGCGCCAGGCAGTTGGTGGTGCAGGAGCCGTTGGAGATCATGGTGTCCGCAGCGGTCAGCTGGTCGTCATTGACGCCGAACACGATGGTCTTGTCGACGTTCTTGCCGGGGGCGGACAGCAGCACTTTCTTCGCGCCGCGCTCCAGGTGCGCCTTGGCCTTTTCGCCGTCGTTGAACTTGCCGGTGCATTCCAGAACCACGTCGCAGCCGGACCAGTCCAGCTCACCCATGTCGTAGGTCGAGAACATCTGCATGTCGCCGCGGCCCAGGTTCATGGTGCCGTCGCCGATTGTGACCTCGCCGGGGAAACGGCCATGCACAGAGTCGTATTTGATCAGATGCGCTGCGGTGTCCAGCGGGCCGGTGGCGTTCACCTTGATCACTTCGATGTCGTCGCGGCCCGAGGCTGCGATATGCGACAGGGTGCAGCGGCCGATGCGGCCAAAACCGTTGATCCCGACTTTGATGGTCATGAGTTACGTCTCCAAGCGAGCAAAAACCTTTGCCCGCCATATAGACCGGTGCAGATGTGGTCTAAAGAGGTAAAAGCGGCATTAAATGAAACTGTTAGCGCAAAATTCCCCCGATGGCGCTAACGGTTCCTTCCGGTGGCGTTAACGGAAAACCGGCCGCGGACGCGGTGGCGCTAACGCTTGCGGCGGGCGCCGGAAGCGGGCAGATTGCCAGCCATAGGCGGACAGGGATTAAGGGATTTGGCATGAGCGGTTTGCTGGCGCTACTGGATGACGTTGCGGGGATCGCCAAGGTGGCGGCGGCCTCGGTCGATGATGTGGCGGCGGCGGCTGGCAAGGCCGGAGCCAAGACGGCCGGCGTGATCATCGACGATGCCGCGGTGACACCCAAATACCTGCAGGGCTTTGCGCCTGCGCGGGAGCTGCCGATCATCTGGCGCATCACCCGCGGCTCGCTGTTCAACAAGCTGATCCTGCTGATGCCGGTGGCGATGCTGCTGGCGAACTTTGCCCCCTGGCTGATCACGCCGCTGTTGATGCTGGGCGGGTGCTATCTGTGTTTTGAAGGGGCCGAGAAGATCTTTCACGTGCTGTTTCCGCATGTCAGCCACGCCATTGACGAAGATATGAGCATCAAGGATCCCGGCCATCTGGAAGAGCAGAAGATCAAGGGCGCCATCAAGACCGACTTCATTCTGTCCGCCGAGATCATGACCATCGCGCTGGCCGCCATCGAGGCGCCGAATGTCTGGATGCAGGCGGCGACCCTGGCGGTGGTGGCCATCGGGGTGACGCTGGCGGTTTACGGCTCGGTCGCGCTGATCGTGAAAATGGATGATGTGGGCCTTTATCTGGCGCAGAACGCCTATACCTCAACCGGCCGCGGGCTGGGGCGCGGGCTGGTGAAGTTCATGCCGGTGCTGATGAAGATCCTGTCCGTGGTCGGCACCGCGGCGATGCTGTGGGTGGGCGGCTCCATCATTATCCACGGGCTGGAGGTTCTGGGCTTTGGCTGGCTGGGGCACCACATCCACGATTGGGCTTATGCAATCGGCCACGCGGTGCCTGCGGGCTGGTCCGGCTTTGCCGAGTGGACGGCTAAGGCAACGATGGACGGGGTGTTCGGTGTGGCACTGGGGCTGCTGCTGATCCCGCTGGCAACCAAGGTGGTTGCCCCTGCATGGCGGGGTATTGCAGGCCAAAAGACTGACCGTTCTTAAACCGAATCCGGCTCGGCGTTTACCCTCTCGTAACCCTTGCGGGATCAAATAACAGACAGACAGCGGGTCATACCGGAGGCGGTTAGCCGCCTGATCCGCTGCTTTTCTGCTATCTGTGTCTGGAGAGGGTCTGCTGTGAAAAATTTGATGCTGAGTGTTTTTGTCTTTAGCGCCAGCGCCAGCGCCTTGCCGGCGCTAGCCGCCGGGCCCTGCGGGGTTCTGTGCGATGCGGAGTTTTACGAGACTGCAACTCCGGCCTCGGTTGAGCAGCTGGTTGCCGAAGGTGAAGATGTGAACGGCAAGGATCCAATGGGGCGGTCGCCATTGCATTTCGCTGGCGCTGCCAGCGCGGACACGATCCGCGCCCTTATCGCCGCGGGCGCTGTTGTTTCGGCACCTGACAGTCTTGACCGTAAACCGATCCACTTTGTCACCGCCGCCGGCAGTCCTGAGAATGTTGTCGTATTGCTAAAGGCTGGCGCTGATCCGAATGCACGGACCGCCAACAACTGGACACCGCTGCATGGAGTCGCAAAATGGGGACGGCCCGAAATCATCCGCGTTCTGCTGGAGGCCGGCGCTGATCCAGGCGCCACAAATGACATGGGGGAAACGCCTTTTGACCTGGTGGGAAACAATACCCAGGTTTTGGAGTCACCTGAATTTCACGTGCTGAAGGAAGCCAAAACCCAATAGACGGCGAAATGAAAATGGGCGCCCGGGGGCGCCCATGAAGAATTTCTTTCGTTGCGGGAAGTGCGTTTGCCTTAGCCCAGCAGCTCTTTCACCTTGGCGACGGTACCCTCGGCGGTGATGCCGAAGCGCTCGAACAGCTCGCCTGCCGGGGCTGAGGCGCCGAAGCGGTCCATGCCGACAAAACCGGCCTTTTTCTCCTGGCCGCGCTCGCCCAGCAGCCAGCGGTCCCAGCCGCCGTCACGGACAGCGGCCTCGATGCCGACGCGGATCGGGCCTGCGGGCAGCACCTTGCGGCGGTAGGCTTCGTCCTGCTCGGCAAACAGCTCCATGCAGGGCATGGAGACCACACGGGTGCCGATGCCCTCGGCTTCCAGCTTGGCCTTGGCGTCCATTGCGACAGAGACTTCAGAACCGGTGGCGATCAGGATCACCTGGCGCTTGTTCTCGGCCTCGGCCAGCACATAGGCGCCTTTTTCGACCATGTTGCTGAGCTTGTGCTCGGTCCGGACGGTCGGCAGGTTCTGACGGGTCAGCGCCAGCACCGACGGGGTCTCCTTGGAGGTGAGGGCAATTTCCCAGGCCTCGGCGGTTTCCACGGTGTCGGCGGGGCGGAACACATAGGTGTTCGGGGTGGCGCGGCAGATCGCCAGGTGTTCGACCGGCTGGTGGGTCGGGCCGTCTTCGCCGACACCGATTGAATCGTGGGTCATCACGAACACGGTCGGGATCTTCGACAGGGCGGCCAGGCGCATTGCCGGGCGGGCATAGTCGGTGAAGCAGAAGAAGGTGCCGCCGTAAGCGCGCACGCCGCCGTGCAGCACCATGCCGTTCATCGCCGCGGCCATGCCATGCTCGCGGATACCCCAATAGACGTAACGCCCTTTGCGGTTGTCGGTGTCGAACATGCCCAGATCGCCGGTCTTGGTGTTGTTGGATCCGGTCAGGTCAGCAGAGCCGCCCACGGTTTCCGGCATGATCGGGTTGATCACTTCCAGCGCCATTTCCGAAGACTTGCGGGTGGCAACCTTGGGCTGGGTCTCGGACGCCTGCTTTTTCAGCGCCTTGATGGTGGCGGACAGCTTCTTGGGGGCGTCCAGGCTGTAGGCGCGGTTGAAACGGTCCTGTTTTTGCGAGGACAGCTCGGCAAAGCGGGCTTCCCAGGCTTCGCGCTCGGTCTTGCCGCGGGCGCCGATTTCTTCCCACTGGGATTTGATATCCGCCGGCACTTCGAAGGGGCCGCTGGTCCAGCCATAGGCATCCTTGGCCGCCTGCAGCTGGTCCTGGTCGGTCAGCGCGCCGTGGCCTTTGGAGGTGTCCTGCGCGGCATGGCCCAGGGCAATATGGGTCTTGCAGGCAATCATCGAGGGTTTCTTGGACTTCTTGGCGGCGGTGATCGCCTCGTCGATGGCCTTGGGGTCGTGGCCGTCGATTTCCAGCACCTGCCAGCCGGAGGCCTTGAAGCGCTGCACCTGGTTGGTGCGGTCGCTGAGCTCAACCGTGCCGTCGATGGTGATGTTGTTATTGTCCCAGAACACGATCAGCTTGCCCAGCTGGTGGCGGCCGGCCAGGCCGATGGCCTCCTGGCTGATGCCTTCCATCAGGCAGCCGTCGCCTGCGATCACATAGGTGTGGTGATCGACGACCTTCTTGCCGTAATGGGCGCGCTGCATTTCCTCGGCCATGGCAAAGCCGACAGCGTTGGAGAGGCCCTGGCCGAGCGGCCCGGTGGTGACCTCGACCGCGTCGATCAGGAAGTTTTCCGGATGGCCCGCGGTGATCGCGCCGGTCTGGCGGAAGTTCTTGATCTGATCAAGCGTCACCTGTTTGTCGCCGGACAGATAGAGCAGCGCATAAATCAGCATCGAGCCGTGGCCCGCCGACAGGATGAAGCGGTCGCGGTCCGGCCACTTCGGGTTGGAGGCATCGAATTTGAGGTGCTTTTCAAACAGCACGGTCGCCACGTCGGCCATGCCGATCGGCATGCCGGTGTGGCCGGAATTGGCGGCGGCGACGGCGTCCAGTGCCAGCGCGCGAATGGCGGCGGCCTTGTTCCAATGGTCGGGATTGGCGGTGCGCAGGGCTGTCAGGTCCACTTGGATCGTCCTTTGGCGTTAACAGGCAATTGCTGCGCTCAATAACAGCGATGCCGCAAAGATCAAGCATGGTTGCGCGCATGTCTGCTATGTTGCGCGAAGTTGGCGCGGCAAGTGGTTGAAAGACAAGGGGGGGTGTTTTATCCCTGAAAGGGAAGAACTGGCCCATGTCGGCGGCAGATGCGCGATTCGCGCGGGCGCCGGAAAGAATATGGCACTGATGTGGACGGGTGAGGGACAGGCATGAACCAGATTGAAGAATTGCAAGGCCGCATTCAGGCCGCGCTTGAGCGTATCAGCGCCGGCTCGGCCGCACTGCAGGACGCGCGCGAAGCGGATAAGGTCAAGGCCGTTGAGGCCGCGGCAGAGGCCGCCAGAGCGGCGGAGGCGGCGGCGGCTGGTGCGGCAACAGCTGAAATTGAACAGGCGCTGGAAGAAGAAAAGCTTGCCAATGCGCAGCTGGAAGAGCGGGTAAGGGTGCTGCGCGCACGTCTGCAGGAGGCTGAAAACCAGGCGCCCGCCGGAAGCGAAGATGTGGCGGCGATGGAAGCCGAACTGCAGCTGTTGCGCAACGAAGCCGGAGATCCGGCGGAAAAGGAAGCCCTGCGCAGCGAAATTGCGCGTCTTAAGGGCGAGCTGGAGGCCGCGGCCAATACCGCCGCCAGCGACAAGGAAGCGCTGGAGGAGCAGCTTGCGGAGGCCCGGGCGGCCAATGACAGCCTGAAGGCCCAGCTGGAAGACGCATCGCTTTCTGCGGCAGCACCGGCGGATGCGGCCCCGGCCCAGGACATGGGCGCGGAGATTGAACGCCAGAATGAAACCCTGCTGCGGCTCGATGCCGAACTGCAGCAGTTGCGCCAGGCCAACGAGGAGCTGCGGGCCTTGAACAGCGCGCTGCGCGACGCAAATGCCCAGAGCCTGGGTGATGCCGGGCTGATCAACACTGCAATGGAAGCCGAGATCGAAGGCCTGCGTGCAGCCCAGGCCAGTGACCAGGCCCAGGTCAACGCGGTGCTGGCCAGGCTGGAGCCGCTGTTGGCCAATGCCCGCAACCTGCCGGAAGGGGAGGAAGTCTGATGCCGGAAGTGACCATAATGATCGGCGGCCGCGGCTTTGAGGTCTCCTGCCAGGAAGGCGAGGAAAGCTATCTGCATTCTGCTGCCAAGATGCTGGATGACGAGGCGCAGGTGCTGTCGGACCAGATCGGCCGGATGCCCGAAGCGCGGATGCTGCTGATGGCCGGCCTGATGCTGGCCGACAAGACCGCCGCGGTCGAAGACCGGATCAGGGAGGTTGAGGCCGTGCTGGCCGAACGCGACCAGGAACTGGCGGATCTGCGCGCCATGCCGGCACCGGAGCCCGAGCGGATCGAAGTTCCGATCGTGCCGCCGCAGGTCACCGAGAGCCTGGCCGAACTGGCCGCCCGGACCGAGGCGCTGGCGCAGGAAATCGAAGAAAAGGCCCAGCCGGCCGTTTGAGATTGGCCCGTTTGAGATTGGCCGGCGCCTGCGCAGGGGCGAGGGAAATCGGCAGAATCTTGTTGGTTTTCCGGTCTTTGCCGGCGCCGCGGAAACACTGTTATTGCTGCAGCCGGGCTGCCGGGCGCGCGTCCGCGGCGGCCGTCTGCGATAATTTCACCGCCAGGGAAGAAGTCCTGACGCAGTGGAGCAGCGCAGAATGTACGAAGCATTGATCCTGGCAGTTTTGCTGCTGGCAGGGGCCTCGGCGAGCGCGTGTGACATCGGCCTGCCGCAGCCGGAAGAGGACCTGCCGGAGACGGAGCCCAGGGAAAAGTCCGACCGCCTGCAGCTTGGCGATGAAGCCGGCAGCATCAATGCAGGCAGCGGCAAGGACCTGTTCGAACTGCATCGCGATCCGGATGCATCCGCAACTGCGGGCTGACCCCGCCGGAAGCACCGCCGGTTCGTGCACACAAGCGGAGGCCTGATGGCCATTGTTTCCCTCCGGGGGATAAACCGTTTACGGCAAATTTTTGGCAAAATCACAACAAAATCTGGACCAATTTCAAGAATCCCCCCCCCAGTCAGGTTGTGTTGAATTTAAGATTTCTACCTTTGGGGGATTAAATGATTGGTGCACTTGTTCTGAGCACATTGGCAATTGCCGGCCTGGCGATCAGCCTTGATGACGGCGATGATAACGCGCCCGAGCCTGATCCCATTGATGAAAGCCCTGAACCTGAACTGCCGGGAAACCTTGCAACGGACGGGCCGGATGATCTGGTCCTGGGGGATGAAGACGATTTTCTGGACGCAGGGACCGGGGCCGACCGGGTGCAGTCCGGTGGCGGCAATGATCAGATCTCGGGCGGCGAGGGCAAAGACACCGTCCTGGCAGGCGACGGCAACGACACCGTCTCTGGCGGCGCGTTCCATGACCTGATTTACGGCGGCAACGGCAATGACCTCCTGTCCGGCGAAGGCGGCCTCGACACGGTTTTTGGTGAAGGCGGCAACGATACGCTGGACGGCGGTGATTGGGACGACATGCTGGTTGGCGGCCTGGGTTATGACAGCCTGACCGGCGGCATCGGAAACGACATGCTGATTGCCGGCTCAGGAAAAGACGTGGCCTTTGGCGGCGACGGCAATGACACTGTCTCTGGCGGCGAATTTCACGACATAGCCTATGGCGGTGCCGGGAATGACTCGCTGGCTGGCGATGGCGGCATTGACGTTCTGTTCGGCGACGATGGCGACGATACGCTGGACGGCGGCGCCTGGGATGACGATCTGATTGGCGGCGATGGCGCGGATGTTCTGAACGGCGGCGACGGCAATGATGCCCTCAGCGGCGTGAACCTGACGCGGGACCTGACGCCGGAAGAGGTTGCCAGCCTGCGTGACCAGGAGGAGGGTGCAACGCTCGAGGGGGTTGGCTTCTCCACCGCGGACGACGGCGCGGATACGCTGGATGGCGGCGCTGGCAATGACTTCCTGCTGATGGGGGCCGGCGATACCGGGACCGGTGGCGAAGGTCAGGATGACTTTGGTCTGTATGTGTCGCAGGAGGCAGACGGTGTGATCACCATTACCGACTACACACCGGGCGAAGACCTGGTTCAGCTGGTTATTGATAATGGCAGTGAAACCGTAGATGCGGACGACTACAGCGTTGAAGATGATGCGGAAACCGGCGATGCGCTGATCCTGCACCAAGGTGAAGTGGTGGCCCGCCTGCAGGGGGCCGGCGGAAGTTTTACCGCCGATGATCTGATGTTGATCGACGCGGCGTAAAATCCCGCACCCTTCACCAAACATAAAAGGCCTGCCGCAACAGAATGCGGCAGGCCTTTGTGATGAAAAGAGCCTTCAGCTTTTAGCCGTTGGCTTCGCGGATCTTGTCGGCGGCCTCTTTGTTGAAGGCAATGCCGTTCTGATCGAACATGCCGTCCAGCTCGCCTGACAGGGTCATCTCGGTGATGATGTCGCAGCCGCCCACAAACTCACCCTTGATGTAGAGCTGCGGGATTGTCGGCCAGTCGGAGTATTCCTTGATGCCGGAGCGGATGTCCTCATCCGCCAGCACGTTCACATCGGTGTAGTCCACGCCGATGTAGTTCAGAACCCCGGCCACGCGTGAGGAGAAGCCGCACTGGGGCATTTCCTTGGTGCCTTTCATGAAGAGCACTACGTCGCTGGCTTTGACGGTTTCGTCGATGCGGGTTTTTACGTCGGTCATTGGTTCATGTCCTTTTGGTCGTGCCGCCGTGGGGGTCCGGCAGAAAGTCGTTGAGCGCGAGATATGCCACAATGGGCAGCAATAAAAGGGCCGCAGCCGGAGAAACTTGATTTCCTGCCAACCCAAGCAGCCAGCCCAAACAGTTTATTCCGGCGCTTTTGTGGTCAGCGCCAGCGCGTGCAGCTCGCCGTCGGGGCCGTCCATCTTGCCTTTCAGCGCGGCATAGACAGCGCGCTGCTGCTGGACGCGGTTCTTGCCGCGGAAGCTTTCATCGACGACCATCGCCGACATATGCACGCCGTCGGTGCCGGCCACCTGGATTTCAGCGTCGGGAAAGCTTTCGCGCAGCAGTTCTTCGATTTCGTGGGCTTGCATGGGCATCCGGAGAAGTCCTTTGTCTTGTTTGGTAAAAATGTAGGTGGCTGCCGGGGCCTCTGCAAGCAGGATTAACTGCCGCCTTGCGCAAAGGGCGCCAGACTTTCCACAAAATCCGGCAGGGCGGCAAGGGCGTTCTGCACGCTGTCTTCCTCAAAGTCCCGGACCGAGGCCGGGTTTTCGGGGCAAAGCGATGCGGCCAGGTCTGCGCAGCGGGTTTGCAGCGTCACTGGCAGGGGCAGGGCGGCGGCCTCCTGCAGCACCAGAAGGGCTTCGTGGATGGGGCGCAGCACCCGCAGGGCATAGGCCATATGCGGCAGCAGGTCTGGATCATCGCGCCAGGTTTCGCCGCCGAACAACTCTTGCGTCACCCGCTGGCCGGCGCCGGCGCAGGAATAGGCCACGCAGCCGCCAAAGCCGCGCAGCTTCAGATCATCGTGGATCGTGCAGCGGAAATCCGGGCCAAGGTTGGGGCAGGGCGTGTCGGCGTCTTTGAGCAGGCCAAAGTCTTCATGCGCCCTAAAAGGATAGGCGAGGCAGCACAGGGCGGCGCAGCGGCTGCAATCCTCAGTCAGCTCAGGAAGGGTCAAAAAGCGGTCCCCGGTTTAGAAGAAAGGGCGGGACGGCTGCGCCATCCCACCCTTGCGCTTCACTTTGCCGCGGCGCCCGGCAAGAGCGGCGCGGCGCGTTATGATCAGGCGACCGCAGCGGCAAAGCTGGAGCGGAAGATCTCCTTCAGCTCGGCCAGCGGCGCCTCGGAACCGCCGATCTTGACCGTATCACCGCCGAATTTGCCGACAGTGGCCAGCGCCACGCCGGCCTGGCCTGCGGCCAGCATCAGCGCTTCGGCCTGGTCAAAGTTGCAGGCGACCAGGTAGCGGGCCTGATCCTCGCCAAACACGGTCGGGGTGTCGCCCGCATCGATCTGCACGCCAACGCCGGCCTCTTCGGCCATCTCAAACGCCGCCAGCGCCAGGCCGCCATCGGCCAGATCGGTGCAGGCTTTGATCAGCTCGCGGTTGGCGCGGATAAATTCGCCGTTGCGCTTTTCGGCTTCCAGATCAACCGCCGGAGCGTCGCCGTCCTCGCGGTTGAAGACCTCGGCCAGCAGAGCCGACTGGCCCAGATGGCCAATGGTTTCACCGACCAGCAGGGCGACATGGCCGTCGCGGACCTCGCCGGTGATCGGCTCTTCGCCCGCGGCGATCAGGCCCACGGCGCCGATGGTCGGGGTCGGCAGGATGCCTTTGCCGTCGGTTTCATTGTAGAGCGAGACATTGCCGGAAACGATCGGCATGTCCAGCGCGGCCACGGCCTCGCCGATGCCTTTGATGGCGCCGACGAACTGGCCCATGATCTCGGGCTTTTCGGGGTTGCCGAAGTTCAGGTTGTCGGTTGTTGCCAAGGGCTTGGCGCCGACAGCTGTCAGGTTGCGATAGGCCTCGGCCACCGCCTGTTTGCCGCCCTCGAAGGGGTTCGCCTTGACGTAGCGCGGGGTCACGTCGGAGGTGAAGGCCAGTTTCTTGTCCGTGCCATGCACCCGGACGATGCCGGAGCCGGTGCCCGGACGGCGCTGGGTGTCGCCCATCACGGTGGTGTCGTACTGCTCGTAAACCCACTGCTTGCCGGCGTAGTTCGGCGAGGTGAGCAGCGCCTTCAGCCCGTCGATCGGATCAATGGTGGGGACGTCGGCGTCGGTCAGCGGTTCCGCCGCCGGGGTCGGCACCCAGGGGCGGTCGTATTCCGGCGCGGTGGAGGCCAGTTTCGACAGCACCAGATCCGCTTTCACGTCACCGTTGTGCAGGATCAGGAAGCGGTCCTCGGCAATGGTTTCGCCAACGATGGCAAAATCCAGGTCCCATTTTTCAAACACGGCGCGGGCGTCTGCTTCCAGCTCGGGCTTCAGCACCATCAGCATGCGTTCCTGAGATTCCGACAGCATCATCTCATAGGCTGTCATATTCTCTTCGCGCTGCGGCACGTCTTCGAGGTTCAGCTTGACGCCCAGCTTGCCCTTGTCGCCCATTTCCACGGCCGAGCAGGTGAGGCCGGCAGCGCCCATGTCCTGGATCGAGATCACGGCACCGGTCTGCATCAGCTCCAGCGTGGCTTCCATCAGACGCTTTTCGGTGAACGGGTCGCCGACCTGCACGGTGGGGCGTTTTTCCTCGATAGTGTCATCGAATTCGGCAGACGCCATGGTGGCGCCGCCGACGCCGTCACGGCCGGTTTTGGCGCCCAGGTACACCACCGGCATGCCTACGCCCGATGCTGCCGAGTAGAAAATGCTATCGGTCTTGGCCAGGCCTGCCGCAAATGCATTGACCAGGCAGTTGCCGTTGTAGGCCGGATGGAAGCGGACTTCGCCGCCGGCGCAAGGAACGCCGAAACAATTGCCGTAGCCGCCGATGCCCTCGACCACGCCATTGACCAGCTGGCGGGTCTTGTGGTGGCCGGGCTCGCCGAAGGAAAGGGAGTTCATCGAGGCGATGGGCCGCGCGCCCATGGTGAAGACGTCGCGCAGAATGCCGCCAACCCCGGTTGCCGCCCCCTGGTAGGGTTCGATGTAAGAGGGGTGATTGTGGCTTTCCATCTTGAACACCACGGCGTCGCCGTCGCCGATATCCACGATGCCGGCGTTTTCACCGGGGCCGCAGATCACCTGCGGGCCGTCGGTCGGCAGGGTGCGCAGCCATTTCTTGGATGACTTATAAGAGCAGTGCTCGTTCCACATCGCCGAGAAGATGCCCAACTCGGTGAACGTCGGCTCGCGCCCGATGATTTCCAGGATCAGATCGTATTCCTCGGGCTTCAGCCCGTGATTGGCAATCAGTTCAGGCGTGATGGCGGGTTCCTGCATCCGTAAACGTCCCCAATGGCTGCGATTGCGCGCCTTTTAGGGCAACGAGGGGCGCGGGGGAAGCGGAATTAGTGGAATCCCGGCCAGATGCCGGCAGAGGCGTCCTTGCGCCGCAGCGGCCGTGGCGCGTGCCCCGGTTAAGATTCAGTCTTTTCAAAGCGGTAGATTTGCGGGCACGCGGTCAGTCTGACGCTGAAATTACAAGCATGGCGAAAGTCCGCGGCGGTTCGGATAAGAAAAAACGGGCTTTGTTTTTCCCTCATTGCTATCCAACGGCAAGGGCGGACCAGCCGGGAGAGAGCCGCAAGCAGCAAAGCACAAGAGCCAGGGATCCGGATTGACTGATGCTTAATAACCCTTCGGGGCCAATGGGTTATGGCCAAAAAAAAGGCCGAGCACTAAGCTCGGCCGAAGTCCAACAGGGAGGTATGAAGGGGGGCGAAGCCGCCGCCTCCATGACCTTCATTTAGGGCCCCAAGCCTGCCCCTTCAAGGGGATTGACGCCAAACAAAGATCAAAGCTGCTATGCGGAAATTGCATGGCTTTGGCTGCTGCACCGGTTCGCACTATCCAAAACGGGTCAAACCCCTGCCATGCGGTGAAAATCCGTCCCGCTGATGCGCTGGCGCGGGTCAGAGTTTGCCCAGCTCTTTCATATGTTTCCGATGCGCCATGATTTCGGATTGCACGAAGTCGCGGAACGCGCCGACACGCTGCGAATGGCGCAGTTCTTCGGGATAGGCGAGGTAGACTGGAACGCTGTGCTGATCCTCTTCCGGCAGCAATTCGATCAGCTGCGGGAATTCCTCGGTCACATAGTCCGGCAGAATGCCGACACCCAGATTGTACAGAACGCTTTGCAACACGCCGAAATAGTTGTTGACGGTCAGCAGCGACCCCGGGTTTAGCGCCATCAGCTTTTTGCCCAGCACGGCAGCGGAGCTTACTTGGGCAGAGCGCTGGTTCTGGCAGATCAGCCGGTGCTGGGAGATGTCTTCAGCGGCTTCCAGGGGGCCGCGCTTTTTCAGATAGGCCGGCGAGGCATACAGCCCCATCCGCACGGTCATCAGCCGCTTGCGCACCAGATCGGCCTGGCTGGGTTCCTTCATGCGGATGGCCACATCAGCCTCGCGCATGGGCAGGTCCAGAACCCGTTCCTCCAGCATCAGGTCGATTTTCAGATTGGGGTATTGCTCATACAGTTTGGTCAGCCGCGGCGCCAGCCACAGGGTGCCGAACCCGACAGTGGTGGTGACCCGCAGTTCGCCGAACACTTCCTCTTCGCTGTCACGGATGCGGGCAGAGGCGGCTTCAAGCCGTGTGGACATGGATTGGGTGGCGTCAAACAGCAGCTCTCCCTGTTCGGTGAGAATCAGTCCGCGCGCATGACGGTGGAACAGCGTCGTATTCAAGGTCTCCTCCAGCGCCCGGATCTGGCGGCTGACCGCTGATTGCGACAGATTCAGCCTGTCACCGGCATGGGTGAGGCTGCCCGCATCGGCCACCGCGTGAAATATTCTAAGCTTATCCCAATCCATATGCGTTACTTTCTGTGCGTTTGGGGCCGACCGTATGAAATCTTAGTTATGTATCAGTTTCCGTGACGCAAGCGAGCAAAAACGAAAAAAAAGCGGCTATTCAGGTCAGCAATTATGACCTATTCTTCGGGTCATAAAGTGCAAGCTAATCCCGGTTGAGGAGGCCATGATGAGCACGCCGAAAATCTCACTCAATGACAAGTACGACCTGACGAAATCGCCGGTGCTGCTGAACGGCACCCAGGCTCTGGTGCGGCTGATGCTGATGCAAAAGCACCGCGATCAGGCGGCAGGTCTGAATACCGCCGGACTTGTCACCGGCTACCGCGGTTCGCCCCTGGGGGCAGTCGACCTGCAAATGAGCAAGGCCGAGAAACATCTGAAGGCGGCGGATGTCACCTTTCAGTACGGTCTGAACGAGGACCTGGCGGTAACCGCCCTGTGGGGCGCGCAGCAGGCCGAGGTCCGCGGCGAAGGCAAATACGACGGCGTGTTCGGCCTGTGGTACGGCAAAGGGCCGGGCGTGGACCGCTCGGGCGATGCGATCCGCCATGCCAATATGGCCGGCTCGTCCAAGCACGGCGGCGTTCTGCTGGCCATGGGCGACGACCACACCGGCGAAAGCTCCACCGTGCTGCACCAGTCGGAATGGTCGCTGCTGGACTGCTACCTGCCCATCGTCAGCCCGGCCGGCGTGCAGGAAATCCTGGATTACGGCATTTACGGCTACGCGCTCAGCCGGTTCTCTGGCCTGTGGACCGGTCTCAAGACCATGAAGGACACCATCGAGGTGACCTCGGTTGTCGATGCCCGCCCGGAGCGGATGCAGCTGGTGACCCCGGAATTCGACATGCCGGCAGACGGGTTGAACATCCGCCTGGACGACGACCGTTTCCGCCAGGAAGACCGCATCATCGACTACAAGCGCTTTGCGGCTGAGGCGTTTTCCCACGCCAACAAGATGGACAAGCGCATGTGGGGCAAGCCCGGTGCCAAGATCGGGTTTGTTGCCGCCGGCAAGAACTGGCTCGACCTGGTGCACGCGCTGAAACTGCTGAACATCGACGAGACCATGGCCGAACGCCTCGGGCTGACCACCTATAAGGTGGGCCAGACCTGGCCGATGGACATGAAGGGCTTTCACGACTGGGCCGAAGACCTGGACCTGATTGTCGTGGTCGAGGAAAAACGCAAACTGATCGAGATCCAGATCAAGGAAGCGATCTTTGACGACCGCCGGGGCCGCCGGGTCTATGGCTGGTACAAGGGCGGCGCCGGCAGCCTGCACCGCGAGGAGCTGTTCCCGACACGCTATGCGCTTGACCCGATCATGATTGCCGAAAAACTGGGCGGCATCCTGATCGAGGAAGGCCGCGAGACTGAGGCTATCCGCGCAGGCCTGGAAGGTCTGTCCGAAGCGCGCCGCGCCGACAATGCCGAGGAAATCGCCACCCGTCTGCCCTACTTCTGCTCGGGCTGCCCGCACAATTCCTCCACCAAACTGCCGGAGGGCTCGCGCGCCTATGCCGGCATCGGCTGCCACTTCATGGTGCAGTGGATGGACCGCGAGACAACCGGCTTTACCCATATGGGCGGCGAGGGCGTCAACTGGGTCGGCGAGGCGCCGTTCTCCAAGCGCAAGCATGTGTTCCAGAACCTTGGCGACGGCACCTATAACCACTCCGGCGTGCAGGCGATCCGTGCCGCGCTCGCCGAAGGCACCAACATCACTTACAAGATCCTTTATAATGATGCGGTTGCGATGACCGGCGGGCAAGCTGCCGAGGGCGGCCTGACCGCGCAGCAGATCGCGCATGAGCTGACCGCGATGGGCGTCAAGACCATCGCCGTGGTCTATGACGAAAAAGAGGATGTGAACGCCGCGCTGTTCCCGGCGGGCATGCGGATGCACGAACGCGCCGAGATGATGAAGATCCAGCGCGAGTTCGAACAGGTCGAGGGCGTCTCTGCCATCATCTACATCCAGACCTGCGCTGCCGAGAAACGCCGCCGCCGCAAGAAGGGCCAATTCCCCGATCCGGACCAGCGGGTGTTCATCAACACCGATGTCTGCGAGGGCTGCGGTGATTGCGGGGTGCAGTCGAACTGTGTGTCCATCGTTCCCAAGGATACCGAACTGGGCCGCAAACGGGCGATCGACCAGTCCTCCTGCAACAAGGATTTCTCCTGCGTGAACGGTTTCTGCCCGTCCTTCGTGACGGTGGAAGGCGCCAGGATCCGCAAGGAGGCGACGGCGGATATCGACCTGCCGCATCTGCCCAAGCCGCAGCTGCCCGCCATTGACGGCACCCATAACGTGGTGATCACCGGTGTCGGCGGCACCGGTGTTGTGACCATCGGTGCGGTGCTGGCACAGGCGGCGCAGATCGACGGGCTGGGCGCCGGGCTGATGGAAATGGCAGGCCTCGCCCAAAAGGGCGGTGCGGTGCATATCCACTGCCGGATTGCACAGAAACCCGAGGATATTTCGGCGATCCGCGTTGCCACCGGCGAGGCGCATGCGCTGATCGGCGGTGACCTGGTGGTCAGCGCCGGCGCCAAGACCCTGGGTCTGACCTCCACCGGCCGCACCGGCGCGGTGGTGAACAGCCACGAGATCATCACCGGCGATTTCACCCGCGACACCGAGTTTGCGATTCCCACAGACCGGCTGCAGGTGGCGCTGCAGGCGCGGCTGCGCGACCGGGTGGATCTGTTCGATGCCTCGGAGCTGGCGCGCGCCACCATGGGCGACTCGATCTTCTCCAACATGATGGTGTTCGGGGGCGCCTGGCAGCGCGGCCTGGTGCCGGTCAGCCACGCGGCCATCGAACAGGCGATCGAAATGAACGGCGCCGCGGTAGACCGGAACAAACGTGCCTTTGACATCGGCCGCTGGGCGGTGCTGCATCCGGAAGAGGCCGCCCGGCTGATGCAGCCGGAAACGGTGGATAAGCCCAAGTCTTTGGAAGAAAAAATCGCGTTCCGCGCGGATCAGCTGGTGGCCTATCAGGGCAACGGCCTGGCCAGGCGTTATACCAGCCTGGTGGAGGGCATCAGTGATCCGGCGCTCAAGGAAGCGGTGGCAAAAGGCTACCACAAGCTGTTGTCCTACAAGGACGAATACGAGGTTGCCCGCCTGCTGCTGGACAGCCGCGCCAAGGCGGAAGCAGAGTTTGAGGGCGATCTGAAACTCTCTTACCACCTGGCGCCGCCGATGCTGAGCGGCACCGATCCGAACGGCCGCCCGAAAAAGCGCAAGTTCGGCGCCGGCATGGAGCGCGGGTTCCGCCTGCTGGCCAAGCTGAAACGCTTGCGCGGCACGCCGCTCGACATCTTCGGCTATACCGCCGAGCGCAAGATGGAGCGCGCGCTGATCAAGCAGTTTGAGGCTGACATGAAGGAATGGCTGCCCAAAGCCGCGCCCGCGATCATGGAGCCGCTGACGGCATTGGCTGAACTGCCGCTTTCGATCCGCGGTTTCGGCCCGGTAAAGATGGCGAATGAGCAGAAGGCCGCAAAACGCCGCGAGGAGCTGCTGGCAGCGTTGCGCCAGGGCGGCGTGCCGATGAAAGAGGCCGCCGAGTAACAGAGGGGCCGGCGGGGCTCCCGCCGGTTTCGATCCATTCCCGGAATGGCCCGGCTCCGTTGGTCCCGGCGCCGCGCATCAGCGCGGCGCTGTTGCGTTCCGGTCTGTCCCGCGCGGATTGGGGCTTCTTTCTGGTTTAAAACACTCCCGGGTCCGGGGCAGAGCCCCGGCCATTGCCGCGAAAACCGACACCCTGCTGTGATGATCTCCCGGAACAAGCCGCTGCCCCTGATCGCCCGCCATCTGCACGCCGCACTCCGGATGGAACTGCTGATCAGGGAGTTCAGGAAACGCATTGTTGCGCCGGGCGGAACGGTGATTGGAGATCCGGTCTGCCGCGGAACATCGGACCCTCTGTGCAAACACACGAAAGCAATGATGGATTTCCTGCGCAAAGCCACGTATGAGCTGTCTGCAGTACCGCTCGAGCCCGATGCATTAGGGTTTGAGTGCGAGAAAAAACACTGCGTGTGAGAGAGCTTTATGGCTGTTGGCATCTTTGATTCAGGCCTGGGCGGGCTGACCGTCCTTGACGCGGCGCAAAAGCGCCTGCCGGATGTGGATTTTCTGTATTACGGCGACAATGCCCGCGCGCCTTATGGTGTGCGCGACGCCGAGGATGTCTTTCAGCTGACGCAGGCCGCCGTTCAGGACATGTGGGACAAGGGCTGCGATCTGGTGATTCTGGCCTGCAACACCGCCTCGGCCGCCGCCTTGCGCCGGATGCAGGAGGGCGGCCTGCCCAAAGGCAAGCGGGTGCTGGGTGTCTTTGTGCCCTTGATCGAGGCCATGACTGAGCGGCAGTGGGGCGACAACTCGCCGCCGCGCGAGGTTGCGGTTCAGCATGTGGCGCTGTTTGCCACGCCTGCCACTGTCGCCAGCCGCGCCTTTCAGCGGGAGCTGGCCTTCCGCGCCATCGGCGTCGATGTCGAGGCGCAAAGCTGCGGCGGCGTGGTCGACGCGATCGAGGACGGCGACATGATCCTGTCCGAAGCGCTGGTGCGCAGCCATGTGGATGCGCTGAAACGCAAGATGCCCCACCCCGAGGCGGCGATCCTCGGGTGCACCCATTATCCGCTGATGGAAGAGACCTTCCAGGCCGCGCTGGGGCAGGAGGTCAAGGTGTACAGCCAGGGCAATCTGGTGGCCGACAGCCTGGCCGATTACCTGCAGCGCCACCCGGACATGTACGGTGCCGGCACGGGCGGCTATTTCACCACCGGAGACCCGGCCCGCGTCAGCGACCGCGCAACCCAGTTTCTCCGACGGGAAATCACCTTTCAGTCGGCCTGACCGCAATCGCCCCGGAACCTTGTTCCAGGTCATAGTGCGCGGGCGCATTTCCCCCTATCCCTCTCCGCAGATGGCTGCGGATCCGGCATATCATATTGAAAGACGAGGTCTGACATGACCCATAAAGTGGCTATCCTTGGCGCTTCCGGCTACACCGGCGCTGAACTGGTGCGGCTGATTGACCAGCACCCGAACATCGACATCGCGGCGCTCTCGGCCGACCGCAAGGCCGGCATGACCATGGCTCAGGTCTTTCCGCATCTGCGCCATATGGAGCTGCCGGCGCTGTGCAAGATCGGCGAGATCGATTTCTCTGACATCGACCTGTGTTTCTGCGCCCTGCCGCACAAGACCAGCCAGGAAGTCATTGCAGCGCTGCCCAAGACCCTGAAGATCGTCGATCTGTCAGCGGACTTCCGGCTGCGCGATCCGGCGGAATATGAGAAATGGTACGGCAATCCGCATGCGGCGCTGGAGCAGCAGGCGGAAGCCGTCTACGGCCTCACCGAGTTCTACCGGGATGAGATCAAATCGGCCCGTCTGGTGGCCGGCACCGGCTGCAACGCGGCCACCGGCCAGTTTGCCCTGCGCCCGCTGATCGAAGGCGGCGTCATTGATCTGGACGATATCATTCTGGACCTGCAATGCGCTGTGTCGGGCGCGGGCCGGTCGCTCAAGGAAAATCTGTTGCATGCGGAGCTGAGCGAAGGCTGCAATGCCTATGCCATCGGCGGCACCCACCGGCATCTCGGCGAATTCGATCAGGAATTCAGCAAAATTGCGGGCCGCCCGGTGAAGGTGCAGTTCACACCCCATCTGCTGCCTGCCAACCGGGGCATTCTGGCGACCGTCTATGTGAAGGGCGATGCCAAGGCGATTCATGATAGCTTTGCCAAGGCTTACGCCGATGAACCCTTTATCACACTGCTGCCGTTCGGCGAGGCGCCCAGCACCCATCATGTGCGCGGGTCCAACTTCTGCCATATCGGCGTGGCGCAGGACCGGATCGAGGGCCGGGCGATTGTGATCGCCGCGCTGGATAATCTGACAAAAGGCAGCAGCGGGCAGGCCTTGCAGAACGCAAACCTGATGTTAGGTGAGACGGAGACCGAAGGGCTGATGATGGCGCCGCTGTTCCCCTGATCCGGGGGGCGCGCGCAATCAAGGGCCCTGAAACGAGGACGCCATGAAGAACCTGAAGAAACAGCGCCGGATCCAGGTCATTGCCGTTGCCGCAGTGGCGCTGGTGGTTGCAACTGTCCTGATCGGCTATGCCATGCGCGACGGGATCAACTATTTCCGCTCGCCCAGCCAGGTGGCCGAGGCGCCGCCGGACCCCTCCGAAGTGTTCCGTATCGGCGGCCTGGTCGAGGAAGGGAGCCTGCTGCGCGGCCAGGGCGAAACCGTGCGCTTTGCCGTCACTGATGGCGGCGCGACGGTGCAGGTCGCCTATACCGGTGTGCTGCCGGACCTGTTTGAAGAGAACCAGGGCATGGTCGGAACCGGACGTTACGTGAACGGTGTCTTTGAAGCCTCTGAAATTCTGGCAAAACATGACGAAACCTATATGCCCAAGGAAGTCATGGATGCGTTGAAGGCGCAGGGGGTCTATCAGGAGCCTGAAACCTGATACCGGTACCGAACCAAAACGCTCCCGCCCCAAAGGCGCCTCCCCGCGGGGAGGCGTTTTGCGTTGGGCCGGGCGCCGCGCGATGCGCGGCGCGGCAGCGCCCCTGAGGCGGTGTTGCGCATTGTGCGTACGCTGCTGTCAGGAGATCTTTCCGCATTTGCACGATGATTGCCCTGGATTGACCCGGCAGAAAAAGGGTGAGGTGCGATGCAGACTGTACTGGAAATCGCTGCGCAGATCGTGGCGCGTGAAGGCGGCTTTGTGAATGATCCGGAGGATCCCGGAGGTGCCACCAAATACGGGGTCACCATCGGCACCCTGCGGCGGCTGGGGCTGGATCTGACCGGCGATGGCACCGTTGATCCGGCCGATGTGCGGGCGCTAAGCCGGGCGCAGGCAATTGAAATCTTCATCCGCCATTATTTCGAAGCGCCCCGGATCGCCGCCCTGCCGGAGTGTCTGCAGGCCACGGTGTTTGACATGTATGTGAATGCCGGCAGCAACGCGGTGCGCATCCTGCAGCGTTTGCTGTGCGAGATGGGCTACAGCGTTGCGGTGGACGGCACGGTCGGGCCGCAGACAGCAGGCGCCGCCGCCGATGCTGCCGCCATTGGCGCAACCGCGCTGCGCGATGCTTACGGGGTGGCGCGCCGGAATTATTACTTTCGTCTGGCGGACCGCCGCCCGTCCAGCCGCAAATACGCCCGCACCCGCGCAGGCGGCAAGGGCGGCTGGATCAAACGGGCCGAGGAATTCATCTCGCCGGGCTACCGCCTGAACCGGCAGGCCTTTCAGGAAAGGATCGCGGCATGGGGCTGATCGCTGACATTCTGGGATTTGTGTTCGGCAGCCAGCGCAATGTCCTGCGGGAAACTGCCGAAGTCTTTCGCGAAAACGCCGAAACCGGTGCCGTCCGCGCGCATGAGGTGCGGATTGCAGCGCTTGGCCAGTTCGGCAGCGAATTTCAGCGGCCCGCGAAAGGCTGGTTCGACCGGTTCATGGACGGGCTGAACCGGCTGCCGCGTCCGATGCTGGCACTGGGAACGCTGGCGCTGATGGTGTCAGCGCTGAGCGACCCGGTATGGTTTGCCGCCCGGATGCAGGGGCTGGCGCTGGTGCCGGAACCGATGTGGTGGCTGCTGGGAGTCATCGTCTCCTTTTATTTCGGAGCGCGGCATCAGGTGAAGGCACAGGAATTTCAGCACGGGCTGGCCGCCAGCATGGCCCGGGTGCCGCAGGCCGTCGAGAACATCGCCGCGCTGGACAGGCTGCGGGCAGACTCCCCTGCAGCGGCCGCCACCGGCACTGACGCCGCGGCCCGGCTTCAGGCCACGGCTGCGGACGCAAATCCGGCGCTGGAAGCCTGGAAAGCCCGCCGCGGCTGATCACAATTTACCCGCTGCGGCGGCATGGCGCGGCGAATGCCATTGGCCCGCCCGGCGGACAGGCGTATAGGAAAACACATGATTACAGAGCTTGGCCACTTCGCCCTTATCCTCGCCTTCATGATTGCGATCGTGCAGGCTGTCATCCCCTTGATCGGCGCCCATAAACGCTGGCCCGGCTGGATGGCCGTGGCGGAACCGGCGGCGCAGGCGCAGTTCCTGTTCACCGCCTTTGCCTTCGGGGCGCTGACCTGGGCCTTCATCACGTCGGATTTCTCGCTGAAGCTGGTGACGCTGAACAGCCATTCGGCCAAGCCGATGCTCTATAAGATCTCCGGAACCTGGGGCAACCACGAGGGCTCGATGCTGCTGTGGGTGCTGATTGTCGCTCTGTTCGGCGCGATGGCCTCGGTCTTTGGCGGCGGTCTGCCGCCGACATTGAAGGCCCGTGTGCTGGCGGTGCAGGCGGCGATTGGCGTGGCGTTTTATGCCTTT
The DNA here is from genome assembly GCF_000511355.1 of Leisingera methylohalidivorans DSM 14336. Classification (NCBI taxonomy): domain Bacteria; kingdom Pseudomonadati; phylum Pseudomonadota; class Alphaproteobacteria; order Rhodobacterales; family Roseobacteraceae; genus Leisingera; species Leisingera methylohalidivorans. Next base: position 1,728,642 of record NC_023135.1, on the reverse strand, counting down.
ATCCTGTTCACGTCGAACCCGTTCCTGCGTTTGACTGTACCGCCGTTCGACGGCCAGGATCTGAACCCGCTGCTGCAGGACCCGGGTCTCGCCTTCCATCCGCCGTTCCTTTACCTTGGCTATGTCGGGCTGAGCATGACATTCTCCTTTGCCGTCGCCGCCCTGATCGAAGGCCGCGTCGATGCCGCCTGGGGCCGCTGGGTGCGGCCCTGGACGCTGGCAGCCTGGATCTTTCTGACCATCGGTATCGGGCTGGGCTCCTGGTGGGCCTATTACGAGCTGGGCTGGGGCGGGTTCTGGTTTTGGGACCCGGTTGAAAACGCCTCCTTCATGCCCTGGCTGCTGGCCGCTGCGCTGCTGCATTCCGCCATCGTGGTCGAGAAACGCGAAGCGCTGAAAAGCTGGACCATCCTGCTGGCGATCCTGGCCTTTGGCTTCTCGCTGATCGGCACCTTCATCGTGCGGTCCGGGATCATCACCAGCGTGCATGCCTTTGCCAATGACCCGGAACGGGGCGTCTTTATTCTGTTTATCCTGGCCGTTTTCACCGGCGGCGCGCTGACGCTGTTTGCGGCCCGCGCCCAGGCGATGGAGGCCAAGGGCGTGTTTGGCGTGGTCAGCCGCGAAAGCGCGCTGGTGGCCAATAATATCCTGCTGGCGGTCAGCTGCTTTGTGGTTTTCTTCGGCACCGTCTGGCCGATTGTCGCGGAGATGGTCTTTGCCCGCAAGCTAAGCGTCGGCCCGCCATTCTTCAATTCGGCCTTCACCCCCTTCATGGTGGTGCTGGGGCTGATCATGCCGATTGGCGCCATGCTGCCGTGGAAACGCGGGCGGATCGGGCGCACAGCCTGGCAGCTGCGCTATGTCTTTGTGCTGGCGGTATCGCTGGGTGTGCTGGCCTGGGCGCTGCAGACCGGCAAGTCCGCGCTGGGGCCGGTTGGCTTGTTCCTGGGCTCCTGGATGGTGTTCGGGGCGCTGGCCGATCTGTGGCTGCGCAGCGGCAAATCGGGCCGCCTGCAGCGGATGCTGCGGCTGCCGCGGGCCGATTGGGGCAAGGCCGTGGCCCATGGCGGTTTGGGCATCACCATCTTTGCCATCGCGGGCCTGACTGCCTGGGAGCAGGAGGATATCCGTGTTGCCCGGATCGGAGAACCTTTTGATGTCGGCGCCTTCACGCTGGTGCTGAAGGACGTCAGCCGCGAGCAGGGACCGAACTATTTTTCCAGCAAGGGCCGGGTGGAGGTCACGCGCAACGGGCGGCCCGAGGCGCTGTTGTTCCCGGAAAAACGCGACTATCCCGTGGCGCGGATGCCGACCACCGAGGCCGCGATTGATTACCGTGTCGCACGCGACCTTTATGTGGTGCTGGGCGACCAGCAGGCCGATGGCAGCTGGACCATGCGCACCTACATCAAGCCTTTGGCCAACTGGATCTGGGGCGGCTCGATCCTGATGGCGCTTGGCGGGCTGCTGAGCCTCAGCGACCGGCGCTTCCGTGTTGCCGCCGGTGCGCGCAAATCGCCATCTGCAGGAGTGCCCGCAGAATGAATTTGCGAATTCTGATCCTGGCCCTGGCGGCGCTGCTGGCTGTCTCTGTGCTTGCGCCTGCGCCGGTATCAGCAGTGGAACCGGATGAGGTTCTGGCCGATCCCATGCTGGAAGCCCGCGCGCGGGACTTGTCCAAGGACCTGCGCTGCCTCGTCTGCCGCAATGAGAGCATTGACGAATCCAATGCCGAACTGGCCCGCGACCTGCGCCTTTTGCTGCGCGAGCGGCTGGCGGCTGGTGACAGCGACCGCGACGCCATGGCCTTTATCGTGGATCGCTATGGCGAATATGTGCTGCTGAGGCCCACCGCCAGCGGCGCCAATTGGCTGCTGTGGGCTGCGGGGCCGCTGATGCTGCTGGCCGCCCTTGTGATCGCCGTCTTCTATGTGCGGGGACGCGCCCGCGCGCCCAAAGCCGCCGAGCAGGGGCTGAGCGCCGAGGAGCAGGAGCGGCTGCGGAAAATCCTCGAGGATTGACGCCGGGTCCGGCTTTCCGGCAGCCCGGCTTTCCGTCACCATACCGGCAAACGGCCAGGCGGAACCGTCTTTGGCCCCTGAACGCAAGCGAGGCGAGGCACTTCGATGGACTATAAGGAAATCCTGTTTTCCCAGCAGGACGGGCTGGCGGTTGTCACCCTGAACCGCGAAGCGCGCAAGAATGCGCTGAACAGCCGGATGCGGTCCGAGATCACCCATGCGATGCGGATGGCGGCAGGTGAAGCGCGGGCCGTGGTGCTGACAGGGGCGGGCGATGCCTTTTGCTCGGGCCAGGACCTGAGCGATGCGGGCAGCAGCGGCAAGCTGGATCTGGAGCGCACGCTGCGCGACGAATACCTGCCGATGCTGCAGGCGATTTATGACTGCCCGGTGCCGGTCGTGGCGGCGGTCAACGGTGCCGCTGCCGGGGCAGGGGCCAATCTGGCGCTGGCCGCCGATGTGGTGATCGCTACCGAAAGCGCGTTTTTCATGCAGGCCTTCAGCAAGATCGGCCTGATCCCCGACGCCGGCGGCACCTGGTTCCTGCCGCGCCAGATCGGCCTGGCGAAATCAATGGGGGCAGCGCTGTTTGCCGACCGCGTCAGCGCCCGGCAGGCCAGCGACTGGGGCATGATCTGGGAAGCGGTGCCGGATGCGGAGTTCGACGCCCATTGGCGCGCCCGGGCGGCGTTTCTGGCCAGCGGCCCCAGCAAAGCCTTTGCCGCCACCAAATCCGCCCTGCGCGAAAGCTTTGGCCGCAGTTTGGCCGAGCAGCTGTCCGAAGAGGCGCATCTGCAGGGCCAATGCGGCAAGACCCGGGATTTTCTGGAGGGCGTGACGGCGTTTATGGAAAAGCGCCCCGCGGAATTCGAAGGGCGCTGAAGCCGCGCAGCCGGCTAACGGGAAAGCTGTTCAGAGGCCGAGGACCGGGTCGTTCTGCGTCCGGTCCACGATGCTGACATCATCCAGCGTCATCAACCCGCCCGCGCCCTCGATCCGCGCCACCAGCACGCCATTGGCATACAGCAGGGCGTCATCCGGGTCGCCGAATTGGTCCTGGGTTTCCTCCAGCGTCAGTTCCGGCTCCCCGCCTCCGCCGTCGTGGGAATAGACGATGATGTCTTCAAGCTTGCTGAAGTCGGTGAAAATAACCGGATCATCGCCCGCCTCGATCCAGTCCCCGATCCCCAGCGTGTCTTCCCCTTCGCCAAGCGACACAGTGTCGCCGCTGCCAGCCAGAACGACGTCATTGCCAAGGCCTGCCTGGATGCTGTCGGCATCGTCGTCAGTATCGGTGTCCGGTGTCAGCAATGCGTCAAAACCGTCCAGTTCGGTGATCGAGCCATTTGCCACGCCTCTCGCAAAGGCGGCAATCTCCTCGCCATCCATGGCGCTGGTGGCAACGATGGTATCGTCGCCAAGATCTCCGAAAACCGTGTCGGCCCCTTCGTGGTCGAGGATCGCGTCATTGCCATCACCGCCGCGCATCCAGTCGTCACCGGCCCCGCCGGTGATAAAGTCGTTGCCATCCTGACCGAAAAGCCTGTCATCGCCGCCGCGGCCCTCGACCACATCGTCTCCGCCGCGGGCAAAAATGCTGTCATCATGATGGCTGCCGATGATGTCGTCATCAGCGTCAGTCCTTGCCGCGCCGTTTCCACTATCCTGCGGTTCTTGCGATGATGTCTCGTGGCTTTCGCTCCCGTCATCATCGTCGAGTATGGCAAAGGTTCCAACAGCCATGGTCAGACCCAGCAGTACCAATAGTTCCATTCCGTGAATCCCGTTTTTTTTGGAAAATGCCCGAACAAGAAATTTCCTGCAGGGCGTCTCTGCCAGCAGGCGGCAGTAATGGGGATTAACTAATTAGCTGATTGAATTTAGTCAAATTTTACCTTGCGTTGAGCGGCGGGCGCGAACGATGCCCGAAATACTGAAGGATTGTTGGCCGGTTCAGCTTCAATTCCGCTCAGCAAAGATTGCCGGAAATTGGCAGCCAGGCGATGCGGGTCATGGCACCGGAAAAAAACGCCCCGCGGGATGCGGGGCGTTCGGACATTCAGTGCGACTGGCAATCAGCGCTTTTCGATATCGACGTAGTCGCGCAGGGTTTCGCCCAGGTACAGCTGACGCGGGCGGCCGATTTTGTTTTGCGGATCGGCGATCATCTCTTTCCACTGCGAGATCCAGCCGACGGTGCGCGACAGCGCAAAGATCGGGGTGAACATCGAGGTCGGGAAGCCCATCGCCTCCAGAATGATGCCGGAGTAGAAATCGACGTTCGGGAACAGTTTCTTCTCGATGAAGTAGGGGTCGTTCAGCGCGGTCTGCTCCAGCTCCTTGGCAACTTGCAGCAGCGGGTTGTCTTCGACACCGAGCAGATCCAGGACCTCGTCCGCGGATTGCTTCAGCACGGTCGCACGCGGGTCGGTGTTCTTGTACACGCGGTGGCCGAAACCCATCAGGCGGAACGGATCGTTCTTGTCCTTGGCGCGTGCGATATACTCGGGGATGCGGTCGACCGAGCCGATTTCCTTGAGCATTTCCAGGCAGGCCTGATTGGCGCCGCCGTGGGCCGGACCCCAAAGGCAGGCAATGCCGGCGGCGATACAGGCAAACGGGTTTGCGCCCGAGGAGGACGCCAGACGCACGGTGGAGGTGGAGGCGTTCTGCTCGTGATCCGCGTGCAGGGTGAGGATACGGTCCATTGCCCGGCTCAGGATCGGGTTCACGTGGTATTCCTCAGCCGGAACCGAGAAGCACATGTGCAGGAAGTTGGCCGCGTAATCCAGATCGTTCTTCGGATACACAAACGGCTGGCCGATGGAGTATTTATAGGCCATCGCGGCAATCGTCGGGAGTTTGGCGATCAGACGGACTGCCGCGACCTCGCGCTGCCACGGATCGGTGACGTCCAGCGAGTCGTGGTAGAAGGCCGACATCGCGCCGACCACGCCAACCAGGGTCGCCATCGGGTGCGCATCGCGGCGGAAGCCGCGGAAGAAGTTGTGCATCTGCTCATGCACCATGGTGTGACGGGTCACACGGGTCTCGAAATCCTCCAGCTGGTTCACCGTCGGCAGTTCACCGTAGAGCAGCAGGTAGCAGACCTCGAGGTAATGGGACTTCGATGCCAGCTGGTCGATCGGATAGCCGCGGTGCAGCAGCTCGCCTTTGTCGCCATCGATGTAGGTGATGGTGCTGTCGCAGCTGGCGGTCGAGGTAAAGCCCGGGTCGTAGGTGAACACACCTGCCTTCGCGTAGAGCTTGCGGATGTCGAGAACATCGGGCCCGGCCGTTGGAGAGAAAATGGGCAGCTCGTAGGTTTCGCCATTCAGGCTGAGCGTGGCAGATTTCTGTGTCTCGGTCATTGGTGTCCCTTCCTGTTGCGGGCACGAGAGCGGCCGTGCAGGCGTCCTCATGCGGGGCAGCGCCTGCGCTGTTCCGCGCAGGGGTTGTCGTATCTAAACAGGCTTAACCGGGAGTAAAGGACCGGTCTCAGCCTGTTGCGTCTTTGAGCCGGGCGAGGGTTTCCTCACGGCCCAGAATCAGCATCATGTCGAACACCGAAGGCGTTACCGCCCGGCCCGCCAGCGCCGCCCGCAAAGGGCCTGCCAGCTTGCCGAACTTGGTATCATGGGCTTCTGCAAATGCGTTCAGAAGCGCCTCCAGATCGTCACGGACCCAGCTAGCATTTTGCAGCTGCGGCGTCAATTCTCCCAGTATACCATCGGATACTGAAGATAGCGCTTTTTCCGCTTTCGCGTCCCGTTCAATTGGCCGTGAGACAAGGACAAAATGAGCTTTTTCAAGCAGTTCAGGGAAGGTGCGCGCTCGATCCTTCAGGCAATACATCGCCGCCTCCAAACCCTGTGACTGCGCGTCAGTCAGGGCCGTTTTTCCGGCCGCCGCCAGATAGGCGCAGATTTCGTGCCGCAGCGCAGCGTCGTCGCTGACGGCGATATGCTGACCGCTGAGATTCTCCAGCTTCTTGGTGTCGAACCGGGCCGGGCTTTTACCGATACCGTCGAAATTAAACCACTCTTTAGCCTGATCGTCTGTAAAAAATTCGTCATCACCGTGCGACCAGCCCAAACGGGCCAGATAGTTGCGCATGCCAGCGGCCGGATAGCCCATCGCCTGGTATTCCTGTGCCCCCAAGGCGCCATGGCGTTTGCTCAGCTTTTTGCCGTCCGGCCCGTGGATCAGCGGGATATGCGCCCAGACCGGCACGTCCCAGCCCATCGCTTCATAGATCATCATCTGGCGGGCGGCGTTGTTCAGGTGGTCATCGCCGCGGATCACATGGGTGACGCCCATATCGTGGTCGTCCACGACCACCGCCAGCATGTAGACCGGCGTGCCGTCGGAGCGCAGCAGGATCATGTCATCAAGCTGATCGTTCCGGATGGTGACGTCGCCCTGCACCTCATCCTTGATAACGGTAACACCGCTTTGCGGCGCCTTGATGCGGATGACAAAGGGCGCGTCAGGGTGGCTGGCCGGATCGGCGTCGCGCCAGGGAGAGCGGTAGAGGGTCGATTTGCCCTCAGCCTTGGCCTGCTCGCGGAAAGCGGCGATCTCATCCTGGGTGGCAAAACATTTATAGGCCTTGCCCTCGGCCAGCAGCTGCCTGGCCACTTCGGCGTGGCGGCTGGCGCCTTCAAACTGGCTGATCACCTCGCCGTCGTGGTCCAGACCCAGCCATTCCATGCCCTGCAGGATGGCCTTGGTTGCCTCAGGCGTGGAGCGTTCGCGGTCGGTGTCTTCAATGCGCAGCAGGAACTTGCCGCCGCGGCCGCGGGCGTAAAGCCAGTTGAACAGCGCAGTGCGGGCGCCGCCGATGTGCAGGAAGCCGGTGGGAGAAGGCGCGAAACGGGTGACAACCGGTTGGGTCATGAGCAGGATTTACCTTTTGGAAACCAAGTGAGGTTTAGAGTTTCCGCCTGTCTACCGGGCCAGAAGGCGGGGGGCAAGCATGCGGCTGAGCGCAGCCATCGCAGACCTGCTGCACGCGCAGCGGGGACATCTGTTCCCCTGGACGCCGGTTTTCCTCGGAGCCGGGATCGGGGCCTATTTTTCATTGAAGTCGGAGCCTGGCGCCGCCGAGTTTTCCGCCCTGGCGCTATGTGCGCTGCTGATGGCTGCCGGCGCCGTGGGCCGGCGGCAGCTGGCCTTTCTGCTGTGGGGGCCCGCTTTGGCGGCGGCGGGGCTTTGCCTTGCGGGGGCACGGGCGCATCTGGTGTCGGCACCGGTCCTGGATTTCCGCTATTACGGGGCGGTGGAGGGGCGGGTTGCCGGGGTTGACCGCTCTCCGACCGATGCCCTACGGCTGACCCTGGATCAGGTGCGGCTGGACCGGGTGGCGCCCGACGACACGCCTGCCCGTGTCCGCATTTCGTTGAAAGCGCTGGAACAGGTGCCGCCGCCAGGCGCGCGGGTCATGACCACCGCGCATCTGCTGCCGCCGCAAGGTCCAGCAGAGCCCGGCGGGTTCGATTTCCGCCGCCACGCCTGGTTCAAGCAATTGGGCGGCCTGGGCTACACGAGGGTTCCGGTGCTGCTGGCAGAACAGCCGGGCCAAAGCCTGGCTGTGGAACGGCTGCGCCGGGGTGTGGCGCAGGGTCTGCAAGACCGCATAGCAGGGGAAACAGGCGGGTTTGCAGCCGCAATCACCACCGGCGACCGCAGCGGCGTGGGGCAGCAGACCCTGACCGCGCTGCGGCAAAGCAATCTGGCGCATCTGCTGGCAATCTCCGGCTTGCACATGGGCCTGCTGACCGGTTTTGTCTTTGCGGCGATTAGGATCTTGTTCAACCTGATCCCGCCGCTGGCCCTGCGCTGGCCGGTCAAGAAGCTGGCGGCCGTGGCGGCGCTGACGGCCGGCGCCGGGTATCTTGCGCTGTCAGGCGGCAATGTGGCAACGGAGCGGGCCTTTGTGATGGTGGCGGTGATGTTTGCTGCCGTGCTGTTGAACCGGCGTGCGATTACCCTGCGGGCGGTGGCGGTTGCCGCTTGGATTGTTCTGCTGCGGCGGCCGGAAAGCCTGCTCAGCCCTGGTTTTCAGATGAGTTTTGCCGCGACCGCAGCGCTGGTTGCGGTTTTTGCAGCGCTGAGGGACAGGGAAGTGCCGCTGGGGCCGCGATGGCTGCGGCCGGTTCTGGCGGTGGTGATTTCCTCTGCGGTGGCCGGGGCGGCAACAGCCCCCTTTGCAGCGGCGCATTTCAACACGGTGCCGCATTACGGGCTGCTGGCGAACCTGTTGTCTGTGCCGGTCATGGGCTCGGTGGTCATTCCGGCTGCGGTGCTAGCGCTGTGCCTGGCGCCGGTTGGCCTGGAAATGGCCGGGCTGACTGTCATGCAATGGGGGCTGGATTGGATCCTGGCAGTTGCCGGGGTTGTCTCGGGGTTCGACGGGGCGCTGTCGCATGTGCCCGCGCCGGGGGCCTGGGTTCTGCCGCTGTTTGCTGCGGGCATGCTGTTTGCGGTGATCTGGCAAGGGCGGCTGCGGCTGGCTGGGCTGTTGCCGGCCGCATGTGCGCTGCTGATGTGGAGCACGGCAGAGCGTCCCGTTGTCCTGATTGCTGACTCCGGAGGGCTGATTGGCGTGATGGCGCCGGAAGGCCGGGCCTTGTCGCGGGCCAAGGGGCAGGGGTTCACTGCGAAAATCTGGCTTGAGAATGACGGCGACCCGGCAGGACAGATCGCCGCTGCGGCGCGATGGGCGGATGACGCAGACGCTTTGCCGGTCTGGCAGGGACCGGGCTTCCGGCTGCTCCATGCGCTTGGAAGACGTAAGCTTTCACAGGTAAGCCGCTGTAAAGAAGGTGATATTGTCGTTTCTACGGTTGCGGCGCAGTCGCCGGGAAACTGTTTGCTGCTGACACCGGCAGTGATGCGGCAAACGGGCAGCATCGCCGTGACCGCAACGGGCGGCCTGCAGACATCCCGCAGCGCATCGGGACAGAGGTTGTGGACAGCATGGCGGCCGGAAGGGGCTGAAGTCAGCCGCCTCCGGAAGCTTCTTGGCCGGCAAAACCCTCAGTAAGTGCGGATCAACCCAACCAGCTGGCCTTGGATCTGAACCTGGTCTTCCGGGTAGCGCCGGGTTTCATAGGCCGGGTTGGCGGCTTCCAGCGCGATCATGCTGCCCTGGCGCTGATAGCGTTTCAGCGTGGCCTCGTGCCCCTCGACCAATGCGACAACGATATCGCCGTTGTCTGCAGCGCCGGTTTCGCGGATCACCACGATGTCGCCGTCATTGATGCCGGCTTCGATCATCGAGTCGCCTTTTACCTCCAGCGCGAAATGCTGGCCGTTTGGTGCGATCATGCCGCCGGGAACCACTACCTGATGCGACACCTGGCTGATCGCCTCGATCGGGACACCGGCGGCGATGCGGCCCATCACCGGCAGTTCCACTGCGGCATGGCGCACCGGGTCTGCTGCGGCAGCTGCGGGCTGCGGGCGGCCGCCGTCAATCACCGTTGGCGCAAAGGCTTGCGGCTCCAGCACACCGCCCAGGCTTTCCGGCAGGCGGATGATCTCAATCGCGCGCGCGCGGTGCGGCAGGCGGCGGATGAAGCCGCGCTCCTCCAGAGCGGTGATCAGCCGGTGGATGCCCGATTTCGACCGCAGGTCCAGTTCAACCTTCATTTCATCGAAACTGGGTGGCACGCCGTCCCGCTGCAGACGTTTATGAATGAATTCCAGCAGTTGAAGTTGCTTTTTCGTGAGCATCGCCGCTCCCTCCGCGCCTCAGGTTTTCTTTTGTTCTACGCATGTTCACGTTTTGTGTCAACATGGCAGTAACTGACAGCAAGAAAAGAAAACGCGCCTGTGCCGCGTGACACCCCTACGGCAGCATAACCGTCCGAAGGGCAATGGGATGGGGGCATTTTTGCAAAGAAGGTGCGGGGTCAGAGAGGCAGGTATTGCACGGTATCGCCTGCGCTGCGCGCGCCGTCCTTCGGCGGGCGGATCAGCAGGGCGTTGGCATCAGCCAGAATGCTAAGCAGCGAGCTGTCCTGATTGTCAAAGGCGCTGAGCCTGCCGCCATCGACCCTGGCCCGCATGTAATGTTCCCGCGGGCCGTTTTCAGCCAGAGGCGCCGCAAGGGCGGCGGTCTGCAGCTGCTGCGCTTCTGGCGGGAGTCCAAGCATGGTCCGGATCATCGGCGTCAGGAAGACATGGCCGCAGACCATCGCGGAAACCGGGTTGCCGGGCAGGCCAACCATGGCGGCGCCGTTCATGCGGCCCGCCATCAGCGGTTTACCGGGCCGCATGGCGACCTTGTAAAAGCTGCGCTCCATGCCGAGGTCCTGCGCAACTTTGCCGACCAGATCGTGATCGCCGACCGAGGCGCCGCCGATGGTGACGACCAGATCGGCGCCTGCAGCCAGTTCAAAGGCAGTCCGCAGCGAGCTTTCGGTGTCGCGGGCGATCGGCAGGATGCGGGCATGGGCGCCGAGCCCCTCCAGCATCGCCTTGAGGCCAAAGGTGTTGGAGGCGATGATCTGATCCGGGCCGGGCGTGCCGCCGGGCATCACCAGCTCGTCGCCTGTAGAGATCAGCGCGACCTCGGGGCGGCGGGTGACGGGGACCGAGGGAATATTCATCGCCGCCAGCAGGGCGATGTCCGCGGGCGCCAGCAGCCTGGGTGCGCTGACGGTCTGGCCATCGGTGAAATCGCCGCCGCGGGGGCGGATATTGGGGTTGGCACCGGGGGTATCTGTGATGGTGATGAGGTTGCCGCTGCGGGTGACATCCTCTTGAATAACAACGAAACTTGCGCCTTCTGGCACCGGCGCGCCGGTAAAGATGCGCACGGCCTGGCCAGCCCCGGTGCGGCCATTGAAGGCATGGCCGGCAGCTGCTTCGCCAATCACCTTGAACATGGCGTGCAGTTCGACTTCTGCCGCGTTCACGGCGTAACCGTCCATGGCCGAGGCGGTAAACGGCGGCTGGTCGCGGCGCGCCTGCACATCGCGGGCCAGCACCCGGCCTGCGGCCTCCGCCAGCGGAACCTCTTCGGTTTCCAGCTGGGAGACCAGTGACAGAAGATGCCCGCGGGCTTCGCTGACCGGGATCATTTATGCCTCGTACCTGCCTGATTTTCCGCCATCTTTCAGCGTCACGCGGATGCCGCCGATCTCCATCGCCTTGTCCACGGCCTTGGCCATGTCATAGACGGTGAGCGCGGCAGTGGAGACGGCAGTGAGCGCCTCCATTTCAACCCCGGTCTGGCCGGTGGTCTTGACCGTCGCCTCAACCCGCACGCCGGGCAGGTCCGGGTCCAGGGTCAGTTCGACGGCGACCTTGGTCACCGGCAGCGGATGGCACAGCGGGATCAGATCCGGCGTTTTCTTGGCTCCCATAATTCCGGCCAGGCGGGCGACTGACAGAACATCGCCCTTTTTAGCGCGGCCTTCGGCAATGATATCAAAGGTTTCCTGCGCCATGGTGATGCGGCCTTCGGCGGTGGCGACGCGCGAGGTTACCGCCTTGTCCGAGACGTCGACCATATGGGCGTCGCCCTTGGTATCGAAATGAGTGAGGCTCATGGCGCTGCTCCTTACATCATGCCGGGCATCAGCGGGTTGGCGAGCAGCGCACGGGTTGCGCCGGCCACATCGTCCTGGCGCATCAGGCTTTCCCCGATCAGGAAGGTCCGTGCGCCGTAGCGGGCCATATCGCTGAGATCCTCCGGCGTAAACAGCCCGCTTTCGCAGACGATGGTTCGGTCCGGAGGCACCAGGCGCGACAGTTCGCGGGTGGTGTCCAGGGTGGTTTCAAACGTCTTGAGATTGCGGTTGTTGATGCCCATCAGGGGCGACTTCAGATTGCAGGCGCGCTCAAGCTCCTCGGCGTCATGCACCTCCAGGAGCACATCCATGCCCCAGTCAAAGGCGCTTTGCTCCAGCTCCTGCGCTTGCGCGTCCGAGACGGAGGCCAGAATGATCAGAATGCAATCAGCACCCAGCGCGCGGGCTTCGGCCACCTGATAGGTGTCGTACATGAAATCCTTGCGCAGCGCGGGCAGGGAACAGGCGCCGCGGGCCTGGGTCAGGAAGTCCTTGGCTCCCTGGAAGCTGGGCGTGTCGGTCAGCACCGACAGGCAGGTGGCACCGCCGTCTTCATACGCCCTGGCCAGTTCAGCCGGTTCAAAATCCGGGCGGATCAGACCCTTGGAGGGGCTTGCTTTCTTGATTTCGGCAATCAGGCCATAGCCGCTGCGGTTGGCCTGCATCAGGCTGTCGGCAAAACCGCGCACCGGGGAAGCTTCGCGCGCCTCAGCCTCGACCGCCTCCAGCGGTTTGGCGGCCTTGTCGGCGGCCACTTCCTCAAGCTTGTAGGCCTTGATCTTGTCCAGCACGTTTTGGGTCATATCAGTGCCTCCGTTTATGCGTTCCAGTCTATGCCGCTTTCACCGCGGGCAGCGAGCCAATTATTCACTTTTGAAAAGGGCCGGGACCCGAAGAAGCCGCGCCGCGCCGACAGGGGCGAGGGATGGGCAGTTTTCAGGATCAGGTGATCGCCCGGTTTGATATGTTTTTCAAGCTTTTGTGCTGCATTTCCCCATAGAATGTAAGCCGTGGGGCGTTCTGAGGTCCGGTCCAGCACCTGATGCACCAGATACTGCCAGCCCAGGTGCTTGTGGCCGTTCGCCTCGCCTGCGGGCACGGTAAGGGCGGTGTTCAGGAGCAGAACGCCCTGGCTTGCCCATCCACGCAGGTCTGCATTTGGGCGGGTTACGCCAAGATCGTCTTCCAGCTCTTTGTAAATGTTAGACAAAGAGCGCGGAAGCGGGTGGACATGCGGTTCAGCGGAAAAGGCCAGGCCATGGGCGTGACCCGGCGTCGGATAAGGATCCTGGCCCAGGATCACCACGCGGGTGTGCTGCGGCTGGGTCAGTTCCAGTGCGGCAAACCGCAGATGCGCGGGCGGAAGGATTTCGCGCGGATCCCCGGCAATTGCGGCTGAGAGTCCGGGCCAATGGCCGGTGAAAAAAGGCAGGCTGGACCAGGCGCCCAGCCCCGCTGGCAAGCGGGTCATGCGGCTGAGGTGATGCGGGCCAGCGCCTCGACCTTGGATTTCGCAGCACCGCTGTCGATGGAGGCGGTGGCTTTGGCGACGCCTTCCTTCAGATCCGCGGCGTGGCCTGCGACCACCAAAGCAGAAGCAGCATTCAGCAGCACGGCGTCGCGGTAGGCAGACGGCGCGCCATCCAGCAGCGCCCGGAAGGCCTGGGCGTTCTCCTCGGGCGTGCCGCCGACGATGGCCTCAAACGGGTGCACCGGCAGGCCGGCCTCTTCGGGGTGCAGTTCGATATCGCGGATATCGCCGTTTTCCTCCAGCGCCGAAACCCAGCTGATGCCGGTGATGGTCAGCTCATCCGTGCCGTCAGAGCCATGCACCAGCCAGGCGCGTTCAGACCCGAGAGTCTTCAGCGTTTCCGCCATCGGGCGGATCATCTCGCGGCTGAAGGCGCCGGTGAGCTGGCGTTTGACGCCGGCCGGATTGGTGAGGGGGCCGAGAATGTTGAAGATGGTGCGGGTGCCAAGCTCCGTGCGGGTCGGCATCACGTGGCGCGTCGCGGGATGGTGCATGGGCGCCATCATAAAGCCGATTCCGGCTTCATTGATTGCCTTCTCAACCACTTCCGGCCCAACCATCACCTTAATGCCCATCTGGGACTGCAGGTCCGCAGTGCCGGATTTGGAGCTGAGATTGCGGTTGCCGTGTTTGGCAACCACCACGCCCGCGCCGGCCGTCACAAAGGCGGTCGCGGTGGAGATGTTAAGGGTGTTCTTGCCGTCACCGCCAGTCCCGACAATGTCGATCGCGCCCGCAGGCGCCTTTACCGGATTGCATTTGGAACGCATCACGGCAGCGGCAGCGGCGTATTCATCGACGCTTTCGCCGCGGGTGCGCATCGCCATCAGCAAGCCGCCGATCTGGCTGGGCGTGGCTTCGCCCTCAAACAGCAGGGTGAAAGCGGTTTCAGCCTCATCGCGGGTCAGCGACCGTTCCGCCGCGGCGCCGATAAGCGGTTTCAGGCGGTCGCTCATGCGGGCACCTTCATCACGTCGAGAAAGTTCTTCAACAGCGCGTGGCCATGTTCCGAAGCGATCGATTCCGGGTGGAACTGGACGCCGTGGATCGGCAGGTCTTTGTGCTGCAGGCCCATGATGGTGCCGTCTTCCAGTTCAGCGGTGATTTCCAGGCAATCCGGCAGGCTGTCGCGCTCCACCACCAGGGAATGGTAGCGGGTTGCCTCAAAAGGTGACGGCAAGCCATTGAAAACACCAATATCCTTGTGGTGCATTTTGCCCATCTTACCGTGCACGATCTCGTGGCAGCGGATCACCTTGCCGCCGAATGCCTGGCCGATGGTCTGATGGCCCAGGCACACGCCCAGGAGCGGCGTGCCGGTTTCGGCCGCGGCTTCGGTCAGCGCCAGGCAGATGCCGGCCTGATCCGGGTCGCAGGGGCCGGGCGACAGCAGGATACCAGAAGGCTTCATTGCCATCGCTTCCTGCACGTTGATGGCGTCGTTGCGGCGGACTTCCATTTCCGCGCCCAGCTCACCCAGATAATGGACGAGGTTGTAGGTAAAGGAATCGTAGTTGTCTATCAGCAGCAGCATCGTAGCGGGCTCTTTTAAGGGTGGCGGGCCGGGGCCGCGCCGCAGTATAGTGGTCGAAACATACATGTTCAGGGATACGGGGCAGCGTCAAGGGCAGGATAGGCGATTGCCGGGGGAACAGAAACAGGGTTCGCTCAGGCACGCTGGAACGGCGCAGCACGGAAAAACGGATTGAGAGGCAAAACAGGCATGCGTGGATTTCTGGGCGGCGTGAGTGTCGGGGCATTGCTGGCCGCGGGCGGGCTGGCGATGCTGTCTTTGTCGGTGCCTTTGCCCGTGACTTTGCCCGGCACCGGAAGCGGTACGGCAGCAGTGCCGCAGTCCGCGGAACAGCCTGCCGTTGCGGCGCCGGCGCCTGCCGCGCATGATCCGGGCGATGCGCCGCAAATGCCGAATGACGGCAGCAAGGCCGCCGAGGCGCCCGCCAGCAGCCAGGGGCGCGATGCGGATCTTGTCGAGGCGCAGCCGGCCGCGCCGGCCGAAACCGGTGGCGGCGATGACCTGAACGCGCTGGCAGGCGCGGATACCGCTCCCGCCGCCAAGCCTGAGGTCGGGCTGACAACTGCGGTCGCGGGCTCCGGCGGCCTGGATACGTCTGAGGCGCCCGGTGTGACGCCACAAACCGATGCGCCGCAGCTGCAGGCAGTTCAGCCGCCAGTGCCGCAGGCCCCGGGTGCCGAGGCTGCCGTTATTGCAGCCACTGAACCTGCGCCGGAACCCGCGCCCGAAGCGCCCGCAGAAGCCCAGGAAGAGGCCTCAGCCCCTGTGCAGGCTGAGGCTGAGGCGGGAACGCCTGGAACCTCTGCGGTTCTGGCCCCGGATATCGGCAGCGCGCCGCAGGCAACCACGCTGCCGGTCATCGGTGCGGCACCGGTGCTGCCGGAGGCCGGCGAAGACGGCGGCGGCAGCCGCTCTGACAGCGAAACAGAGCTGGAAACTGCGGCGGCGGATCAAGAGCTTCTGACCCCAAGTATCGGCACGCCGGTTGTTCCGCTTACGGACCGGGACAAGCCGCAGGAAGCCGGGTTTGCCTCTGCGGCGGTTTCGGACGAGCCGCCGTTTACCGCCCATTCGGAAGCGTTTGACAATCCGGAGAACCGCCCGTTGATGTCGATTGTGCTGATCGATGAAGAAGGAGCCTTTGGCGCCGAAGCGCTGGCGGAGTTCCCCTATCCGTTAAGTTTTGCAATTGATCCGGAGGATCCGCAGGCAGCCTCCAAGATGGCCGCGCGCCGGGCGGCGGGGTTTGAGGTTCTGATGCTGGCGGATCTGCCGCGCGCGGCCTCGCCGCAGGATGCGGAGACGGCGCTGGAAATCTGGCGCAGCAAGCTGCCGGAGGCCATGGGGATCCTTGAAGGCATCGAAACCGGGGTGCAGGGCAACCGGGCGCTGGCAAATCAGGTTGCAGCAGTTGCGGCCTCGGCAGGCTACGGGCTGGTGACCCAGGACAGCGGGTTGAACACGGTGCAGAAACTGGCGCTGCGCGACGGTGTGCCGGCCGGTGTTGTGTTCCGCGACTTTGACGGCGCCGGTCAGAACCCGCGGGCCATCCGGCGGTTCCTGGATCAGGCGGCGTTCCGGGCCGGGCAGGAGGGCGCGGTGATCATGCTGGGACGGTTGCGCCCCGATACGATTTCGGCGCTGCTGATCTGGGGGCTGCAGGACCGGGCCGCCCGGATTGCGCTGGCGCCGGTCTCGGCCAGTCTGGAAGAGAACCTGCCGGCAAAGTGAAACGGCGCCCAAGGCGGGCGCCGTTGCCTCCGGCCGGAGTATTTTCACAAAGATGAAGCTGCAGGCGGCTGCGTCTGTATTCTTAACGGTTGCCGTTGCCGGTAAAACGGGCTGCGTCTGCTGCCGCGCGCCGGATCGCATTGGATTTATGGACGGTCTCCATATATTCCGCCTCGGGGTCGCTGTCATAAACAACGCCGCCGCCGGCCTGGATATAGAGGTTCTGATCCTTGACGATGGCGGTGCGCAGGGCAATGCACATGTCCATGTCGCCGCCGGCAGAGAAATAGCCGACACCGCCGCCGTAGACACCGCGTTTTTCCGGTTCCAGCTCGTCAATGATTTCCATCGCCCGGACCTTGGGGGCACCGGAGACGGTGCCTGCGGGCATGCCGGCAAAGAAGGCATCCAGCGCGTCCTTGTCCTCGGCCAGCTCGCCGACGACGTTTGAGACGATGTGCATCACGTGGCTGTAACGCTCGATGATGAATTGTTCAGTCGGGCGCACGGTGCCGATCTTGGTCACCCGGCCGGTGTCGTTGCGGCCCAGATCCAACAGCATCAGATGCTCGGCGAGCTCCTTTTTGTCCGCCAGCAGGTCGGCCTCCAGCGCCTTGTCCTCTTCCGGCGTGGCGCCGCGGGGGCGGGTGCCTGCAATGGGGCGGATGGTGACCTCCTGCCCGAAGACGCGGACCAGGATTTCGGGCGAAGCGCCGACCACCTGAAAGCCGCCGAAGTTGAAGTAGAACATGAAAGGCGAGGGGTTGGTGCGGCGCAAGCTGCGGTAGAGCGCGAATGGCGGCTGGCGGAACTCCTGGGTCCAGCGCTGAGCCGGCACTACCTGGAAGATGTCGCCTGCGCGGATGTAGTCTTTGGCCTTCTCCACCGCCGCCATGTAGCCGTCTTTGGTGAAGTTGGAAACCGGCGGCGCCACCTCATCGGCGTCGCCCAGATCGCGGCTCTCGGCGGGCATCGCGCGTTCCAGGTCGCGCACCGCGTCCATCACCCGTTCAGCGGCCTGGGCATAGGCGGCCTTGGCGGTCTGGCCGTCGCTGGACCAGACGGGGGAGACCACCGTGACCTCGCCCTTGACCCCGTCCAGAACCGCAATCACCGAGGGGCGCAGCATCAGCGCGTCGGGCAGGCCGAGCGGGTCCGGGTTCACGTCCGGCAGATGTTCGACCAGGCGGATCATGTCATAGCCGAGATAGCCGAACAGACCGGCGGCGGCCTGCGGCAGATCGTCGGGCAGATCGATTTTGCTTTCGGCAATCAGCGCCCGCAGGTTGTCCATCGGGTTGCCGTCCTGCGGGGTGAAATCATCCGCATCAAACCGGGCCGAGCGGTTGAGGCTGGAGTGCTCCCCGTGGCAGCGCCAGACCAGATCCGGCTTCATGCCGATGATCGAATAGCGCCCGCGCACCTCGCCGCCGGTGACAGATTCCAGCATGAAGGCGTCCTTTTGGGCGCCGGTCAGCTTGAGCATCAGCGACACTGGCGTGTCGAGGTCGGCGGCAAGGCGGGTATAGACGACCTGGTTCTCGCCGGCCTCGTAAGCCTGGGAGAATGTGTCGAAATCTGGAGTCAGAGCCATGGATGCTTGCCTTGATTACTGGAAATTCGCCTGCGCTGCGTTCAGCGCCTGCTGGTCGACACGGGGTTCGGCACGGGCCTGTACGTCCTGCAGGTAGGCCTGGAACAGCTCCTGGGCCAGGGCCTGGTTCAGCTGCGCCTGCAGCGCCTGGGTGAGGAGGTTCATGTCATCGCTGGCTTCCGGCGGCAGGATACCGTCGAGGCGGACGACCACCGCCGAGTCCGCATCCTGAACCAGGCGGAAGCTGCCGATGTCCATCCCGAATACCCGGGTGATCAGATCTGCGGGCACCGTGTCGATGTAGGCTGTGCGGGTCAGGCCGGCTTCGGATTTGACTTCGGCCCCTTCGGCAAAGCTGCCGGCGGCTTCTGCCTGGGCCAGCAGCGCCTCGCCCTGCTCGCGCAGCGCGGTGGCCAGGCGGTCGGCCTGCCACGCCGCCAGGACCTTGTCCCTGGCATCGGCAAAGGGTTCCGGCCGTTCCGGCAGAACCTCGTCCAGGCGCAGGGCAAACAGGCTGCCATCGTCGAGGAAGTCCACCGCCGGGAAATCCTCGGCGGTGACGGCGGCGGCGGCGGTGCGGAAACCTTCGTAAGCCGCGATGCCGTCGCTGGTATTTTCCGTCCAATGGATCTGAACCAGCTCCAGCCCGCTTTCGGTTGCCAGTTCTTCCAGCGTGGCGCCGCCGGCCAGAAGATCGTCGATGTCTTCGGCCTGCGCCTCCACCAGACGGCGGGTGCGGTCGGAAGCGAGTTCCTCGCGCAGGTCCGGCATCGCCTGTTCAAAGCTGGTGGTCCGCGCTTCGAGGCGGCCGTTCACACGGTACAGGGCCGGGCCGAGATCAGAGGGCAGGGGGCCGACCACGTCGCCGGTCTGGGCCGCAAACACATCCGTGCCCGCAGCCCCCAGATCGCCGATGGTCACGTCGCCCAGATCGATGTCCTGCAGCGACAGGCCGCGGGCATCGACCAGGCTTTCGAATGTCGCACCGCCGGTTTCCAGCTGTGCCTTGGCGCTGGCAGCAGCATCGTCATCGGCAAACACCAGGCGTTCCACCAGACGGCGCTCGGGCACTTGGTACTGGCTGGCGCGGTCATCGTACAGCTGGCGCAATGCAGCCTCGTCGATCTCCACTTCATCCAGCAGCATCGAAGGGCGCAGCGCCGCGTAGGTGATCACTTTGGTCTCCGGCAGCATGAACTGGTCCTGTGCGGCCTCGTAGAAGGCTTGCAGCTCGGCGTCCGCAGGAACCCCGGCGGTCAGGGCAATGTCTTCGGCATTGATCTGCACATAGGAAAAGCTGCGGCGCGCGCCGATGAAACCGGTCAGGGTTTCGGTCAGGACCTGTGGCATTTCCGTACCGGACAGTATCGCGTTCTGGACGATGGTGCGGGCGGCTTCGCGGCGCAGATCGTCTTCGAATTCCTTTTCCGACAGGCCGGCATTCCGCAGTGCAAAACTATAGGCTTCGCGGTCGAAGGCGCCGTTCACGCCCTGAAAGGCATCAATGGCGCCCAGCTCTTCGATCAGGTTTTCGTCGCCGATCGACAGGCCCAGGTTCCTGGCTTCGTGATCCAGAGCTGCCAGCGAGATCAGGCGGCCGAGCACCACCCGGTCAAGACCAAAGGCGCTGAGCTGCGCCATGGAAACGGCCTGGCCGGTTTGCGCCTGCAGGCCGCGCTGCTCGCGCTGCAATTCCCGCACATAAGTGCCGATGCTGACTTCCTCGTCGCCGACACTGGCAACCGAGGAGGCGGAGCTGGTGAAATTCACCGCGCCAAATCCGGCAAGGCCGACAATCAGCATCCCCATCAGGATCCAGACAAAGGTTTTGGATAGCTTCTTGATGCCTGCGGCCATGATGCCCTCTTTATTGTTTTGCCGTGCAAGGGGTCGCCTTGCAGCGGGAAATGCCGCTGACTGAATACGCGGCTGCCCGCAGAGGGGCAAGATGGTTGCGGATCAAACTGCTGCGTGATCAGGGATTAAAGGCCGCCAGCCTGTCAAACAGCGTCCGGATGCCGGTCCGGTCCACATTGGCAAAGGCAATGCGGAACTGGCGCGCGCCGGCGGGATCGTCTGCGGGCATGAACATGGAGCCCGGCAGCATCAGGACGGAAGCCTCCGCCACCAGCCGTTTGGCGATCTCCTCTGACGGCAGGTCGAACGGATGCTCGGCATAGGCAAAGTAGGCGCCGCATCCGAGCAGCTTCCAGCCCTTGCCGGCCAGCACCGGAAACCCGTCTTCAATTGCTGCGCGGCGGTCGAGGATTTCCTGCCGTTCCCCTGCCAGCCAGCCCTGCAGGTTTTCAATGCCCCAAAGGGCGCCGGCCTGGCCCAATTGCGACGGGCAGATGGTGACAGTGTCCAAAAACTTCTCCATTTCGAACATCCTGTCCGGCGAAGCTGCAACAGCGCCGACCCGATGGCCGGTCAGCCGGTAAGCCTTGGAAAAGGAATAAAGGTGGATCAGGGTCCGATCCCAGCCGTCCAGCTGGAAAAGCCCGTGCGGAGCGCCTTCGCGGCTGTCGAAGTCGCGGTAGGTTTCGTCCGCGATCAGGGCAATGCCCCTGGCACGGGCCAGATCAAAGAAGGCCTGCACCAGCCCGGCAGGGTACTCCACGCCGCAGGGATTGTTGGGGGTGACCAGCACGATGGCGCGGGTGCGGGGGGTAATCAGCGCCTCAGCGGCAGCAAGGTCCGGCAGCATTCCGTCCCCGGCGTGCAGCGGCACGGCGGTGACCCCGGCCATGTCCAGCCACATCTTGTGATTGAAGTACCAGGGCACCGGGATGATCACCTCATCCCCCTCGCCGCACAGGGCTGCAATCGCAGCCGCAAAGGCCTGGTTGCAGCCCGAGGTGATGCCAACCTGCTCTGCCCGCACATCGGCCTGGTAGTGGCCGGAGATCTGCCGCGCCAGCGCCCGGCGCAACGGGTCATTGCCCAGCACCGGCCCGTATAAATGCGCGTTCACATCATTGAGCGCAGCATCCGCGAGTGCCTGGCGCAACCCATGGGGCGGCGCTTCTGCCGGCGCGGCCTGGCTGACGTTCAGCAGCGGGCGTTCTGGCGGGAAATCAACGCCGGCCACCCAGCGGCGTGATTCGACGATCGGCGAGACAAAGGTGGCTTGGGTGCGGGGAAGGGGCATGAAAGGCTCCAGGCGCCGGGACAGGAAGATGCACGGGCGCAGCGGGCCCCGCACCGGACCATGTCTGGCACGGTGTTTCCGGCTTCTCAAGCGGTTATGCTTGCCCAACGGGTGCGGCTGGGCGAGCCGCAGGTCCGCAAACAAAGACAGGCGCGCTTTGCAGCGCGCCTGTCCGGGGATTTCCGGTCACGGCGGATCAGTCCTTGCCGCGGTAGGGCTCCACATATTGCAGCGCCATGTCCCAGGGGAAGAAAATCCAGGTGTCCTGGCTGACTTCGGTGATGAAAGTGTCCACCATCGGCCGGCCCTTGGGCTTGGCATAGACGGTGGCAAAATGCGCCTTGGGGTACATGTCGCGCACCAGTTCCAGGGTTTTGCCGCTGTCGACCAGATCGTCGATGATCAGAATGCCCTCGCCATCGCCCATCAGACCGGCATCCGGAGCTTTCAGCACTTCGGCTTCGCCCTGGGATTGATGGTGGTAGGACCGCACCGAGATGGTGTCCACGGTACGGATGTCCAGCTCGCGGCTGACAATCATCGCCGGCGCCATGCCGCCGCGGGTGATCGCCACCACGGCACGCCAGGCGCCTTCATCGGGGCCTTGCCCGTCCAGCCGCCAGGCCAAGGCGCGGCTGTCCCGGTGGATCTGGTCCCAGCTGATGTGGAAGCCTTTTTCGTGCGGCAGACGATCGGTCATGTTACTTGCTCCCCGCGAAGTCGCGTCAGCTTGCAGAAACCCAAGTTGCACCTGGGTTTCTTTCTGTATTCAGTTACTTGGAGATGTCCGGTGCATCCACCGCCTTCATGCCGACGACGTGGTAGCCGGCATCGACATGCAGATTCTCGCCGGTCACGCCCGAGCTGAGGTCGGACAGCAGGTACAGCGCGGACTTGCCGACATCATCGATGGTCACGTTGCGGCGCAGCGGCGAATTGTACTCGTTCCACTTCATGATGTAGCGGAAATCGCCGATTCCGGAGGCGGCCAGGGTCTTGATCGGGCCGGCCGAGATCGCGTTGACGCGGATGCCGTCCTTGCCCAGATCCTCGGCCAGGTATTTGACCGAGGCTTCCAGTGCCGCCTTGGCAACGCCCATGACGTTATAGTGCGGCATCACCTGCTCGGCACCGTAATAGGTCAGGGTCAGCAGCGAGCCGCCGTCGCTCATCATCTTTTCGGCGCGGTTGGCCACCGCGGTGAACGAGAAGACCGAGATGTCCATGGTCATCTGGAAATTGCTGCGGCTGGTGTCGACATAGCGGCCGCGCAGCTCGTTCTTGTCGGAAAAGCCGATGGCGTGAACGACAAAGTCCAGCTTGCCCCATTTGGCTTCCAGCCCGGCAAACAGGGCATCAATCGACGCCTCGTCCGAGACGTCGCAGGGCAGGACGATATCGCTGCCCAGTTGCGCCGCCAGCGGATCGACCCGCTTCTTCAATGCGTCGCCCTGATAGGAAAAGGCAAGCTCGGCGCCGGCATCGGCGCAGGCCTTGGCAATCCCCCAAGCGATGGATTTGTCATTGGCCAGGCCCATGATGAGGCCGCGCTTACCGGCCATCAGGTGATTAGACATGCAGGTTCTCCGCCTGTGATCTGTTAATTACGCGGTGTTTAATATGCCAAGCGGGCGGCGACAAGGGTGCTCGCCCTTGCCGCGCGGCAGGAAGGTGCATAGGTTGCCGCCAAATCCGCAAAGAGGTGCCCGATGTCCGACCGTACAGGTATATTTGCAGGCAACGATCCGTTTGTCATCGCCCGGTCCTGGCTGGGGGAGGCAGAACAGACCGAACCCAACGATCCCAACGCCATTGCCCTGGCCACTGTGGATGAGACCGGATTGCCGAACAGCCGCATGGTCCTGCTCAAGGAAATCGAAGACGGCGCCTTTGTGTTCTACACCAATTACGAGAGCACCAAGGCGCAAGAGCTGGATCAGGCTGGCAAAGCCGCCTTTGTCATGCATTGGAAGTCGCTGCGCCGCCAGATCCGGGTGCGCGGCACGGTTACCCGCGAAGACGGGCCGAAAGCGGATGAATACTACAAGTCCCGTTCGCTCAAAAGCCGGCTGGGGGCCTGGGCCTCAAAGCAATCACAGCCGCTGGACAGCCGCGGCACGCTGATGGCCGAGGTGGCCAAGGTAACTGCGATGAAAGGTCCGAATCCAGACCGGCCGCCGTTCTGGGGCGGCTTCCGCCTGGTGCCGGTGGAAATAGAATTTTGGGCAGATGGCGCATTCCGGCTGCATGACCGGTTTCGCTGGCGCCGCACGAATGCAGCTGCAGAATGGGAGATTCTGCGGCTCAATCCTTAAGTGGAAAAGGAAATGACTTACCAAGGGTCAATAGCGGATTCGTGACAATCTCAAATCTTTTTAGCTTGAAATCCAAGGTCAGAATGGCGCATCAGGGCACCAGCAAAATTAAAACGCGGTGGGGAAAGTTTGTGGCAGAAGATCTCAGCAGCTTGCAGCAAATTCAGGGGCAAGTGAAGTGGTTCGATCCAGCCAAAGGGTACGGATTTGTCGTATCTGACGAGGGCGGTGCGGACATTCTGCTCCATGTGAATGTTTTGCGTAATTTCGGCCAGAGCTCTGTCGCGGACGGCGCCAGGATCGAAATCGTGACCCACCAGACAGGCCGCGGTGTTCAAGCCGTTGAAGTGATCTCCATTCAGCCGCCCGAACGGGATGATACCCCGGTGCTGAGCGATTTTGCCGAACTGGACATGACCAGCCTGAAAAACGAACCGCTGGAGCCTGCGCGGGTCAAATGGTTCGACAAGGGCAAAGGGTTCGGATTTGCCAATGTCTTTGGCCGCAGCGAGGATGTTTTCCTGCATGTCGAAGTGCTGCGTCAGTCCGGGCTGGCGGATCTGCAGCCGGGGGAAGCCTTGGCAATGCGGGTGATCGATGGCAAACGCGGCCGTATGGCGGTTGAAGTGCTGGCCTGGGAGGCTGCAATGCTCCCCGGCGGTGAGATCTGAGGCCTTGCCTCGGCGCCTGCTTCAATGGAGCTTGGGCGCCTGCATGTCTGTTGCCGCCGGCACCGCGCTGGCGTCTGAGTGCCAGCTTGCGCGCGCTGATCTGCGCGGCGACTGGGGGCAGGCGGGGTTTGCCGTCGAAATTGCTGATACAGAGGCGGAGCGCGCCCAGGGGCTGATGTTCCGCGAAGAGCTGCCGCGCGGGGCAGGGATGCTGTTTGTCTATGACAGCCCGCAGCCCGCGGCGTTCTGGATGAAGAACACCCTGATCCCCCTCGATATCATTTTTCTGAATGAACACGGGCTGGTGACCTCGGTGCACGAGAACGCCGTTCCTGGCGATCTGACCCCGATTCCAGGCGGCGGCGCCGTCTTTGCGGTGCTGGAAATCAACGGCGGTCTTGCCCGCGCCTACGGTATCGCTGCGGGTTCACAGATGCGCCACGAAGTTTTTTCCCGCAGCGGGGCAGTTTGGCCCTGTTAGGGCTTTTCAAATCAGTTTGGCAGAGATAGGAAGGCGCACGGTCCGGGGCGTGGCGCAGTCTGGTAGCGCACCTGTTTTGGGTACAGGGGGTCGTGAGTTCGAATCTCGCCGCCCCGACCATACTTCTTCAAAAATTTCAGCGAATCTTAGCCGGATACCTCCGGTTCAAGATTCGTTTTCCGCTTTTGGCGGCTGACAACCGAATGCAGAAATTTGCGGCTTCGTTACATCTCCAGCACGCTATAAAGACAGTTTTAACCATTTTCCGCTGAGAGGCATCAAAAGGTTAACTGCACAATGTGTGCCAGCCGGCTCACGGCGCTGAACCACATAAAGTCCGCTTTCAGCCTGCGCAGCGCGGCAGGCCCTGATCCTGCGCTATGTTTTTTTTCATCCGGTTTCAGACTCCCGGATATCCTCTGCTTCTCTGCAAAGCAGCAAGTCATTTTACCGTAAAAGGAAATTCAACCATGCAGCGGCGCCGTCCGAAGACGCTGAACCTGACGTGGCCTGTGGATGAATCAATGGCAGTCTGCGCAGGCTGCAATCGTCTGAAAGCGTCAACAGCAAAGATAGTCGCGAAGATGTAAATTTTACGTTGACCCTTTGTGTCCGAATACGCCAAATAGTGGACACCGGTTGCGACGGCACTAGATCTGGTGGATCATCAGGCCGAAGCAACAACGCTGAAAACAGCAAACAGTCCTGTGAGAATGGCCGGCGAGGGCCGCAAGTGCGCTGTTTGCGGCGTGCGACGGGTGTTTGTGGGTTCCGTGGCCGGGCCTGACGGGTGCATAGGGCACCGCGACAATTGAACGACGAATGCTTAAAAAGGGGCTGAGCATGAAGATCGAACGGAAGTTCACAAAACCCGGACAGGATGCCTATGCTGATCTGGCCTTTGTCTCGGCCACATCGGAAATCCGCAACCCGGACGGGACCATTGTTTTCCGGCTCGACAATATTGAAATCCCCGCATCCTGGAGCCAGGTCGCCAGCGATGTCATTGCGCAGAAGTATTTCCGCAAGGCGGGCGTGCCGTCGCGGCTGAAAAAGGTCCGCGAAAAAGGTGTTCCCGAGTTTCTGTGGCGTTCGGTCCCCGCGGACGGCGCGGTGCTGGGCGGCGAAGTCTCCTCCAAGCAGGTGTTCGACCGTCTGGCCGGCGCTTGGACCTATTGGGGATGGAAGGGCGGCTATTTCTCCTCCGAGGACGACGCCCGCGCCTATTACGACGAGATGCGCTATATGCTGGCAACCCAGCGTTCCGCTCCCAATTCCCCCCAGTGGTTCAACACCGGCCTGCATTGGGCCTATGGCATCGACGGCCCGGCCCAGGGCCATCACTATGTCGACTATAAGACCGGCAAGCTGACCAAATCCGACAGCGCTTATGAGCATCCTCAGCCGCACGCCTGTTTCATCCAGTCGGTCTCGGATGATCTGGTCAAGGACGGCGGCATCATGGATCTGTGGGTGCGCGAGGCACGCCTGTTCAAATACGGCTCCGGCACCGGCACCAACTTCAGCCACCTGCGCGCCGAGGGCGAGCCGCTGTCCGGCGGCGGCAAATCTTCGGGCCTGATGGGCTTTCTCAAAATCGGCGACCGTGCAGCGGGCGCCATAAAATCAGGCGGCACAACCCGCCGGGCAGCAAAAATGGTGATCGTCGATGCCGATCACCCTGATATCGAGCAGTTCATCGAGTGGAAGGTGCTGGAGGAGCAGAAAGTCGCCTCCATCGTGGCCGGCTCCAAGATGCACGAGAAGATGCTGAACGGCATTTTCGAAGCGATCCGCAGCTGGGACGGCGCCGAAGCGGATGCCTATGACCCTGCCGTCAACACCGGGCTGAAGGGTGCGATCCGCGAAGCCAAGAAGGTGGCGATCCCGGAAACCTACGTCAAGCGGGTGCTGGATTACGCCAAGCAAGGCCATACGTCGATCGAGTTCCCGACCTATGACACCGACTGGGATTCCGAGGCCTACAGCTCTGTCTCGGGTCAGAACTCCAACAACTCGATCCGGGTTACCAATGCTTTCTTGCATGCGGTGGAAAAGGATGCCGGCTGGCAGCTGGTCAACCGCACCGATGGCAAGGTCGCCAAGGTGGTCAAAGCCCGCGACCTGTGGGAGAAAGTGGGCCATGCGGCCTGGGCCTGCGCTGATCCCGGCATCCAGTTCCACGACACCGTGAACGAATGGCACACCTGCCCGGAAGACGGTGAGATTCGCGGCTCAAACCCTTGTTCTGAATACATGTTCCTGGACGACACAGCCTGCAACCTGGCGTCGCTGAACCTGCTGAGTTTCCTCAAGGACGGGCAGTTTCAGGCCGATGATTATATGCACGCCTGCCGCCTGTGGACGCTGACGCTGGAAATCTCGGTGATGATGGCGCAGTTCCCCTCCAAGGAAATCGCGCAGCGGTCTTATGACTTCCGCACCCTGGGTCTGGGCTATGCCAATATCGGCGGCCTGTTGATGAACATGGGCTATAGCTATGACTCGGACGAGGGCAGGGCGCTGTGCGGCGCGCTGACCGCGCTGATGACCGGCGTGTCCTACGCCACCTCGGCCGAAATTGCCGCGGAGCTGGGGCCCTTCCCGGGTTATGCAAAAAACACAGACCACATGCTGCGTGTGATCCGCAATCACCGAAACGCTGCAAAGGGAAATGCGGGCGGGTACGAGGCGCTGTCGGTTGCGCCGGTGCCGCTGGACATCGCCAACTGCCCCGACGTGCTGCTGACCGATCTGGCCGCCAGCGCTTGGGACGAGGCGCTGGATCTGGGTGAAAAGCACGGCTACCGCAACGCGCAAACCACAGTGATTGCACCCACTGGCACCATCGGCCTGGTGATGGACTGCGACACCACCGGCATCGAGCCTGACTTTGCCTTGGTGAAGTTCAAGAAGCTGGCCGGCGGCGGTTACTTCAAAATCATCAACCGGTCAGTGCCGTCGGCGCTGGAGGGGCTGGGCTACAGCTCTGCCCAGATCCAGGAAATTGTGTCTTACGCAGTTGGCCATGGCTCCATCGGCAACGCGCCGGGCATCAACCACACCTCGCTGGCCGGCCACGGTTTCGGCCCCAATGAACTTGCCAAGGTGGATGCCGCGCTGGAATCGGCCTTTGACATCCGCTTCGTGTTCAATCAGTGGACCCTGGGCGAGGATTTCTGCACCGGCGTGCTGGGCATTCCGGCGCCAAAGCTGAATGATCCGACATTCGACCTGCTGCGCCACCTGGGATTTACCAAGGCGGACATTGACGCGGCCAACGACCATGTTTGCGGCACCATGACGCTGGAAGGCGCACCGCATCTGCAGGAAGAGCATTATGCGATCTTTGACTGTGCAAACCCCTGTGGCAAAAAAGGTAAGCGTTTCCTGAGCGTTGACAGCCATATCTACATGATGGCGGCGGCCCAAAGCTTCATCTCCGGCGCGATTTCCAAAACCATCAACATGCCGAATTCGGCCACCATCGAGGACTGCCAGAAAGCCTATGAGCTGAGCTGGAGCCTGGGGGTGAAAGCCAACGCGCTGTACCGCGATGGCTCCAAGCTGAGCCAGCCGCTGGCAGCGGCGCTGGTCGAGGATGACGATGAGGCAGCAGAGGTGCTGGAAAGCGGCTCCACCCAGGAAAAGGCCGCGGTTCTGGCCGAAAAGATCATCGAGAAAGTGGTGGTCAAGGAGCTGGTCCGCAGCCACCGCGAGAAGATGCCCCAGCGCCGCAAGGGCTATACGCAGAAGGCGGTTGTCGGCGGTCACAAAGTGTACCTGCGCACCGGTGAATACTCTGACGGAACCTTGGGCGAAATCTTCATCGACATGCACAAGGAAGGTGCGGGCTTCCGCGCGATGATGAACAATTTCGCCATCGCGGTATCGGTCGGCCTGCAATACGGCGTGCCGCTGGAAGAATTTGTGGATGCGTTCACCTTCACCAAGTTTGAGCCCGCCGGCATGGTTCAGGGCAACGACTCGATCAAGAACGCGACCTCGATCCTCGATTACGTGTTCCGAGAACTGGCCGTCAGCTATCTGGACCGGACAGATCTGGCGCATGTAAAGCCCGAAGGCGCAAGTTTCGACGACCTGGGGCGCGGCGAGGAAGACGGCGTGTCGAACCTGTCCGAGCTGAGTGAAAACGCCGCCTCGCGGTCGCTGGAAGTGTTGAAGCAGATCTCGTCGACCGGCTATCTGCGCAAGCGGCTGCCGCAGGAACTGGTGGTCTTGCAGGGCGGCCAGACCGAGGCAAGCACCGCTGCAACCGGAACCGATCCCGTCGCGGCGCTGCAGACGCTGGTGCCAGAGACCGGGGACACGAGCGCGCATTCCGGCGGAGGCATGGACGCGCGCGCCAAGGCAAAGATGCAAGGCTACGAGGGCGAAGCCTGCGGCGAATGCGGCAACTACACATTGGTGCGCAACGGCACCTGCATGAAGTGCAACACCTGCGGCGGAACTTCCGGCTGCAGCTGAAGGAAACTGTCTGCGTCTCTGAATTTCACTCGGCGGCGCAGACGGATGCTGGAAGCATTGATACTGCATCCAACGCTATCAGGAACGGGTGCGCCCGTTCTGAACACCGGGAAGGCCCAGGTAAGAAAACTTTCGGGCAGTCAATGAAGGAGCCTGACCGGTGATAACTGGCTTCCTCTGTTCTCAGGGGAAGCCATTTTCTTGACGGCGGGCGGAACTGCTTACCGCATTATAGTGTTGCAACCAGGTTGAACTGTCACTGGTTGTGCAAAGCAGGAATGTCTCACCACGCACCGATGGCAGCAAGGCTTGGCAGCCCGCAGCCCCCAAATATCGAAAGGCTGAAAAGCCTTGCGGGATTAGTCGTCGGAACTGTCGCGGAACCGGGCCGTAAGCCCTTTCCAAACTTCTGTATTGTCGGTGAGCTGGTTCAGAATCTCGGATATTTGAGCGTCCAAGTCACAAGGTTCCAGGCGCTCTGCCCTCAATCGCCAACCGCCTGTTCGGGTTATTCTCTTTCTGTGAACTCACGCTGAAGCGCAACTTCTGATATGTCTTTTTATTCCAATCGGTTCTGGATTTCCATCAGCTTGCTTTCAAAGACTTCTGCTGGCGTCTTGTAGCCGAGGCACTTGCGCGGGGTGGAATTGAGGCGGTGGCAAACCGACCTTAAATATCGGTTTGTCAGCGTCGTCGGCTCGGTCGAGCGAGGCAGGTATTTTCTCAGCCTGTTGCTGGTGTTCTCCACGGTGCCTTTCTGCCACGGAGCTTTCGGGTCACAGAACCAGCTGTCCGCGCCGATCCCGTCCTTGAGACGCCGCCAGGCCGAGAATTCCGTGCCGCGGTCGAAGGTGATTGATTGGCGCGCATCGGCGGGCAGGGAAGCCAGACCGCTGATCAGCGCCTCCATGATCGGTTTGGAGTGCCGGTCCTCGTTGCGCATGACCACGGCATAGCGGCTGACGCGCTCGACCAAAGAGGTCAGGTTCACCTTTCCATGTTCCTTGCGGAACATCATCAGATCGCATTCCCAGTGTCCGAATTCGTGGCGATCCGAGACTTGGGAAGGTCTTTGAAAATAGTATCCGTTCAGCTCTGGCAGTTCCTTGTCGTGAAAGAAATTGCGCTTCAGTTCGCGATAGATCGTCGACGCTGCGCGGCCCAGCCGGTCTGCGATCTC
Source organism: Leisingera methylohalidivorans DSM 14336 (assembly GCF_000511355.1). Taxonomy (NCBI): domain Bacteria; kingdom Pseudomonadati; phylum Pseudomonadota; class Alphaproteobacteria; order Rhodobacterales; family Roseobacteraceae; genus Leisingera; species Leisingera methylohalidivorans. The sequence goes on along the minus strand of NC_023135.1, from coordinate 1,698,358 downwards.
AGGCACTGGCATTTTGGCTTCACGCCACTAGGCAATCTTCCGGCGTTCTTCCAAACTCAGGTGAGGGTAGCTGCGTCCCATTCAATAGCCTCCATGCAAACATCTGTTTTGATACAGAATTTGCACTTCGGATGTGAATCCACCCTGCGGGGTATGGAAGTCTCATAATAGGGATTATGTTGAGTTTGTTTATTTAAAGCACTGTGACGCTGCAGATTAAAGTCTCAATTTTCAACCGCTTACCGGGCGAAGCAAACCCTCCTGGGCAACGCTGGCGATCAGTTGACCGGCCTCTGTGTATATAGACCCGCGATTGAAACCACGGCCGTTGCCCGTAAACGGTGCGTCCATTGTGTAAAGATGCCAGTTCTCAAAATGGACTGCTGCGTGAAACCACATTGCATGATCCAAGCTGGCGGTCATGGCGGCGGGTTTGTGAAACGTCAGCCCATGCGGCCGCATCGATGATCCGAGCAAGCCAAAGTCCGAGGCATAAGCCATCAGGATATGCTGCAGCTCGGGTCCGGCATCTTTGGCCGCTTCCATTCTGATCCACATATGATTGATATCGGTTGTTTCTTCCGGCTCCAGTGGGTCGCGCGGCGCAACTTCGCGGATCTCGAAAGGCCGCGGTCTTGTGAATTCTCCGCGTTTGGCCGGGTCGACCCGGAACGCCTCGCGCAAGAGAATTTTGTCACGCGGCTCCAGCGCGGCCGGCGCTGGAACATCCGGCATTTGGTGCTGATGCTCCCAGCCGGGTTCCGGCGCATGAAAGGAACATGCCAGGTTCAGGATCTGCTTGCCGTTCTGCATCGCCACCACCCGCCGGGTGGTAAAGCTGCGGCCGTCCCGGGCCGGGTCAACCTCGTAGATAACCGGTCTGGACGGATCGCCCGGACGAATGAAATACGCATGAAGAGAATGGCATAAACGTCCGGAAACAGTCGCATATGCAGCCGTCAGCGCCTGCGCGATCACCTGACCGCCATAGATGCGGGTCGGCGTTTCGCCGCCGGAACCGGATCCGCGGTACAGATTAGTATCGAGTGCTTCCAGATCCAGCAGATCAAGGAGGACTTTGGCGGTATCCGGCATTTGCAGCGCTTTCATTGGTCTTTTCTGATGCAGAACGGCCATCTTACCTGGAACCGCTGCAGTTGGAAGTTATTCGGCAATGGCGCCGTGGACCAGCGCTTTGAGTTCCGGCCGTGCCGGATACGAACTGGAGGGCGCCAGTTGGGTGAAAAACACCACCGACACATCAAACTGCCGGTCCACCCAGAAGAACGTAGACGCAATGCCGCCCCAGCTGAAATCGCCGGCGGATCCGGGGCAGCGCGCCCGTGCCGGATTCAGGACAACCGCGCCGCCAAGACCAAAGCCCATACCCTCCATCGGCTGTTCGGCAAAGCTTTGCGGTCCCATCGAAGCAATATCGCCTACCAGGTGGTTTTGCATCATGAAATCAGCTGTTTGCGGGCTGATTATAAAGCCGTCTTGACTTCGGCCGCGGCACCGGAGCATTTCGGTGAATGCCATGTAGTCGTCAATTGTGCCGATCAATCCACCGCCGCCGGAGTGCATTTCACTCTGCCAGAAGGGAGACTGCGGGTAACTGTCGGTCAGGCGCAGGCTGCCGGTGCCGGTCTCTGCGGAATTCAGTGCCATGGCGTCACCCGCCAGCGGCGTATAGAGAGAGGCAAACCGGTTCCCTGCCCCGCTGGTCGGCTGGAACCCGGTCTCCGCCATTCCCAGCGGTTCAAAGATCACCTCTTGCAAAAGCCGGCCCAATGGCTTGCCCGAAACAACTTCGGCAACGCGCCCCAGCACATCGGTCGACACGGAATATTCCCAGCGGGACCCCGGTTCGAACGCCAGCGGCAGCCCGGCAAGCCGGGTCACCATCGCGGCCAGTGTTCCATGGTCCGGCTTGAACAGCAGATCCTCCTTGGCCATGGCTTCCGGCAGGACGCCCGGGTTGAATGGGTAACTCAGCCCGCTGGTGTGAGTCAGCAGCTGATGCAGTGTCGGAGCAGTGCAAGGCCGGGTCTGGCTGATCCGGACGGCTCCGGGCACCAGCGCCTGCATATCCTTGAATTCCGGCAGGAAATCACTGACGGGGGCATCCAGATGGAACAGCCCCTGTTCCAGAAGATACATCACCGCCACAGAGGTCACCGGCTTGGTCATCGAATAAAGGCGCACCAGCGTGTCACGGGTGAACGGCAGATCCTCCTCGATGTTGCGCAAACCAGCCGCGTGGAAATACTGTTCCTCGCCGCGGCGGCGGATCAAAAGAGAGCTTCCTGGATATTTCCCTTCATCCACATAGCGTTGCTGCCACCGCCTCATGCGTTCCAGCCGGTCTGATTTCATCGCCGTGCCCTCCCTTCGCTGTGTCTCATTGACCCGGACCATGTATTCAACCGGACTGTATACAGTGTTTCAAAAGGAGACGAGCCGGGTGACGGTGAGGTTCAGGTTCCGGGGCGCCGGTGCCGGATTATTGTCCAGCAAAGACTTCACCGCGCCAATGGGTTTTCTGGCTGAAAATGACTGCGCCCCGTTGTTGAAAGGGCCCGGAATAGAAGGCCCCTGACTGTGCCGGGGAACCGCTTGCCTCAGCGGGTTCTGTAAATTCCAAAATTCGAATTTTTCCAAATCTTGCGCGTTTGCATGATCGCATTTGCTGAAAATTTGTCTTAGTACTTCAAAGGGAAGGACGAAAAGGAAACAGATCCGATGACGAGCATTCTGGTATTGAACGGCCCCAACCTCAACCTGCTTGGCACCCGGCAGCCGGACGTCTATGGCTCGGTCACCCTGGCGATGGTCGAGCAGGCCTGTGCCGAACATGGTCAGAAGCTTGGCGTCTCGGTCAGCTGCTTCCAGTCGAACCACGAAGGGGCGCTGATTGATGCCATTCATGCGGCCAAGGGGCAGCATCAGGGGATCATTCTGAACGCCGGCGCCTATACGCACACGTCTATTGCACTGATGGATGCCATGATTTCCGTAGAGATCCCGGCCGTTGAAGTGCATCTCTCCAACATTCACGCACGCGAGCCGTTCCGGCACACCTCCTATATCTCCAAGGCGGCACTGGGGCAGATTTGCGGTTTTGGCGCGCAGGGATACCTGCTGGCGCTGGACGCATTGAAGGCACATTTGGAAAAGGCCGTAAGTTTATGAACGTAAAGGAATACCTGAACTTTCTTTGCGGCGCTCAAAGCCTGGAAGAGCTGTGGGACGGGCATGTCCGGCAAATGTACAGGTTCGGGTTCGACCGGCTGATTTACGGCTATACCCGCTACAAGACGGCAACCTCGCTGGGGGATCCGGACGATTTTGTTATCCTGTCCAATCATGACAGCGAATATCTGAACGGCTTTTTGCACAAGGGGCTGTATTTCCACGCGCCGATGCTTCGCTGGGCATTGGAGAATGAAGGCGCTGGCAGCTGGCGTATCGTGCAGGACATGATTGCCGGCGGTACACTTGGGCCTGAAGCCCGGCGGGTGCATGAGTTCAATCAGAAGCTTGACATGAATGCCGGTTACACCGTCAGTTTCTACTCAGCGTCTCCGCGGTACAAGGGCGCGATATCACTGGCTGCAAAACCCGGCATGTCTCAGGATGCGGTGGATGCGCTGTGGCAGGAATCGGGCGAGGACATCGTGCTGATGAACAATGTGGCCCATCTGAAAATCCTCACCCTGCCCTATACAGCGCCGAACCGCTGCCTTACCAAACGGCAGCGGGAGGTTTTGCAATGGGTTGGCGATGGCAAAACCACGCAGGACATTGCACTTCTGATGGGGCTTACACCTGCGACGATTGAAAAACACCTGCGCCTTGCCAGAGAATCGCTGTCGGTAGAGACAACCGCCCAGGCCGTTCTGAAGGCGGCGCTGCACAATCAGATGTATATCATGGATGCCTAAGGCAGCTGCGCGGGTGCCGGCGATCCGGGCTGTACCGCTGCCCCTTGGCGTATTACCGGTTTTCCTAATTTGCCGCGCCTCTTCTATGCTCCAGGAAGTATGGAATCCTATACTACCATTTTAGGTTGATTTTCTGCATGTTGCCCCTGTTCCGTGAGTGGTGGCTTTGGCCAAGGAACTAATGGGTAACGACCCTTGTGATTTCAAGGCTCTCCTACCTGGTCAGGGATAGGCGCGTATTGTTCCGCGTCTATTCCGGATACAGAGGGGCCTCGCCCATCCCCATCAGTGGGGTCCCTCAGATCCCTGCTGCAGGTCTCCTGTTCCCAGAAACGCATAGGCCGTGTCAGCCGCCGGGCATTCAGCGCCCGGCAGCGCTGTCGCCGGACCGGGGCGATACGACGGAAAAAACCGGCAGGGATGACCCTGCCGGTTCCTGAGATTTATCGTGAAAGCTGATCCGCCCGGATCAGCCCAAATCAGCCCTGTGCTGCCTTGGCAACTTCAGCGGCAAAGTCTTCTTTTTCGACTTCGATGCCTTCGCCGACTTCGACGCGGGCGAAACCGGTGATGGTTGCGCCTGCCTCTTTGGCTGCGGCTTCAACGGTCAGGTCCGGGTTCACAACGAACTGCTGGTTCAGCAAGGTCGATTCCGCGACGAATTTCTTCATCCGGCCGACGATCATCTTTTCAATCACCTGCTCCGGCTTGCCGGATTCGCGGGCGATGTCCATCTGAACCTGCTTTTCCTTCTCAACCACGGCGGCGTCCATGTCCGCTTCGGACAGTGCCGCGGGGTTGGCAGCTGCAATGTGCATTGCAATCTGCTTGCCGATCGCTGCGTCGCCGCCGGTCATGGCAACCAGAACACCGATCTTGCCCATGCCTGCAGCGGCGGCATTGTGCACGTAGGACACAACGGTTTCGCCTTCCAGCACGGCCATGCGGCGGACCGACATGTTTTCGCCAATGGTGGCGATCTTGTCGGTGATGGTCTCGGCAACGGTCTTGCCGCCCATGTCGGCAGCTTTCAGCGCTTCAACATCGGAAACACCCAGGGCTGCTTTGGCGATGCCGCCGACCATTTCCTGGAATTCGGCGTTCTTGCCGACAAAGTCGGTTTCCGAGTTCACTTCGACGGCAACACCTTTGTTGCCTTCGACGATCACGGCAACCAGGCCTTCTGCGGCGGTACGGCCGGATTTCTTGGCAGCCTTGGCGAGGCCTTTGGTGCGCAGCCAATCAACCGCGGCTTCCATGTCGCCGTTGTTTTCGACCAGGGCTTTCTTCGCGTCCATCATGCCTGCGCCGGTGGATTCGCGCAGTTCTTTCACCATAGCAGCAGTGATTGCCATCTTAGGCTCTCCTCATTTCAAAAACAGATTTGGGGCAGGTGATACCCTGCCCCGCATGTCAGTTCCGTGACGGGACGGATCAGGCGTCAGCAGCGGCGGCTTCTTCAGTCACAGCTTCTTCGGCCGGCGCTTCTTCCAGCGCGCCCAGGTCAACACCTGCGGCACCCAGCTGAGCGGACATGCCGTCCAGTGCTGCACGGGCAACCAGGTCGCAGTACAGCGAAATGGCGCGCGATGCGTCGTCGTTGCCCGGAATGATGAAGTCCACGCCGTCGGGGGAGCAGTTGGTGTCGACAACAGCCACAACCGGAATGCCCAGTTTCTTGGCTTCGGCGATGGCCAGCGCTTCTTTTTTCACGTCGATGACGAACAGCAGGTCCGGCACGCCGCCCATTTCACGGATGCCGCCCAGAGACGCTTCCAGCTTCTCCTGATCGCGTTCCATGCCCAGACGCTCTTTCTTGGTCAGGCCTTCGGCGCCGGAGGACATCTTCTCGTCGATTTCCTTCAGGCGGTTGATCGACTGGGAAACGGTTTTCCAGTTGGTCAGGGTGCCGCCGAGCCAGCGGTGGTTCATGAAGTACTGAGCCGACTTATCAGCCGCTTCGGCAATCGGGCCGGCTGCCTGGCGCTTGGTGCCGACGAACAGGACGCGGCCGCCTTTGGCAACGGTGTCACGGACAACCTGCAGCGCCTGGTCCAGCATCGGAACAGTCTGGGTCAGGTCCATGATGTGGATGCCGTTGCGCGCACCGTAGATGAACGGTGCCATGCGCGGGTTCCAGCGCTGGGTCTGGTGGCCGAAGTGAACGCCAGCTTCAAGCAGCTGACGCATGGTGAACTCAGGAAGAGCCATGCTATTATATCCTTTCCGGTTTCTATCCTCGGCGGGGGTTCAGAGCGGATGCTCCAACCGGGGGTCCGTCAGGGATGTCTCCCCTGATCAGGCCAAACCCCGCCTGCGGGTTCGTAGGCGCGCTCATAGAGCAGAAATTGTCAGCTGACAATAGCGAAACAGGCGGAATCGGTTTCCCGCCACAATTTTCAGCCGCCCAAGGCGCGGCGGTGGCCGTCTTTCACCATCGCCCCAGCCGCCGCGGCCAGGGCTTTGCGGTCTGCAAAACCGGCAACCTTCAAGGGCTGGTGGTAAATCAGCTCCACCTGGCCCTGCCGCGGGGCTGCCAGGATTTTGAGAAGATGAGGCCCGAAATCCATATCCCCCCACCAGCCGTAAAACCGGGCCGGGGCGCCGTCAGGCGCATGATAGCGGACTGAAACAGGCTGGATGTGCAGATCCTCGCGCAGTTGTTCCGAAAAGAACGCCGCAAAGAGCGTTGTTTTAAAGGGTAAAACCCTCAAACCATCGGTCGAGGTGCCCTCGGGGAAAAACAGCAGCTTGTGACCGGCCAGCAGGCGCTGTTCAAACAGGACTGCCTGTTCCCTGGCCTTTTTGGGGTCGCGTTCGATGAAAACTGTTCCGGTGGCCCGCGCGAGCCAGCCAATCCCCGGCCATTTTGCGACTTCCGCCTTGGAGACAAAGTAGATCCGCTTGCGCGCATTGAGGGCAAAGATGTCCAGCCAGGAGGCGTGATTGGCCACCACGGCGCCTTTCTGACGCATCAGCGCCCCACGGGTATTGAAGCTGATACCAAGAATGCGAAAGGCGTTGCGGCAGACAAACTGCGTGATGAACGGCGTCACCGGCCGCTGCACGCCGAAAACCGGCCGTTCGATCAGCCGCAAGGCCAGCAGAACCAGCAAACCGCCAAAAACCAGCATCGCCAGCGGCAGTCCGCGCACCAGCACCAGCAGCCAGCCCAGGGCACCGATCCGGACCGGATCCGGCGCCTCTTCGCTTTGCCAGCTGACGCTCATCCCCGGTCCTTGCCTCCGGTATAAATCCTGCGCTGGCGGTCGTTCATGCGCGCAGTGTCGAGGATCAGGCATACGTCGGTGGTGTTGAAAGCCTGATCGATATAGGCGCCGTCGCCGACAAATCCGCCTAGCCGCAGATACGCTTTGATCAGTGCCGGGGTTTGCACCATGGCCCGTTTGCGGTCGAGATCATCTACGGCCACCAAACCCATGGTTTGAAACGCTTTTGATCGTACGCGAAGTTCGGGCGGGGCGAGATGATTGTGCTGCAGCAAGGCCAGCGGATCGGCCAGCGCAGCTGGGTCGGTGCCGTGAAAGCTTGCGACCCCGAAAAGGACTTCGATATTGTGGGCCTCCACATAGCCGGCCAGTCCGGACCAGAGGTGAAACATCGCCATGCCGCCGCGGTAATCCGGATGCAGGCAAGAGCGTCCCAGCTCCAGCAGCCTGCGGCCCGAAGACTTCAGCACGGTCAGGTCATATTCGTCCTCGGAATAAAACTGTCCGGCCTTGGCGGCCTGATCATCTCGCAGCAGACGGTAGACACCGGCCACGGTGCCCGTGGTGTCATCGATCACCAGCATATGGTCAAAGAACGGGTCGAACCTGTCCCGCTCCAGCCCCGCATCATGGTCCACCATCGCGCCGCCGCCGCCAAGCTCCCGAACAAATACGTCATAGCGCAGGGCCTGTGCCGCGCGCAGTTCCGCGTCTGTTTCTGCGATCTTGACGGAAAATTCCGGGGGGCAGTCTTGCATTCGGTCACCATTGCGTCGATCAGGCTTGAGCGCATGCTTCTATTAAGGCAAAGAACGCGCAGCTTTTAAGGCGAGTTAGACGGGGTTCGTTAACTCTTCATAAACCGTTATGGATCAAAGACGGGAATAAGGGAGACGCGCACTCCGTCAATCACAAGCTTGCCTTGATCGGGGAAATTCACGGTGATCTTGCCGCCCGCATTCGATTGCACCTGCCCAACACCCCATTCAGGGTGATCCGGGTGCCGGACGAACAAGCCGGGGGCTAAAATAGCGTTGAGGTCATTCATTGGCGGGTGGCCCAGTTCGGAGGAAGTTGAAGTTATGGGTGTAGATAACGCCAATTTGGCCGCTTTGGTAGGGTCCCGGATCTGTCATGATCTGATCAGCCCCGTCGGTGCCATAAACAACGGTTTGGAACTGCTTGGAATGGCGGGCAGCATGTCCGGACCTGAACTGGAACTGATCTCTGACAGTGTGGCCAATGCCAATGCCCGCATCCGTTTTTTCCGTATTGCCTTTGGCGCCGCAGGCGACCAGCAGATGAGCCGGGCCGAATTGGTTTCGGTGCTGGAGGACATCAGCAAGGGCGGCCGGATCAAATACCAATGGTCTCCGCTGGAGGGCTGCACCCGCAGCGAGGCGCGCCTGTCCCTGTTGGCGGCGCTGTGCCTGGAATCCGCCTTGCCCTATGGCGGAACGATCAAGATTTTCTGTGCCGGCGGCAAATGGACGGTGACGGGCGAAGGCCGCAAGCTGAACGTGGATGATGAGCTGTGGGCGCGGGTCAGCGGCGGCAATTCAAGTGCAGAAATCACGCCTGCCTTGGTGCAATTTGCCCTGCTGCCCGAGGCCGCCAAGGAGGCTGACCGCACTGTCCGCCTGGAGCAAAGCCTGGAAAAGATCACGCTGCAGTTCTGATCTGCAGTATCATGCGCAAAGAAACGCCGGGAGTTTTCCCGGCGTTTTGCATTTTTCACCGCTTAAGCCCGGGTGGCCCCGTCGCCGCGCACCAGGTATTTGAAGCTGGTCAGCTGGGTAGCCCCCACCGGGCCGCGCGCATGCATCTTGCCGGTGGCAATACCGATTTCCGCGCCCATGCCGAACTCTCCGCCGTCGGCGAACTGGGTGGAGGCGTTGTGCATCAGGATCGCGCTGTCGAGTTCAGCAAAGAATTTCTGAACTGCGGATTCATCCTCGGTGATGATGCAATCGGTGTGCTGCGAGTGATGTGTGCGGATGTGCTGGATTGCTTCGTCAATGTCTGCGACCTGTTTCGCCGCGATGATGGAATCCAGATATTCCTTGCCCCAATCCTCGTCACTGGCGGTGACCATGCTGTCCGGTCCCGGCAGCCCCGATTCGGCACGGACTTCCACGCCGGCAGATGCCAGCGCCTCCAGTACCGCCTTGCCAAGCGTCGGCGCAATGTCCTGGTGAATCAGCAGGCATTCCGCGGCGCCGCAGATACCGGTGCGGCGGGTCTTGGCGTTCAGCACCACGTCCAGCGCTTTTTGCGGATCGGCGGTCTTATCCAGATAGATGTGCACGATGCCTTCCAGATGGGCAAAGACAGGCACCCGCGCCTCGCGCTGAACCAGGCCGACCAGCCCTTTGCCGCCGCGGGGCACGATGACGTCGACATAATCGGTCATGGTCAGCAGCTGCTGCACCGCCGCCCGGTCGCGGGTCGGCACCAGCTGAACAGCGTCTTCGGGCAGACCGGCGGATTTAAGGCCTTCGGCCAGGCAGGCATGAATGGCCTGGGAGGAATGAAAGCTTTCCGAGCCGCCGCGCAGAATGACGGCATTGCCTGATTTCAGGCACAGCGCGCCGGCGTCCGCCGTCACATTCGGGCGGCTTTCGTAGATCACGCCGATCACCCCCAGCGGCGTGCGCACGCGCTGGATCCTGAGGCCGGTGGGCTGTTCCCACTCCTCCATCACCTCACCTACAGGATCGCGCTGTTCTGCCACCGCGCGCAGACCGTCAACGATGCCTTGGATGCGGGGCTCGTCCAGCATCAGCCGGTCCATCATCGCGCCGGACAGTCCCTTGCCGCGGCCGAACTCCAAGTCCTTGGCGTTCTCAGTAATGATTTCGGCCCGGCGGTTCCAAACCGCTTCGGCGGCAGCGATCAAAGCGGCATGTTTGCGCTCCGCGCTGGCTGTTGCCAGGATTTGCGCCGCTTGCTTTGCACGTTTGCCAAGTTCCGCCATCACAGCGGGGATGTTTTCATTGTCTTTCATGTGTCTCGCGCCCTTGCCGGTCCTTCTGTGGCACGTCGGGTGCCTGCCGGCTGGAATAGAATATCAGATGGTCGGCTCAAAGCGCCATATCATCGCGGTGGATCAATGCGGCGCGGCCGGGATAGCCCAGCGTGGCCTCGATTTCCTGCGATTGGCGCCCTTGGATGGCGCGGGCCTCGTCCGCTGTATAGCGTGACAGTCCCTGCCCCAGTTTGCGCCCGTCTGGGCCAAGGATGGCCAGCGGATCGCCGCGGCCAAAGTCACCCTCCACATGACGTACACCTGCAGGCAGCAGGCTTTTACCGGACATCAGCGCGCGTGCGGCGCCTTCGTCGATTGTCAGAACACCGCGGGTCTTCATCGCGCTGATCCAGCGCTTGCGCGCGGTTTGCGGGTCGCCCTGCCCGGTGAACCAAGTGCACGCCGCGCCATCTTCGAGTGTTTTCAGAGGGTTCAAAGGCGAACCTTCGGTGATCGCCATGGCGCAGCCAGCAGCAGTGGCCATTTTGGCCGCCAGCAATTTGGTGATCATCCCGCCTTTGGACAGGCCAGAGATGCCATCGCCGGCCATCGCCTCAATCTCCGGTGTGATCCGGTCAATCCGGTCATAGCGTTCGGCCGCGGGGTCCAGCGCCGGATTGGCGCTGTAGAAACCGTCAACATCGGACAGGAGGATCAAGGCATCAGCCCCGACCGTTACTGCCACCTGCGCCGCCAGCCGGTCGTTGTCGCCGTAGCGGATTTCATCGGTGGCGATGGTGTCATTCTCGTTGACGATCGGCACCGCGCCCATCCCCAGAAGCGTTTCCAAAGTGGCGCGTGAATTGAGGTAGCGGCGGCGGTTTTCGCTGTCTTCCAGCGTTACCAGAACCTGTGCCGTGGTGATCCGGTGCGGCGCCAACGCCTCCTCATAAGCGCGGGCCAGACGGATCTGGCCAACCGCCGCGGCCGCCTGGGATTGTTCCAGCGGCAGGTCCGCGCGCGGCAGACCCAGCACCCCCCGGCCCAAGGCAATCGAGCCGGAAGACACCAGCACCACGTCGGTGCCGCCCGCCTTCAGCCAGGCGACATCATTGGCCAGGGAATGCAGCCAGCCTGCGCGCAGATCGCCTGTGGCGCGGTCAACCAGCAGCGCCGAGCCGATCTTGACGACAATCCGTTTCGCCGACTTCAGGGCCGCCAAGGCGCTTCCTCCTCGGCGGGTTTCATGCGGACCCGGTCATCGTCGATCTCTGCCCGTACCGCACGGAGCACTTCGTTAAGCCCTTCGCGGCTGACGCCGGACATCATCATCACCGGGCCGCCAACAGCCTGTTCCAGCGCAGCGCGTTTTTCGTCGCGCTCCTCCGGGTCGATCGCATCCACTTTGTTCAGCGCAGTGATCCGGGTCTTGGTGGCGAGAACGCCGCCATAGGCCTCCAGCTCGCCGATGATGGTCTGGTAATCCTCGACCACGGTGTCGGAAGTACCGTCGACCAGATGCAGCAGCACCGCGCAGCGTTCCACATGGCCCAGGAACCGGTCGCCGATCCCTTTGCCTTCATGTGCGCCTGCGATCAGGCCGGGAATGTCGGCAACCACAAATTCGGTGTTGTCGATGCCGACCACGCCGAGGTTCGGGTGCAACGTGGTGAAGGGGTAATCCGCAATCTTGGGGCGCGCGTTGGAGGTTGCCGACAAGAAGGTCGACTTGCCCGCGTTGGGCAGACCCAGGAGACCCGCGTCGGCAATCAGCTTGAGGCGCAGCCAGATGGTGCGCTCGACGCCCTCCTGGCCGGGGTTGGCGCGGCGCGGCGCCTGGTTGGTGGCCGATTTGAAATGCAGGTTGCCAAAGCCGCCATTGCCGCCCTTGGCCAGAAGCACGCGTTCACCAACCACGGTCAGGTCAGCGAGAACGGTTTCCTGGTCCTCGTCCATGATCTCGGTCCCCACGGGGACACGCAGAACAATGTCGTCGCCATCTTTACCGGTGCGCTGGCGGCCCATGCCGGACTGGCCGTTTTTGGCAAAGAAATGCTGCTGATAGCGGAAATCGATGAGGGTGTTCAGCCCGTCGGTCACCTCGGCCCAGACCGAACCGCCTTTGCCGCCATCGCCCCCGTCCGGCCCGCCGTATTCAATATACTTTTCGCGCCGGAAGCTGACACAGCCGTTTCCGCCGGCGCCTGAGCGGATATAGACCTTTGTCAGATCGAGGAATTTCATGACAGCTCCTTAATGCGGCGGGATCCTGTGCCCGCCCGCGCAATACACGTGTCCCGCCAAAGCCCCGGGGCTCTGGCGGGAATGTTTCGTTTGCCTTACCGCAAAGCGCGCGCCGCGCCAATCACAGTTTTCGGCTGTAAGTCCAGGTCGGGACCGAGGCATCGCGGGCGACTGAATAGCTCTCGGCGTCGCCGAGATATTCAAAGCCGCAATGGATCAGCACCCGGGCCGAAGCCGGGTTGTCCTGAAACACCGATGCAAACATCGCCGCGTTGCCTTGCGGATTTGCATCCACCAAAGCCTTGACCGCGGCGGAGGCAAGCCCGGTATTCCAAAACGGCGGTGCGGTCCAGTAAGAGACCTCCGACTGGTTGCGGTCCATCCGCTTGAGTCCGATCACGCCTTTCAGTTCAGCGTCACCTTCGGCGGTGCCATCAATCGCCCAGACATCCTCGTCCCGCTCTTCGGCCATGGCGCGGGCGACAAAGGCCTCGGCGGCGCCCGGCGGCAGCGGATGCGGCACCGAGCGGGTCATGCGGGCAACGCGCGCATCGCTGACGTAGTGTTCAATCAGGCCGGCATCGGATTTTCGCAAGGGCCGCAGAATAAAGCGGTCCGTTTCGATTACCTGCTGGCACACAATCTGTTCCAAGTTCATGGATGTGCTCCTCCTCTGCCAAAGACTTTCTGGCTGTAACAGCCCTTGTTGTTGCGGCGGCCATCTTCAAATGTGCATGCCCTGCCCCGGCGGCAAGGCACAGGCGCTTCAATTGTCGTAAAACTTTCTGTTGGCCGGACGTGAGCGGCACTGCGGCTTTCAGCAGAAATCCCGCCCATGGTCATTCTTGGGAACATCATTTACCCGGACCCTTAAAACAGAAAAGGGGACCGGCCCTGAAGCCGGTCCCTCTAAAGATGTCTTCACCCTTCGGGTCGGCTTACTCAGCGGCCTCCGCCACTGGCAGAACCGATACAAAGGTGCGGCCTTTCAGGCCTTTGCGGAAGGTAACAGCACCTTCGGACGTGGCAAACAGAGTATGGTCTTTGCCAATGCCTACGTTTTCGCCCGGCCAGAACTTGGTGCCGCGCTGACGCACGATGATGTTGCCTGCGATGGCCGCCTGGCCACCGAAGAGTTTCACGCCAAGACGGCGGCCCGCGGAGTCGCGGCCGTTACGTGAGGAACCGCCAGCTTTTTTATGTGCCATTCTCTCTCTCCTTAGCCTTTAGCCAGCTCTTTGGCCTGCTCAACCCACTCGGGCTTCACTTTGACCGCTTCGATAGCAGCAATACCGTCTTCGGACAAGGCTGCGATCTGGGCAAAGCTGGTCAGACCGGCTTCGTTCAGCTTCTTGGCGGCGGCAGGGCCAACGCCGGTCAGCTGGGTCAGGTCGTCCGAACCGGCGGCGTCAGCGGCAGGAGCAGCTTTTGCAGCGGCTTTCGGAGCAGCTTTGGTTGCGCCCGATGCCAGGATCTCGGTGATCCGGACCAGAGTCAGCTTCTGACGGTGGCCCTTGGTGCGCTTGGAGGAGTGCTTCCGGCGGCGCTTGACGAAGTTGATCAGCTTTTCGCCTTTGATCTGATCGATCACTTCCGCCTTGACGGCAGCGCCGTCCACCAGCGGGGCGCCGACAACAGGTGCGTCGCCGCCAAGCATCAGGATTTCGTCGAACTGGATGGTGTCGCCAGCGTCTGCAGCAAGTTTTTCAACGCGGAGGATATCGCCCGCCTGAACCTTGTACTGCTTGCCGCCGGTCTTGAGGACCGCAAACATGTGCGTCATTCCTTTTCTACCCGCGTCCTACGGCCCCCTTGCGGGCGTTCCGGCCAAAGCCGCCTCGAACAGCGCGCCCGTGTGATGGGCGTATTGCAAATAAACCCCGGCGCACGGATTCCGGGCCGGGATGCGGGCTTATGGTTCGGAACTCCTGAGGTGTCAACAGTTTTCCACAACCCGCACCGCAAGTGTGTTGCAGGTTCAGATATCCTGCCCGGGTGTCAGGTCGGCCATCCGGTGCGCCAGCTCTTCAAACCGGTTGGCCGTGATCTCATACTGCACGGCATTCAGCAGTTCATAAACCCGCTGCATCGGCGCCTCTTCCAGGGCTATAACATAGGCCTCAACCTCTGCATCGCTGAATTCCTGGTAGGTATAGGCAGAGGCTGCCAGACTGGAGGCCTGCATGCTGAGGCGCAGTTCGCCCTCCTGCGCCTGCATCAGAGCGCGCAGGCCGTCAGCATCCAGCTCCAGTTCGATTACCCCGGCAGCAGCGGCAGCCATAAGGAAGCGGAACTGAATCTGCTGCAGCGCTTTCACACCTGTTCCAGCGGCATCAATTGCAGATACCATCCGCTGATACATCGCAATCCGTTCACTGCCGGCTTTGACCAGGTCGGAAATAATACGGTTGCCCGCCAATTGCTTCACCGCGTCGTCTTCGACCGTATGCGAGGCGTTTTCCGCACGCACCAGGCGCTGCCCTAAATCGCTGGCGTAAAAGTCTGCCGCATGATCCAGGGCTTCTTCGTCCAGAGTGCTTTCGAGGATCTCCAGCGCCAGGCTGCGCATTTCAGCGGTATCAAAGACATCCTCGGACAATTCGGTCCATTGATTGCCAAAGGCGCCTGCATCCACGCCCAGCATGTCCGGTGCGCTGGACGCAGATAAGGCAATGCTATCGAGTGCAACGTCAAAGCCGGTGACTTCCAGAAACGCCTCGACCCTTTCGCGGTCTGCGGCCAGGCCGGTTTGCGGCAATCCCGCGGCGGCGAAACACAGCAAAGCCAGGAGGCGCAAAAGCACGGCGGGGGGTTTGAGGGTCAACTGCATAATCCAAATTTAGGCAAAAACCCTTGGCAGGCAACGGGAAATCGGCTTTTTTCTCCAAAGCCGCATTTCCCACTTGCGCCAGCCCGGAATCAACCTTAAACGCTGCCCCACCAGACCCCCGCGGAGAGGTGCCGGAGTGGTCGAACGGGGCGGTCTCGAAAACCGTTGAGCCTTCACGGGTTCCCAGGGTTCGAATCCCTGTCTCTCCGCCAATATCCCCCTGAAATCGCTGCAAAATTCGCCCTACTTAGGGCCAAGGAAACCCTTATCTGTTTTCTGTGTTTCGGGCCAGTAGTGTCATACTATGACACCTTTTGTGGCTTCCGGGTATGCCGACTATGCCCCCTTAGGCCGGTATCTATGCCCCTTTTCAAGACTGACAGCCCCCTGAGCATGAAAAAAGGGGACCCCGCAATCGCGGGATCCCCTTTTCATTTCACCGGGCATTTCTTAGCGAAACCCGTTATCGCCATCTGCGGACACTCGAGCCTTCTGTTCCGCGGTAAGATACCTGAGATAGTAGCGCTCTGTGGTCAGCACCGATCCATGGCCGATGTATTTCTGAACGCGATAGATGGACCAACCCTCCTTGAGGCGTTCAATGGCGAACTTGTGCCGAAGATCATGCAGCCGGGCATCGAACCCTGTTTCTTGTCCGTATTCCCAGAAGAGGTTCGACGGGTCCTTATAATAGCCGTGTTCGGTAGAATTCCAGAAAATATAGGGTGAGACATTTGATCGAGGGATCTTCAACAGGATGTCGATTGCTTGTTGCCGCAACTCAATCGCGCGAACCTTCTTCCCTTTCGTATTCCGCAGGATCGCCTGAACGTTCCCTTCAATAGGGTTTTCGAGGCCCGAGATATCGGACCAAGGTAGCATCGCCATCTCAGTAACACGGCCGCCAGTAGCGTCGAGAAATTTGGGAAAGTAATTCAAAGTGCCTGGAGCCCGCGCCGACAGCTTTTGGATGCTGGCTTCCGAAGGCAGAACGATATCGGGCAAGACCTCTTTCATGCCTTGCTTTTCGTAGTTTTGGACCGGGTTTGTTTCAATCCATCCGTCATTCTTGATGGATTTCATGAGATTTGAGAATGCCGTCAGGTCCCTGTTGATGGTAGAGACCGTCACCCCGCTCGCACGTCTGCGTTCGACAAACTCGGAAACAACCGGCGTCGTGACTTCTACCGCCATCAGGTCCTCAATATCGCTTCCGATGTCGGTGCAATACTCGTCTATGGTGCGCAGGATCTGCCGCAGACTGCACTTATACCGTTTCCGCGTTTCGACGCTCCATGAACTACTATCGCTATCCAGCGCGTCATACAATTTGGCCAATCCAGTGCCGAACCGCCAGTCCAGTTCACCGGCCTCTTCCTGCCCTCGCAGCTCGTCTATGCGGCGTTTGGCTTTACTTGCCGCTGCTCTTTTAGAAGTTGTACGAAGCGTTTCCCGGTGGGTGACGCCGTTGATTTTGACCCGGAGCCACCAATACTTGCTGTTGTTCGGCTTGAAGATGTTTTTTGGTTTTTCTTCTTTGTTAGACATTTGCTGCCCTCATTTATCCAAAGTAGGGCCAGGTCGTGATCGAACGTCCAGACACCGCCGAGTTTGACGGCACCTGGGATCTCCTCGTTTGCCGCGTGCTGAGTAATAGCCCTTCGTGACTTGCTACTCAGCCTTGCGACATCCGACGACCTGAGCCTCGGTTTCATCGTTTCGAGGACATTGGCTGCTTCCTCAGAAACCGAAATTTTGGTTTGTTTGGTTTGAATGGTCATCGTGATGCCTCCGGTACGGGTTAGAGCTTGCGTACCCGGGAGCTGTGGTCGGCTCGGAAAAGCCGAAAACTGGTTTGACTGGGGGTTTGATTGCAGAGCGAATAGAGGACGCCCCCTCACTCGTTCGACCCCGCATAGCTCTCTCTGCTTAGTTCCGCTGTGCTTGCCGCTGCCTCCAACAAAGCCAGAAGCAGCAGAAACTTCATTTCACCCAAACCTATCGGCTATTTTCCGCGCCTGCCGGAGATCGAGGACGTGTTGGCGCGCATGCTTGAAGCATTTCCATTGCTCGATGAGATAACGGCCCTCTCGAAGCGTCGGGCAAAGAATATCATCGCCGCTGACATCCAATCGAATGGCCCGGCTGCCATACCCTTCCCGAATGTCATTCACGTGCCGGACAATGGTCTTTTCGAGAATTTCCAGAACAGACACGTCCTGAAAATCGAAGAGGACACCGTCCTCGAGGCGTTCGAGCGTCGGCGCGATCTGGCGGAGCTTCAACTCCGGGATCTCAACTGAAGCTTCTCGCCATTCCGATACGAAGTGCCTCGCATACCGAATGGCTCGAAGAGCAGCCCGCTCCTGAGGAGATTCCGGCTCGCAACCTGTGTCGTATTGCATCTGAACCTCCCTCATGCAGCGATGTCGAAATCGAAGACTGGCAGATCAGACGCAGCATCGATGGCGCGCATGTGATCTTCCAGGCGGTCTGTCAAAAGACAGATCTCCTCAACCATCGGATCCATGGGATCGATTTCTGCGAAGAGCGCGGTTTCGAGGCGCAGCGGGTCACCAACGTATTTCAGGGTGAACAGCTCGTGCAGGGCGACGAGATCGAGACGGGCACGACGGGTCAGTTGCCGGGCCGCTCCCAGATGATCCAGCAGATGTTGAACGCGATTCAGGGCCTTTCCGCCCCCCAAAACGAGGGCAGCATTCTGCAGGCCCTCATTGTTCTCGGAAAGAAAGAGAAAAAGGGCCTGAACGGCAGGTGAAGGGGATGTGTGCATAGCGCAACTCCTTGTTAGTGGTTTGCTGCCGCTCAGGGCAGCTCAAGAAGGGGGCGGAGCGTCGCTGTGTTGTTCCTTTTCATATTTCGAATGACTTTGTTTTCTGCGCGGTCTCAGCCTGAGGACTGTGCGGAAAACAAAGGTCTTCGATCTCTTCGTGATTGCGGTTTCGGCCAGATAATCAAATTCTCCCTTGGCATCATCACCGATGCATGCCTCATTCTCTGCTTTCCCTGATCCCTGCCAGCCATGCCCGGGCAAGTTTGGCGGCATCGTCACTTGCGCGATGTACCGTCGTTTCATTCGCCAGATGGCTGTACACGTCGTGCAGACGTCCTGGAGCAACCTGACCGTCCATTTCCGAAAAGGCCCACCAGACCGCACGATCAAAGTCGTCGAGCGTGATATCCGGTGCTCCACCGATGGATTGCATCAGACGGTCGAGCCAACGCTGATCGAATTCCGGCGCATCGCTGACAACGTGTTTTCCTTGGAGCTTGCCCCGAAGCCACATCGCTACGCTTCCCGCCGTTTCCGCCTCATTCAGGGCACTCCTGGGGATGCCGTGCACCTTCTCGCTTGCCGGATGCCAGTCATCCATCGACCAGGACGGCTCCGGACGGATGAGTTTCGCCTCGACAGCAACCCGACCGTTGTCCACCCAAGCGATACCAACCTCGATGGGCCAGCTTTTGGGCGCCAGACTTGACGCTTCGAAATCAATGAAAACAGGTTCCATGGTTCTTCCTTTTCTCAGGGTTGGAGGACGCTTTTCAGCGCATTCTCACCTCGAGGGATGCGCTGAAAAGCGCGCCTCCAAGCCCGTTTCAGGTGAATTCAAAGAGCTTCAAGCTTACGCCGCCGGCCATATCCTCAAAGGCTTTCTGTCCTTGCAGACGCTGTGCTTTTGCAACCATTTGGTCCTGGTAATCCGCGGCTGTCCGGGGTGATTTCTGGCCGTTGGCCGCCAGGGCCATGTCCGTTCCGGCAGCCCCCAATTCCACACCCAGAAAGGTGTGCAGGATGGTCCGGGCAATATGCTCGCCGGTTCCGAAAACACTGCGCCAGCAATCAGAGATATAGTTGTAGCCCACACCAACCCCGTCGTTTCGAACGAAGAGCGGCCGATTGGACGTCAGGCAGCCGTTGCGCATCTGGTCGAGCCAGGCCGCGTCACACCCCCTGAGGATCAGTGCATCAATGAATACATTCAGCCGGGGATCAATTTCCGCGTCATAAGTCTCATCATCCTTGGACAGGGTGATGTGCAGCTCATATCGCCCTTGCCGCCACGACAGGTGCTCCCCGAATACAAGCCGTGTATCCGCCAAGCGGACCGGCAGTACAGAAAACAGCGCCAAAGCAGCGGCGGTGTTTCTCAACGCCTGGCGCGAGCGTGCGCATGTCAGGCTTTCCGCCTCCTTCAGAAAGTCCTCCGCGCGGCCGATGATCGCTACCGGCGAGTATCCGGTTTTCTGCAGCTTTTCATACTTCTTCTTTGGAGCTTTGCGGGCTTGATCCTCAGCCTTTCGCAGGAGCTGCGACAATAGCTCCTGCGCCTCCTGGTCGGCGCCGACATAACGGGCACATTTCTTCAATGCAGAGAAAGAGGCCAGCTGTGTCGCGGCGGCCAGCCTGCGTCCACGCATGTCGCGGGTGAAGGCCTTCACTGCCTCAACCGAGATTTCCTCCGGCACCCCGGCCTTTCTGGCCGAACAGGCCAGCTGCCTCAGCTTCATTCTGTATGTCGGGATCATTTTGGGAGACGGTGCGATGACACCGTACCCATCAAAGCCTGCCGCCATGTCTGCCAGCGCGCTTTTCCAATGCTCTGGCAATTCCTCCTCCGGAATCGATACCCTGAGCGTGCGCTGCCTTGGCGCCGTGGCCGCCGGTTTCCGGGTTTGCGCCTCTTTCCGGCGGATGGCGTCAGTCAGGACGAGGATGGCGGGCTGGGCCGGGAAGACAGCCTGCATCGCCTTTTTCAAGGCGCGCAAGCGGTTGGCGGACCGATACCCGGCATCGAATGACAGGCAGTCCGAAACAGAAAGTTCCCATATCGAAGCAATCTGCCTGTCTTCAATGAAGGCGAGGAAATCATCGAGGACACGCAATTGCGGCGCGGTCACAGCCCTCATGTTCAGCGTTGCGGCCAAGGGATCCCATCGCGGGTGCTGCAGGATTTCCGGAACGGTCCGGCGATCAGGTTTCTTCATGCCTTCAGCCTCGTCAGATCGAGCACGTATTTCTGCACCTCGGAGCGCTGCACGCGTTTGTTGACCCAGCCATAGTTTTTCCTGGCAGTGCCGACTGTATCATCGAGGAGGCGCTCGAGCAGGTCCCACCTTCCCGGGTTGGCTTCGATCAGCAGCGAGGCCAACCCGTGGCGGAAATTATGCGGAGTCATCGGCAGGCCGGCAGCACGGGTTTCGCGCTTGAACCAGCCGAGAAAGGTCTCGTAGGGAAGATTGCCCTCCGCAATAATCCCCGGGAACAGGAAATCGCTGCTATCCGCACCCGGATACAACGGACGGATCGTTTCCATGTACCATTCGATCACTTCGAGCCCGTTCAGGTTGCCGCGTTCGATCGGCGCCCAAATCTCACTGTCGTTCTTGGTGTGCTCCGGCGACAGCGTGATTGTCGCGTGATCCGTCATCCTGCCCGGCAGATGGAAGGTGATGGTATCGCCGCGGATTGCCAGCGCCAGCGCGTTTTCGATGCGGATCGGTGCGCCGCGGGTTTCGAGAGCGCAGACGGCCGCCACCGAACCGATGGAACGCACCTCCTCGATCTCTCTCGAGGTCATTGCCCGCCCGTCCCCCGTGAAGTTGTTGAGGAGCTCTTGGGCCCGGTTGCGCAGCTGCACGTGCAGGGAAAGGAAGGTCAGGGTCAGTTTCTGCGATCCCAGCAGAGTTTCACAGAATGTTCGCGCGCCGGGTGACATATCGCCTCCCTGCTTCTTGCCCTGTTTCAAAAACCGGTTGTTTGCCAGCTGCGCCTTCATCGCATCCGGGGGCAGGCCGTTGCGCGCCATCACGACGTAGATGGACTTAAGGTAGCCATGTGCCGTCCCGGCGGTGATCTTGCCGGCCCCATCCATGTTGGACGACCACCTGCGCACAACCTGCACTGCATTATCAGGAGAAATAAGTTCCCTCAGCCCAAGGTTGGCCTCCAGACCAGCGCATTCCGACAAAGTGCTGATAAACTTCCGCAGCGCCGCGGTCTTGGATGACTTGTCATTCTCAGAGGTCCCTTCCTCGAAACTATCCTCGACCGGATCGTATTCTCCACGTGTCGCGTTGAGCACCCAGTCATTGATCTCAGCTGCGACGTGAGCCGGAACACCCGGCAGGAGTTTGGCACGCAGAACCGCGGGTTCGGCAAACGGCTCCGGCGGAAGCAGCGGCCGGACCGACGACAGGTACCGGAAATGATTCAGTTGCCGAAAAGCGGATTGCAGGGATTTCCATTCATTTGATCCCAAACGTGGCCGCAGCCCGCACAGCCACTCTTGGGAAATTTGGCTGGGGTCTTTGCCATGCTGCCGGGCAAGATCGGCCAGCTTCCGGATTGGGATCAGCACTTGGTGCGGATACATTGCCTCTTCGGGCATACCGGTGAGCGGCTCCAGAGCATCGATCAGCTCCGCCCAGGCGTCTTGCCGCGCCCGGCGCTCTTGTTCTTCCTGCAGCTGCCCGGTGGCCCCTTTGATGGCGGCGGACACTTTCCGGCGCCAGGCCTTGTAGGCATTCTCGGTCTTGAAATGCCGGGGATCGAAACCGCCCAGCGGAAAGCGTCGCTTAAATTCATCCAGATCGGCCGGAATGTCTTGCAGGTGCCGGTTCTTGTACAACTCACTGCACCGCTTGACCGGGGAGACGTAGTCTCTCTTGTCTTGCGCGATGGTCCAGTCCAGCACGTTCTGGAATGTCATCGGCGCGATGGGTTTGAAAAAGCTCATGAAGGCCTCTTTTCTTGTCCGCTGAATGACAAATTGGCCATTATTCCCCAAACCGAAGCCGAAAATGACAAATAATCCTCCACTTGCCGCTCCCGAAATTTCGGGGGCGTTTGTCATTTTGTCCGCTCGGCCTGTCATCTGTCCGTTGCTCGGCCAATTTCCTGCCCAGGTGTCATTTTCGCGGGAGTGTTGCTGATGAAATGGGCATGGCGGCACCCTGCCGACAGACAAAAGAAAACCTCCTTTCCGGGTGCGGAAAGGAGGTAGGTCCCGGGAGGAGTTTCAGGAAATCCCGGTTCTGGTTCAGCCTGATTTGCGCGGCGCCATGAACAAGGCAGCTGCTGAGGGCGACGGAGACAATGTGACCTCGGCCTCTCTGCGTGCTGCTTTGGGCGCTCCAGTTCTTTTTGCCTGTCCTGGGATGAACGACAGGTTCTTCTGTTCTCGGCTGAAGGGAAGCGGTTCACCCAATATCCAGGATTGAACCTCGCCGGAAAAAAACAGCCGTTTCCGGGGACCAAGGTCGATATACGCCGGAATGGATCTATCCCGGTGTTCACCATTGCTGCGGCGGCGCGTTGTCTTTGCACTCTCTCCCAGCTTTGCGGCCACCTGTTTCAGGTTCAGCAACGGTATTTTGAGATCCTCCAGATTTTCTGCAGTCTTGAGATCAAAACCAAGCGCGCGCCAGATCCTGATCCAAGGATAACCCCCGCCCCGCCTCGGGACACCCATTTCGCTCATGACATCCGGCACAGCAGTGCGCTCTACCTGGAAGAACTTGGCAAGGTCCTTGACCGTCGCCAAGTCCGGCTTTTCAATTTTTCGGTCTGAATGTGACATCTGCCCTCCAATTCTGAAGAGAAGATGGGGGTTAGGTTTGAGATCGAAAAATCGAATTTAGAATATGTCGATGGCCTCCGATTGGGAAGAAAGGGCGTATTTTGTTGAAAAACTCCTCCTTGATTGCGGCCTGAACTACTGATTCAATTCCCGCATTGGGCGGGAGGATTTGCGATGATGGGACCAAGGCAGGAGGCGCAGCCGTCGCTGTTCTACGAGTTCTCGCTGGAAGATCATGTCCCTCAGGATCACCTTCTTCGGTCCATCGACCGCTTCGTCGATTTGACTGACGTCCGCGCCTATCTGGCGGATTTCTACAGCCACACGGGCCGCCCCTCCGTCGATCCCGAGTTGCTGATCCGCATGCTCCTGGTCGGCTATTGCTTCGGCATCCGGTCGGAACGGCGGCTTTGCGAAGAGGTGCATCTGAACCTCGCCTATCGGTGGTTTTGTCGGCTTGATCTGAGCGACCGGGTTCCGGATCACTCGACTTTCTCCAAGAACCGGCACGGGCGCTTCCGTGACAGCGAACTGCTGCGGCACCTGTTCGAGACGACTGTCGCCCGGTGTATCCAAGAAGGTCTGGTGAGCGGACAGCGCATGGCCGTCGATGCCAGCCTGATCGAGGCGGATGCCAACAAGCAGAACTCGACGCCGAAGGAAGAATGGGATGCGGGACAAATCGATCCCGCCGATGCGCCCCGCGCCGTGCGCGAGTATCTCGACACCCTGGACGAGGCCGCTTTTGGCGCCGCCAGCGAGGTGCAACCCAAGTTCACCTCGCATTCTGATCCCGCCAGCCAATGGACAGCGGCCCGTAAAGGCCCTGCATTCTTCAGCTATTCCGACAATTATCTCATCGACACAGATCATGGTGTCATCTTGGATGTGGAACCCACCCGCTCCATCCGGCAAGCAGAGGTCGGGTCAACAAAGACCATGTTGAAGCGGGTCAAAGAGAAGTTCGACCTGCATCCCGAACGCCTGATTGCCGACACGGCCTATGGCACCGGACCGATGCTGGGTTGGCTGGTTGAACGCAAGATTAACCCGCACATCCCCGTCTTCGACAAATCTGGCCGCAGCGACGGCACCTGGAGCCGGGCGGACTTCGAGTGGGACGCCGAGAACGACCAATACGTCTGCCCCGAGGGCCAAGAGCTGAAGCAGTTCCGGCGGAACTATTCCGATCCGAACCGGGGGCCGACCGGACAGGGCAGAACCAAATACCGTGCCCTGAAACTGACCTGCCAGGCCTGCCCGTCCAAGGCGAAATGCTGCCCGAACGCAGATGCCAGATCAATCACCCGCGAAGAACACGAAGACGCCCGCCAGGTCGCCCGAGACATCGCAAAGACCAAGCAATACGACATCTCCATGAAGCTCCGAAAGAAGGTCGAGATGCTCTTCGCGCACCTCAAGCGCATCCTCGGCCTCGGAAGGCTCCGATTACGTGGCCCATGCGGTGCAAATGACGAATTCCTCCTCGCCGCAACCGCCCAAAACATCCGCAAATTGGCCAAGATCTTTCCTGCACCGCAGCAGACGCGCACAGCCTGATAGGAAAGGCGCTTGCGCCCAACTCAAGCAACGAAATTCTGCACCCGCGAACGGGTGTTTTTCCACGGAATCGGCGGACAGCTGCCGTTCGCCGCGTGCCCGCAATCGTCAGGCTTCATCTCGGAAAGCGGACCTTGGGCCCTCCAACCACCAGGGTAAAGCTATCTCAGGCCGGAAGAGTGCAAAAACGAAGTTCGCAGCGAGCACCGGCCATGATGCACTTGTAGTTTATTGTCGCATCCACGCTTGAACCAACGTAGTCTTGGGTCGAATGTGGTTTCTAAGATGAGCGTCCCAATGCCAGGTCTTGCAAGTGAAGTTGTCGACACGATCGACTGGGAAAAAGCGGCGCGAAATATAGAAGTGGACTCACGCAGCGACTTCATTTTAGCGCCTCACTTGGATATCGTTTTCCGGGACAAGTCTGCTGATCTTATCAATCAACTGAAATCCAAGCTCGCGGCTGGAACATACGAGCCACAGTTACCCGTAACAATCAGCGCCCCCAAGCAAGGCGTATTGACCCGCCCGGGCTCAATTCTTCTGCCTCAGGATCGGTTGCTTTATCAAGGGCTTTTGGAAAACATGTTGCCCGAGATTGAAGCTCAGTTCGATAGAACCCGTTCCTTTAGTCATATACCATCCACAGAAGCGGATCGCTTGTTTGACCCGTCTTTCGAGGGTTGGAACAAGTTTCAGCGAAGAGTCGAAGCCATTTGCGGGGATATGGATTTTGTTCTTCAGTGTGATGTTGCCAATTACTTCGAAACTCTTCCTCAGCATAATCTTGTTAATGCCTTGGAAGGATGTGGCTGCCGCGCAGAAAGCGTTCGGCTCATGGAAAAGCTTTTGCTGGCGTTCCGTCAGAAAAGTTCCCAAGGGATCATTCAAGGCGTTTTTCCTTCGGATGTTCTTGGGAATTTTTACCTGACAGATTTTGACGCAAATTGCAGCCTGTTTGATCATCCATCTGCGCGTTATGTTGATGACTTTTATATTGGGTTCTCGACGGAGCTCGATGCGAAGCTATTTCTGGCAGAGATGATAGAGAGCATGCGAAAAGTCGGTTTGGCTTTGAATCCGACAAAGACGCGAATCCTCGCGTCCAATGAATTGCTCTTTGAACAGCGGGAGGTTGATCGACTTTTCGAAGAGGCCAGAGATGAAGTCGAGGCAGCTCGGGACCTTGTGGAAAACGGTGGCTATGGTTTCCAAGGTGACTGGGTGAATTCTGATGAGGTGGAGGAGGCAATATCGGATGGCTTGGACGAAGAATTGCTCGCTGTCCGTGCCCTATTGGACTATCATGATGACACCCCAGAAATATCTGAAAAAATTGATAGATTCGCGTTGCCCTACCTGAGAGCTGCAGGCGACGACTATGGTGTTGAACGGGCATTCGATGGCTTGGCGCGACGCCCCCATCTTACGAGGCATTACTTTTCTTACCTCAATCATTTTGCAAGGATAAATCAGGACGTTAGAGAGCGGATAGAAGCTTTGATATGTGCAAATGGCTTTTACCTTGACTACCAAAGGATGTATCATGCGGCTGGCGTTATGACTTGTGATGCGGTCTCTGCGGAAACCGTTGCCCATGTAATGTCTTGGTTTCGTAATCGTAGCATCGGGAGCCATACTCGGGCAATTTCAGCAATTTTTGCGTGCAAGTTTGGAACTGCGCGTGAGAGACGCGAAGTTCGAGCGGCTTATGATGAGGAGCCCCCGTATGTTCAAGCAGCGATTCTTTACAGCTCTCAATTTTTTACGGTGGCGGAGAAGCGGACCATGAAAGCTGCTTGGAAAGGACACTCGGACCTTAACGCACTAATATCGGCTGCAGTCTGATAAAGAAGGTAGACGCCCGCTGATGTTCATCCGCCGAAGGGGTTCCACACTATCAACGATACCATCAAGATCTAAAGGCTCAACGGGTTTGACATATCGAGTGTGGCTGATCTATTTCGCGGACTGGTTCAGATCGGGCAACCGAAAGGGCACAGAGAAGCATCTCGGATAGAGTGAGGTGGATGAGGGCAATCGGGCTTCGCCGAATGCAAAAGTTCGCTTCCTCGTGCCTGCGCTTTTATGATTTCAACCCCACCCGGATGAAGAAGTTGCAGTAACTTCCGTTTTGAAGAACTGCGTCGTAGCAATTGCAGTGGTCGATGAACGGCAGGTCCGGGCCGAGATTGCCGTTCATATCCATCGGCGATAGCCGTCGTGTCTACTGCCGAAATGCCCCGGATATCTCGTACTTCCTTAGTTTTTGATGAGGGTAGGCCCAAGGTTTCTACCTGGAAATGTTCTTGCCGTTCTTGCAAATTCGTCGGCGCGTCATATGTTCTATCCTTCAGGGCCGATGCAAAATACCGCATCGCAAAAAGAGCCGCCTGTACATTCAGGAGCCGAACCGTCGGATCAACCGATGGCCGCTGACCCAACCCCCGCTTTTTGCGGAGGAGGTCTTCGGCATGCGGCTCACGAGATCTCCGTCGTCATCATGAGCCGCAGGAGAAGACACATGCCAAATATGATTGACCACACTGCTCGTGCCCGACGTGCTTACAGGATACTGCGCCGATGCGCTCGGAAGGGGCAGCGGATCACTTACAAGGACCTCACCGATCCGCTTGGACTTCACCATCGCAGCGCCCGCTGGTTTCTTGGAGTGATGCAGACTTGGTTCAGAGAGAACGGCTATCCGCCGATGCAGGCACTCGTATACGCAAAACACACCGGTGTTCCTGGGACCGGATACGTAGCCAGTTCGAGGGGGGGCGAGCCATATGATCACGCGCTTCGTGAGGTCTGGAGCTTCCCTTGGCCTAAGAAGCCGCCCTTCTGACATCGTGAAGTCTGAGATCGCCGTGACCGCGAAGAAACTCAATGACCACGATGCAATGTGCGGTCGCGGCGAATGGCCGGTTTGGTGAAAGCTACGCTGCAGCGATTGATAGCTTCGGGAACGGCCGGTTTGGGCCGGTATCGCATGTGAGGTTCCTGGTGTTCTAAGAAACCGGCCCCAACCTCACCTCGAACCCATCGATGACTTGGAAGGGGTAACCCATCTCGCGCGCCACTTCCTGCATCGCATTTGCGTAGCGCAACCAATACGCAGAGCCCGTGGATCGTTTATCAAGATCATCGAGAAATGCCACGATCGTGCTCGTATGGAAATCCAACGGAAGGTCCTGGGTGACTGCCAAATCAATAAACCTGAACATTCCATTGAGAGCAGGTTTATGGAGGTATCCATTCAGACCGGTTTCCCCAGATTCAATCGCCCTGGCCTGAGTTACAAACTTCTCTGGTGCTTCCATCGCGGCGAGCCGTTCGCTGATCCGCCCGGTACGCACGAATTTCCCCGTCTGTTTATCTTTCATCTTTATCTTTCTTTCTCCTTCCCTGGTTGCACCAGCTGTGGATTCCATTGGTGGAGGAAGGGTAGGACTTTAGAAAAGTATTCCTTTTTCATACCCGGTTTGAGCTGAAGACCTTTTGTCTTGTCCGCGATCTCGGAGATTTCCTCCAACA
Organism: Leisingera methylohalidivorans DSM 14336; assembly: GCF_000511355.1. Taxonomy (NCBI): domain Bacteria; kingdom Pseudomonadati; phylum Pseudomonadota; class Alphaproteobacteria; order Rhodobacterales; family Roseobacteraceae; genus Leisingera; species Leisingera methylohalidivorans. The sequence continues at coordinate 1,670,441 of NC_023135.1, read as the reverse complement.
CGAGCTGGCGTGCGAGTTTGGCAGTTTCCGGGTTTAATTGGTCTGGGAACGCAACAGCAAAGCAACGCCAATACCAGGCGATCGCAAACCGGTACTGGCGCAGAGTCGCCTCCGCTACGGGTTTACGCCGCCGCCCCCGGAACCCGATGGGCTCCCCAGCAGCCAGAAGACCAACCCATTCCTCAAAGTCCGCCTTGAAGCGCGGCGGCAAGGGCTGTTCTTCGTTAGGTGAAGGTTTGAACTGGAGCTGTCCAATCTGTGTTTCAGTCAGACCGAACTCCCCACGAATTTCAGGATGAGCGCGAGCTTTTTCAAAAGCGCCGACACCAGACCTGAACAAGGCGCGCTGAGACTGCTCCAAGCCTTGTTGCACCTGCTCTGCCCAGTCTTGGGTCACTCCTGCAGGTTCGATATCAAGCCTAAGGGCAATCCGGCGCAGCGCCAGAAGGTTGTTCTCATGCACGTAACCAAACTCCCGTTCCCTGCACCAGTCACGCAGCCGTAGCCAATCGTCCTTCGCCTCTTCTTGAACTGCTGACTTTCGGGAAATTTGGCCGGAACACGCTTCCAACCCGGAAATCAGAATATTCCGCCAGGCTTGGTACTGTGCCGGATTGCTGAAGTGCTCTGGCACATCCTTCAGATCGTGAGGCCAGGCGTCCTCGAAATCATGGGGATGAACGATGTTCGCAAGATCGCCATTGCGTACGAAGGTTTCCTGGAATTCAATCGCGGCCTTCAGTCTTGGCCAGTTCCCTTCGGGAAGTCCGTTAGCCTCGCCCCAGGATTTCAGTTGTTGAAACATCGTTCCGCCACTCCTTTATCAAGAAGATTGGCCGGTTTTGGGTTGTCCAAAGGAATTTTCTGACGATATTGTTGTCAGGCCTTCATTTACAAGGGTTGTTGGGCTGCGCCAGCTTCCGGGACCAGAGAGAATTGCCTTGTCCGGGGTGGAAACTTATAAATGCGCCTGGATGGCCATTTCGTCTTTTCGTGCTGGATGCGAATGGCCACCGAGGTGTACCCCGGCGCTTTGCCTTCCTGCAGGTAGCCGACGACGAAACGGTAACCGGTGAGATCCGCCGGACGCTGCAAACTGCTTTTAAGCTTTCGATCGACATCCTTGAGTTTGAACGGTACGGGTTCTTCACCCCGGCCTTGAAAACCCTAAGCGAGCATCCGGAATTCCGGGCGCTGCATTCTATGATGCAGTAGGCCTGGAGAAGGACATCCAGATCCAAATCTGTCCGGGCGGTTTTTAGTCTTTCTGCAATCAGCAAAGCGTATCTGTCCATCTCGGACATGAGCTCGAAGCTGAACTTCGAAAACCGCCATCTGACATACCGGTGATCCTTCGTCAAAGCGATGTTATCAAACAGCACCCGTTCCTCCTGCCATAACTCTGTCGCCAGCTGAAAATGCCTGGGATCGTTGGATCTGGGAGCGCAGCCAAGGCTGCGATAGGCCTTCAATGGCATTCAGTGTTCCTGATTGCGGGCTACAACCCAATCGATACTCGGCAAGGGCAAAATGATGTGCAACTTCGGCGGTTGTAAGCATGGGATTGTCCCTCTTGGTTTGGGAAGGAGATGCGGTCGTTTGCCGAAACTTTGAAAATACGGGGCCAATTTCTTCTTGCCGACAGAATGAAGGTGTTTGGATGAGATCAGTGAAGCTGTATCGCCGACCCGCCCAGGGTTTCCAGGCCGGACGTCATGGTGGTGCGCTGCCATCTCGGGACGAATTGCCTGAGGGAGAGCCTGATCCTTCAATCTGAACAGGATATTTTCCCCGGCACGCGGCACTGCGGTCGCCATCGGCCCGTCAATCAACACGTGTCAGATGTGCCCGAGAGGTTGGCGCAGGTGTGGTGCCATCCACTCAAAACAAAAAACGGCCTCACCAGAGGCCTTTCTACTCTTTCTGGGGTTTCTCTTCTTTCGGGAGGACGGTTTATAGCTTGGTTTCAACGCCTTGACGGGGGGCGGATGCAAATTTCGCAGATGGATATGCAAGTTTGTCAGCCGAAGATGCAGAAATTTCAGCTCGGTGTGCAGGTTTTGCAGATGTCAATGCAGATTTCGCAGGTCCTATTTTCTGACACGGTTGTCAGGGTTCTTCCGTGCATGAAACACGAGAGTTTCCGCGGGCCGTGAACCTCACCGCGCTATGCGAGACCAAGGTTTTTCCGACTTCCAGACCGGGTTTGTTTCTCAAAATTTGAATCGAACGCAACTCCTAATCACGAAGAGGCAACACGTGCCTCGGCCTGCACGTGCAGGCAATTTGTCAAATCTGATTTGTCAAATGATAGGACAAATCAAAACATGAGGAGCATCCCGATGGCTGCAAGTTCCAACTCCGGGCGCAAGAAGTCGTATAACGAGGGACAGGTTTCCAGGGCACTGGCCGATCTCAAAATTCGCGGACTGGAACCTTCCGTCGAAAATGTTGCCCGACACATGATCGAAGAGCAGTATTTGACGGCCAAGCCCCGCCCGGAGGGTTTGCGGCAAATGATCCAGGAAGTTCAAGACGCCAAAGAGGAACAGCGTGTTTTGAAATTGATCGCCGCCCTCCCGAGGTCGGCAACGGATTTCATCGATCAGGCCATCGACAAGTCTCGCCGTCAACTCGTCGCCGGGATCGCCGAGAGCTTCAGTGAGTTGAAGGAACAAAGCACTCTTCCACTTCAGGAAGCGCAAGAACGGTTACAATCAATGCGTGACGAGCTCCGTAGGAAGCGAGAAGAACAGGATGAGTTCAAGAACCGCCTATCCGCCGAGGAAGAAAGGGTTGCTGTCCTGGAAGCCGAGGTGCAGCGCAAAGACTTGGAACTCGATGATGCGGTTAAGCAGATCATTGCGTTGCGCGCGCAGCTTGAGGCAAAGGATGCCGTGTTGGAAATGTTGCGCCCGCCGGGGCACCAGTAATCCCATCCAGTGGATATGGCCTAATCTCTCAGCGACTAATTTTTCCGACGTGTGACAGTCATGAGTTCGTGGCACAGGCTGTTCCGGACCGGATTGCTGCCGTTAACTAATCTCGTCGACGATCAGCATAGACACCCAGGCATAAAAGCGGATCTTGTCGGCCAGCCGACCCTCCCGCTCAGCCTGGCTCAACGCTGCAATCGGTTCGGCCAGGGTTGCACGATGGACGCTCTTGCCCGACTTGACCGCGAACACGCCGAGCGCCTTGGCCAGATGTGATTTTCCCGTGCCTGGCATCCGGAAAAGCATGTTCTACCCTTGGTATGCCCGCTATGAGGCGTTCGGTGAAGCCGGGCTCGAGGACCGCCGTCCACACCCCGGCCGGGTTTGGAACCGCATCCCCGACGAGATCCGGAAGGCTCTCGTTAACCTCGCCCTGAATGAGCCGGAACTACCACCGCGTGATCTGGTATTTAGCAAGATTCTCGGTACTGTTGATAGCAGACATTGACGTTCGGCAAATCGACAGATCAGACTGTTTGGATAACCTCGTTGCGACGCAACATCTGCGCAATGGCGGCAAAATCCACCGGAAAAACCGGCCCAAGCCAGACCACTGTTGTCAGCTTTCGCGCCGCATCTCAGCTTCCCCAAACCGGTCATTCAGTGCGCCGTGCAGCCCTTTTTGAAGAACCAACTTCAGTAGAGATCGACAAAGCGGGCGTTTGCGGTGCGGCTTTCAACTGCCCCCGGATATTTTGCTTGGAATTCAACATTTCGGCCTATTACATGGGGACACATTCAAGCAACAGGCCATTAAAATGACGACGTCGCACCCTCCATATTCCCCCGATCCAGACCTTCTGAAGGACCTGAACCTTGCGCTCCCCCTTCGGAAGTTGACGGCGTACATCGACCAGCTTGACGTGTCGGCGGACTTCAAAGCGGTGCTTTGTGATCTGGCCAAAGTGACCTGGTCGGTCGGATCGACCGTCGTTGCGATCGGTCGCAAAATCCTTTCGGTTGCTCTCGAGATCGTGACGACCTTTCCTGGCACAATGTTTGGCGTCGTCGTGGCCTCGATCGTCACATTGATTGTCGGGACCCTTCCGTTGGTCGGGCCACTCCTCGCCTCATTTGTAGGCCCGATCCTGCTCGCGACAGGTTTGACGATGGGCGCTTTGTCCGATTTTCGGTCCTCGGCCTGGTCGACGAAAGTCACTGCCCTGCAAGAGCAGCTCGTGGCCGTGAAGGCGTGATTGTCGATCATGGAAAACTATGACGAAACCGGCAGGTTCGAGGGCGTCGGCCGGGTGGTCGCCGAACCGATGAAGTTCAAGGCGAAGCTCGACATTGGCGAAGAGGCCTTTGCGTCGTTGCAGGCCGCGCGGCTGGTCGGGGATCTCTGGCAAGTCGGAACAGCCGCGACGGCGGGCGGGCTGGCGGCCAGCTCCTCCGCCGTTGCGGGCACGTTTTTCGGTGGCGGCTGGCTCGCGGCCCTCGGGGTTGGAGCGGCGGTGACGCCCGTCGGTTGGGTCGTCGGGGCCGCAGTCGCCAGCGGCGCCGCCTGCTACGGTGTTCTGCGCCTTTACCGCGGCTACGAGGAGGCGCGCGTCAAGAAAGTGCCGGCTTTCATCAACACGCCCGTCGATGTGCTCGGCGCGGCGCTGTTTGACCTGATGGGCTCGCTGGCGATCCGGGTCGCACGGGAAGCCGAAGAGGTTGACGATGCAGAGCGGGCAGCCATCGCAGATTATTTCACCGCCGAATGGGGGCTTGATCCCGCCTATGTCGCAGCAGCCTTGCCCGTGATCGAACAGAGCGCAGAAGGCCACAGCGTAGACGAGATCGCCGAGGCCCTCGCCCTCTATAAGCGCGACAACCCGGACTGCAATTTCGACACCCTAAGGGCGGAGCTGCTGGCTTTTCTGACCGAGATCGCCGCGGCGGATGGCGTGCTTCACGATGCCGAACTCGCTGCAATCGCCCGGACAGACCGGATTTTCCAAAAGGCCGCGGGCGGCTGGTCCGAGACGGCGCGCTCGGCGCTCGGCTATGTGACGGCCGCGCCCTCCTATCTCTGGTCCAGCGTGACGGAGGGCGTGGCCGCGTTTTGGGACAGCGAGACGAAGGCGCCCGACAGTCCAGCCCCGGTGGATCGCTCGATCCCGGTGCTGTGGCTTTTGGGGAAGACCGGCGCCGGTAAATCATCGCTCGTGCAGGCGATAACGGGCAAGGACGCGGCAGAGGTTGGAAATGGCTTTGCCTCCTGCACTCGGACGGCGGATGCCTATGATTACCCCGAAGGGGACCCGGTCCTGCGCTTTCTCGACACCCGTGGGCTGGGTGAAGCAGGCTATCGCCCGGATGCGGATCTTGCCTCCAACGGTGACGCCTCGCAAATGGTCCTCGTGCTCACGCGGCTCGACGATCCGGTTCAGGGTAACGTCGCTGAGGCCTTGGCGCAGGTGGTGCGCAAAAAGCCCGACCTGCCTGTGGTCGTTCTCCACACCGCTGCAGATAAGGTCCCCGATCCGCTTGAACGTCGACGGGTTCAAACCGCGAACCAGTCGCAGTTTGAGGAAGCCGCCAAGCGCGATCTGCCCTGGCTGGAACTGGATATGTCGGTGCCATCACAGGCCGATATGTCCGAGCTGAAACAGATCTTGGCCAATACGTTACCCTCCGTCGTGCTGCTTATGGACCGGCGAAAGGCCAGCGACGCCGAGGAGGCAGCCTTTCTCGAGCGCCGCGGAACCGTTCTGCGATATGCGGGGATGGCGACCGCCTCGGGGGCCGTGCCTGTGGTTGGGGCAACCACCGCGCCCGCTTTGCAACTCGCTTTGGTCACGGCGCTGGCGAACAGTTACGGTCTGCCCTGGGACCGCGACCGCTTGATCGCCTTTATCTCCGCGCTTGGGGCGGGCGTGGTGAGTGGGACGCTGGTCGGCATCCTTGGCCGCAGCCTTGCTGGGTTGATCCCCGTCGTCGGTCAAACAGCAGTGCCGGTCCTGACCGCAGGCTATGGCTTTGCATCGACCTATGCGGTGGGGCGCGCTGCGGCGTATTGGATGTATCACACCAAGGCTGGCCGGACGGTCGATGAACAGTCGCTGCGGGACCACTACCTTGCCGCATTCTCGCGGGCCGAGGTGAAGGAGCGCGACAGTGCCGCCGGTTAAGGTGATCTTAAAACGTATCGCGCGCAGTCCCGCACTGCTGACGGCCATCCTATATGCCTTGCCTTGGGTGGTTTTGGTTATCCTCGGTGTCCTCTGGTTGGCCGAGCATGACTGGCTGCTGCCCTTTGTCGCGATCACCTTGGGTCTGGTCCTTCTGCTTCGGCTTAGCCTTCTGCTGCTGAAACACCTGCGACAGACGCAGAGTGCCGCGCCCGTCGATGCTGACCCAGCCCCGATCGTGACGGCGAACCCGGAATGGTCCGCGCGGGAACTGGCGGTGTTCAACAGCCTATGCACAGAAATCGCCCGGGAACCCCGCCCTTGGGGAGATATGCGACAGCTTTCCTTCGATCTGGTCGAGAAAGCAGCGCAGCAGCTGTCCGCAGGTCAAAAAGGCGCCCTCGATTTTTCGATCCCCGAGGCGCTGCTGCTGGCCGACCGCGTTATGATCCGCCTCCGCCGCAACCTGCATGACATGGTGCCATTTTCCGACCGGATCAGCCTCAAGACGATCCTCTGGATCTGGGAGAACAAGGCTTGGGTCCAGCGCGGTGCCACGGTGGTCGGCTGGGCATGGCGCGCGAAACGCATGATAACCAACCCGCCGGCCGCCATCATGCAGGAAATCCAGGGGGCGGTGACCAGCAGTGCAGATGGCGGCGAGATGAAAAATTTCAGCCTGGCCCTCGTACAGCAGATCATTCTGGAAGAGGTCGCGCGCGCCGCAGTGGACCTGCATTCCGGCTACCTGCGGTTTACGGATGAAGAACTCTTGAATATTGAGCTCGGCTCCGCCGACTTTGATAAACAGATCCTCGCTCAGCCGAACGAACCGATACGTCTCCTTGTGATTGGTCAGGTGTCGGCAGGAAAATCGACAATCGTTAACCGTCTGGCAGGAGGTGAGGTCGCCGAGACGGACATGGCACCCACAACCCCCGACCTGACCCGCCACGCGCTGGACATCGACGGGATTGCCTATTCAGTGATCGACACACAGGGCATCGACGGCAGCGAAAAGGTTGCCGAGACCCTGCTCGCGCAGGTACTGGACTGTGACCAAGTGTTATGGATCCTCCGCGCCAACCGCCCCGCACGGGCCCCGGATGTCGCGCTGCTCCGACAGATCGAGGCCGCCTTCGCCGCCCGCCCCCTGCGGCGGATGCCGCCCGTTACCATCGTGGCAAACGCTGTCGACCAACTGCTTCCGGACTGGCCCTTTCCCGAACACCTCCTCCCGCGCGAGGCACAGGCGACCATTGCCGCAGCGAGCGCCGCCATCTGTGCGGATCTGACCTGCCGCGAGGCAATTCCTGTCGTCTCTGAAGGGGCGGTCTGGAACCTCGATCAACTGATCTCCACCGTCGCGCACAGCGCATCGGACGCCTTGGCGACGCAGCGCAATCGCCGACGCAGCACAGGGGCCGAGGCCAGCGCTACCTTCTCGCAGGAAATGTCGCGAGGCGCGTCCGGGCTTTGGGAAACAGGGCGTTTGGTTACCGGGAAGCTGTTCGGACGGTGAAATCAGGTAAAGGTAGCCGAGAACAGCTTTCTGTCTTGTTGACGACCTCAAGGTCTTTTGGAGCGCCATGATGCTCCCGGCCCAGAGCGGCCATTTGAGCATTGAGCAGCGAAGGTCGGAAGCTTTACCGCAGCAGCGCGTGATGCCAAGGTCAGTATGACGCTCATGCCAGCCTAAAATACCGGCAAGGAATGAGATAGATAGCTCGTTGAGCTGAAGGAGGTAAGCGCACAAAGGCGCGAAGCCGCAAGCCAGTCCCGATCCGTCTGCGGAGAACTGTATCTTCCCTGCTTGCAAGTGCTATGCAACTAAGGTTACCTGCGGTGATCTCTGTTTTTTTCTTGCGGCTTTTGGGAGCAAAAATGGTGAAACTCAATGAAGTCTTTGGCGTAAGCTCAAAAGCTGTAAGATCATATATCCCGAGAGACCAGATCGACGGCCTGTTTAATGACGCAATAGGTTCTGACAAACATGTCGTAGTCTATGGTGCCTCCAAGCAGGGGAAAACTGCGCTTGTGTCGCGTTATCTTTCTTACCAGGAAAACATTGTAGTTCGGCTTGCGCCGAAATCCACGATCGAGGATGTTTACGCCAGTATTCTTAGACAGGCTGGAGTTTTAATTGAGGTAAGTTCCACATCAGAAAGTGCGAGCAAGGTTGGTGGAAGCGCAGGTGCGAAGTTCAAAGCAAAGATTCCTCTATTCGGCGAAGCGGAACTAAAAGGAGGCGGCTCGGGAGAGGCTTCTGAGCGGGAGGCAACGCAATACGAAACTATCCCTTTCAATATTTCAGTCCCTCAGGACGTGTCGGAACTTCTTAAAAAAGTTGGATTTAATCAGCGAATTATACTGGAAAATTTTCATTACTTAGATGAATTGCTTCAGAAACAAATCTCCTTTGATCTTCGCCTCTTTCAGGAGATGGGGATACTCTTTGTTGTCTTGGGTGTCTGGAGACAAAAAGATAAGCTTCGTATATATTGCTCGGATTTGACAGATCGCGTCATTGATGTGCCGGTCGAGCCATGGGAGGAGGAAGATTTTCGGCAAGTTGCGGCACTCGGCGCAGAAGAATTGAACGCAGAGATAGACCCGAAAATCGTTGAGATATGCATTCAAAACTCCTTCGGAAGCATTGGCGTTTTTCAAGAGCTCATGCGGGAAGCATGCGATACAGCTGGCCTCAAATCGCGTGGTGATGTCGTTTTCGGAGTGTACGGGGAAGAGTTTGCAGAAAAGGCGATCCAAGAAAAATCTCATCAGTATGGCGCCACACATCGGCAAGCTCTCGAGCTAATCGCATCCGGAAATATCACCCACTCAAAAGAAAAGGCTCTTCAGCCGCTTCATCTGCCCTATTACCTTGTGCGAGCAATACTTGATCTTGGATACGATGGGTTTGAACATGGCGTAGATCGATCCGATATTACTGAACGAATCAAGAGTGAGCATCATAGAAAGAATGATGTTCGCCCCGGCGATATGACCAATCTTCTTCATAACTTGAGTAGCACACAGTACAAGAAAGGTATTAATCCACCGCTTATTGACTATGATCAGAGCAAGCGCCGTCTTTTTGCTATCGATTCGACATTTTTCTTCTTTTTGAAGAATTGCGATCTTGCTGAGTTTTCTGAAGAACTTCCTTCTCCATTGATGCAAGAGTGAGGCGTATAGGATTTGGCGGTTGCTCGCTGCGCCTTACCGTTGGGCCAAGTAGGCGTATATCTCCAGCCCGTTTATTTCTCGCCATTGCTGACATTAGAGTCAAATGCGGCGAAGGTCAGCTAACCGCCCATTCTTTGGAGCGCACATCCGTTCACCAGCGCAGCGTTTTGACGCTCGTGATTGGCGCAACCGCCTTTTCTGTAAAGCCGGTCGTTCGGTTGGGGGGAATTTAGTATTTGCTGCTCTACCAAGTGAGCTTTCCCAAACCGCCTGTTGTCTTCATGGCAAAATGCAGAGATTCGAGAAAGGGAAGCGCTGTGACGAGAATTTTTTCTTAGCGGTCATTCAAAGTGAATGAAAAATTCGATCAACGAAGATGATGAAGGTGTAATTTTGACTAAAGCCGAAATTTTTGACTCTTGGGCGACGCGTTTTGGCGCCCTTGCGATACTTACAGCTGCGCAGAAGGTTTTTGAAAGCTTGGAGGCGGCAAAGGCAGGCATCCTATTTGGAGTATTTGTTTTGTCGGCGTCTTGTTTCGTGCGGATATTCTCGTGGAGCCGGGTTGCCCTGCGTGATATGTGGTCCGCAAGCCCAGTTAAATTCTTTTCTGTTGGTTTGATAGATTTTTCAATTTCCCTTTCCCTTCTTTTGTCGACAATCGCTATTACCTTCTATAATTTTCCTGACGTTGCCAACCTGATCACACATATCACAATTTCAACGGGTGCGACGATAGCGGATGCGGCTCGCGTCTTCATGAACTTTGTAGTCCTCCCGTCCCTTTTGTTCATTGGCATAGTGTACGCTGTTGTGAAGTGGTGGAGGTCAGAGTAGTCCACACGTCATAGGCTGAGAGAGAAAGTCGCCGTTGCGCACATTTCGGTCTGAAATGTGTGCGTGCGATACACCTCTGCCGGCAGTCAATTGCATCGAAATCGCAACGCCGAATGTTAGTTTCCTGTGCAATGCTGCCATCTGACCGAGGCACAGCGAAGGTCAACTATCCGCCAATTCAGAAAGACTCCGCCCTATAGAGCGAGCGCTCAATAGGCGCATCCAACTCCGCTTACTGTGACACTTTTCTATGACACCCCTACCCTCTTTCTATGCCGAGGTTGCTCAATCCGCCGTTACAGAACCCTTATTTTATTGGTGTGAACCTTCTGGGAATGAACTCGAAAACGGTCTCGAAAACCGTTGAGCCTTCACGGGTTCCCAGGGTTCGAATCCCTGTCTCTCCGCCATTTTACCTTTGAAAACAAGAATAACCCACTCTTGATCCCAGGATGTGTTTCCGGGTGGATGACAGAGATGACGGCATAGGGTGCCGCCTTGCTGCCTCGCCCACTGTACCCACCCGACCTCCAGAGCGACGCAGTGAACCTTATTATTCGCCGGGCCGGGCCCATGGTGAAGACCGCGGCTTGGCCCGACAAGGACACAGCAACTTCTCCGATGACTCCCCAGCAAGGAAGGCACCTGCGGTGTTCCCCGGTGGCTCCCGTCTTAATTCCGAAGTACCCCGAGGTTCCCGAGGCGAAATCGTCATTTAATTCAGTTGGCTACGGAAGTTCCCACGCGCATTTGCGGGATGATTTCAGTTTTCACGGCGCCTTGGGCCAGCAGCACGCACGCCAGGCGGGTCCCTTTAAAATGCCTATACCGGGTCCCCATAGCGCGCCGCCAGAAGCTCATATGCCCTGTTCTATTTGTATGAAAGGGACTGCCCGCTGCATCGCGTCAAACGTCAGGCAGAAAAATTCGACGCCCTAGCCTGGAATATATACGTCAGCGCAAGATTGGCAGCGGCACGGGGATGGCTGAACAGATCTCTGATGGCATTTCCAACCTCCGGCCTCGCCTGGCCTGTTGGCCGCCATGTAAACCGAAGCGTTTCCCGACACTTCAGTACATAAAAAAATGGCCGGGCATCCCTGCCCGGCCATTCCGCTATTATACAGCCCGGTTCAGGCGCGGCGGCGGCGGCCGCCGCCAGCCCGGCCGCCACGGCCACGGCCTTCTTCGCCTTCTTTGGCAGGCTCTTTGTTGAACTTGATCCACTCGCCGCCATGCGGGTCGTTGTTGGTCAGGAAGTTGGCAGCGCGGATGGCCTCCATTTCCTTACCGGCGCGCGGCTTGGTGGAGCCGAGCCCGAACATCTGAACAAATGCTTCGTCTTCCATGCCTTCGGGCAGGACGATGCCGGCGGCTTCAACTTCAGCCTTCTTTTCGGCGATCTTTTTCTGCGTAATTGGCAGCGCCACCGGGTTCATAATCGCCGAGGTCATGCCAGCGCCCATTGCCATCGGCAGGAAGGCGTTGTTGATGCCGTGGCGGTTCGGCAGGCCGAAGGAGATGTTGGATGCACCGCAAGTGGTGTTCACACCCAGCTCTTCGCGCAGACGGCGGACCAGGGCAAACACCTGCAAGCCGGCCGTGGCCATGGCGCCGACCGGCATCACCAGCGGGTCAACCACGATGTCATGCGCGGGAATGCCAAAATCGGCGGCGCGCTCAACGATCTTCTTGGCGACGGCGAACCGGACGTCGGGGTCTTCCGAGATGCCGGTGTCGTCGTTGGAAATCGCAACAACCGGAACGTTGTACTTTTTGACCAGCGGCAGGATCTGTTCCAGACGCTCTTCTTCGCCGGTGACCGAGTTCAGCAGCGGACGGCCTTCGCAGATTTCCAGGCCGGCTTCCAGCGCGCCCGGCACCGAAGAGTCGATGCACAGCGGCACGTCAACCAGGCCCTGCACCAGCTCGACGATCTTTTTCATCAGCGGCGGCTCGGTCTCGTTCGGATTCGGGTTCGAGTTGTAGACCACGCCTGCGTTGATATCGAGCACTGTCGCACCGGCCAGAACCTGAGCGACGGCATCTTTCTCGACGGTGGAAAAATCGCCGGCTTCCAGCTCGGCCGCCAGTTTTTTACGGCCGGTCGGATTGATGCGCTCTCCAATGACGCAGAACGGCTCGTCAAAGCCCAGGATCGCGGTTTTAGTTTTTGATTCTACGACTGTACGGGTCATTGTTGATCCTTAGGAGTTGACCGGCTTCGCCGAGGCGCCGCCGTTGTTGATGGCCCAGGTGGCATTGGTCTTGATGCCGCCCAGCGGGAAGAAGTGGACCTTCTCGATTGCGAAATCCGGATTGGCTGCCTTGTGCGCCGCCAGATCCGCAAGCACTTCGCCCGGCTCATGCGGGAGCAGCAGCTTGGAGACGTCCTTAGCACGTTTCTGCAGAACTTTCAGCGACGGGCCGACGCCGCAGGCGATGGCGAATTTGATCATGGTCTGCAGCTTGGCCGGGCCGGCGATGCCGATGTGGACCGGCAGGTTCATGCCGCGCTCGGTCAGTTCGTTCACCCAGTCGATCACCGGCTGCGCTTCAAAGCAGAACTGGGTTGCCAGCGCCATTTCGGCGTCGGTGCGCTTGGAGAATTCCTGTTTCCAGTCCAGCGCCGCATAGGTGTTGGCACGGCCGCCCTTGGGGTCGATGTCCAGGTTGGGCTCAGGGTGGCCAGCAACATGCAGATTGGTAAAGCCTGCCTCGTCGAACAGACCGGTTTCCAGGAGCTGCATCGAGGAGTCGAACTCGCCCTGCGGCTTGGCAACACCGCCGGCCAGGATCAGGCCCTGCTTGACGCCGGCTTCGCCCTGGTAACGGGCGATCCAGTCGCCAAGCGTTGCTTTGTCTTTAATGATACGCGCCGGGAAGTGCGGCATCACATCATAGCCTTCGCCGGCAATGCGCTTGGCGGTGTCGACCATGTCTTCAATCGGGGTGCCTTCGATATGCGCGACATAGACACGGGTGCCGGCCGGCAGAAGGTCGCGGAAGTCGTCGACCTTGGCCGCGGTACGCGGCATCACCTCAATGGAATAGCCTTTCAGAAAGGCTTCCATTTCGGGGGTGACAGACTGGCCAGCACCAGAATCGCGTTTCTTAAAGTTCAGCAAAGCCATCGCGGCCTCCCATAGTGGTATTCAGGCTCACGCCCATCCGTCATTTGCAATCAGAGTTTTCAGGCGGTCCTGATCGTATTCCGTTTCCAGGCGGGTTGCCTCGGCTTCGGCGATCTCAGCCGCTTCACCTTCGGCGGTATATGGCGCGGCCTTGCGCCACTCGGCAAGATAGGCGTCCGCGTCTTTGGCGTTCACCTTCATGGCTGCGCGGTCGATGGCCTGCTCGAACCGTTCTTCGAGCTGGCGCTTGGCCCCGCGGCGGCCTTTGCCAACGATGACCTGCGCCGGGATATCGCGCCAGTAAACGATCGTTACGTCGGGCATGCCTTACATTCCTCCTAGCCTGGATAGACCACGTTCTAGAGCGGCGGCCGCCCGCACGTTGGTCGATTTTCGACAACACGATGGGATTGAGCGACGTTTTGCTGCCGGGACACTAGCTTTGTGCCCTTGCGAAAGCTACAGGGGTTTCTTGCCAAAATATTCATGTGGATTATGAGATTTCCTCGAAGCAGCGGAAATCGCGCTACTTCTGCCGTCTGGCGCTTGCGCCGCTGCACCGGCGCACCTATTGTTGTCGTTAACACGATAATCGGAGGGCGTGAATCATGGCGCCCAGGCGCTCGAAAGGTGCGGGCGCGTTTCCCAAAGCGGTTGAAACCCCTGCACCGGCCCGGCCCGATCCAGATGCGCTGTATGCTGCGCTGGATCTGGGTACAAATAGCTGCCGCATGCTGATCGCCCAGCCCAAGGGCAGCGGCATCCATGTGGTCGACAGTTTCTCCAAGTCGGTGCAGCTCGGCGCCGGACTGGAGCGGACCGGACGCTTGTCGCGGTCGTCGATGGCGCGCACCATTCAGGCATTGCGGATTTGCCAGCAGAAACTGAAACGCAACAAGGTCAGGCGGATGCGGCTGGTGGCGACCGAGGCCTGCCGCCGGGCAAAGAACGCCCGCGAATTCATCCGCCAGGTGAAGCGGGAAACCGGTCTGACGCTTGAAATCATCCAGCCGGAAGAAGAAGCGCGTCTGGCAGTGATTTCCTGCGCGCCGCTGGTCTCGACCAAAACCGATCAGCTGCTGGTGGTCGATATCGGCGGCGGCTCGACCGAATTGGTGTGGATCGACATCTCGTCAGTCCCGCGGCGCGACCGCCCCTCTGCGATCATGCGGTTGCATAACGGGTTCAATTCTACAGAAAGCCCGTTTCCCACGGCAAAGGTGGTGGATTGGATTTCCGTGCCTCTGGGGGTCGCCACTTTGCGCGATCAGTTCAACGATGTGGAGGACGACGCCGCCCGCTTTGCGCTGATGAGCTGGTTTTTTGAGGAAAACCTGGCTGACTTTGCGCCTTACAAGGATGAGCAGACCCGGGCCGGTTTTCAGATCGTCGGCACATCGGGCACTGTCACAACAGTCGCGGCGTCGCATTTGGGGCTGAAACGGTATGACCGGACCAAGGTGGACGGGTTGCGGATGACCAGCGATCAGATTGACAAAGTGATCCGGAGTTATCTAGAACTCGGGCCTCTGGGCCGCCGCCGTGATCCCCGCATCGGCGAGGACCGGCAGGCCCTGATCATGTCTGGTTCAGCTATCCTGCAGGCATTGCTGCGCTGCTGGCCGACCGACCGGCTGTCAGTTGCGGACCGCGGCCTGCGTGAGGGTCTGCTTTATGCACAGATGAGTGCGGATGGCGTTCTGGAGGACGGCCCCTATTAGGCGGGGCCGGAGAAATTGGATTTTTCCGGGCCGGAGTTTTCTTAGGATTCCGCGCACCGGCGCAAATGGTGACGATGATGGCAAAGACGCCGACAGGTAAGAATACATCCGGACGCGGTCAGCGCGATCTGAAGGTCAAGGTGAAATCCGCGCGCGGGCGTAAGCTCAGCTCGACGCTTTGGCTGCAGCGCCAGTTGAATGATCCCTATGTCAAGCGGGCCCAGGCCGAAGGCTACCGCGGGCGCGCGGCCTACAAGATCATGGAACTGGACGACAAATACCGCTTTCTGGTGCCCGGCGCCCGGATCGTCGATCTGGGCTGTGCGCCTGGCGGCTGGGCGCAGGTGGCAGTGAAGCGCATCAATGCCTTGGGCGAGAAACAGGGCAAGGCCGTGGGCCGCATTATCGGCGTCGACCTGCAGGAGGTCGAACCGCTGGCCGGTGCTGAGTTCCATCAGCTCGATTTCATGGATGACGGCGCCGATGATCAGGTCAAGGAATGGCTGGGCGGCCGGGCCGATGTGGTGATGTCCGACATGGCGGCGGCCAGTTCCGGTCACAAGCAGACCGATCACATGCGGATCATCTCGCTGTGTGAAACCGCGGCCTACTTTGCCTTTGACGTGCTGGAAGAGGGCGGCACCTTTGTGGCCAAGGTCCTGGCCGGCGGTGCCGAAGGAGAACTGCAGAAGCTGTTGAAGCAGAAGTTCACCAAGGTGACCAACATGAAGCCGCCGTCCTCAAGGTCGGACAGCTCCGAAAAATTTGTGGTTGCAACCGGGTTCCGGGGCTAAGGCCCCGTTAAATTCGGCGGCTGTGCGGTGCGGTCAGAGACCGGGTCGCAAGGTCGCGCAGCAGGATAGCCTCATCTCCCTCGCCATCGGTCAGCCGGGACACCCGCAGCTTACGGCTGGCATCACGGGCCATTTCACGCTGGCGCATCAGATCAAACAGGCGCGTGTGGCGAAGTTTGCTTTGCAGTTTCGTCATGATGGCCCCTTCTGGAATCGCTGTGTCCTGCAGATCTAAAAGGTAATTTGGCCGCAAGATGGGCTCAAATGGGGCAGATCTGCCTTATTGTTGAAGAAACGGAAACAGTTGCTGGAAATCCGCAGGCTTCACGACCGGCCCATCCCGTTGGCAATCTCGATCAGTGCACCGTTGAATTCGGCCCCCAGGATCAGGATGGCCGAATTCAGATAGAGGAAGATCATTGCGGCCATAGCTCCGGCAAGCCCGGCGTATGTGGCCGAGTATTGCGCGAAAGAACCAACGTAAAACGCAAAGCCGCTGCCGCAGGCGAGCCATAGCAGAAGCGTCAGGATCGCCCCCGGCAGGATCCGCCGCAATCGGTGCACCCGGCCCGGCAACAGCACATGAAACGCGAGCACCGCACCAGTAGGAAGGGCCAGTGCCAGAGCGCCTCTCAAGCCTTTCTCCCAACCGTTTGGAACGTTGTCGAAGGGCAGCAATTGCGCGATGTGCCTGACATAGAGCGGCACTATCACTTCAAACACTGTGACGGCCAGGATACCTGCACCGCCCAGAATGACCAGCCCGATACACAGCGCCCTCGACCGCCAGAACGGTCTTGTATCTGTATCATGGTAGGCCTGCACCATGGCTGTGCGGACAGCATCGACGCCATTCGACGCAAAATAGAGCGCTAACAGTCCGCCAAAGGTGACAAGCTGGGTATTCGATGTCTGCAACACCGCCTCCAGCTCGGTCAGAATCGGCCGTGCCACCGCGTCCGGCCAAACGCTGAACAGCTGTTCCATCATGGTTTTCATGGCAAATTCCTGCGACAGTAAACCGGCGACTGTCCCCGCCAGCGCCACTGTAAACAGAACAAATGGAAACAACGCCAGCATCATCGACATGGCGATATGGCTGCTCATCACCCAGCCGTTTTTCCGGTTGAAACGGCGGGCGGCGTCCAGCAGGGCTGCAGGCCAGCAGCGAAAGGGCGGCAGGATCGGCATAGCGGCAAGGTTCCATAACCATTGGGAAATTGCCAGCGGCAAAGATCATAGGCCTTGATTTCCGCCCGCCGCGGCCCGGCCGGGTATAGCAGGCACCGCCATTCAGTACTAACTTGAAATCAAAGCGCTATCTTAGGACCTTCAGATGTTTTGGATTGTTCTCAGCACCGTGGCTATTGCCGCAACCTGGGCGGCTGCCGGGCTTGCAGCCCTTCAAGCAGCCCGCACCGCGCGCACGCCGCAAGGGGCCATTGGCTGGGCCGTCTTTCTGCTGGCTGCGCCGATAGCCGCCCTGCCCGCCTATATGATTTTCGGCCACCATCGGTTCAAAGGATATTGGACGGCCCGCCGCGCCGCGGAACAGGCTGTTGTTGCTACCCGGAAGTATACCAGTGCCCGATCCGGAAAGTCGCGGACATTGCCGGTGAACGCAGCGCCCTTTGAAGCCATTGCCGGCATGAACATTTGCCACGGAAACGGATTGGAACTGTTGGTCGATGGTGAAAATACGTTCAACTCCATCTTCGAAGCGATTGATGAAGCGCAAGAATATATCCTGGTTCAATACTATATTCTGCGTGCGGACACTGTCGGAAGGAAGCTTCAGGCCAAGCTGATAGAAGCCGCTGAACGCGGTGTGACGGTTTGGTTTATGACAGACAGCATCGGCAGCCGGAAGCTGACCCGCGGCTTTGCCCGCGCGCTGGAAACAGCCGGTGTGAACATGATTGATCCCGCAGTTCAACGGCCGCCTTGGCACCGGCTGCGCATCAATTTCCGGAACCACCGTAAGACCGTCATTGTGGATGGCCGGACCGGCTTTACCGGCGGCCTGAATGCCGGCGAGGAGTACATGGGGCTGAACCCTGTAATGGGACCATGGCGGGACACGCATGTGCGGCTTACCGGGCCGGTTGTTCAGCAGTTGCAGCTCTCCTTTGCCGAGGATTGGCACTGGCACACGCAAGAGCCAATCCTGGACCTGTTGAACTGGAAGGCTGAACTGTCACCGCAAGACCGGACGGGCTTGATTGTCTCAACCGGACCCGGCGATACCGACGGCAACGGATCCATGCTGTTTTTCTCGGTGATCACCGCAGCACAGGAACGGGTGTGGATGGCGTCCCCTTACCTGGTCCCGGATCAGGAGGTGCTTGCCGCTTTGAAACATGCTGCGCTACGCGGGCTGGATGTCCGGATTCTATTACCGGATTCCATTGATCACCACCTGCCTTGGCTTGCAGGTTTTGCATTCTTTGATGAACTGCGGGAGGCAGGCGTCCATATCCTGCGCTATCAGGGCGGTTTCATGCATCAGAAATGTTTTGTCATCGATGACAGGATTTCGGGTGCGGGAACGGCCAACCTTGATTACCGGTCGTTCCGGCTGAATTTTGAAACCATGGCGTTGTTTTTCGACCCGCGGTCGGCGCGTGAAATGTCCGAAATGCTGGCCAGGGATTTCCAGCGTTCTATTGAGCTTACACAGCCGCTGGACCAGCAGGCATGGCCCATACGATTGCTGGCCCCCGTGACACGCCTGCTGGCCCCTGTGCTTTAATCTTTTTCGCTATGTGCTTCACCGTTCAAGGAAAACAGCCGTCCCATTGCGCTGACCAGAAAGGCCGTGCTGATTCCAAACGCGAATAATCCGGTGACAGCACCAAAAGCGGCAAAAATCCGCAGCGCTGGACCCAGCACAACGTCGCCGTAGCCAAGCGTTGTATAGGTTGTCAGCGAGAAATACACTGATGTGTTCCAGTCGCCGAGCGCACCGACCAGGACAAAAGCGGCGGACCAAATCCAGATCTGCGCCGTATGACCGCCCAGAATGATGAAGATAGCCACCACAAGCATGAGCCCGACCTGCCAAGGCTTAAAAGGTTTGGCAAATCCTGCCGACAGCCTGTTCAGCACAGCCGAGCAAAAAACCAGAACCGAGATTTCGAGTATCATACAGACACTCAGATTGATCGAACCCAACAGCAACTGGTTCCATAGCGTCATTCCCGCACTCCCGTCGGTGAGAAGCTTTGTTGAGGCTTCGCGGTACCTTATAAAGGCGATCCGCTACGCTTAACCATAAGAATGCCGGGTGGGCCAGCCTTTGTGCCGCACTGGACATCTTCCTGGCGGAGGTATTGAGTGCCGTTGCAGGAATTGAAGACCAAAGCGCAGGAGGGTGCCGCAGGATGGTTTTGAAGATCCGCAACGTGACCAAAACCTATCCGGGACAGACACCGGAAACCGCTGTGTTACGCGGGGTGTCACTGGATCTGGCCGCCGGCAGCAGCCTGGCGCTGACTGGCGACAGCGGCTCCGGCAAAAGCACATTGCTGCACTTGGCCGGGGCATTGGATCACTTTGACAGCGGCGAAATTGAAATTGCGGGCACCCGGCTTTCCAATCTCAGGGACCGGCAGCGCGCTGCCCTCAGGAGGCGCGATGTTTCACTTGTTTTTCAGCAGTTTAATTTAATTCCTTCACTCAGCATCCGGCAGAATATCTCGTTGCATGCACGGTTGGGAAACCGGTGGGATCCGGATTGGGGGCGAGTGCTGGCGGAGCGCCTTGGCCTGACCGGATTTCTCGATCGCTACCCCGAGCAGCTCTCGGGCGGGCAGCAACAGCGGGTTGCCATTGGCCGCGCCCTGGCCCTGCGCCCCAAATTGCTGCTGGCGGATGAGCCGACCGGGAACCTGGATGAAACTGCCAGTGCGGCGGTGATGGACCTCATGCTGGAGCTGGTTCAGGAAAGCGGAGCGGCCCTGTTTCTGGTCACGCATTCCACCGCCATTGCCGGTATGCTGGACCAGCGTCTTCATCTGCAGCTTGGCCAAACCGCATGATCCGCTCCGCGCTGAGTGCAATCCTGTCGCACTGGCGCCGGCATCCTCTGCAACTGGCGACGCTGATGGCCGGGCTGGCCCTGGCAACAGGGCTTTGGTCTGCAGTTCAGGCAATCAACGGCGAAGCCCGTGCCAGCTACGCCCGGGCCGCGGAGCAGCTTGGCACAACGGCGGCGGACCGGCTGGCACCGGAAGATGGCACAATCACGCTGCAGCAATACGCCCGCTTGCGCCGGGCGGGCTGGCAGCTGACACCGGTGCTGGAGGGCACTGTCAGGTTCAAACGACAAAGCTTTGATATCATGGGTATTGATCTGCTAAGCCATCCGCTGGTTCCAGCCCTGGCCGAGGCGGCTGAGCAGGACCGCGCACCTGCATTGGATGCATTATTGCCGCCCGGCCGGTTCTTTGCGCATCCAGAAACTGCGCGGGTGCTTGCTGCGGCGCAGAGCGAGCACCCGGTAACCGAAACGGACAGATTGCCGCCCGGCATGCTGATTTCTGACATCAGTTTGGCCAGCCGCCTGCTGCGTCAGCCGGACAGTCTCAGCTACCTGCTCATTCTGCCGGATCAGATTTCCGGCCTGACACCACTTCAACATCTTGCGCCCGGCCTGATCCGCATTCCAGCCCGCAGTGCAGCGGCAGACACGGCCCGGCTTACTGACAGTTTCCACCTCAACCTGACGGCCTTCGGCCTGTTATCCTTTGCTGTCGGGCTGTTCATCGTTCAAGGGACCATCGGTCTCAGCCTGGAGCAGCGCCGGGGCATGATCCGGACCCTGCGCGGGCTGGGTGTTCCTATGCGGGTTCTGGTAGCGCTGATTGCAGCAGAGCTTGCGGTTGTCGCGTTGATTTCCGGTACTGCCGGGCTGGCCGGCGGCTATCTGGTCGCTGCGGCGCTGCTGCCGGATGTTCAGGCCACTCTGTCCGGGCTGTACGGCGCCGCGGTGGACGGCGGCCTCGGCTTGCGCCTGGAGTGGGTGTTGTCCGGGCTGGCAATGGCCTGCGGCGGCACATTTCTGGCCGGGGCGCAGGCGCTTTATGCCTTATGGCGGATGCCCTTGCTGGCCGCACCCGCACCCCAAGCACGCGGGCAGCAAGCAAACAGGTCGCATACGGCGGCGGCATGCGCAGGTGCCCTGTGCATACTCGCCGGGCTTGCGATCATCGCTCTCTTTCAAGGGCTTATTGCAGGGTTTGTTTTCTTATCCGGGCTTATGCTGGGGTCGGCACTCATGCTGCCGTTGCTGATCGCCACAGGTCTGCGGATCGGGGCGCGGCTGTGCACACGTCCCTTTGCCGAATGGCTTTGGGCCGATACCCGGGCACAACTGCCCGGGATGTCGCTTGCCCTGATGGCCCTGCTTTTGGCGTTGGCGACGAATATTGGCGTCGGAACAATGGTTTCCAGCTTCAGGCTCACCTTCATTGGCTGGCTGGACCAACGCCTGCCGGCCGAGGTCTATGTGACTGCAGTCAGCGATCAGCAAGGCACGGGGCTGACGCAGTGGCTGGAGGATCAGGGCATAACAGTTCTGCCAATCCGGCGCAGTGATATCCGCTACAAGGGCGCGCCGCTGCGGATTTACGGCGTTGCGGATGATGAAACCTACCGTCAGAATTGGCCGCTGCTGGAGGCACTGCCCGGCGTCTGGGACCGTGTCGCCGCTGGAAAAGCTCTGCTGGTCAATGAACAATTCGCCCGCCGTCATGACCTTAGCCCCGGGCTTTCCTTGGCCCTGGCACCGGATTGGGAGATGACCATTGCCGGGATCTATTCAGATTATGGCAACCCGAATGGCCAGGTGATCACTTCCCTGGCTGCATTGCTGGACCGCGAACCGGATATCCCCAACCGGCAGTTCGGGCTGCGGCTGCCTGCCGAAGATGTGCCGGAAATTGTCAGCTCCATTCGTCAAGCATTCGAAATACCTCAGGAAAACATCGTCGACCAGGCGGGCATCAAGGCCCGGTCCCTCAGTATATTTGATCGGACTTTTACCATAACCTCCGCGCTGAACCTGTTGACGCTGGGGGTGGCCGGGTTTGCCATGCTGACCAGCCTGCTTACCTTGTGGAGCCAGCGTTTGCCGCAGCTTGCGCCGGTTTGGGCGATGGGGCTCAGCCGCCGCCAGCTGGCCGGTGCCGAAGTCCTGCGCAGCCTTCTTCTGGCCGCGATCACCGCGGTTCTGGCCCTGCCGCTTGGGCTTGTTCTGGCCTGGGCGCTGCTGGCCGTTATCAATGTTGAAGCTTTTGGCTGGAAGCTGCCGATGCATCTGTTTCCAGGCGACTGGCTTCGGCTTATCCTTCTGGCGCTGCTGGCCGCGGTGGTGGCGGCCGCCCTGCCCGCCCGCCGGCTCAGCCGCCTGGATCCGGCGGAATTGCTCAAGGTGTTTGCCAATGAACGTTAGATCCGTTTTGACGATCTTCATCGCAGGCTGGGCCACTACGGCCCTGCCGCAAGGTTACGCCGGGCTGGGAACTGAGGCTGACGGATTTGCAGTTCCAGAGCTTGGCCGCCAGCTGACTTTTCCTCAGGATCATGGCGCCCATCCGGATTTCCGCATTGAGTGGTGGTACTTAACCGCCAACCTTACAGACGCCGGCGGCAACAATTACGGCATCCAGTGGACGTTGTTCCGTTCCGCCCTGGCGCCGGGAGAGGCCGAGGGCTGGCAAAGCCCTCAAATCTGGATGGCCCATGCTGCCGTGACGGCGCCGGATCAGCACCTGTTCGCCGAACGCATAGCCCGCGGAGGTGTGGGTCAGGCTGGGGTTTCGGCTGATCCTTTCGATGCCTGGATCGGCGATTGGCAGATGCGCTCCACGGGAGAGGCTATTGAAAGGATGGAGATAACCGCTTCAGCGCAAGAGTTTTCTTATGAGTTGCAGCTCATCGCTGACGGTCCGCTCGCGCTGCATGGAGAGGATGGGTATTCCGTGAAATCCGCAAGCGGCCAAGCGAGCTATTATTACTCTCAACCGCATTATCAGGTGTCTGGAATGCTTGATCTGCCTGGCGGGCCTATTGCCGTGGCCGGGCACGGCTGGCTGGACCGGGAATGGTCAAGCCAGCCTCTGGCCGAGGATCAAAGCGGCTGGGACTGGTTCTCTCTCAGCTTTGACAGCGGAGATAAGCTGATGGGGTTTGTGCTGCGTGGCGAACGCGGTGATTTCACGTCAGGCACATGGATAACCGCAGATGGAAAAGCAGAGCCGCTGGCGCCTGGAGCCTTTCATGCCGAGGCGCTGGCTGCGAGCGATGTTCAGGGCCGGAAAATTCCCACACGCTGGCATGCAAGCCTGCCAGAAAAAGGTGTTTCCATTGAAGTTCAAGCACTTAATCCGCAAAGCTGGATGGGAACAACATTTTCTTACTGGGAGGGGCCGGTGTCGGTCAGCGGCAGCCATTCCGGAATGGGCTACCTTGAGATGACCGGCTACGACTAAGGGCGCCCGCAGGCGCCCTTAGTATCTTCAGCGAACCACAAAGACCGAGCAGTCCGAATGCCGGATCACCCGAGCCGCATTCGGACCAAGCAGGTAATCCTTGAGATCCGGCTTGTGGGCCCCGATTACAATCAGCCCGCTGCCCGCCGTTTCAGCTACCTTCAGGATTTCCTGATACGCTTTGCCGGTGGCCACCAGGTGGCGAACCTTGGCGTTGCCATCCTTTCCCAGCACCTTGGTGCAAAGATCGCGCAGCCGCTGGGTGGTGTCCTTGACCGCTTTTTGATGGTGGTGCTCCTCAAAGAAGCCCGACACCCAGCTTTCGCCAAAATCAGGCAGCACATTGACGACGTCCAGCTGGGCACCGTCCAGCTCCGCCAGCCGGGCAGCCTGAGACAGAACCTTTTCGTCGGACGCTTGGTCACTCAATTCCAGGGCGCATAGGACGGGTTTGTTCATGCCGGGACTCCTTTTTGTTCACGCGAACGGCCGCGCTGCATCAGCGCAACAAGCGCGACCAGCAGCAGCGCCGGTATAAAGATCAGCTCCTTGGGCAGTTGGCTGGCCGGGGCCTGGATCGTTGCGACCTGCACCGGTTCATCGGCATAGAAATCAAAACTCTCCAAACTGGGCGCCGCCGGGGTGCCGAACATCGGTTCGTCCAGCTTCACAACGCCGTCTTCCTCCAGCAGCAACAGGCCATAGGCATCCACTGCCTGCTGACCGCCAGAGCCATCGGCCGTCAGGATCATCGTAGTGCTTTTGATCTCGGAGGTATCGAAATCAGGGCCTTCGACCGTGATCCTGAACTCCGCACCCGCCTCAGCCTCATCCAAGGCCTGAACCAGCTGAGCCGGCGGCACTTCGGCATAGGGCGGCATCATCCGGTCCATGAAGAAGTCCGGCCGGAACAGCGCGAAGGCTGCAAAGATCAGTAGGACACTCTCATAAATCCGGCTGCGGCTGACGAAGTAGCCCATGGTGCCGGCCGTGAAGACAAGGATGGCGATGGTGGCTGATATGGCGACAAGAATGCCTTGTATCCAGTTCACATCGATCAGCAGAAGGTCGGTGTTGAAGATGAACACAAACGGCAGTGCCACGGTCCGCAAGGAGTAGAAGAAGGCGGTGAAGCCGGTGCGGATTGCATCGCCGCCGGACACAGCCGCTGCAGCAAAGCTGGCAAGGCCAACAGGCGGCGTCACATCGGCCATGATCCCGAAGTAGAACACAAACAGATGCACGGCAATCAGCGGCACGATCAGACCGGACTGGGCGCCAAGTTCAACAACCACACCGGCCATCAGCGAGCTGACAACAATGTAGTTCGCCGTTGTCGGCAGCCCCATGCCCAGAACCAGCGACAAGATACCAACCATCACCAGCATCAAAATCAGGTTGCCGCCCGAGACAAACTCAACCAGTTCGGACATCACCTGCCCGACACCGGTCAGTGTCACGGTGCCCACGATCACACCAGCCGTGGCCGTGGCCAGCGCGATGCCGATCATGTTGCGGGCACCGTCGATCAGCCCGTTCCACAAGTCGTGGACGCCTTCCATAAAGGAATTGGCCATATTGCTTTGGCCGCGGAAAATCGCCTTGAGCGGTTTCTGGGTCAGCAGGATCACAAACAGCAGCGCGGTGGCCCAGAAGGCAGACAAGCCCGGCGACTTCTGTTCGATCATCAAAAAGTAGACCAGCACGATGATCGGCAGCAAGTAATGCAGGCCAGCCTTATAGATCTCGCCCACTACAGGTAATTCGACCTCCTTGGCGTTCGGGTCATCCGGCACCAGGTCATCGACGCCGGAGGCAAGCCACAGCAGAGCTACGTAAGCCGCGAACACCAGCGCCGCCAGTGTCAGCCCGGAGGCGCCCGGCATCGCTGAGGTGATCCACTTGACCGGATACTGCACGCCATAGCAAAGGGCAGCAAAGCCGGCAAAGAACAGCGCCATGCCGCCGATGGTCCGGCCCATGGAAACCACCCGGTTGCCCAGCGTCGGCATGTTCCGCTTCACCGCTTCCAGATGCACGATATAGACCAGCGCAATGTAGGAGATCGCGGCCGGCAGGAAGGCGTGGGTGATCACCTCGACATAGGAGATGCCCACGTATTCCACCATCAGGAAGGCGGCAGCGCCCATCACCGGCGGCATGATCTGGCCGTTGACCGAGGACGCCACTTCGACCGAGCCGGCCTGTTCGCTGGTGAAACCCACCCGTTTCATCAGCGGGATGGTGAAAGTGCCGGTGGTGACCACGTTGGCAATCGACGAGCCGGAGATCAGACCGGTTGCGGCAGAACCAACAACCGCCGCCTTGGCCGGGCCGCCACGCAGGTGGCCAAGGGCGCCGAAGGCCATCTTGATGAAATAATTGCCTGCCCCAGCCTTATCCAGCAGCGCGCCGAACAGCACGAACAGGAAGACAAATTTTGTGGAAACACCCAGGGCGATGCCAAACACGCCCTCGGACGTGATCCACATATGGCTCATAGCCTTTTTGAGGCTGGCGCCCTTCCAGCGTATGACTTCCGGCACCCATTCGGAGGAGCCAAAAAACACATAGGCCAGGAAGATGGTTGCGATAATCGCCATTGCCGGGCCAAGCGCGCGGCGCGCGGCCTCAAACAGCAGAATCAGGCCTGCCAGTGCGAACCACTTGTCCATATCATCGGCAAGCCCGCCGGAATCGACGATCTTCTGGTAAAAAATATAGCCGTACATCGCGATCACGGTTCCGGCCAGCGCGAAGATCCAATCCTGAATAGGAATGTAACTCCGCGGGCTGGACTTCAGCGCGGGATAGGCGGCGTAGGCCAGGAAAATGGCAAAGGCCAAATGGATTTGCCGGGAATTGTTCACCACACTGCCGGGCAACAGCAGGTTGGAAACGGGTGAAGCCAGAACGACTTGGAATACCGACCAGATGACTGCGACGATTGCCAGGAACAGCCCCACGCTTCCTACCGGATTGCGGGCGCCTGCGTCTGAGGACGCGACAAGTTCCTGAAGCTCTTCTTCGCTGAGCGGCCGATTTCCCTGTGCATCGGATGCCATGGATAATCTCCCCTAAGGCCGCCGTTTCCCGGGGCCTGAATTTTTCAAGCCTGGGCAGCGGCCTCAGGCAAAACGGGGCGCCAAATGCGCCCCGTTCCTTTTGTTGGGTGGATTACTCGATCCAGCCCTTTTCTTTGTAGTACTTTGCCGCACCGGCATGCAGCGGTGCCGACAAACCGTCCGCGATCATCTCTTCCGGCTTCAGGTTGGCGAAGGCCGGGTGCAGCTTCTGAAACGCCTCGAAGTTTTCGAACACCGAGCTGACAACCGCATAAACCGCATCTTCGGAGACGTCTGCCGAGGTCACAAAAGTCGCGCCCACGCCAAAGGTCTTCACGTCCTCGTCGGAGCCGCGGTACATGCCGCCGGGGATGGTTGCGGTGCGGTAGAAGGAGTTGTCGCCTACCAGCTTTTCCACGGCCTCGCCGTCCACGGTGACCAGAACCGAGTCACAGGCGGTAGAGGCTTCCTGGATCGAACCGGAGGGGTGGCCAACGGTGTAGATCATGGCGTCGATCTGGTTATCGCATAGCGCTGCGGACTGTTCCGCCGCCTTCAGCTCGGTTGCCAGCGCGAAATCTTCCATGCCCCAGCCCTTGGCTTCCATCAGCACTTCCATGGTTGCACGCTGGCCGGACCCGGGGTTGCCGATGTTGACACGCTTTCCCTTCAGATCCTCAAAGCTGCTGATGCCGGCATCGGCACGGGCGACAACGGTGAACGGCTCCGGATGGACGGAAAAAACGGCCCGCAAGCCTTCGAACGGCTTGCCTTCGAATTGCACGACACCGTTGTAGGCATTGTACTGGATGTCGGATTGGGCCACGCCGAACTGCAGCTCGCCTTCCTGGATGGTGTTCACATTGTAGACGGAACCGCCGGTGGATTCGACGGCGCATTTGAAGCCATGCTCCTTGCGGCCCTTGTTCACCAGACGGCAGATGGCGCCGCCGGTCGGATAATAAACACCGGTCACGCCGCCAGTGCCGATGGTGATGTATTCCTGAGCAAATGCTGCGGGCGCCGAAAAGGCCGCCGCCACCAATGCACCGATAGCCAACTTGGTGTGTTTCATGATCAAGTCTCTCCCACTTGTCTTATGATTTGCAGCCCGGCGCGGAAGGCAGAGAAAGCGTTTCTACTGTCACTGCACAGCCACATAAATCGGCCCGCCGGGCTGGGCGTGTGCGGATTATTTTGCACGTGCAGAAGCGTTTCATTGGCACTCTATCAAGTCAAGGGTGCTATCTATTGACGCACCCCTCAAATCCGCATTTTTCTCTTAATTGACGACGGTTAGGTAATTTTCCCCATCAAGGACCTGGTGTGACACTTCACCTGTGCAGGAATTTTTTTCTTGCGGTGAAAGTAGAGAGCGAAGCGATTCTTCCGGCAGGCAGGACACAGCGCCCATTACCTTAACCTGCTATGCCGGGTAGTTTTTTACAGTTTTGCGGCAGCCTGAAAAACATCCTGGTGACAAGTCATCCGGATGACGCTAATACGCACCACATTAAAATTGATCCGCCGTACCAAAATTTGCAGGGCGACAGCATTAACGGGGAGCTTGCGGCAATGCTGCTGAGCCAAGTGATTTCTGACAACCCGTCTTTGACGGATTTCTGGGCATTGGAACGCTGCGTTTCCGCCGCGGCCAGAAAGATACCCAGCGAGGCAAATGCGCCGTTGACCTGCGACGTTGAGCCGGAGTTCCGCTGCACGCCGCGGAAATGGGATCTGATCCTGTCGGCGGCCCATGACCGCGGCCTGCGGGCGCGCCGCGCCTGATAACCGGCTAATCACCGCCAGCCCTGCCGGACCAGCCGATGGCACGCTGGCTGGCCGCGCCGGCACCCGAAGCAACCAGCAATGGCACCCACCCCCAGCAGGAAGGACAGCGCTGTCATCATCACCGCGCGGAAACGCTGTTTGGCGGCTTCCTGTGCGGCATCGCGGATTGAGATTCCGCGGCGCGTTGCTCCATCGCGGACTCGACAATCAGAATGGCGTTTTTCGACGCCAGGCCGATCAGCATGATCACCCCGATTTGCGTGTAGAGGTTGATGTCGTTACCGGCGATTGCCACCGCCGCAATCGCTCCGAACAGGGCCAGGATCACCAAAAGCAGGATTGCGCGACCAGGGAACAGATCGCCGAACAGTACTGCCATTGCCAGAATCACTGTGACCAGACCCGCCGCGTCCAGCTGCTGCTGTCAGATAGTCATTGTCTTCGGCTGGCAGGAATACTTTGGAGGTGGCAGTGAAGATACTGCCGGAGCCAAAGGCAACCGCCGTGATGATGGCAAGCCCGTTCACCGGCAGGCGCAGCACCCGGGTGGCGATACTCAAATACCCTCTGCGTACGCCGCCGATCATGCTTTCGAACAGGGCCAACAGACCTTTTGGCGGGCCGGAGCGCGCCTTGAGCATAATGGAACAGGGGCCGGTGACAGGGTCAGCGCGTTGACTGAGGAGATCACAACCGCAACGGAAATGGTCTCCGCAGACTGCGAATAAACCTTGCCGGTGATTCCTGGCATGAAGGTGCCCGGCACAAACACTCCCAGCAGCACCAGTGTGGTTGCAATCACCGGGCCGTTAATCTGCTCCATCGCCTTGCGGGCGGCCTCAGCCGGGGGCAGCCCCCTCCTCGGCAATGATCCGTTCGACGTTCTCCACCACCACGATGGCGTCATCCACCACGATGCTGACCGCCAGCACCAGGGCAAACAGCGAAATGGTGTTGAGCGACATGCCAAGCACCAGCAGGGCAAATGTCCCGATAAGGGAAACCGGGATGGCCACCGCCGGTATAGTAGTCGCCCGGAAGGAGCCGAGGAAGATGAAGACCACCCAGATCACCGGCGCGAAGGTCATCATCAGGGTGGGAATCACGTCATTCAGCGACTGTTCTGCAAAGTCCGTGGTGTTGAATGGCACCGAATAGGCGACGTCGTCCGGGAAGTCCGCCGATAACCGGTCCAACTCTGCCAGCACAGCCTCGGACACCGCCAGCGCATTGGCGCCGGGAGACTGGTAGACGGCCAGGATGGTCGCCGGCACGCAGCCGAGGTAACCCGAGGAATTGTAATTGGAGGCCCCGGTTCCACCTTGGCAATATCTCTCAGCCGGACAGTGCTGCCGCCGTCACCGGTTCGGATGACGATGTCCTCAAACTCGCTGACTTCGGTCAGGCGGCCCTTGGAGTTGATGCTGTATTGAAAGACTTGATCACCGGCACTGGCGGCGCGCCCACCTGCCCGGCGGAGACTTCGATATTCTGTTCACGCACCGTGTTGATCACGTCACCGGGCGCAATGCCTAGGCCGGCCATCTTGTTCGGATCCAGCTATACCTGCATGGCGTATTCAAAGTTGGTCGGGAATCGTGTCTTGCCCAAACCATCGACCCGCGCCAGAGCATCCTTGATATTGATCGCGGCATAGTTCGCTAAAAAATGCGTTGTCATACGAGCTGCCGGGGGATGTCAGGGCCGCGGCCAGCAGCATGTTGGAAGAACCTTTCTGAGACACCACACCGTGTGCCGTGACTTCAGCAGGAAGGGCCGCCGTTGCCAGCGCCCCCTGGTACTGCACGTTGACCAACGTGCGATATCGGCATCAGTTCCAACCTCAAAGGTCAAAACGAGAGAATAGCTGCCGCTGTCAGCTGAAGTGGAGGACATATAAAGCATCCCGTCCCCCCCGCTGACCTGTACCTCGATCGGCGCAGCGACACTCTTTGCAACGGTTTCAGCATTGGCGCCGGGACAATTTGCGCTGACGTTCACCACCGGCGGGGTGATTTCAGGGAACTGCGCCACAGACAGCACGAAGTAGCCGATCACCCCATGACCGTCAGCACCTGGGAGATGACAATCGCAAACTTCGGCCGCGAGATGAAGATTGAGGAAAACATCGCTTATTCTCCTGCCCGCCCGGCCAGCACCGGATCCACTTCCACACCGGGACGGATTTTTTGCAGGCCTTCGACCACAACGGTTTCCCCGTCTGTCAGCCGATCCAGCATAACGATGCCGGTACCCTGCACATCGCCGGTGACGATGTAGCGCTGGGCCACCTCGTTCTGATCATCCGCTGCCAGAACAAACGGCCCCTGCTGATCGCGCTGGATCCCGGCCTGACAGATGATGATCCGGTCGACTGCCGCTTGCGATTGCAGGCCGACGGTCAGAAAGGCGCCGTCCAAGATCAACCGGTGATCGTTTTGAAACTGCGCCCGCACAGAGACGGCGCGGGTGGCCGGATCAACCTGGTTGCCGGCAAAGGCGATCCTGCTGGGCGGGTGCAGGACCTGCGAGCATCAGGCCTGCTGCCGCTATCATTGCAAGTCCGGCCCCCCAGACAGGCCCCAATCCAGAGTCGTGCCATGCTGTGCCCCTTCCAATTTTGAAACTATGTAAGAAATGACTGCGCGGACGCGCGCAGACTGCTATCGGCGCCGATGTGAATCTCCTTTCATTGATTAAGCTGCTCACCATATCCGCAAGGCTGTTGGTGTGATTGGGCTGTGAGCGGAACCTTTGGCGCGCAACAGGGGTTGTCCTGATAGAGACCGGTCGGACTGCCCCGCCTGCGCAGCATTCATTGATAGCCGCTTAGGCACCGCTAACTGATCCCGAGATGCCGATAGGCCTGAAACCCAGGAGGATGACATGCGATGGAGAGGGCGCCGTGGAAGCCGGAATATCGAGGACCGGCGCGGCCGGGGGCTTACAGGCAGGACCGCGGGGATCGGCGGTGCGGGGGCAGTATTGATCGTTGTCGTCGGGGCCTTTCTGGGCGTCGACCTCACGCCGCTGCTGCAAGGGTCAGCGCCGCAAAGCCGCCAGTCCGCGCCGGTCACCGAAGCCGACCAGGAGGCCGCGGAATTTGTCAGCGTGGCCCTGGCCGACACTGAGGAGATCTGGACCGCGATTTTTGAGCAGCAGCTGGAGCGGTCCTACGACCCGGCGGTGCTGGTCTTGTTCAAGGGCGTGACGCAATCGCCCTGCGGCGGGGCGTCCGGCGCCTCCGGCCCGTTTTATTGCCCGCTGGATGAGAAAGTCTATCTCGACACGGCCTTTTTCACCACGCTCAGCCAGCGGCTGGGTGCCGGCGGCGATTTTGCCGCCGCCTATGTTGTCGCCCATGAGGTTGCCCATCATGTGCAGAATGAACTCGGCATCCTGGGCGAAACCCAACGGATCCGCGCGCAGGTGAGCGAAGTGGAATCCAATGCGATTTCCGTGCGCACAGAGCTGCAGGCCGACTGCTTCTCCGGGGTCTGGGCCCGCTACGCACGTGATGACTTGGGCACGCTGGAGCCGGGGGACATCAGCGAAGCGATGAACGCCGCCAAACAGATCGGCGACGATACGCTGCAGCGTAACGCAGGCCAGGCGCCGCAACCGCACACCTTCTCGCACGGCACCAGCGCGCAGCGGCAGGCTTGGTTTTCCCGCGGGTATGAGACCGGGGCAGTGGACGCCTGCGATACATTCAAGACCGCCTCACTCTGACCCGGCTGCCGACTGATCATTGAATTCTCCCCGTGCAGATGGTTGTCTAATCCCGCAGGCGGCGCTAGGCCGGACCCGTAAAACGGGTCGATTCCGGCACCTCGTGCTGAGCCGCCGGACTAGGGAGACAGCCAGATGAAAGTAGATGGTAGGCATTACCGGTCCCTGTGGTGGGATCATGACAAGGACGCGCTGCAGATCATTGATCAGCGCTGGCTGCCGCATGACTTCCGCATCCAGCAAGTGAACACACTGCAGGAATTTGCCGAAGCAATTGTCGAAATGCGGGTCCGCGGCGCACCGCTGATCGGGGCCACTGCGGCTTATGCCATGGCGCTGGCAATGCGGCTGGATCCGTCGGATGCGGCGATGGATCAGGCTTGGAGCTTTCTGAACGCCACCCGCCCCACTGCCATCAACCTGCGCTGGGCGCTGGACCGGTGCCGCAACCGCCTGCGGCCGCTGGCAGCGGCTGAGCGCGCTGCCGCCGCGCTGGCCCTGGCCCATGAGATCGCAGACGAAGATGTGGAAATCAACCGCAGCATCGGCGCGCACGGATTGGAGCTGATCAAGCAAATTGCCGCACAGAAACCCGCGGGCGAACCGGTCCGGCTGCTGACCCATTGCAACGCCGGCTGGATTGCAACCGTCGATTGGGGCACTGCCACCAGCCCGATGTACCAGGCGCATGACGCGGGCATCCCGATCCATGTCTGGGTAGATGAGACCCGTCCGCGCAATCAGGGCGCGCTGACATCCTGGGAACTGGGCAGTCACGGCATCAGCCACAGCTATATTACTGACAATGCCGGGGGCCACCTTATGCAGCACGGCCAAGTAGATCTGGTGATCACTGGCACCGACCGCACTACCCGCCGCGGCGATGTCTGCAACAAGATCGGCACCTATCTGAAGGCGCTGGCGGCCAAGGATAATGGCGTGCCCTTCTATGTCGCCCTGCCCTCGCCGACCATCGACTGGACGGTCTCGGACGGAGTTGCCGAGATTCCGATCGAAGAACGCAGCGAACGTGAAATCACCCATGTGCAAGGCAAGGCCGGAGATGGTGCGATCGATGTGGTTCAGGTAACCCCGGATGGCACACCAGGCGGCAACCCGGCCTTTGACGTGACCCCGAACCGGCTGGTCACCGGCCTGATTACCGAACGCGGGATCTGCGAAGCCACCGAAGACGGCCTTGCCGGGTTGTTTCCGGACATGGCCGCCGCCAGATCCGCCTGAGACCGGAGGATCCTCCGTGAAGCCTCCGTATCAAGACAGCCCCGAGCTGCGGCAGGCCGTGATCGACGCCTGCCTGGAGATGAATGCCACAGGCATCAATCAGGGAACCTCCGGCAATATCTCGGTGCGCACGGGCGAGATGATGCTGATCACGCCCTCCGGCGTGCCCTACGAGAAGATGGCGCCCAAGGATCTGGTGAAGATCCCTTTGGACGCTGGCCGATGGCCGGAGGGGCAATTGAAACCATCGACTGAATGGCCTTTCCACCTTGCCATTCTGCGGGCCAAGCCCGCTGTCAACGCAGTGGTTCACGCCCACCCCGTCTATTGCAGCGCACTGGCGATAAACCGTCAGCCTATCCCTGCCTGCCACTATATGGTCGCCGCCTTTGGCGGCAACGATGTGCCGGTGGCAGATTATGCGCTGTTCGGCAGCCAGCAGCTGTCTGATAATATCACCCGGTCATTGGAAAACCGCAGCGCTTGCCTGATGGCGAACCATGGCGCTGTAGCCACCGGCGAAAGCCTGCCGCGCGCGCTATGGCGCCTAGGGGAATTGGAAACCTTGGCAAAGGGTTATGCGACGAGCCTTACAATAGGTGAGCCGCACATCCTGTCTGAAACCGAAATGCAGGAGGTGATCGCTGCCTTCGCGGATTACGGCCTGAAAGACAGCCGCTGATCTTACACAGGCTTAAGGCAAGAGCAGTGCGTGATTGCGAGAGCTTTCAGTTGACTCGGATAATCAAAGAAACAAAGGCCTGCAGCAAGAACTTGCTGCAGGCCTTTGTTTTTATTGGTACCCAAGGCCGGACTCGAACCGGCACGCTGTCACCAGCGGGGGATTTTGAATCCCCTGCGTCTACCATTCCGCCACTTGGGCCACGTCCTGTTCCTAGCCAAGCCAGACGCCAAGGTCCAGAGGCAAAAATGCTCTTCCCTGCCGAAAAAACAGCCTGTGGCGCATTCCCCTGCAGCAAAGGTTGACGGAACGCAGCGCGCATGCCACCTCATCTTGCAAAACCCGTTGAGGATGCAGGGCACTGAATGCTGAAACCGCTGTACAACCGGACGATGGCCCTGGCCGATCACCCCAAGGCGCTTTGGTGTTTGGCCATTGTCGCCTTTGTCGAAAGCTCCGTCTTTCCGATTCCGCCGGATGTGCTGATGATCCCGATGATCCTGGCCCGCCCGTCCCGCGCCTGGCTGGTTGCGCTGGTCGCGCTGGCGGCCTCGGTTGCGGGCGGCGTGCTTGGCTATGCGATCGGAGCGTTCTTCTACGAGGGCATCGGCCAGCCTGTGCTGGAGGCAATGGGCAAAGGCGATGCCATCGCGGAGTTCAACACGCGTTTTAATGATTTCGGGTTCTGGGCTGTGCTGGGCGCCGGCATCACACCGTTCCCCTATAAAGTCATAACCATTATGTCGGGGTGGACGGGCATGCCGATCGGCACCTTCATTGCCACCTCTATCCTTGCACGCGCATTGCGTTTTTTCATCGTCGCCGGGTTGCTCTGGAAGTTCGGAGCCCCGATCCGCGATTTTATTGAACACCGCCTGGGCCTGGTTTTCACAGCCTTCATGGTTGTCCTGTTTGGCGGCTTCCTGCTGGTAAGGTTCATCTGATCATGCATCGTTTTCTGATCATCCTCGCGGCTGGCGGCTCTGCCGCTCTTTTGTTGGGCGCGCTGGGGTTCCAGTACATTGGCGAGATGGCGCCCTGTAAACTTTGCTATTGGCAGCGCTACCCGCATGCCGCCGCCGCAGGCATCGGCGTATTGGCTCTGATCATTCCAGGAACGCTGCTGCCTTATCTGGGGGCGCTGGCGGCACTGGCCACCGCAGGTGTTGGCGCATTTCATACCGGGGTTGAACGCGGCTGGTGGGAAGGTCCCTCCACTTGCACGTCCGGTCCGATTGGCGGCTTATCTCCGGATCAATTGCTGGACCAGATCATGGCCGCCCCCTTGGTACGTTGTGATGAGGCGCCATGGGAAATGCTGTCGCTGTCTATGGCCAGCTGGAACGCCATTGCATCTTTTGGTTTGGCGCTGCTTTGGTTTGCAGCGGCCAACCATGCCCGCAAACAGGGTTAACCGGCAGGTAAGCTGAAGTGAAGTCGACAACCATCTGGTATGACTGCGATATTTCCAGTATCTCAGCTATCTTTTTTTGTCGCCAGCAGCAGGTTCGTCTCGCTGCTCACAATCCCCTCGAAGGTTCGGATCTTTGCCAAAGCTGTGTCTAAGGTTTCCAGTGTTTCGGTGCCAAGCTCCACAATCAAATCCCAGCGTCCATTGGTGGTATGAATTGCCCGGACTTCGGGAAGGCCCTGCAGCTGCCGGGTGATCCGGTTGGTGCCACGGCCTTCGATCCCGATCAGCATCAATCCACGGACCGGATCCCGCAGCACGTCTTCTTTCAGCACCACGGTAAACCCCAGAATATCACCACGCGCCTGCAACCGCTCAATCCGGGCCCGCACCGTGGTGCGCGACAGGTTCAGCTCAAGTGCCAGATCCGACAGCGACGCCCGCGCGTTATGCCGAAGCGCTGACACCAGCCGCTCATCCGTTTTGTCCATTTTGAACCTCAATTCGATCAGTCACTGTCCTTTATGAGCAAAATGCCCGCTGGAATCCATCGCATATCGGAGCTTTCTAGGAAGAAAGTATATTTCTTCGAGAGGCCAAAACGGTGACTTCACAACATTGCATCCTAATTGGCGCGCCGGTGGACAGTGGTAAACGCCGGGCCGGCTGCCTGATGGGGCCCGACGCATTCCGGACTGCCGGGCTAGCCGCCGCGCTGGAAAGTCTTGGGCATACGGTTGAGGACTTGGGAAACCTGACACCAGCCCCCTATGCGCCCGATAGCAACGACGGGCTGGTTTTTGCCCGCAATGAGACCATCGGCTGGACTTCGCGCCTGGCACAGGCAGCTGAAGGTGCTCTGGAGGGCGGCCTTCCCGTTTTCCTGGGCGGGGATCACTCGCTCTCGCTCGGCTCCGTCGCCGGTGCTGCGAATTATGCTGCCAAGGCCGGCCGCCCGCTGTTTGTTCTGTGGCTGGACGCGCATACCGATTTCCACACGCCGGATACGTCGGACAGTGGTAACCTGCATGGCACGCCAGTTGGATATTTCACAGGCCGTAACGGGTTCGAGGGCTTTCCTGAAGTTGCCAACCCGGTGCCGCAGGAGAACGTCTGCATGATCGGATTGCGATCTGTCGACGCCCAGGAGCGGCTTGCCCTGGAGGGCAGCTCGATCCGCACCCATGACATGCGCCATATCGATGAAAACGGTATCGCCGGCCCTTTGAACCGGTTCCTGGAACAAGTCGCCCAGGCCAACGGCATGCTGCATGTCTCGCTGGACGTGGATTTCCTGGACCCCTCTGTCGCCCCGGCAGTTGGCACCACGGTTCCGGGCGGCGCCACAGTCCGCGAAGCGCATCTGGTTTGCGAAATCCTGCATGACTCCGGGCTGATGACCTCATTGGATTTGGTTGAACTGAACCCGTTTCTGGATGAAAGGGGCCGCACAGCGCATTTGATGGTGGATCTCTGTGCCTCGGCTTTGGGCCGCCGCGTCTTTGACCGCCCGACACGGAGCTATCAGTGACCAGCCTGCAAGCCCCCGCTGCGGTGGTCATGGTCCGGCCGCACCAGTTCCGCTCAAATCCGGAAACGCAGGGCGACAACGCCTTTCAAATACTGGCAAACGGTTCAAGCGGAACAATCTCGGCACAGGCACTGGCTGAGTTCGACAGTGCGGTGGAAACACTGCGGGGCGCAGGTGTATTGGTGCATGTGTTCGACGACATGTCGGAAGATACCCCGGACAGCGTGTTTCCGAACAATTGGTTTTCCACTCATGCCGGCGGGCATGTCGCAGTTTATCCGATGTTCGCGGGCAACCGGCGCAAGGAACGGCGCTGGGATGTGATCGAACTGCTGAAACGGAACTACCGGGTTCAGGATGTGATCGATTACTCCGGTCTGGAACAGGACGGGCTGTCACTGGAAGGCACCGGCGCCATGGTGCTCGATCACATTGGCCGCATTGCCTATACGGTGAAATCCAATCGCGCCGACCCGGTCCTGCTGGAACGTTTCTGCACGCATTTCAATTTTGAACCCATGGTCTTCGAAGCCAAAGATGCCGCAGGGCGCGATATCTATCACACCAATGTTCTGATGGGAATCGGCACCGAATACGCGCTGATCTGCTTGGATATGATCGTCGATCCATGCCGCCGTGCAGACGTCGCTGAGCGGCTGGAAGAGACTGGCCGCCGGGTGATTGATCTGACCCGGGAACAGATCGCTGATTTCGCCGGAAACGCGCTGGAGCTTACTGGCGATAAACGCATTCTTGCACTTTCGGCCAAGGCGCTGGACGCACTGCGTCCGGACCAGATTGCAGAAATCGAGCAAAGCGCCGAGCCGCTGCCCTTGACCATTCCCACCATCGAAACCGCAGGCGGGTCGGTGCGCTGCATGCTGGCAGGTATCCACCTCAGCCCCCGTGAAAGGACTTCCGCATGACACAGCCTTCAGAAAAAGCATTGGTGCCTTTTGTCAGTGTCGACAATATGATGCGCCTCGTTCATCACATCGGCATCGAACAGATCCTGCGGGATCTTGCGGGCTATGTCGAAGACGACTTCAAACGCTGGGAACTGTTCGACAAGACCCCGCGTGTTGCCAGCCATTCTGATGTCGGTGTGATTGAGCTGATGCCAACCTCGGATGGCGAGGCTTATGGTTTCAAATACGTGAACGGTCATCCAAAGAACACATCCGAAGGCCTGCAAACTGTTACCGCCTTCGGCCTGCTGGCAGATGTCTACACCGGATACCCGGTGCTGCTGACCGAGATGACCATGCTGACCGCTCTCCGTACCGCGGCAACCTCAGCAATGGCGGCCAAGTATCTGGCGCCTAAAGGCTCAACCACGATGGCGATGATCGGCAACGGCGCCCAGTCGGAGTTTCAGACACTGGCGATGAAGGCGATTATCGGCCTGAAATCCGTGCGTCTTTATGACAAAGACACCGCTGCAACCGCGAAATGTGCTCGAAACCTGGAGGGCTTGGGCGTTGAGGTTGTGTCCTGCAAAACTCCGGAAGAAGCCATTGAAGGCGCCCAGATCCTCACAACCTGCACTGCGGACAAGCAAAACGCCACCATCCTGACCGACAACATGGTCGGTAGCGGTGTGCATATCAACGCGATTGGCGGCGACTGCCCGGGCAAGACGGAATTGGCAGCCGGCATCCTCAGCCGCTCTGACGTCTTTGTCGAATACCCGCCGCAAACCCGCATCGAAGGCGAAATCCAGCAGATGCCGGAAGACTTTTCCGTTACTGAACTGTGGGAAGTGATTTCGGGCCAGAAACAGGGCCGCACCGGCGACCGGCAGATCACCCTGTTCGACAGCGTCGGCTTTGCCATCGAGGATTTTTCTGCCCTGCGCTACATCCGAGACCGCATCAAAGGCACTGACTATTTCATCGAGCTGGACATGCTCGCAGATCCGGACGATCCGCGCGATCTGTTTGGCATGCTCCAGCGCGCGAAAAGCTGACCCAATGCAAAGGCGGCCCGTTACCCTGCGGCCGCCAATACTTCCGGCCTCTCAGTCTGCTCGCCGCCTACTGCGGCGTGTGATGACAGTGTCCCAAGAGATTTGAGCGTCTGCCCTTTCAGGGAAAAAGACATCGGCGGAGAGGCCGGAAACCTTACTTTACAAGTACTTGAACACTGTCCCTCAAGCATCCAACTCAGTGTCCCAATAGAGGAAATCCATCCAGCTGTCGTGAAGATGGTTGGGCGGAAACTTGCGGCCGGTATTCCGCAGCTCTTCTGCGCCCGGCCGCCGCGGCGGTTTGCGCAACGACATACCAGCCCGGTGCAGTGATTTGGAACCCTTCTTCAGGTTGCAGGGGCTGCAAGCTGCCACCACATTTTCCCAACTGGTCACCCCGCCGGCCGCGCGCGGCACCACGTGATCAAAAGTCAGCTCTCCCTTGCTGCCGCAATACTGGCAGTGGAACTCATCCCTCAAGAATAAATTAAAGCGCGTGAAGGCCACGCGCTTTTGAGGTTTCACAAAATCTTTCAGAACCACCACAGAGGGTATTCGGATCTCGGTACTCGGACTGTGCACCACCTCGTCATACTCTGCCACGATAGCCACCCGGTCGAGCCAGGCCGCCTTGACCGCGTCCTGCCAGGACCACAAGGACAATGGGTAATAAGAGAGTGGCCGGTAATCCGCATTCAGTACCAGCGCAGGGTGCTGTTTCAGCGCCCCTGGGGATCTGACAAACTCTGCCCTGAAATCGCCATCCATCGTGAACGTCTTCCTCGCCCTGATCTTCCGTTCTCCGGAACCAGAGCGGGGAACCCGCCCCAGCTTATCTTGACTATATATCGTGGTTAGCGCCTGACAAGCCCTGATGATCCACAATATGTCGGGAGCTGCCTAAGCTGATTCCATGTCAGCGGGGTGACAGTTATCCACAAGCTGCTGCGGCGCGGCCCTCTTGCCTTGCCGCAGCCGGCCGCTTATTGCCCTGCCATGACCCGTCTGATCCGCTTCAACAAACCCTACAACGTGCTGCCCCAGTTCACCGACCGCAGCAGCCAGGACAGCCCGCGGGCCACGCTGAGCGGTTACATTGACTGCCCCGGCGTTTACGCTGCAGGCCGCCTTGACCGCGACAGCGAGGGGCTGATGCTGCTGACCGACAATGGCCGGCTGCAGTCCTGGATCACCGATCCGAAGCACAAGATGGACAAGACCTATTGGGTTCAGGTAGAAGGCATTCCTGACGCTCAAGCTCTCAAGTTGCTTGCGGAAGGTATTGATCTTAAAGACGGAATGACCAAGCCTGCCAAAGTTAGGGTGATCGATGAGCCACCGGGTCTCTGGATCCGGACGCCGCCAGTCAGGGTGCGGAAAACCGTCCCCGACAGCTGGATCGAGCTTACCATTCGTGAAGGCCGCAACCGGCAAGTTCGGCGGATGACGGCAGCGGCCGGTCATCCTACGCTTCGGCTGATCCGCTACAGCATTGGCGCCTGGACACTGGACGGGCTTGCACAGGGAGCATGGAACGATCTTGAACCGCCAAAGGTCCCAGGTCCCCCTAAGCCCTCTCGGAAGCCACCGCGCAAACCCAAGGCATCTGCGCCACGGCCGCCGGCAAGTGACAGGCCGCGGCGGCGCTGATATTCTGTCAGCATGCCATCGCAAGCCCCTGCCCCCAACGCCATTCTGGAAGCTGCGCTTTATGTGAATGATCTGGACGCGGCCGAAGACTTCTACGGCCGGATCCTTGGGCTGGAGCGCATCCAACGGATCGGTGACAGACACGTCTTCTTTCGCTGCGGAACATCGGTACTGCTGATTTTCAACGCTGCGGAAACCGAAAAACCGCCTGGTAATCCGCGCTTGCCGGTGCCGCCGCATGGCGCCCGCGGCCCTGGCCATGTGTGTTTCGCGCAGCCACGCAAAGAATTGCTTCAGATGCGTGCGCGGTTGCTGTCCGCCGGAGTGGAAATAGAGGCCGAGTTCGATTGGCCCAGCGGAGCGCATTCAATCTATTTCCGGGACCCCGCCGGGAATTCCGTCGAAATCGCCGAGCCGTATCTCTGGACCCCCTGAAACGCCGGGCCTCCTGAGATGGCTGCAGGGCACCGGAAAACTCGAATTTTCCGGCTATAATTCTGCGCATGAATGTTGCGGCGCGCCAGCGCCGCCGGACCCGCCCTGTTGCAGCCCCAGCGTTGACGGGGCGGCAACAGGGCGGGCGTGCGCCTGAAGGTTCAGAGCCCCAGCTTATCGCGCATGAACGCCAGCGCCACGCTTAACCCATCGGGAGCTATTCCGTGGCCTGTGCCCTTTTGAATATGGGCAAAGACATCCTGAAAACCGGCTTCCTGCAACGCTTCCGCGGCGTCCGGCAAAGATTGCACCGGCACCACATCGTCCTGATCCCCATGCACCAGCAAGACCGGCATCTTGGACACGGCTTCATCCTGCAGCAGCTCAGGCGCCAGCAAGCGGCCGGAGAAAGCAACAATCCCGGCCACCGCGTCCTCGCGCCGCGGCGCAACTTGCAGGCTCATCATCGTGCCTTGGCTGAAGCCGAACAATACAACCTGTTCCGGCAGCACATCTTCGTCCACCATCAGCGCATCCAGAAAGGCATTCAGATCTTCGGCAGCAGCTTGCATGCCGCGCATACTCTCTTCTTCCGAAGAACCGTCGATCCAGGGGATCGGGAACCACTGAAAGCCCATCGGAGCGCCGGCACAGGCCTCGGGCGCATCCGGGGCAACAAACAGCGTATCCGGCAAATGCTCGCCCAAGGGATCCGCCAGCCCCAGCAAATCGGCCCCGTTGGCGCCATAGCCGTGCAGAAACACCACAATCGAGCGGATGCTCCCGGAAACCGGTTCCTTGCGGCCGGCATTGAGTACACGAGTCATCGGATCCCTTCCCTGTCCTTCGCCACCCGGTAATAGGCCCACAGGATGCGCGCCGCAACCGATCGCCAGGGCGACCAGTCTTCGGTCATTTGCCGCAGCTCTCGGTCCTGGGGGCGGGCCGGAAGATCAAACAAGAGCCGCGCCGCCTCCTGCAAGGCCAGGTCGCCAGGGGCAAAGACATCGGCCCGCCCCAGCGAAAACATCGCATAGATCTCAGCCGTCCAATCACCGATCCCCGGGACTTCAACCAGACGTGCAATCACCTCGGCGTCCGGAATGTCCCGCAAGGCATCGAAATCAATATGTGCCTCAGCCAGCGCACGGGCATAGCGAATTTTCTGGCGGCTAAGGCCCGCTGTGCGCAGATCATCATCCGTGGCGCGCAGAATATTACGCGGACCGGTGAGCTTGGCGTCTTTCATCCGCGCCCAGATCGCCGTGGCGGAGGCCACACTCACCTGCTGGCTCACAATCGCACTCAACAGCTCGGCAAACCCATCCGGCTTGCGGCGCAGCGGTAATGGACCGGTCAGTTTCAATGCATCGGCAAACCGGCTGTCGTGCGCGGCCAGCCATTCGGCGCCCTCGGTCACGCAGGCGTCGCATTGGATAATCCGGCCCACCCCCGGCAGGAATGTCTGTCCGTTTGACGCCACGTTACCCCCTGATTACCGGCAGTTGAAAGAAACCGTGATCACAAGGCCAAGCCCGCTGGCTTGCTCCCGTACATATTCACGGCTACGCATCCCATATGACCATGAGCATGACCACCCCCAGCGACACAGTCGCCAAGAAAAACGTTGCCATCCTGGTGCTGGCCCAGGCACTCCTCGGGGCTCAGATGCCGATGATTTTCATCGTTGGCGGCCTGGCCGGGCAATCACTGGCGTCAAACCCCTGCTTTGCCACCTTGCCGATCTCGCTGATCGTAGCCGGGTCAATGCTGGCGGCCACTCCGGTCTCTGCCGTAATGCAGCGCTGGGGCCGCCGGGTCGGCTTTTTCGCAGGAGCCGCCTTTGGCGCACTGGGCGGGCTGGTCGGGGCTTACGGCCTGTACCTTGGCTCCTTTCCCATCTTTCTGATCGGCAGCCTGCTGACAGGCGTTTATATGAGCGCGCATGGCTTCTACCGCTTTGCAGCTGCAGACACCGCGTCCGAGGCGTTCCGTCCCAAGGCGATCTCCTATGTCATGGCCGGCGGGCTTGCGGCCGCCATCATCGGCCCGCAGGTTGTAAAGGCCACCAGTCAGGCCTTTGTTATTCCATTCTTCGGCACCTACTTGGCTGTGATTGCCGTAAACGTTCTGGGCGCCGCGCTGTTCCTGTTTCTGGACATCCCCAAACCACCGGCCCCCAGTGCGGACAGCCCCAAGGGCCGCAGCCGGTTGGAGCTGTTGAAGACCCCGGTGATTGCCGTCGCGGTGATCTGCGCAATGGTATCCTATGCGCTGATGAATCTTGTGATGACCTCAACCCCGCTCGCGGTGGTTGGCTGCGGTTTCACCGAAGGCAACGCCGCGGATGTTGTCACCTCCCACGTTCTGGCAATGTATGTGCCGTCCTTCTTCACCGGTCATCTGATCGCCCGCTTCGGTGTGGAAAAAATCGTAGCGGCAGGTCTGGTTATCCTTGCAGCTGCGGGCGCTGTCGCCTTGCAAGGCGTAGATATTGAAAACTTTTTCATTGCGCTGGTGCTTTTGGGCGTGGGCTGGAACTTTGGCTTTATCGGGGCCACCACAATGCTGGCCGCTGCCCACGAAAGCTATGAGCGCGGCCGGATGCAAGGGTTGAACGACCTGCTGGTGTTCGGCGGGGTGACAATGGCCTCGCTGGCGTCGGGCGGACTGATGAACTGCTCGGGCGGCAGTCCGGTCGAAGGCTGGAGCGCCGTGAACATGGCGATGACCCCCTTCCTGGTGCTGGCGGGCGGCGCGCTGGTGTGGCTGGTTATGAGGCCCAAAGACGCTTGATATCGGCATCCGCTGCAATGAAAAAGGCGCCTCAGCGGGCGCCTTTTTCATTGCAGCGAGGTTACCAGCGCCCGGTGGCGGCCTGCCACATCAAAGCCGTTCTGCGCCGGAATTCACTTTGTCCAAGGGCGCCGTTCGCAACCCTCTCCGGCTTCCGGATAGCCTGTTTCAGAAACGCCTCAGCCTGCCAGCCTGCCAGCAGTGCCGCCCTGGACGTTTTTGAAACCCCGCCGCTGTTGGAGCGGGAATTATAAATCCTGTCCAAACCCTTACGGGCCAAAGCTTTCACGCCATCCATGGTGCCATCCAGCAAGGGGATCCGCTTTTCCGCCGTCAGTTCGGGGATTGCGCGCAGCCAATTGGCAATACCAGCGCCATAGGCGAACCCGCGCACAACGGCCTCATCTGACTGGCCGAGAGATGCAGCCGCCATCCACATCAAAGACCCGCTGGTTTGGTCGATGTAGCTGTCGAGTTCAGCTTCATCCTCAAAGGGATCCTTGTAGATGTCCCATCTCCGCGCCTCCGCCATGCCGTCGATGCAGGCAGCCAGTTCCGGCTTCAGAAGCTGCCCCAGCGGCGTCGCCACATAGTGGCGGCGGACTGAGCCGCCCCCGGCAATCTCCGCACCGGCATCGCGCCACCATTGCAATCGCATTTCGCAGATCATGGTCTCCTGGCTGGCCCTGGGAGCGCGGGCCAGTTCAATATTGAAGGCATAGAGTGCAAACAGCAGCGGGCGGGCCTGGACCGGTGCCGCCATTGTGGCAAGAAACCGGTCCGGGTCTGATTTTTGCACCAATTCCGCGCAAGCGGTCAGATCGGCATCAAACTGCATCCGCCTGCCCGGCCCTGCCGTCATGGACCAGCTTCCAGCGGATTGCGTCCAGCAGCGCCTCAAACGACGCATCAATGATGTTCGGGCTTACGCCAACGGTCGACCAGCGATGGCCCTGGCTGTCTTCGCTGTCAATAATCACACGAGTCACCGCCTCGGTTCCGCCCTGGGTGATTCTCACTTTGAAATCCACCAGCCGCATGTCTTCCAGCTGCGCGGAATACCGCCCCAGGTCCTTGCTCAGCGCCCGCGCAAGCGCGTTCACCGGCCCGCGGTCACTGCCGGTATCATCCAGTGACTCACTGACGGACAAC
Organism: Leisingera methylohalidivorans DSM 14336; assembly: GCF_000511355.1. Classification (NCBI taxonomy): domain Bacteria; kingdom Pseudomonadati; phylum Pseudomonadota; class Alphaproteobacteria; order Rhodobacterales; family Roseobacteraceae; genus Leisingera; species Leisingera methylohalidivorans. The sequence continues at coordinate 1,625,702 of NC_023135.1, read as the reverse complement.
CGCTTCTCGCCATCCACCTTGACCACAACAACCGCTTCAGAAAGGCTGACCATCCGGTTGTATTTATTCTTGCGCCGCTCGACAGTGACCTTATAGCGCTTGACCTCAAAGAATTCCGGAAGCTGGCCCAGTTCATTGCGCGCCAGCAGCTCAAACGAGGCCTGGGCTGTGTCATAGGAGTAACCTTCCGCCTCGCGCGCCTTGATCCGTTCAAGAATCCGCACCAGCGCTGGATCACCTTTTTCAACGCTCAGGCCTGCATCTGTCAGCCGTTTGCGCAGGTTCGACTGCCCGGCCTGGTTCGACATCGGAATGACCCGCGCATTCCCGACCTTGTCCGGTTCAATGTGTTCATAGGTCGACGGATCCTTGAGAATCGCACTGGCGTGCAATCCCGCCTTGTGAGCAAAGGCCGAAGCCCCCACATAAGCCGCCTGCCGCACCGGAACCCGGTTCAGGATATCGTCAAGCATCCGGCTGATCCGGGTCATTCCGGCAAGCGCCTCAAGGCTCACCCCGGTATCAAACTGGCTGGCGTAGGGTTCTTTCAACAACAGCGTCGGGATCAGCGCGGTCAGATTGGCATTGCCGCAACGCTCCCCCAGACCATTCAGAGTGCCTTGGATCTGGCGCGCTCCGGCCTCCATGGCAGCGAGCGAGCAGGCAATGGCATTCTCTGTGTCATTATGGGTGTGTATGCCAAGTTTCTCACCTGGAATTCCGGCGTTGACGACCGCGCTGACGATCCGCTTCACCTCAGATGGCAGTGCGCCGCCGTTGGTGTCGCACAATACCACCCAGCGCGCGCCGGACTCCAGCGCGGCGCGGCAGGCTGCCAGCGCATAGTCCGGATTGTCCTTGTAGCCATCAAAGAAATGCTCGGCGTCAAACAGCGCCTCGCGACCCTGCGCGACGACATGGGAGACTGAGGCGCGGATATTGTCGAGGTTCTCCTCCAGCGTGATCCCCAGCGCATGGGTCACGTGGTAATCATGGCTCTTGCCGACCAGACAGACCGCTGGAGTTCCTGCGTTCATCACTGCCGCCAGCACATCATCATTTTCGGCAGACCGCCCGGCCCGTTTGGTCATGCCAAAGGCGGTCATGGTGGCGCGGGTCTGCGGCGCTTCCTCGAAGAAAGCACTGTCGGTCGGGTTCGCACCCGGCCAGCCGCCCTCGATGTAGTCGACACCCAGGCCGTCAAGCGCCTGGGCGATCTGCTTTTTTTCTGAGGTCGAGAATTGCACCCCTTGGGTCTGCTGCCCGTCCCGCAAGGTGGTGTCGTAGAGATAAAGGCGCTCCTTGGCCATCAGAGCGCCTCCAGCTTGGCGGGGTCAAAACCCGCACCCGGCACCAGCTCTACGCCGGTCTTGCTCATCCGCACCTCAAGGCCTGCGCTAATAAAAGCAGCTTTCAACCGGTCCACTTCGGAAAAGTCTTTGCTTTGCATGGCTGCTTGACGTGCTTCAAAAAGGCGTTCTTCGTACGCTGACAGTTCGATATCCGGCTGACCTGCCCACGCTGGTATTTCCTTACCCATCAAGCCAAGGAACTGCATCGAAGCGCGCAGTGCCACGACATCGTCGGAATGGGATAGTTGATGCAACTCGGCTATCGCGCCAGCGGTATTAAGATCGTCTGCCAAGGCTCCGATAATACCAGGATGAACTTCACCATTATTTAGAGCTTGCTCCGCTTGAGAATACCATTTCCGCAGCGTTCGTTCCGCTTGTTCAGCCTTGCCCGCAGTCCAGTCCATCGGCTTGCGGTAATGGGTCTGCAGGAATACCAGCCGGATCACCTCGCCCGGGTAGCCCTGATCCAGCAGGTCGCGCACGGTGAAGAAGTTGCCCAGGGATTTGGACATTTTCTTGCCTTCGACCTGCAGCATTTCATTGTGCAGCCAGTACCGTGCAAACTCACCTTCCGGATGGGCACAGCAGCTTTGCGCAATTTCATTCTCGTGGTGCGGGAACATCAGGTCGTTGCCGCCGCCGTGAATATCAAAGGTCTCGCCCAGCAGCTCATACGACATAGCCGAGCATTCAATGTGCCAGCCCGGCCGCCCGCGGCCCCAGGGACTGTCCCAGCCCGGTTGTTCATTTGTGGAAGGTTTCCACAGCACAAAATCCATCGGGTTCTTCTTGTAAGGCGCCACTTCCACCCGGGCACCGGCAATCATGTCATCAACCGACCGGCCCGACAGATTGCCATACAGCGCCTTCCAGCTGTCAACGGCAAACAGGACATGGCCCTCCGCCGCATAGGCGTGGCCCTTGGCGATCAGACCCTCAATCATCGCGACCATCTGGGGGATGTATTCGGTTGCCCGCGGCATATGGTCAGGCTGCAGAGCGCCAAGCTCGCCCATATCGTCCAGGAACCACTGGGTGGTTTCCGCGGTGATGTCCCTGATCGGCCGTCCGGTTTCAGCAGCGCGGGCGTTGATCTTGTCGTCTACGTCCGTGAAGTTCCGCGCGTAAGTCACTTGTTCTGCGCCATAAATCTCTCGCAGAAGCCGGTAAAGCACATCAAACACCACTACCGGCCGCGCATTGCCCAGATGCGCGCGGTCATAGACGGTGGGGCCGCAGACATACATCCGCACGTTGCTGGCGTCGATCGGCTCAAAGACCTCTTTCTTGCGGGTCTTTGTATTGTGCAGCTTGATCACTGTGTCCTTGGCTCCCATACCCGGTTCCTTTCCCATGCCCAGCCACAAACGGCCGGCATCACCCATTGCGCGCAGCGCGGGCTTAGCAACTTGTCAGAGAAATGAAAACGACAGAAACCAGCCCGCTGATATATCAGCAGGTAATGCAGCAGATGGTAATGGGGCATTTATGGTTCATGGAGGCTGCTTAACACGCGACATTCAGCCCGCCAAGAGTTTTGCCTCAAATAGCAAGAGCCGCCCGGTCCGGGCGGCCAAGGGCGCGGCGGAACAGGAGTGCCGCGCCCTAATCTTTGAAAGGCTTAGAACTTGTAGGACGCGCGCAGCGACACCGATGTGGCATCGGCACCCACGCCCGAGTTGCCGAACTGGTCGAACTCATGCTCCAGCACTTCGCCGCCGATCTGCCACTGGTCGGTTACCTGATAGGCAATGCCGGCACCGTAGAACTCGCCGGTTTCGCTGCCCAGAGAGCTGTCAGCTTCGGCCACACCACCGGTCACATATGCAAGCACTTTGCCAAAGTCGTAACCGGCCTTCACCTTGGCTCGGGCTACCGAGTCAACAGTTGCGCCGCCGCCCAGGTTTACGTCGGTTGCATCATATTCCAGTTCGCCCCCCAAGACGAAACGGCCGAAATCATGATTGTAGCCGCCGTGGATACCATAGGACGTATCGTCCCCAGTGGCGCCATTGCTGGCGTCCGCATCAAGCTGGCCGACCTGGCCGCCGAGGTAAAATCCAGTCCAGTCGCCGCCATAGTTGGCAACCGGAACAGGCGCCGGAGCCGGAGCGGGTTCAACCACCGGTTCACTTACATTGCCGGCAAAGGCCGCACTGCCCATTACGGCGGCAATGGCTGTCATAGCTACGAAACGAGTCATTCAGACTTCTCCTTTTTAGCAGTCCGAGCGCAAGCTGTGCGCCGATGACTGCTACAAAAGGTTTCCGCACAGGAACTTCCAGAGCCGCGATGATCACGCCCGCTGAACTGGCAGTGACTGGCCGAAAGCCCCCTGACACATGCGTCTTTCCGCCGAAATCCGGAGACAAGAAATTACCAATCCATTGAAACCCGGCCTCCCCGTTCCTAGGGGCGATCACACTGGGACATATGCAAAGGACAAGCTCAGAACCGGAAAGCGGCACGCACCGACAGGGTCTCCCCGCGCGGGCTGGCACTTCCATCCCTTGGTCCGGCCTCGTGGTGCAGCAATTCCCCGGTCACCTGCAACGCGCGGTTCAGCGGAAAACGCATGCCCAGGCCAAACAATGGACCTTGCCGCGATCCGCTGGACGTTTCCGCCTGCACCCCACCCAGGGTGACAAATCCGGTTGCGGGGCCAAAGTCATAGCCTGCATGCAACCGCAGCTGATGGGTTTCTTCCGCTTGCACGGCTGTTGTGAGAAGTCCTGACTGCTCCATCATTACGGTGCCGGACAGGAACATTCCGCCCAGTTGACGGCCAAATGCAAACTGAAAGGAGCGCGCCGTCCCGGCGGTGCCAGCTGCGGCAGAGGCCTCGCCCGAATATCCGGGCTGCGCTGTGCGCCATTCTTCCGCTGCAGATGTCTGAGCAATCAGGGCCGCCACCGCAAAAACTGCAACTAAAGGGCGTCTGCAATTGGCCGTTTTAACCATCGGCTTAACCATCGGCATGTGGCTGTGCCCTTTTGAAATGCGCTGTTTCAGTGCCCCATCCCTAGGAGATCCAATATAGCCGTTAATGCTTAATATTTGGTTCCCGGCGCCACATTGCCAACAATGAAACAGTCAGCGATGCGTCAAAAATCGAGAATGCGCATTAAAAATACTGACATTTCAGGAAATAACAGACGGCTGTTCAGGCCTCACGGCGCAAATGCTCTCAAATGAAAAACATGTCGCTTTTTTCAGCAAGGTCGCTGTTGTGCTAGAAACGGCGCAAAAGCGTGCCAAGTTGCATGGAGTAGAACAGGAGTCCGCATGCAGGGTGAACGCTGCCATGTCAGCCTTATCTGCCGCACCATCGGTGCGGCAAGGGGCCGTGCGGCAAGGGGCCGGCCGCAGTGAGTTGAAGTTTCAAAGCTCCGTCTCCCATCTCTTGAAAGGCTCACATAATGAACGATCAAACCTCCCCGTCCCGCGCTGGCCGTAGCGGCGGGCGCAACGCACGCCGCGCAGCCCGCGCTGCTGGATTGCCGGAACATCTGCGGCCGGTGCGTCCCGGCATGGAATCCACAGCGCTGAAGCTGCTCAGCCAGGCTGACATGGAAAAAATCCACCAGGCAGCCCTGACCGCGCTGGAAGAAATCGGTCTCGCCGACGCGCCGCAGAGCGGCATCGATTATCTGACCTCTGCAGGCTGCATCCTGGGCGATGACGGCCGGATCCGCTTCCCGCGCGCGCTGGTTGAAGATACGATTGCCAGGGCAAACCGCTCCGTCACCCTCTTCAGCCGGGACGGAAAAACCGACCTGCTGCTGTCGGGCGGCCGGGTTCATTACGGCACCGCAGGCGCTGCGGTGAGCGTTGTGGACGTGAACGGCAGGGAGTACCGCGACTCGACCGTGCAGGATCTGCACGACGCCGCGCGCATCTGCGACCAGCTGGACAATATCCACTTTGTGCAGCGTCCGATGGTGTGCCGCGATATCCCTGACAATCTCGAGATGGACTTGAACTCCATCTATGCCACCACTGCCGGCACCACCAAACATGTTGGTGTCTCCTTTACCGAACCGGATTTTGTGAAGCCGGGCCTGGAACTGCTGCACATGATTGCGGGCGGCGAAGACAAATGGCGCGAGCGGCCTTTTGTGTCGAACTCAAACTGCTTTGTGGTTCCGCCAATGAAGTTTGCAACCGAATCCTGTGGAGTGATGGAGGAATGTATCAAAGGCGGCATGCCGGTGCTGCTGCTGTCCGCGGGCATGGCCGGGGCAACTGCCCCTTCGTCCATCGCCGGCGCCATCACCCAAGCGGTTGCGGAATGTCTCGCCGGATTGGTTTATGTTAACGCTGTAAAGCCTGGTGCCCCAGCAATTTTCGGCACTTGGCCCTTTGGCTTGGATCTGCGCACCGGCGCGATGTCCGTGGGCTCCGGCGAACAGGCGCTGCTCACTGCGGGCTGTGCTCAGATGCACAAATTCTACAACCTGCCAGGCGGCGCCGCAGCTGGTGCATCGGATTCCAAGCTGCCGGATATGCAGGCCGGCTGGGAACAGATGTGCTCTGCTGTCATGGCAGGTCTTTCCGGCCTCAACATGGCCTACGAAGCTGCCGGAATGCATGCGTCACTGCTCGGATTCTGTCTTGAGTCGCTGATCCTGGACAACGATTTGCTGGGTCAGGCGCAGCGGTGCGTGCGTGGGATTGAGGTGAACGACGATACCCTCGCGCTTGATCAGATGCGGGCAACCTGCCTGGGCGGACCCGGTCATTACCTGGGCACCGACCAGACTCTTGGCCGGATGCAGATCGACTATGTTTACCCGGATCTGGGCGACCGGACTTCACCCAAGGAGTGGGTCGAACTTGAGAAACCCGATCTGATCCAAAAGGCGGTTGCGAAGAAGGAGAAGATCCTGTCGCAGCGGGCCGCTGCCCGGTTCGATGCTGCAACAGACATGGCAATCCGGAAAGCATTCAACATCCATCTCCCGGCTTAACTTGCTGCATCATATCAGGCGGACCGGAGTTATCCGGTCCGCTTTTTTTGCGGCCAGCTCAAAAACGAACTGCTCTCCGGCACCTTGGGCAAGTTTGTATTTGAAGAGCACCGCGTTCCTGAGTCGCCTGCTTGTCTCAGCCTCTGCCGTCGCTCGAGCCTGCGTATACCGGCATCCCGTTCCTCGCAGGCTTTCGCTTCGGGGTGCAGAACATCACGATGCAATCGGACACGTGCTGCCTGGCTCCCTTGCGGATCCGATAGGAACGCCGCCTGATCCTCCCGGGCATCAGCAAGTCTAGAAAACTCTCGGCGACGGCGTCATCATGACAACTACCGCGGCGGATCATCAAATCATGAAGTTTTTCGGGATCTCAGGAACGAGGTCCGCTCCATGCTGACGAACTGGCTCCTTCGGTCGAGACGAACTGGAAACTTGTCGTTAGGCTTTCGGCGCCAGCCCGCGATGAGCAGGCCTGAAACATACCCCCCAACCCTCTGCCGGCTCTGCGTTGGCCAGCCGAAAGGATAACGACCTCCATGGCGAAAACCACGTTGACCATCATCGGGCAACCGCCCCGCTGGGGCCGTTTCTGAATCGCTTCAATTCAAAATCACACGCGCCTCTGCGGCACAGGTCAGTTCACGCCATAGGTGCCGGTCCCTTGTGTTTTTCTCGTCGCGTCAAGACACCGAAGCCGTGACCTTCGCCTTCGTGCACAGAGAAGGTGCTGTCTTACCCCGACAGGTTTCGAAGCCTCTTTGACCGGCTCGCCCCGCTCGTAGTCCCCGCGATCGCATTCCGTTTAAAACGGTCGCTGACCTTACCGATTCTCTAGATAGTCACCACGCTTCAAGATCGGGGAAGAAAGCGCCCATGAGCCGTTGGCGCTAGTCGGTAGGCGCCGGACCCATCCGCCAAACAAGTTGAAAAAGTTTTACCAAAACCCTTTTCCTACGCGCCTTGGGGTGATAACCTATTGTTAATAAGACAATTTCGCAAAGATTCCTTACAGAAGCACCCATCCATCAAGCAGAAACTTCATGGTATTTCTGCAATTTGATCTTGCGGAAATGAAAAATCCACGGGGCATCGCTGAAGGTTGGACGCAGTAGTTTTGCGGAAATCTACGATTAAGTGGCTCTCACCCTATCAAGCAATGGCCTGCATCCGCGCAAAAGTAACCCACAAAATCACTGCAAAGATTTGGGAAATTGCAAGGTCACCTTCGTGAAATTAACCAAGGTACACTCCAAAAGTGATTTTCCACTAGAATTCAAGCGCTTAGCTCAGCTGCCGATTAACACTTTTGAATCCAACTTCGCCCCCGTACACCCTGTCAGCCCCTGCCGGTCTTTGCAAAAGCACACGGAGGTTCTGGATTTGCATAGATGCAATTCGGAAATGCGTAAATGCAGCGCGCGGCCAGTTCCCCGCGCTGCCTGGCTTTCTTAGAAAAATGCCTGCAGTCCGGTCTGCGCGCGGCCCAGGATCAAAGCATGCACGTCGTGGGTGCCCTCATAGGTATTCACTGTCTCCAGGTTCACCATGTGGCGAATGACATTGAATTCCAGACTGATTCCATTGCCGCCATGCATGTCCCGCGCCATACGGGCGATTTCCAATGCTTTGCCGCAGTTATTGCGTTTGATGATCGAAATCATTTCCGGCGCCGCGTTGGCGGCATCCATCAGCCGGCCAACCTGCAACGAGGCCTGCAAACCCAAAGTAATTTCCGTCTGCATGTTCGCCAGCTTCAGCTGAAACAGCTGGGTGTTGGCCAGCGGACGACCGAACTGCGTGCGATCCAGGCCATACTGCCGGGCGGCGTGCCAGCAAGCCTCTGCCGCCCCCATCGCGCCCCAGCTGATGCCGTAACGCGCGCGGTTCAAACAGCCGAACGGACCTTTGAGCCCTTGAACATGCGGCAAAAGCGCGTCCTCGCCGACCTCAACGCCGTCCATAACGATTTCACCAGTGACAGACGCACGCAGGCTGGCCTTATTTTCAATTTTTGGCGCACTCAGGCCCTTCAGGCCTTTATCAAGCACAAAACCGCGGATCTTGCCGCCGTGGGCTTCGGACTTTGCCCAGACAACAAAGACATCAGCGATGGGGGCGTTGGAAATCCACATCTTGGATCCGGTCAGCCGGTACCCGCCTTCGGTCTTTTCAGCCCGGGTTTTCATTCCGGCAGGGTCCGAGCCCGCGTCCGGCTCCGTCAGGCCGAAACAGCCGATCCATTCGCCGGTGGCAAGTTTGGGCAAGTATTTCTGGCGCTGTTCCTCGCTGCCGTATGCGTAAATCGGATACATCACCAGCGAACTTTGCACCGACATCATCGACCGGTAGCCGCTGTCAACACGCTCAACTTCGCGGGCGACCAGGCCGTAAGACACATAGCCGCCGCCAAGACCACCGTATTGTTCCGGAATAGTCGTGCCCAAAAGGCCCATTGCGCCCATCTCGCGGAAAATTTCCGGATCTGTTTCCTCGTTTTCATAAGCGCTTAGGATGCGCGGTTGAAGTTTTTCCTGGGCGTAGGCGCGGGCCGAAGCGGAAATCATACGCTCGTCTTCAGTCAGCTGATCCTCGAGCCTCAGCGGGTCTTCCCAGTTGAAGCGGCCCAGGTCCGGGGCATCCTTGGCGCGCAGCGCGGGTTTGTCGTTCACTTTATCACCTCAGTGGTTCGAAACTCTTCCAAACCCTAACGGGAGGTAACCGGAAAAAACAGCGAGACTTTCGCAAGAAACCATGACAAGAACTCATACATGAACGTTCCGCGGAAATTCCTGCCATCAATCTCCTCGCTGCGCGCACTGGAGGCGCTGGACCGGCTAGGCAGCGCCTCTGCCGCAGCGGAGGAACTGGCCCTGACGCAAGGGGCCGTCAGCCGCCAATTGCAGACTTTGGAGCGGCAACTGGGGATGGCGCTGGTGCAGCGCGACCAGAAACGGCTGATGCTGACGTCGGAAGCGCAGGATTACGCGGCCGAGATCCGGCAGGCGTTGAACCAAATCGTGCAATCCACCTTGCGGCTGCAAGCCGCGCCGCTGGCGGGCACGCTGAATCTGGCCATTCTCCCTGCCTTTGGAATGCGCTGGCTGATGCCGCGATTGCCGGAGTTTTCCCGGCTGCACCCGGATGTGACCATCAACATGTCGACCCGGTTGGAGCCGTTTAATTTTGGCTCAGAACTCTTTGATGCAGCTATTCATTTTGGTGACGCATCTTGGCCTGGCACGGACTCTCTGCTGCTCAAGCACGAACAGCTGCTGCCGGTCTGCGCACCGCAGCTCCTGGCCGGGCGGCTAATCAGCGAACCAAAAGAAATTCTGAAACTGCCACTGCTGCATATTCAAACCCGGACTATGGCTTGGCGTGACTGGTTTGGTCAGCACGGCGTCGCTACCAGCGGCGATCTGAGCGGTACGATCTATGATCAATTCGCAACCATAACTCAGGCGGCCTTGCATGGGTTGGGAGTCGCTTTGATGCCGGATTACCTGGTGGAACAGGACCTGGCGACGGGCCGTCTGGTGGCGCTGCACCCGGAACCGGTGGAGACAGAAGGCGCATATTACCTGGTTTGGCCGGAGCGCAAATCAACCGCTCCGGCGCTGAAGAAATTCCGCAGATGGCTGGCTGGCAAGGCGCAGCCAGAGGATCCGCTGCCGCGATAAATTCCGCGGCGAAATCAGGGGACGCCATAACTGAGCCCCCTGTGCACCGCCCCTACACGCCTTGATGAATGATCAGCCGAGCGCATATCCGGCGCCGCGCACGGTGCGCACCGGATCACTGCCGCCATGCTGGGTCAGCGCCTTGCGCAGGCGCCCGATATGGACGTCAACAGTGCGGGTATCGACATAGATGTCTCGGCCCCAGACTCGATCCAGCAGTTGTTCGCGGCTCCATACCCGTCCCGGCTTTTCCATGAAAGTAGAGAGCAGTCGGAATTCGGTGGGACCCAGTTTCAACGGGTGTTCCGAACGGCTGACCTTGTGGGTCTCTGCATCCAGCACGATGTCATCATACTCCAGCCGCACCCCGACAGTGGACGGCCGCACCCGGCGCAGCTGGGTGCGCACGCGGGCCATCAGCTCAACCACTGAATAAGGTTTCACCACGTAATCATCGGCGCCGGTTTCAAGCCCGCGGACCTTGTCCACCTCCTCAGACCGGGCCGACAGCATAATAACCGGAATGTTGCGGGTTTCGGCGCGGGTCTTCAGACGGCGACACACTTCAATACCGCTGAGGTTCGGCATCATCCAGTCAAGGATGATGATATCGGGCGTGTCCTCCTCAACCACCAGCAGCGCTTCCTCGCCATGTTCGGCCCGCAGCACGCGGAAGCCGTCAGCTTCGAGGTTATAGGCCAGCACTTCCCGCTGGGCCATTTCGTCTTCTACAACCAGAACAGTGGGCTGATCGGCAGCCATTGGTCAGATCTCCTGCGGTGTGGTTGAGGTGGTGTCGTATTTCTTGCGGTCTTCTTCCGGCTTTTCGCCGGTGACCAGATAGATCACCTGTTCGGCAATCGAAGTCACGTGATCCCCCATGCGTTCGGTATTTTTTGCGATGAAGTGCAAGTGCATACAGGCCGATATGTTGCGCGGGTCTTCCATCATGTGGGTCAGGAACTCGCGGAACAGGGCATTGTACATCTGGTCCACGTCGCGGTCGCGCTCTATCACGTCCCGGGCCAGCTCCACGTCGCGCTGAATGTAGGAATCCAGCGCGTCCTTAAGCATCCGTTCCACCTCGCGCGCCATCCGGCGCAGGGCAGAGGTGCCTTCGCTGATACTTGGTCCCTGGGCCAGAACCCCGGTGCGCTTGGCCATGTTTTTCGCATAATCGCCAATGCGTTCCAGGTTACCGGCAATCTTCATCACAGAGAGCACCAGCCGCAGGTCCGAGGCGGCGGGGGAGCGCAGTGCGATCAGGCGGGCGGTTTCCTCGTTGATCAGCTCTTCCAGCCCGTCAATCGCCTTATCGCCCTGACGCACGGTCAGCGCCAGTTCCTCATCGCGGGTTTCCAAGGCTTGGGCAGCTTCGCGGATGGCGCTCTCAACCAAACCGCCCATTTTCATGATCCGGGCCTGGATAGCCTCCAAATCGCGGTCGAATGCCGATGCAATGTGCTGTTCTACCATGTTGATATTCCTATAGATCAGCCGATCCGGCCGGTGATGTAGCTTTCGGTGCGCGGATCTTCGGGATTTGTGAAGATCTGGCCCGTGGGGCCGAACTCGACCAAGTTGCCTAAGTGGAAGAAGGCGGTCATCTGGCTGACGCGGGCGGCCTGCTGCATCGAATGGGTGACGATCACCACCGAATAGGAGGCGCGCAATTCGTCGATCAGCTCCTCGACCTGGGCGGTGGCGATGGGGTCGAGTGCCGAGCAAGGTTCGTCCATCAACAGCACCTCGGGTTCGGTGGCGACCGCGCGGGCGATGCACAGGCGCTGCTGCTGACCGCCGGAGAGGCCGGTGCCCGGCGCGTGCAGACGATCCTTCACCTCATCCCAGATCGCACCGCGGCGCAGGGATTTCTCGACGATTTCATCAAGTTCGGCCTTGTTTCTCGCCAAGCCATGGATGCGCGGACCATAAGCCACGTTGTCATAGATGGATTTGGGGAACGGGTTCGGCTTCTGGAACACCATGCCAACCTTGGCGCGCAGCTGCACCGGGTCGACGCGGCGGTCATAGATGTCTTCGCCATCTAGCAGGATGTCGCCCGTGACGCGGCAAATATCAATTGTGTCGTTCATCCGGTTCAGACAGCGCAGGAAGGTCGACTTGCCGCAGCCCGAAGGGCCGATGAAGGCGGTGACGGTGTTGCTCTCGATCGCGACGCTTACGTCTTTGATCGCCTGACTGTCGCCGTAATAGACGTTGACGTTTTTCGCAGCGATTTTGATTGGCTGTGTGTCCACGGTGTGTTCCATCAAGGTCATGTCGTTCATTATTATGCCCCTTTTACCAGCGGCGTTCAAAGCGGCGGCGCAGGATCACGGCCAGCGTGTTCATGGTCACCAGGAAGATGAGAAGGATGATAATGCCGCCCCAGGCGCGCTCGTAGAAGGCCGGGTCGGCGCGTTTGGCCCATTCGTAGATCTGCGCTGGCATTGCCGAGTTCGGCGCCAGCAGACCGTCGGCCAGGGTTTCCGGCGCATTGGAGGCGATGAAGCCGACCATGCCGATCAACAGCAGCGGTGCGGTTTCCCCCAGCGCCTGGGCGAGGCCGATGATGGTGCCGGTCAGGATGCCGGGCGCAGCCAACGGCAGCACGTGGTGGAACACCGCCTGCATCTTGGACGCCCCCACCCCCAGCGCGGCATCACGGATCGACGGCGGCACCGATTTCAGCGAGGCGCGGGTGGAGATGATGATAGTCGGCAGGGTCATCAGCGTCAGCACCAGACCGCCCACCAGCGGCGCCGAGGTCGGCAGATGCATGTAGTTGATGAAGACGGCAAGACCCAGAATGCCGAACACAATAGACGGAACCGCGGCGAGGTTGGAGATGTTCACCTCGATCATGTCGGTGAGCCAGTTTTGCGGCGCGAATTCCTCAAGGTAAATCGAGGCTGCAACACCGATGGGCAGTGCCAGCGCCAGAACCACTAGCATCATGAACAGAGACCCCAGCATCGACACTCCGATACCGGCCGCCTCGGGGCGGGCGTCGGAGGCATCGGCGCCGGTGATGAAGTCGAGGTTGAAGGTCTTTTTCAGCACTCCGTTGTCAGCCAATGCATCAACAAGATCCAGCTGTTCGGCCGAGATGTTCTTGTCGTTGACGATGCTCTCCCGGGTCACCCGGCCTTTCAGATAGCCGTCGACGCGGCCAGAGGCGAGGAAGCGGAACTCCACCGTCTGGCCGATCTGGTCCGGGTTGGCGGTCACGTAGTCGCGCAGTTGGGCGGCGGCGTTTTTAGACAGGATGCCGGCCAGCGCTTTGGGTTTGAGGCTGGTCTCAATCCCCAGCTCCGCAACCGCGGCAGTCATCGCGCCCTTGATGATCGGGGCATAGCCGAAAGTGGTTACTTTTCTGATGTCGGTCAGGTTACGGTTGCCTTTCTTGTCGAGTTTGGATTCCAGCAACTCGACCTGAAGCGTCACAAAGGTCTGCTGAAAGGCACCGGTGCCCTTGCTGACGATAGTGGTCACCAAGACCGCCAGCATAAGCAGGCCCGCAGCGATGGCCGCAATGCCATAAGCCTTGAACCGTGTTTCTGCGGCATTGCGTTTTTGGGTATGCGGGGTTTTCTCCAGCAGCGAACCGCCGTGTTCGCGGGGCGCGGCGGGGGATTGGCTGAGATCGGTCATCAGTCGTACTGCTCCCGGTATTTGCGTACAATATAGAGCGCCAGGACGTTCAGGCAGAGGGTCAGGACAAAGAGGGTCAGGCCCAGAGCAAAGGCTACGAGGGTTTCGGGGCTGGCAAAGTCGGTATCGCCGGTCAGCTGGCTGACGATACGGGTGGTGATTGTGGTCATCGACTCCAGCGGGTTGGCAGAGAACTTGGCGATCGCCCCTGCCCCCATCACCACAATCATGGTCTCGCCGATGGCGCGGGAAGCGGCCAGCAGCACCGCGCCGACGATGCCCGGCAATGCTGCCGGAATCACCACCTGGCGCACGGTTTCCGATTTAGTGGCGCCCAACCCCAGCGAGCCGTCGCGCATCGCCTGCGGCACCGCGTTGATGATGTCGTCCGACAACGACGAGACGAACGGAATGAGCATCACCCCCATCACCAAACCGGCAGTCAGCACAGAAGTGGCGCCCGCCATCCATTCAACGCCCAACAGGCCACCCTTGCCGAACACATCCACCAGCGCAGGCCCAACGGTCAGCAACGCAAACAGGCCGTAGACGATGGTCGGGATGCCCGCGAGGATTTCCAGCAGAGGCTTGGCAAAAGCGCGCACCGTACCGCTGGCGTATTCCGACAGGTAGATGGCGGCAAACAGCCCCACCGGCACCGCAACCAACAGCGCGATGAAGGAGATGTAGAGCGTGCCCCACAGAAGCGGCAGGATCGACAGCTCGCTGTCACCGCGGAAGTTGGGTGCCCAGGTGGTGCCAAAGAAGAAGTCAGCCCAGCTGTGCAGGGTAAAAAAGTTGCGGGTCTCGAACAGCATCGACAACACGATGCCGACGGTGGTCAGGATCGCCAACGAGGCTGCGAGGATCAGCAGCGCCATCACCCCGCGCTCCACTACGTTGCGGGCGCGGAAATCCTTGTGGGTGCGGCTGTAGGCCCAGCCGAAACCGCCAAGCGCCAGCAGGGTGACAACCGCGGTCATGGCAGTCTTGCCGGTGGCTGCGAGGTTGCGGAAGGCCTGCGCGGCAGACAGAACCTCCGGGCGAACGTCAGTGCCAAGCGCCACGCCGACCTCACCCAACAACGCCCGCACATCACCGCGGGTGCTGTCGAGGTTGCGGGCCTCATTGCGCGACAGCAGGCCTTGCTCCACCACCAGATCAAGACCTTCGGCAACCCGCCGCACGTCGCTCATCACCAGCCCCAGCGTGGTGCTCTCGGGAACGGCCTCGGCCGGGATCAGCGCCGAGACACGATTTTCGATCAGCAAGGGTTGCACCAGAAGCCAAACCACCAGCACGGTGATAGCAGGCACAAAGGCCGACAGGGCAACATGGCAGCCATAGTAGGACGGCAGGGAATGCAGCTCTCTGGCATCTCCTCCTGCACTGCTGAGCGCGCGTGCGCGCCCCCAGTAAAATCCTGCTGCGGCCAGCGCAAGCAGGAGAACGACAAGCCAGATCGTAGGCATAGAAGGCTCCGTTGGGTGGTAGCATAAAGGCAGAAACAGTGCCGGGCAGGTAACAAGAGCCGGGGCGGTCGGAACCGCCCCGGCGTCACTGGTTCAGGCGCGGGGCAGGATCAGGAGTTGCCGCCCATCACCGCCTCTTGGGTCACGGATTCCTGGGTGTCTGCCAGCTCCGGGTCAGCAACCAGACCGTATTCGGCCAACGGGCCATCGGGGCCGGCAACCTCATCCGCGACGAAGAACTCGGCATATTCCTTGAGGCCGGGGATCACGCCGATGTGGGCTTTCTTGACGTAGAAGTACAGCGGGCGGGACACCGGGTATTCACCGGTTGCGATGCTCTCGGTCGAAGGAACCACACCGGACATGGTCGCAACCTGCAGCTTGTCGGTGTTGTTCTCATAGAACGCCAGACCAAAGACGCCAACGCCGTCGTTGTTGCTCTCGATGCGGGCCAGGGTCTCGGTGTAGTCGCCGTCGATGTCGACGGATTTGCCGTCGGTGCGCAGGGCAATACAGGCTTTCTCAGCCGCTTTCTTGTCGCCGCCGTTGGCCTCCTTGAAGGCGTCAAAGGCGCCGGTGGCTTCGCAACCTGCGAGGACCACCTTGTCTTCGAACACTTCGCGGGTGCCGTGCTTGGTGCCCGGAACAAAGGCCTGAATGTCCACAGCCGGGAAGTTCGGGTTTACATCGGCCCAGGTCTGGTTCGGGTTGTCGACCAGCTGACCGTCGAGCAGAACTTTGTCGGACAGCGCCAGGAACCAGTCGGTCGGGGTGTACTCGAAGGAGTTGGCGTTGATGTCGGAGGCAAACACAATGCCATCATAGCCGATGCGGACCTCGATGATGTCGGTCACGCCGTTTTCCGTGCAGGCGGCGATTTCCTTGTCCTTGATCTTGCGCGAGGCATTGGCGACGTCGATGGTGTTTTCACCGACGCCTTCGCAGAACCGCTTGAGCCCCGCCGAGGAGCCGCCGGATTCCACGACCGGGGTCGGGAAGTCGAAGTTTTCGCCAAAGGCTTCTGCGACAATCGAGGCATAGGGCAGCACGGTGGACGAACCGGCAACCTGCACCTGATCGCGGGCAGCTGCAGCGGTCGCCGATACGGCGGCGATTGCCAAGGTGGAAGCGGTCAGTTTCACAAAGGACATTTGTGTCTCCAAGAGTTTCAATGGTCGATCACCCCGTCGATGATCTTGTGCCCCCTCTTAGAAGCCGCTGATGAGCCTTTTGTGACGCCTGTGTAACAGCTGCATGACAAACCGCGTTCCTGCAGTAAAAAAGTGACACGAAGAAGAAAACCACCGCCGGGTCGTTCGGCGGCAGCTTGGATCGTTTCCTAGCAGCTTCAGGAGCTTATTCCGGCAGGATGACTGTGAAAACGGACCCTTGCCCTAATTCGCTTTCGACCCGCAGCCGCCCGCGGTGGCGGTTGATGATGTGTTTCACAATCGCCAGCCCCAGCCCGGTGCCCCCCATTTCGCGCGAGCGGTGGCTGTCGGCGCGATAGAAGCGCTCAGTCAGGCGCGGCAGGTGCACGGGATCGATTCCCGGACCGTTATCTATCACCTGGACCCGCGCGGCTGCTGCCCGCACGGCCGGGTCCCTTTCGGACCGGCTCAGCAGCACCCGAACCTCATCGCCGCCGTATTTCACGGCGTTTTCCAACAGGTTGGTGAAGACCTGCTGCAGCTGATCCGGATCACCAGTGACCAAGATGCCGCCTTGCGGTGCCTCCAGGTTCATTGACACGCCGCGAGCCTCGGCAACCGGGGCAAGGGTTTTCAGCGTCGATCCCAGATGGGCGCCCAGATCGACGCTCTGCTTTGGCCGCACCCGTTCTTCGCCTTCAACCCGGTTCAGGGATAGGAGATCCCCGACCAGGCGGTTCATCCGGCTGGCCTCACCCTCCATAATCGCGAGAAACCGGTCGCGGGCAGCGGTGTCGTCCTTGGCCGGGCCGCGCAGTGTTTCGATAAAGCCGATCAGGGCAGTCAGCGGCGTGCGCAGCTCATGGCTGACATTGGCGACGAAATCGCGGCGCATCTGGCCGGCCTGCTCACGCTCGGTCACGTCGTCAAAGCAGACCAGAACCGCGCCGCCGCTGACCGCGCCAATACCCGGCACATAGCGCAGCGTGACATCAAAGGTGGTGTCCTGGGCGCTGTCGTTGGCCAGGTGGCGGGCCGTCCGGGGCTCCCGGTCCCGAAGGCAGGCTTCGATCGCAGTTGCGACGCTGGGCTGGCGCAGAATAGTGGCGAAGTGACGCCCCTTCCCCTCCTGGCCCAGCAAGGCGGCAGCGGCGCTGTTCACGGCGATGAAACGTTCGGTCTGGTCCACCAGCACCGCAGGCATCGGGATCGCCGCCAGAAATCCGTCAATCAGATCAGTTGTCATCAGACCTCCGCGTAAATGTTTACGGCCTGCCTAGCGCTGCTGTGTAAAGCTGATGTGGCGGACCCGCACAACCAGCGCAAAAAGCGGCAGACGCCGGCCTGCTTACAGCGGCTTCAGCCCGGCCCGGAAGCGGCGCATGTTGTCCTGATACAGGAGCGCGCTTTGGGTCAGCTTTTCAGCCAGCGCTTCATCCACCTCGCGCACCACCTTGCCAGGGCTGCCCATCACCAGGGAGTTGTCGGGAATTTCCTTGTTCTCGGTGATCAGGGCGCCGGCGCCGATCAGGCAATTCTTGCCGATCCTGGCGCCATTCAGAATGGTGGCGCCCATGCCGACCAGGGTGTTTTCACCGATGGTGCAGCCATGCAGCATCGCCTTATGGCCGATGGTGCAGTTCCTGCCGATGGTCAGCGGGTAGCCAGCATCAATATGCATCACCACGTTTTCCTGCACGTTGGTGCCCTCGCAGATGCGGATTTCCTCGTGATCGGCGCGAATGGTGACACCGAACCAGACCGACGCGCCTGCCTCCATCACCACCTTGCCGATCAGGTTGGCATCCGGGGCGACCCAGGTGTCTTCGTGAATCTGCGGCTGGTGATCCCCTAGTGCATACAACGTCATGACTGCTCCTCGAACTGGGTTTGCAGGGTGCGGACATGGTCCTGAAGCCGGGGCTGCTGAATACGGCGCATGCGCTCGGCTTCGACAATGGTCTTCAGGCGTGCTTCGGTCTCGTCCAGATCATCGTTGACCAGCACATAATCGTAATAACCCCAGTGGCTGATCTCGTCCCAGCTTTTCTGCATCCGTTTGGAAATCACATCGTCGCTGTCCTGCGCGCGGGTTTCCAGGCGCCGGCGAAGTTCAGGGATCGACGGCGGCAGAATAAAGATCGACAGCGCGTGCTTGCCGAGGTCCGAGTTGCGGATCTGGATTTCGCCCTGCCAGTCGACGTCGAACAGAACGTCCTGGCCTGCCTCGATGGTGTCCTTCACCGGCCCCGCAGGGGAGCCGTAGAAGTTACCAAACACATGAGCGTGCTCCAGCATGCCGCCTTCTGCCACCTTCTGGCGGAACTCGTCCTCAGACATGAAGTAGTACTCACGGCCGTGCTCTTCGCCCGGGCGCGGGGCGCGGGTGGTAGCGGAGACCGAGAATTTGAGGCCCGGATCCCAGGCCATGAGGCGGCGGGCCAAGGTGGATTTACCAGCGCCCGAAGGCGATGAGAGGATGATCAAAAGGCCGCGGCGATCCGCCATCAGGACACTCCTTTTCTTATTCTATGTTCTGCACCTGCTCGCGCATCTGGTCGATCACGGTTTTCAGCTCAAGCCCAACCGCCGTCAAGGCGCTGTGCTGCGCTTTTGAACACAGCGTGTTGGCTTCGCGGTTGAACTCCTGCATCAGAAAGTCGAGCTTGCGGCCCACCGCGCCGCCCTTGGCCAGAAGATCGCGGGCAGCGGCAACATGGGCC
Organism: Leisingera methylohalidivorans DSM 14336; assembly: GCF_000511355.1. NCBI lineage: Bacteria > Pseudomonadati > Pseudomonadota > Alphaproteobacteria > Rhodobacterales > Roseobacteraceae > Leisingera > Leisingera methylohalidivorans. The sequence continues at coordinate 1,606,691 of NC_023135.1, read as the reverse complement.
CCGAGACGGTCCAATTCTTCGGTGACATCGGCCTTGACCGCGATCAGGGCCAATTCCTGGGCCACCCGGTCCGGATCTGCGCCTTCGGCATTGTCCATAACCCGCGCCAGATTGGCCTTGAGCGTTTCACCCATTTTCAGTTTGCGCTCTTCGGCGCGTTCCCCGGCCTGGGCCGTCAGCGCGGCAACCGCCTCCAGCTGGCTGTTAAGGATTTGGGCAAGCGCTGCACCCTCGGCCTCGCGCATCTGCACGAATTCGGCCACGAGGGTTTCCAATTCCCGGCTCAATCGCTTGACCAGCGGCGCCGGATCATCGTCACCCGAGGACTGCTCCAGGACTCCTTTGAAGTTGAGAACTTCGGCGGCAGAGGCCGGGCGGATATCCACCCGGTTCTGCTTTGCAATGGATTGTGTTTCAGCCAGCGACTTGATCACCGATTGCAGAATGGCAGCGTTTATCTGCATCTGCCCGGCGCCGTCTTCGCTGCGCGTAATGCGCAGGGTAAGCGAGACATTTCCGCGCGCAAGAGCTTTACTCAAGGTTGAACGGACATGGATTTCAAGGCCTTCCAGCCAATCCGGCACCCGAAGGCGCAGATCCAGCCCCTTGGCATTGACTGATCGGAGCTCCCAGCTCCAGCTGTGCTGGTCAGCGCTGCCTTGCTCCGAGGCAAAGGCGGTCATGCTGCGGATGGTCATGGGGCTGGCCCTCTTATCGCTGATTATTGGACAGCTCTACTGTCTCGAAAGTATAGGGTGCAAGTGCAATCGCATAACTGCGGGGCGCACAGCGTGTTAACCATTGCTTAAAGAAGTAGTCCAAATTTGAATTATATTGTGTCATCTTAACTTCAGGGTAACCAAACCGGCCCTAAGAGTTAACGCAGCCACCGGTTGCCGAAACAAAAGGGAAGGCCGGGGTTCGAGGGGATGAAGAGATGATTTTTGGCAGCCGCAGCAGTACTGAAGTGACCACAGGTCAGGACAAGGTTGTTTCCATGAACCGCTTCCGTAAGGGCGGCTCGCCATCGCCGCTGCGCCAAGCCGAAGCCTATTGGACCGCGCTGCGCCGCGGCGATGATGTGCCCAGCCGCTCGCAGATTGATCCGCGCGGGCTTGAGAATATCCTGAGCAATACATTCATTCTGGAACGGATCGCGCCTGGCATTGCCCGATTCCGCCTCGCTGGAACGCTGGTGAATGAAATGGCAGGCATGGAGGTGCGCGGCATGCCGGTGACGGCGTTCTTCACCACCGAGGCCCGAAAACAGCTGAGCTCGGCGATGGAGCACATGTTCGAAACACCCGCCATTGTTGAACTGGAGCTGCAAATCGAAGCGCCGCGCCAGCGCGCGCCGCGCGACGCCCGTATGCTGCTGCTGCCTTTGCGCAGCGATCTGGGAGATATCAGCCGGGTCCTGGGGGTTCTGGTCGCGGATGAGGGGGCGACCGCCACCTCGCAGCGTTTCTCGATCTCGTCGATCGAAATGCGCACGGTCGGCAAAGCCGCTGGCGCTGCCGGGTTCAAAGCCAAACCGCGAGACGCAGCTGCCGACAAGCGTCAGGACGCAAACCAGCCTAATCCGGGTTTCGCGGAGACCCAGGCCCGGTTCAAACCCGAACGTTCAATCCTTGACGAGGCCAAGGCGCTTCTGGAACGCAGCCGCACAGGTAAGCTTGGGGAACCGGCGGATACAGTCGCGGCGGCAACGGCCCCGAATGAAGGTAAGCGAAAGGCCGCTTCGCATCTGCGTTTGGTGGTTAACCGGGACTGACAGGCGGGCGCCGCGATACGCCCGCGGCGCAAAAGTATTATCTTTTCAAGTCCAAGGTCATAGCACTTGAAGTGACTGCGCCCCGCGGGAGAACCCCGGGGCGCTTTTTTTGCATGTGCAGTGACCTGGAAAGCCTCGCGCCGTGACAGCGCGCGCCTACTAAGGCCTCAGCCAGCCTGACGGGTGTTCTGCGAGGCCCGCAAAACAGACAGTTCCTCGGCCACCAGGAAAGCCAGTTCCAGCGATTGGCTGGCATTGAGGCGCGGATCGCAGGCGGTGTGGTAGCGGTCGCTCAGGTCCTCATCAGTCACCGCCCGGACACCACCAGTGCATTCGGTCACGTCCTGGCCGGTCATCTCGAAATGCACGCCGCCCGGGATAGTGCCTTCGGCCTTATGAACGCCAAAGAAGTCACGCACTTCGCGCAGAACGCTGTCGAAGGGGCGGGTTTTGTAACCGGTCGAGGATTTGATTGTGTTGCCATGCATCGGGTCACAGACCCAGGTGACATTGGCGCCCTCTTCCTTCACGGCCTTGACCAGGCGCGGAAGATGCTCGCCGGCCTTGCCTGCGCCGAAACGGGCGATCAGGGTCAGTTTGCCTTCTTCGTTCTCCGGGTTCAGGCGCGACATCAGCACCTTCAGGTCCTCAGCCGTGGTGGTCGGACCGCATTTGAGACCGATCGGATTCAGCACGCCGCGGCAGAATTCCACATGGGCACCGTCAGGCTGGCGGGTGCGGTCGCCGATCCAGATCATGTGGCCGGAACCGGCCAGCCATTTTCCAGAGGTCGAATCTAGCCGGGTCAGCGCTTCTTCGTATTCAAGCAGAAGCCCTTCGTGGCTGGTGTAGAAATCAACGGTCGAAAATTCATGGGTGGTGTCGGCGGTGATGCCGGCGGCAGCCATGAAATCGATGGTGTCCTGAATACGGTTTGCAATCTCGCTGTATTTCTGGACTTCCTGCTCATCCGTAAAGCCCAGGGTCCAGGAATGCACCCGGCTCATATCGGCAAACCCGCCGGTAGAGAAGGCGCGCAGCAGGTTCAGCGTTGCGGCGGCCTGGGTATAGGCCTGCAACATCTTTTGCGGGTTCGGAATGCGGGCGGCAGAGGTGAATTCCAGCTCATTGATGATGTCGCCGCGGTAGCTGGGCAGTTCGACGCCATCAATGGTTTCAGTCGGAGCGCTGCGCGGCTTGGCAAACTGGCCGGCCATGCGGCCCACTTTCACGACCGGCACTTTGGCGCCATAGGTCAGCACCATCGCCATCTGCAGCATCACCATGAAGGTGTCGCGGATCGCATCCGCGCTGAACTGGTCAAAGCTCTCGGCGCAGTCGCCGCCTTGCAGCAGGAAGGCTTCACCGCGCCCTGCAGCACCAAGATGCTGTTTCAGGCGGCGCGCCTCGCCGGCAAAGACCAGCGGCGGGAATTTGGAAAGCTGAGCCTCGACAGCATTCAGCGCTGCCGCATCCGTATAGTCCGGCATCTGAACCCGCGGCTTATTGCGCCAGTCCGTTTTTTGCCATTCGCTCATGACTTTATCTCCGCATCAGAGGTCTTTAATTTGTGTTGGGTGTTCTATACAAAATCCGCACCGGGGTGGCCAGTTTAGAATTGCGCCCACTTGACCCCGGGTCCAAGCTGTGAACACGGTTTCCCGACCTGCCGCGGAGCCTGCTGCCGCGGCCCGACTTGTTTCTTGAAGGACCCTTGCAATGCAGACGCCACGCAAGCCTGCTGTTTCTGGAGTTGAGGCCGGCCAGCCGAAGAGGTTCGTCTTTGTGCTGCTCGATAAGTTCACCATGCTTTCCTACGCATCGGCCGTCGAATGCCTGCGGATTGCCAACCGGATGAATGGCGAGGACAGTTATTCCTGGACTCTGATCGGTGAGGGCGGTGAAACGGTGACCTGTTCGGCCGGCACTACGTTCAATCTGGACGGGGATCTGAACGATCTGCACCGGGATGATGTGGTCATGCTGTGCTCCGGCATTGACGTGCAAGAATCCACCACCAAAAAGCTTTTGGCCTGGCTGCGCCGCGAAGCCCGCAAGGGGCTCACAATTGGCGGGCTTTGCACCGCCTCCTACACACTGGCCAAGGCAGGGCTACTGGACGGCAAACGGGCGACCATTCACTGGGAAAACGCCGACAGCTTTGCCGAGGAATTCGATGAGGTTGACCTGACCAAATCGGTCTTTGTGATCGATGGCAACCGGCTGTCCACCGCCGGCGGCACCTCGTCCATCGATCTGATGCTCAAGCTGATAGCTAATGATCATGGCGAGGAGCTGGCCAATGCGGTGGCGGACCAGTTGATTTATTCTTCGATACGGACCGACCAGGACACGCAGCGGCTGTCGATCCCGACCCGCATCGGAGTGCGCCATCCGAAGCTGTCGATGGTGATCCAGATGATGGAAGCCAATATCGAAGAGCCGATCAGCCCGTCGGTTCTGGCGCAGGATGTCGGCATGTCCACCCGTCAGCTGGAGCGCCTGTTCCGCCGTTACCTGAACCGGTCGCCCAAACGCTACTATATGGAGATCCGGCTGCAAAAGGCGCGGAACCTGCTGATGCAGACGGATATGAGCGTGATCAATGTGGCGCTGGCCTGCGGCTTTGCCTCACCGTCGCATTTCTCCAAATGCTACCGGGCGCATTACGACACAACGCCCTACCGCGAACGCGGCAGCAAGGCGGCAACGTACAAGGTGTGACCCGCGCGGCCTGCCTGCCGGTCAACGGGATAGCCTGAACAGCGCGCCTTCGCTTTCCGAAGCAAACCAAATACTACCGTCGGGCGCCTCCTGCACATCACGGATGCGCCCGGTTTCACCGCTGCGAAGCGTCTCCACTTCTTTCAGCGGCCTCCCTGAGAGCCGGGAAATATAGTCGAATTTCAGCGAGCCCACGAAGATATCTCCGCGCCACTCGGGCCACATCCGGCCGGAATAAATCATTATGCCGGACGGCGCGATGGAGGGATCCCAGTACCATTCCGGCTGCTCCATTCCGGGTTTCGCAGTGCCTTCTCCGATTTTGCCACCCGAGTAATGGCGCCCGTAGGAAATCACCGGCCAACCGTAATTGGCACCCTTGCGGACCCTGTTCACCTCATCGCCGCCTTTGGCACCGTGTTCAGCGACCCATAGATTGCCTTGAAGATCCAGCGCCATGCCTTGCGGATTGCGGTGTCCGTAAGACCAGATCTCCGGCTGTGCGCCTTCCGCGCCCGTAAAGGGGTTGCCGGCGGGTACCGAACCGTCGCGGTTAATCCGCACCACCGATCCCTGGTGGAGCCGCAAGTTCTGTGCACTGCGCCGGTCGCCGCGTTCGCCCAGCGAAATGAACAGGCTTCCGTCCCTTGCTTCCACCACACGGGAGCCGAAATGCCGCCCGCCCAAGGCACCAGGCACAGCTTCGAACAGAACCCGAAGGCTCGTCAGGCGCGTGTTGTCCGGTGTCAGCCGTGCAACAGCCAAGGCGGTGCCGGCGCCGCGCCCCTGACGTTTGGCGAAGGTCAGAAAGATCTCTTGGCTTTGCGCAAAATCCCTTGGCACCATCACATCCAGCAGGCCGCCCTGCCCTTCGGCGGCCACGGGAGGCGCCCCTTCAACACGTTGTTTACGTCCCGCACTGACATGAAATAACTGCCCATCCCGTTCTGTCACCAGCAGGCTGCCATCCGGCAGGAAATCAAATGCCCAAGGCACATCAAATCCATCGGCCATCAGCGTTACAACAAGGTTCCCCTGGCTGGTCGGGAGCTTCTCTGCATAAGACGCCGTGCAGACAATCATCAGCATGGCGGCGGCCGTCAAAAGGCGTGAATACTTCAGCATTGAGGTCTTTTCCTTCTTTTGATTCCCCTGTAAATCCACGCCCGCGCTGCATCCGGGGATGCATATAGAGGTGCCGTATAAACCAAGCGGCCCAGGGAAAACTGTTCCGGTTCAATAAGACTTTTCTTTTTGAACTGGCTTGCCTAGGGTCCGATGTGAACATTTTTGTTCCAACAATGGGAGTTTTCAAATGAAGAAACTGCTGATGGCCACCGCGGCCGCTGCGCTGACGGCTGGCACTGCATTTGCCGGCGGCCATGCCAAGGAAGTGAAGCTCGGCATCCTGTTCGGTTTCACCGGCCCGATTGAATCGCTGACGCCGGCAATGGCCAGCGGCGCGGAATTGGCGATGGAGGAAGTCACCAAGTCCGGCAAACTGCTGGACGGCGCGACCGTCAGCTCTGTACGCGCTGACAACGGCTGCGTCGACAACGGCCTGGCTGTTGCCAACGCCGAGAAAATCATTTCTGAAGGCGTCAACGGCATTGTCGGCGGCGACTGCTCCGGCGTGACCGGTGCAGTTCTGCAAAACGTGGCCATTCCGAACGGCATGGTAATGATTTCCCCTTCCGCCAGCTCGCCCGGCCTGACCACGATGGAAGACAATGGCCTGTTCTTCCGCACCACCCCTTCGGACGCACGCCAGGGTGAAATCATGGCTGAGGTGCTGAAAGAGCGCGGCGTGTCGTCGATTGCCCTGACCTACACCAACAACGACTACGGCAAAGGTCTTGCCGACTCGATCCAGGCTGCGTTCGAGGCGGCGGGCGGCGAAGTCACCATCGTTGCCGCTCACGAAGACGGCAAGGGCGACTATTCGGCTGAAGTTGGTGCGCTGGCCTCTGCAGGCGGCGATGTACTGGTCGTTGCCGGCTATCTCGACCAAGGCGGTCTGGGCATCATCCAAGGCTCGCTGGACAGCGGAGCGTTTGACATGTTTGGCCTGCCCGACGGTATGATCGGGGATTCCCTGCCGAAAAACATCGGCCCAGACCTGAATGGGTCTTTCGGCCAAATCGCAGGTTCGGACAGTGAAGGCTCCAAGATTTTTGCTGAAATGGCCAAGGAAGCAGGCTTTGACGGCACTTCGGCCTACGCACCTGAGTCCTACGATGCAGCGGCATTGTTCCTGCTGGCAATGCAGGCTGCCAATTCAACCGCACCTGCGGACTACATGGGCAAGGTTCTGGATATTGCCAACGCACCGGGCGAACCCATCAATCCGGGTGAGCTGGGCAAAGCACTGGAAATTCTCGCCGCCGGCGGTGAGATCGACTATCAGGGCGCAACCGGCGTTGAGCTGATCGGCCCGGGTGAAAGCGCAGGTTCTTACCGCGAAGTGGAAGTCAAAGACGGCAAGATCGAAACCGTCAAATTCCGCTGATAAGCAACTGAAAATACACAGCGAAAGATCAGCCCGGGTTCCGCCCGGGCTGTTCCAAATTAAAAAGCGCCGCGAAATCGCGGCAGGGGATGAAATGTCATGATCGTCGTCGAGGACTTGCATAAGCACTTCGGCGGGTTCCACGCGGTGGACGGCGCTTCGCTGGAAATCGCTAAGGGGTCCATAACCGGTTTGATCGGCCCGAACGGGGCCGGCAAAACCACTTTATTCAATGTAATCGCAGGAGTTCTGCCGCCGACCTCCGGCCGGGTCACTATGGATGGTGAGGATATCACCGGCCTGCCCCCGCACGAGCTCTTCCACAAGGGGCTGCTGCGCACTTTCCAGATCGCGCATGAGTTCTCTTCGATGACCTGCCGGGAAAACCTGATGATGGTGCCCGGCAACCAGTCGGGCGAAACTCTGTGGAACACCTGGTTCGGCCGCAAGCGGATCGCCAGCGAGGAACGGGCGCTACGGGCCAAGGCCGATGAAGTGCTGGAATTCCTCACCATCAGCCATATAGCCGATCTGAAGGCGGGCGAGATCTCGGGCGGCCAGAAAAAGCTGCTGGAATTGGGCCGCACCATGATGGTGGATGCCAAGATCGTTTTCCTGGACGAGGTCGGTGCCGGCGTGAACCGGACCCTGCTCTACACCATTGCCGATGCGATCAAGCGTCTGAATGAAGAGCGCGGTTATACCTTTGTCGTCATCGAACACGACATGGAATTCATCGGCCGCCTCTGCGACCCGGTGATCTGCATGGCTGAAGGCAAGAAACTGGCCGAGGGCACCTTGGACGAGATCAAGGCGAATGAGCAGGTGATCGAGGCCTATCTGGGCACCGGCCTGAAGAACAAAGACAAGCTGGCCAAGGCTTGATGCCTTGGCGCCGCGTTGCCGCCCGGATAGGGGAACGGAGCATATGAATGTCTGAACCATTTTTGATTGGCGACTGCATGACAGGCGGATACGGCAAAGGGCCGGATATCCTGCATGACTGCACGATCGCCGTGAACCCCGGCGAGATCGCCGTAATAGTTGGCCCAAATGGCGCCGGGAAATCCACTGCCATGAAGGCGGTGTTCGGGATGCTGAACGTGCACTCGGGCACGGTGCGGCTGGGCGGCGAGGATATCACCGCGCTGTCACCGCAGGACCGGGTGGTCAAGGGCATGGGATTTGTGCCCCAGACCAGCAACATCTTCACCTCGATGACGGTGGAGGAGAACCTGGAGATGGGTGCGTTTATCCGCACCGATGATTTTACGGACACGATGGAGCAGGTCTATGAACTGTTCCCGATCCTGCGCGACAAGCGCAGCCAACCGGCCGGAGAGCTGTCCGGCGGCCAGCGCCAGCAGGTGGCCGTGGGCCGCGCGCTGATGACCAAGCCCAAGGTTCTGATGCTGGACGAACCCACAGCGGGCGTCTCTCCCATCGTGATGGATGAGCTGTTCGACCGGATCATCGAGGTCGCCCGCACCGGGCTGCCGATCCTGATGGTGGAGCAGAACGCCAAACAAGCGCTTGAGATCGCGGACAAAGGCTATGTTCTGGTGCAGGGGCGCAATGCCTATACCGGCACCGGGAAAGAGCTGCTGGCTGATCCCGAAGTGCGCAAATCGTTCTTGGGGGGCTGATAGATGGACCTTCTCAACGCCCTCGTGGCGCTCACCAACTTTGTTATTGTCCCCGGGCTGGCCTATGGCTCGCAGCTGGCGCTTGGCGCGCTGGGGGTGACGCTGATTTACGGGATCCTCAGATTCTCGAACTTTGCCCATGGCGACACCATGGCGTTCGGCGCAATGGTCACGATCCTGGTCACCTGGGCTTTCCAGTCGATGGGGATCAGCTTTGGCGTGCTGCCGACCGCATTGCTCGCCCTGCCCTTTGGTATCCTCGGCACAATCGGCCTCGTACTGTTGACCGACCGGACCGTCTATAGGTTCTACCGCCAGCAAAAGGCAAAACCGGTGATCTTTGTGATGGTCTCGCTCGGCGTGATGTTCATGTTGAACGGCATCGTCCGTTTCATTATCGGCCCCGGCGACCAGCGGTTTGCGGATGGCGAACGCTTCATCATCACGGCGCGCACCTTTAAACAGATGACCGGTCTGGACGAGGGCCTGGCGGTCAAAACCACCCAAGGCATCACCGTGATCACCGCGATCATCGTGGTCGCGGCGCTGTTCTGGTTCCTGAACAAGACCCGCACCGGCAAGTCCATGCGTGCCTATTCGGATAATGAGGATCTGGCGCTTTTGTCCGGTATCAACCCCGAACGGGTGGTGATGTACACTTGGATGATCGTGGCGGCGCTGGCGACCATTGCAGGCGTTCTCTATGGCCTCGACAAATCGTTCAAGCCCTTCACATATTTCCAGCTGCTGCTGCCGATCTTTGCCTCGGCCATCGTGGGCGGGCTTGGCAATCCGCTGGGCGCGATCGCGGGCGGTTTCATCATCGCTTTCTCCGAAGTGACGATCACCTATGCCTGGAAAAAGGTTCTGACCTACGGGCTGCCTGACGGCCTCTCACCAGACGGGCTGGTTCAGCTTCTTAGCACCGATTACAAGTTCGCCGTCTCTTTTGCGATCCTGATTGTCGTCCTCCTGTTCAAGCCCACCGGCCTTTTCAAAGGGAAAGCGGTATGACCGAGACCATGAAACATACCCTCCTCTTCGTCTTTGTCGGCGTGATGATCCTGCTGGAAGGCATGACGGACTTCCTGTTCTTTTCCGGCTCCTGGAACTCGGCGCTGGTAATCCTGAACATGGGGCTGATCTCGGCTATCATGGCCATCGGGGTGAACATCCAATGGGGGTTCGCCGGCCTGTTCAACGTCGGCATCATGGGCTTTACCGCGCTTGGCGGGCTGGCTGTGGTGCTGACGTCAACCCCGGTGATCCCCGCGGCCTGGTCTTCGGGCGGCGTCAGTATCTTAATCGCGCTAGTCATGGGCGCCATGACCGTGGCTGCCGGGGTGATGATCACCAAATTCATGGCCCCCGGCAAATTGCGGATGCTGGTGCTGGCCGGCATCATGATTGTTGGCTTCTTTGTTTATCGTGCGATCTTTGATCCTGCCGTGGGTTCGGTGGAAGCCATCAACCCGGCGCTGCAGGGCAACATCGGCGGATTGGGTTTGCCGGTGCTGCTGTCCTGGCCTGCAGGCGGCCTGCTGGCAGCCGGGGCTGCCTGGCTGATCGGCAAAACCGCTTTGGGCCTGCGGTCCGACTATCTGGCGATTGCCACGCTGGGCATTGCCGAGATCATCATTGCCGTGCTCAAGAACGAGGATTGGCTGTCACGCGGCGTCAAAAACGTCGTCGGCCTGCCCCGTCCGCTGCCTTATGAGGTGGATCTGCAAAACGATCCTGGATTTGTGGAAAGCGCCGCAGGACTTGGGCTCGATCCGGTTCTGGCCTCGACCATCTACGTCAAGGCAGGCTATGCGCTGATGTTCACCGTGGTGCTTTTGGCCCTGCTGTGGATGGCGCAGATGGCCCTCAAAAGCCCCTGGGGCCGGATGATGCGCGCGATCCGCGACAATGAAACCGCAGCTGAGGCGATGGGCAAGGATGTGACCCGCCGCCATTTGCAGATCTTTGTACTTGGATCCGCCATTTGCGGCATCGCCGGTGCGATGATGACCACGCTCGACAGTCAGCTGACGCCTGGAACGTATAATCCTCTGCGCTTCACTTTCCTGATCTGGGTGATGGTGATTGTCGGCGGTTCCGGTAACAACTTCGGCGCAGTGCTGGGCGGCATGCTGATCTGGTTCTTCTGGATCAAGGTGGAGCCGATGGGCATCCTTCTGATGGAAGTTGTCACCTCCGGCATGGCTGAAGGCAGCGCTCTGAAGGCGCATCTGGTGGAGAGCGCCTCGCACATGCGGCTGTTCACGATGGGCCTGATACTGCTGCTCGTTCTCAGGTTCAGCCCGCGCGGATTGATCCCTGAAAAATGAACCAAGCGCCGCCCTGGAGATACGGGCGGCGCTTTTTGCTTCCTTCTGGTGGAAAATATTCCCGCCGGAGGCATGGGTTTGGCGACAGCCGAACCCATTTTCGATTGTTCAGCGCCCTTTGAACAGGCTGCCGAGAATGCCGCGGACAATCCGGCGCCCGGTCGTGCCCTTCAGTTCCTTTATCACCGCTTCCGACATTGCCGAGGTGAAACTGTCCTTCTTCCGGGTAGCCTTTGCAGAAGACCGGCTGACCCGGGAACCGGAATACCGGCGGGCCGCGTTGAATTCCCGCGTCATCGGCTGCGGGGCCTCTTCCGCTGCGACCTCGGATGCTTCCGCTTCCTGCGCTGCCGCCGCCGCGCGCTGTGCCAGAATTTCATAAGCTGACCTCCGGTCCAGCGGCTTGTCGTATTTTCCAGCCATGTTCGACGCTTTCAGCATGGCCTCCCGCTCCTGCGCCGTAACCGGTCCGAGTTGAGAACTTGGCGGGCGGATCAGAGTGCGTTCCACTACGCCCGGAACGCCCTTTTTCTGCAGCATTGAGGTGACGGCTTCCCCGACGCCAACCTCGCGAATGGCCTCCCCGGTGGAAAAACGCGGGTTCTCGCGGTAGGTTTCCGCCGCCAGTTTCAGGTTCCTGCGGTCCTTGGCGGTAAAGGCGCGCAGCGCGTGCTGGATGCGGTTGCCAAGCTGGCCGAGGATATCCTCCGGCACATCGGCGGGGTTCTGGGTAATGAAATAGATCCCCACCCCTTTGGACCGGATCAGCCGCGCCACCTGTTCAACCTTGTCGATCAGCGCCTTTGGTGCGTCCTCGAACAGCAAATGCGCCTCGTCGAAGAAAAAAACCAGCCGCGGCTTCTCAGGGTCTCCGACCTCGGGAAGTTCCTCGAACAGTTCGCTCAGCAGCCACAAAAGGAAAGTGGAATAAAGCCCCGGTGCGGCCATCAGCTTGTCCGCGGCCAGGATGTTGATCATGCCTTTGCCAGCTGCGTCACAGCGCATCAGGTCGCTTAGCGCCAGCGCGGGCTCTCCGAACAACAGGTCTCCGCCCTGGTTCTCCAGCACAAGAAGCCGCCGCTGAATGGCCCCGATCGAGGCGGAAGAGACATTGCCATACCGCAGTGACAGATGCGACCGGTTTTCGCCGATCCAGACCAGCAATGCCTGTAAGTCCTTCAAGTCCAACAACGGCAGCGCCTCTTCATCCGCAAGCCGGAAAGCGATGTTCAGTATGCCTTCCTGGGCTTCGCTCAGCTCAAGCAGGCGGGACAGCAGCAGCGGCCCAATTTCCGCAACCGTAGTGCGAACGGGATGGCCCTGGGCACCATAAAGGTCCCAGAAAGTCACCGGGAAGGCGTGATAAACATAGTCCGCAAAGCCGATTTTTTGCGCCCGGCTGATGAAGGCGCCATGCAGTTTGCGCTCGGTCGAGCCGGGTTTGGCCAAGCCGGACAGATCTCCCTTCACATCCGCCAGAATCACCGGCACGCCTGCATTTGAAAATCCTTCAGCCAGAATCTGCAGTGTTACCGTCTTGCCGGTGCCCGTTGCACCGGCAATCAGCCCGTGCCGATTGGCATACTTCAATGCCAGTCCCTGCGGCACGACATAATCCTCACCGCCGCCGCCTAGAAAAATGCTGTCAGCCATGCCTGTCCCCTGCCTGTTCTCTTCCCTGTGGACAACAATACAACGTTAACTTTTCAGTGCGATAGTCAATCTTGCCCGCCCCTGCGAATGCGGTTGCCGTGGCGGACATTTCCTCCCTGTCAGACTGGCCGTGCCTTGTGCACGGCCTTCTTTTTCCCGGAAACTGCTGGGAAACCGGGCATTCAACATTGCAAAATTCCGGCAAACCCAGTGATTTCCAACAAATACGAGCTGCATTGCATTTTTTTGAACTTGCATGTTGACCGATGGCCGGCCCTTTCGTAACGTCCTACACAATAACTAAGTCGGCCAGTCCGACGGGGAGACACAACACGAAAAAGGGGGCCATCGGGTTCCCTTTTTTGTGCGGATACAGTGACTTCCGGGCTTGAAACATATTGGGCGGATTCCCCCCTGATCGTTTGTTATCGGCCTGACACCACCCGGCCGGCGTGGTAGACGCAAAACCAGCGTCTTTAGAAAAATGAGGCATTCATGTTGAAGTCCCTGACCCCGATCACGCTTGCCGCAGTGCTGGCCATGAGCGCCCCGCTGGCGGCGCAAGAAACAGCCGCGGAAGAGACCGCGGGGGCGGAATCCGCTGAGCAGACAGAGCAAACGGAATCTACCGCAGATCAGCTTCTGGACCTGGGCGAACCGGTCGCCGACGGCCCCCGGGCTGGCGAACGCTACTCCAAGGAAAAACACGGTGATTGGGATCTGGCCTGCATCAAAACCGAAAGCGGCACCGATCCGTGCTCGCTTCTGCAGGTGCTGGCAGGCCCGCAAGGCAACCCGATAGCCGAAGTATCGCTGTTCCGTATCGAGCAGCAGGGCGGCCAAGCCGTAGCCGGGGCCACCGTCATCGTGCCGCTGGAAACCTTACTGCCTGCCGCGCTGACCATCTCGATTGATGGTGCGCCGGCCAAACGCTACAACTATTCCTTTTGCAATCCGCTGGGCTGCGTGGCGCAGATCGGCCTGACCCAGGGCGATATCGACGCCTTCCGGAAAGGCAAGGAAGCTATCCTGTCGCTGCGCCCGGCGCCAGCACCGGATCAGGTAGTGCAGATGAAACTGTCTCTGAGCGGCTTCACCGCCGGCTTTGACGTGGTGGATGTGGTCAAGCAATAAGCCGCGTTTTCGGTTAAGTGAAAGAAGACGCCGCGCCCCTTTTGGGCCGCGGCGTTTTGCATGACGGGGTCAGATCTTGCGCAGCGCCAGCACCGCGTTGAGCCCGCCAAAGGCAAAAGCATTGGACAGCGCCACATCAACTTTGGCTTCCCGGGCCTCGTTCGGCACCACATCCAGCGCACATTCCGGGTCGGGTTCTTCATAGCCGATCGTCGGCGCAATCACCCCGTCGCGCAACGCCATTATACAGGCCAAAAGCTCCACCGCGCCGGTGCCGCCAATCAGATGGCCATGCATCGATTTGGTGGAGGAGATCATCAGCCTGTCCGCATGCGGACCGAACACATCTGCCACGGCCGCGCATTCGGTCTTGTCATTGGCCGCTGTGCCGGTGCCGTGGGCATTGATATATCCAACATCCGAGGCATCCGCGCGCGCATCCTGCAGCGCGCCGGAAATCGCTCTGGCGGCCCCCTGTTTGCTGGGCATCACGATGTCGGAAGCGTCCGAGGACATGGCAAAGCCGATGACTTCGCACAGGATTTCCGCACCGCGCGCCCTGGCATGCTCATATTCCTCGAACACGAAAATGCCTGCGCCCTCGCCTTGCACCATGCCATTCCGGTTGGCGCTGAACGGACGGCAGGCATCCTTGGACATCACCCTCAGACCTTCCCAGGCCTTGACGCCGCCAAAGCACAGCATGGATTCAGAGCCGCCGGTAATCATCGCCGGGCTCATGCCCGAGCGCACCATCTGGAACGCTTGCGCCATTGCATGGTTGGAAGAGGCGCAGGCCGTGGACACAGTGAAACTGGGGCCCTTGAGGTTGAACTGCATTGACACATGGCCGGCTGCCGCATTGTTCATCAGCTTGGGCACAACAAAGGGATGCACCCGGTTCTTGCCGTCCTCGTAAACGCTGCGGTAGTTCTCATCCAGCGTCTGCATGCCGCCGCCGGAATTGCCCAGAACCACGCCGGCCTTGGCAGACAGATCGCCATGGAACTCAAGACCTGACTGCTCAATCGCCTCTTTTGCTGCAGTAAGAGTGAACTGAGTGAACCGGTCATAAAGGCTTATCTGCTGCCGGTTGAACCGCCCCTCAGCCTCGAACCCGCGGACCTGGCCACCGATGCGGATCGCCAACCGGTCCACATCGCGGAACTGCAGCTCTCCGATGCCGCAGCGGCCTTCGCGCATGGCTTCCAAAGTAGCGGCAACGGAATGGCCAAGGGCATTGATGGTTCCAGCCCCGGTGATGACGACGCGCTTCATCAGCTATATCACGCTTTTTCCAAGATCAGCTTGTCGATACCTGCGACGATTGCCGCGACATTGGAAATGTTGAAATCACTGTTTTCGGGTTCGTTGGCGTTGAAGGGGATCGAAACATCAAATTCTTCTTCAATGGCAAAGATGCTTTCAACCAGGCCCAGGCTGTCGATGCCCAGATCCTCCAACGTGCTGTCAAGGGTCACATCCGACGGCTCAAGAACCGCCTGTTCAGCAATAATTGCAATGACCTTGTCCTGCGTGCTCATATAGAAACCCCCGACGTTTTAGCTGAGGCAGATGTAGTTATTCCGCCGTTACTTGAAAACAGCCTTTTTTAACAATTCGATGTCACGCATCAAACGCGGCAGGCGGCGCTGTGCTTTGTACATCTCAGTGTGGGTTTCCATTTTGACGCCGGGATAGCCCATGATGACCCGGCCGGCCGGAACGTTTGAGAGGATCTTGGTGCCGCCGCCGGCGATCACCCCGTCACCGATGAAAATATTGTCGACCACGCCGCATTGGCCGCCCAGCACCACGTTGTTGCCAATATCGACCGAGCCGGAGATACCTGTCTGGCCGCAAAGCAGGCAGTCATTGCCGACCCGTGTGTTGTGCCCGACATGCACAAGGTTGTCGAGTTTGCTGCCGCTGCCGATCACCGTGTCACGGATAGTGCCGTTGTCCAGCGTGCAGTTAGAGCCGATTTCCACGTCATCTCCAATGGTGACTGCGCCTAACGAGTGGATACGGACCCAGGCCTGTGCCTTGGCTTCACCCTGATCTCCCAATGTTTTACGGGCGTTTTCAGCGCCGGAGACTTCAGGTGTCACATAGGAAAATCCGTCGCCGCCTACCCGGGCACCGGGCTGGGCACGAAAGCGCTTGCCGATGATCGCACGGGCTCCGACCGAGACCATTTCGCGCAGAATGGCATCCTCGCCAATGACGACATCCGTCCCGATGTAACAGTGCGGACCGATGACCGATCGGGCACCGATTTTCGCACCTGCGCCGATGACAGCCAGCGGGCCCACGGTCACGTCTTCGCCAATGTCAGCCGCCGGATCAATGACGGCCGAGGGATGAATGCCAGGAGGGATGCCCTGCCCGCGGTCCAGCATTGCTGTAACGCCGGACAAGGTCATTCGTGGCCGCGGAGCAAAGATGGCGGCCTTCAACCCAAAAGACTGCCAATCCGCCCCCTCCCATAGCACCGCTGCCTGCGCATTGCCTGTTTGCAGGCCTTCGGCATATTTCGGGGCCATGGCCATGGCGATCTGATCCGCATGGGCATCCTGCGGTTCCGCCGCACCTGCAATTTGCAGATCCAGGTCGCCCTGGGCCTCGGTTCCCAGGGACTCAGCGATCTGGCGGATTGTGAACATGGCAGGCCCTTTCAGAATAATCCTGTGTGGGCCTTGTATTTACCCCTGAACGCCAGGCAGCACCACCCCCGCCCGCTCCAGCGCCGCCCAAACTTTGGCGTCGCGGCCATAGACATCGCGGCGGAACTCAGCGCGGCCTTTGCGCGTCACAACCGCCGTCCGGTAGATAATATGAACCGGCACTTTTTGCTCCAGCGCTACCTTGGTTTCCTTGCCACTGCTCAGGATACGGTGGAAGAAATCCTTGGGGTTTTCGCTCTGCTTCGCCAGCAGCGCGTAAGCAAATTCAAACGGTTGCGCCAGACGGATACAGCCGTGCGAGAAAGCGCGCACTTCGCGGGCAAACAGACTCTTCTGCGGGGTGTCGTGCAGATAGATGTTGTATTTGTTCGGGAACATGAACTTGACCAGCCCCAGCGCATTGCGGCTGCTCGGCGGCTGGCGCATGGAAAACGGGAAGTTGCGCGCGTTGTACTGCGAGAAATCGGCAGAGCCGCGGTTCACCACCCGGCCGCGCCGGTCGGTGATCTGGATATGGCCGACTGCATTGGGGTTGCTCTGCAGCTTGGGCAAATACTCCTTGGTGATGATCGAGCGCGGCACGTACCAGCTCGGATTGATCACCATATGCTCCATCTCATCCGAGAACTCGGGGCTGCGGCGGTCATGCGTGTTCTTGCCGATCACAGATCGCGTCTCGAAGGTCACATCACCGTTGTCAACGATCTTGGCAGTGAAATCAGTCTGGTTAACCAGAATATGCCGCTCTCCGCGGTCAGGTTTAAGCCAGCGCTCGCGCTCCATCGCGACAATGATCGATTTCAAGCGGTTGGAGACGGGTTTGTTTACCTCGGTGATCGTGCCTGCGCCCGCCACGCCATCAGTCTCCAAGCCATGATCGGATTGAAAGTCTTGCACAGCCTTTTCCAGCGCCGCGTCATAGCTGCGTGCAGCACTCCGCTGCAGATAACCCATCGCCATCAGCCGGTTCCGCAGGGCAATGACTGCCGGGCCCTGATCGCCGGGTTCCAGCTTCTTAGCATTGACCGCCGGTCCCCAGCCGCCGGCCGCAAGAATCTGCTCCAGCCGCAGTTTTTCGCGCATCAAGCCACGGTATTGAGGTGACACCGGCACCAAGCTACGCATATAGGCATAAGGCTGTTGATCCCGGATGCCTGCCAAAAAGCCGGAACCGTCAACCGTGTGTTTCTTGCGCACCATGCCACCGTCGATCCGCGACGGCACCAGCAGGCCGGTTTGCAGCTCTGTCGCATAATCCACCAGTGCCTGGCTCAGCGCGGCCTCGATGGAACCGATGTCCCGTGTGGTGCGGACGCCCCGCATCTGCTGCATCAGCGCACTGACTTCGGCCGAGCGGTCCGGCAGCCCGTGGGCGCTGGTTTCGTTCAAGGCTGCCAACAGAGCGTTCCGGCGCTGGCGCGATGCCTCATCCGAGCCAGTCCAAATCGCCTGATATCCGTTTTCACGGTAGAATTTGGCCACAGAATCGCTGCCGGAGGCTGCTTCAGCGACAGCTTGGCGGAAAGCCGCCGAGATTTCAGCCTGCGCCGAACTCGCAACAGTCCCGGCAGTCAGGCCGCCCAATGCCAGGGCAAACAGCCCTGCTTTAATCCCCGGCATAAAGTTTCCTGCGGATGCGCGCGTCATAATATCCGGTCCTTGAGCCGATTTTTTCTAATCTTAGCGGTGCCTACCTGAAATTCTGGTAAATGCCAGCCGGTGTTGTCCATTCACAATCGCGAAAAGTTAACATTGATGCACCGATGCCGCGTCTAAGAAGACCTGTAACGACAGTCTTGGGGAAAAGTTCCCTGACCCTCCCCTTTTGCGCAAGAAATTGCCGAAAAACGGGCGATCCATTGTAGCCCGGCAAAGAAATGTTGGAACCTGAATCAGGCTGTGCCATACATGCCGCACGTTAACTAAGACAGTTGGCGAGCCCGTAACATCGGGCGATTAGGCAGGACTAGAAGCGTACGGGACGGCGCAGTGAAAATGGCGAAAACCACGGGCACGGGGATCTCCCGGCGTTCTCTTTTGGGTGTATTTGCTGCAACCGCAGTGGCAGCAGCCCCGACTTTTTCCAATGCAGCAGGCTTTTTACGCGGCGGCGGCGATATCCGCCGGATCCGCATGTATTCTGGCCGCACTGGCGAACGCCTGGATATGGTTTATTGGATTGATGGCCAGTACATCAAAGATGCAGTAAAAGAAGTCAATCACTTCATGCGCGATTGGCGGACTGATCAAGTCAAAGAGATGGACCTGCGCACCATCGACATCATGGCCGCTTCGCACAATCTGCTGGATGTGAACGAGCCCTATATGCTGTTGTCCGGCTACCGCAGCCCGAAAACCAATGCAATGCTGCGCAGCCGCTCGCGCGGGGTCGCCAAAAACTCCCTGCATATGCGCGGCCAAGCTGCCGATCTACGGCTGGCGTCGCGGTCGGTGTCGCAAATGGCCAAGGCCGCCGAGGCCTGTCATGCCGGCGGTGTCGGTAAATACCAGCGTTCGAATTTCGTGCATATGGACTGCGGCGTTGTCCGTACTTGGCGCGGCTAACCATCGTTTCTTTGCGTTGAATGCAAGCCTGCACATCTTGGTGCGGGCTTTTTTATTTCAATACGCCCGCTGATTTAAGTTGCCTGCAGCTGAGCTCATGAATTTGTAAACAGCCGTTTTTTCCCGTTGCAGAGGCAGCGATGCACGGTTATACCCCGCTTTAACGACGCACCTGTAGCTCAGCTGGATAGAGCGCTGCCCTCCGAAGGCAGAGGCCAGAGGTTCGAATCCTCTCAGGTGCGCCATTTCCCGCATTTCCCGCATTTCGCGCAGGCATCGTGCCGGCAGTTCATATTTGGTTACCCGTTTCGCCTATCAATACCTGATGGACGGCAATATCAGGGTGCGGCTGCATGGCAGCTTCCAGTCCTTACACGAAAAAAAACCAATTCCGATGGCGCCCTGTCTCAGCCGGAACCTGCCGTGTGTGATCAGCCTTACTGATGCTCAGGCCGGAGCACTCCTATACAACATCAGCTACCAGGGGTTTGCAGCCTCCCCCCCGAGGGGCAGAGCACATTTGAACTGGCACAGATGCAAACCGTGACAATTTCAGGTATCGGCGAATTTGCCGTAGAAGCGCGCTGGCGTCAAATGGCGAAAATCGGCTTCGCCTTTTTGAGTAAGCGTGGGGCCCGTTTCCAGCTTGTTGCCTACTTTGCCAGCAGCGGCGAGTACCCTGTCTGAAGCGGGTGACCTGCCGCCTAAATGGCAGCAGGTTTCTCAGTGCCGCAGTGCGGCGGTCAATGCTGCCAGTATTTCGCTTTGCCTCTTGGATTTTCCCAGACCTGGCGGCCAAGTCAGCCAATAGCCGTCAATCGTCGGAAGTTCCGGTGCCGGGGCACATTCCAATTGCCCGGACTGCAGCAGATCTGCGGCCAACGCCTTGGACCCCAATACGGCCCCCATGCCAAGCCGGGCGGCCAGGAGTGCATGCGCCATGGAATCAACGGAAACCGGCCCGGTTTCCGGTTCAGCCTCCCCTGTTACCCGGGCCCATTCCGTCCAGCCCGGCCGCTCGCCCCGCAATTCTATCACTGGCAGCTGCCGCCACTCTTCAGCCCGCCCTTGCGCAGTCATCGGCTGAAGCACCTCATTGGCCAGCAGAACCTCCTTCCGCCGCCCCCAGCCCCCGCGGCCATAACGGACATGCAAAGCGCTGTCGGCAGCGTCGTAATCCAGACGTTTTGGCACCGTTTCGATAACCAAACGCAGATCCGGGCAGGCCTTTGAAAACGCTTCAAGCCGTGGAAGCAGCAGCATTTCCAGATGCGATGGAAGGCCCGCAATTCGCAGTTCGCGGACAGTTTGGCTAAACAGGTTCTCGGTGCCTTGTTCCAGCGCCCGCAGGGAGTCTTGCACCAGCGGCAAGTAACTTTCCCCTTCCACAGTCAGAGAAACTCCACGCGCTGAGCGAAGAAACAGCTGCCTGCCCAGCCAGTGTTCCAGGTTGCGGATCCGTTGGCTGACCGCGGCCTGTGTGGCGCCGAACTCTTCTGCCGCTGCTGTGAAACTGCCAAGCCGTCCAGCTGCTTCAAACACCTTCAACCAGTCGAGCGGCGGTAAGCCCTGTTTGGTTGCCTTCTTAGCCATAAGAAAACCTAACTCTGAAACCATAATTTCCGTCGTACACTTGATGGCTTAGCCTCGATATCAACGCAAGGGAGAACCAAGCCAACCGGAGAGATCCCATGCCCCGTTCCGTAACCGCTGACACTTCCGGCAGTTTTCTGACCCTGACTTTTGAGGACGGCCAAGAGAGCCGCTTTCACGCGATATGGTTGCGCGACAATGCACTGGATCCCGACACCCGCGCACCGGGCAACGGCCAGCGCCTGATCACTATCGGCGACATACCCGTGGACATCAGGATCAGCACTGCATTGGTGGAAAACGACGCCCTGACAGTGACCTTCGCGCCCGAAGGCAAGACCGTGACTTTCCCTGATTTTTGGTTGAAGTCACACGCCTATGACATTGAAAAAGAAACTGGATTTGGCCGCATGGCGCCAGGTGTTGAAACCTGGAGCAGCAGTCAGCCCGCCCCAACCTTCGATTGGAACAACGTACAGACGGATCCGGAAATCAAACGTGACTGGCTGGACGCCATCGCCCGGTTCGGCTTTGCCAAGCTGGTGAACGGTCCGGTGGCCGAAAGCGCGGTGATCGACTGTGCTTCGATGTTCGGCTTTGTCCGCGAGACCAACTACGGCAAGTATTTCGAAGTCCGCACCGAGGTAAACCCGACCAACCTCGCCTTTACCGGCCTCGGGTTGCAGGCGCATACCGACAACCCCTACCGCGACCCGGTGCCGTCCCTTCAGATCCTTTACTGCTTAGAGAACTCTGCTGAAGGCGGTGACAGCATTGTGGTAGACGGTTTCCGCGCCGCTGAACGCCTGCGCGAAGAAAACCCCGAAGGCTTTGCCCTGCTGGCCGGCTACCCGGCGCGGTTCGAGTACAAGGGCTCTGATGGCGTGCATCTGCGCTCGCGCCGCCCGATGATTGAATTGTCGCCTGACGGCGAGATGATCGGTATGCGGTTCAACAATCGGTCTTCGGCCCCGTTTGTGGATGTGCCGTTTGAGAAGATGGAGGCTTATTACACAGCCTACCGCCGGCTGGGCGAGCTCATTGACGATCCGGACATGGGCGTTTCCTTCAAGCTGGAACCGGGTGAAAGCTTTATTGTCGACAACACCCGCGTGATGCACGCACGCCTTGGCTATTCCGGTTCCGGGTCGCGCTGGCTGCAGGGATGCTACGCCGACAAGGATGGGCTGCTGTCAACCTTGAATGTCCTGAACGCCCGGTCGGAGGGTTGAACAATGAGCAAGCCGGATTTCAGCACGCTGACCCAGGACAACATTGCCGCCTTTATTGGCGACATCTTTGACCGCCGCGGTGATGAGGAATACCTTGGTGAAGCTGTCACCATGACCGAACATATGCTGCAAGGTGCCACCATAGCGGAAGCCAACGGTCAGCCGGAAGAGATCATCGTAGGGGCGCTTCTCCACGATATCGGCCATTTCACAAGCGAGTTCGGAACGTTCTCCATGGACGACACCAAAGACCGGCTTCACGAGCAGGCCGGCGCCAAGGTGCTGGAACAGTTCTTCCCGTCTGTGATCACCGACTGTGTGCGTTACCACGTGGCGGCAAAACGCTATCTCTGCGCCACCAAACCTGACTATTTCAACCGTTTATCAGAGGCTTCCATTCACTCTTTGAACCTTCAGGGTGGACCCATGAATGCAGAAGAGGTGGCGGAAATGCGAAAGAACCCAAACCTCAAGCAGATCATCGCTGTCAGGTATCTGGATGACGCCGGCAAACGTGCTGATATGGAAACGCCCGATTACTGGCACTTTGCGCCTATGGTCCAACGGATGGTCGACAAACACATGGCCGCAGGAGGTTCCGCGAAATGAGCCAGCCTAAGTACAATTTTGAGGCCAGCTCCAAACCCTCACTGCCTTGGCTGTTAATGGCAGCCGTAATCTCTCCATAAGTGGCAATTGAAAGTTCCCCACCCGGCAGCAGCAGCGCCAATTCCAAACTCCATATTTTTGGAACTGGAGCTGTCGCGGGAAACGGGCCCGATGCTCTGATTACCGAGAGTCTTGGGCGGTCAGGTGAAGGGATGAGGGAGATGGTTTTGATCCACGATTTATGAAGACAGGGGCTGAGTTTCTTGGCCATCGCGCGCATGGTTAGTTCCGCGCGCCGACCTGTGCGCAAATATCTGGAACAGGGCCTGCAAGCACACAGCTATAGCCCGCCCCCCTTCAAGATAGCCTTCTGGCCCCCTACCGAGTTTAACTGGATGAGAGGGTTCGGACCTTTCCCGGCCGGTCGACCCGGCGCTTGCTGCGCGAGATCACGTCCATGGGGCATGAAGGCAGCTACTCGGCACTGAAGCCCTTTCTGTGTGAGCTGCACCGGCCCAGGCGCGCGTCCTTTGCGCAGCGGATTGAGACGCCTCCGGGGAAACCCGCCGGATTGATGTCACGCTGAAGACCGCCAAGCTGATGCCAGTCAAAACACTGGAAGGTTTTGACTTCCCCTTCCAGCCCTTACTTGATCAGGAACGGATTGCCGCGCCGGCGCAGCCGGACTTCATTCGCAACACCGGGGTCGTCCACTTGCAGGGTCTGCCTGGTACCTGTCCATTACCCAGTGCGGCGCAATCCAGTTCTTCCAACCGGTGAATGCCCGTTACGAAAAAGGGGCATGATCCTGACCTCCAATCGAGGCATCGCCGAATGAATGATGTTTTTGGCGACCCAGCCGTTGCCGCAGCGCTATTGGAACGGCTGTTGCGTCACGCCGTCGTTGTCCAGACCGAAGGCGCCTGAAACCGCCTGCGCGGCTACACAGAATTGATACCTGAACGCACCCGCACAAACGCCTCCATCACACCGCCTCCACCGCCAAAACGGCGCGGCTATCCGCCAAAAACGGTGCTGCAAGTCACTGAACCGGCTGACAACCGAAACCGCAAAACTGGGGAGTTTTAGCCTGCCCGTTTTGGGAAAATTTGAGATGCCATTGAAATCCGGCATGAGGTGCCGCTGATCCGGGCGGCCGAGGATAGCTTTACAGGCTATAGCTGCCTGGTAGAAGACCCGGACTCCATTGAAGTCGACAGCGTTCAATGGCCCGTCCAGGCCTGGTGTCCGATTGACGAGGGAACCGGGGATGAAGGCGGCTGGGTCAAGGGCACCTTCCGCTGCAAATGGCGCGGCGATGTTCTTTACGGCGAGAACGAAGCGGTCAATGACAGGTATCTGCCGGGCTAGCCGGCCGACCCGCAGCAGGCGCAGCTGAAACGTCCCGCCGCGCCGCGGTACCAGGTGCTGCTGTGGCACATGAACTATCATCCGGACGGCGGGCAAATGTTCTTTCCGCTGGGTAACAAACCCTTCATCGTGCCTGCCGCTCTGCCGGGGGATGATCTGATGACGGACATGGTTGCCGCCTTTTGGCAAGACGGCTCCAAGGGGCCCTATATCCACCTGAATATCTGGCACGAGGGAAGCTTCCTTTCGAGGACAACCAGCGTTTCCGCGACCACTAGGGAAAGGTACATGCCCAGGTCAATTGGGATGTGGGCAAGGAATTTGGCGTCTACCTGTTCTGCCCGCTGCGCGCGGACAAGATCCAAGGCTGACTTAATGCCCCAGAACATAAAACGGCGCCTCCGGAGGCGCCGTTTTCGTCTTGTTGCTTAACAGGATCAGGCAAACAAATCGTGTGCCAGCTCCAGTGCAGCGATCAGCGTGTCGATCTCTTCCTTAGTGTTATAAAGGCCAAAAGATGCGCGACAGGTGGCGGACACACCCAGATGATCCATCAGAGGGCCGGCGCAGTGGTGGCCGGCGCGGACCGCAACGCCCTTTTTGTCGAGGATCGTCGAAATGTCATGCGCATGGGCGGCGCCTTCCATAGTAAAGCTGAAAATCGCTGCTTTGCCAGGCGCTTGTCCCTGCACGTTGATCCAGTTCAGCCCGGTCAGCCGCTCCAGTGCATAGTCGCGAAGCCCGCCCTCGTGCTTGGCAATGTTGTCCATGCCAAGCTCCATCATGTATTCCAGCGCAACGCCGAAGCCGATGGTTTGCACGATTCCGGGTGTTCCGGCCTCGAATTTCATCGGCGGGTCATTGTAGATGACCTGCTCCTTGGAGACTTCCCTGATCATGTCGCCGCCGCCGATGAAGGGTCGCATTTCTGCCATGCGTTCGGGTTTGATATAGATCGCACCCGAGCCGGACGGACCGTAAAGCTTATGGCCAGTGATGGCGTAGAAGTCGCAGCCGATATCCTGCACATCCACCGGCATATGCACCGCCCCTTGCGAGCCGTCGACCAGTACCGGCACCCCCTTGGCATGGGCGCCCTGAGTAATGGCCTTTACATCCACCACAGTGCCCAGCACGTTGGAGCATTGCGTGACTGCAATCAGCTTGGTCTTGGGGGTAATCGCGTCGATAACTTTTTGCGGGTCCAGGCTACCATCATCCGCCACGTCGACCCATTTCAGCACCACACCCTGCCGTTCGCGCAGGAAATGCCAGGGCACAATGTTGGCGTGATGCTCCATCACGGACAGGATGATCTCATCCCCTGCCTCGAACCGCGGCATCGCCCAGCCATAGGCAACCAGATTGATACCCTCAGTTGTGCCCGAGTTCAGTACGATGGTGTTCTCATCACCTGCATTCAGGAACCGGGAAATAGTACCGCGCACGGCCTCATACTTCTCCGTCGCCAGGTTAGAAAGGAAGTGCAAGCCACGATGAACGTTGGAATATTCCTCGGCGTAGGCCCGTGTTACCGCGTCGATCACCACCTGTGGCTTCTGCGCAGACGCACCGTTGTCGAGGTAGGTCAACGGCTTGCCGTTCACCTGCCGTGCAAGGATCGGGAAGTCGGCACGGATTTTGTCCACGTCATACATGTTCGGGAAGTCCCAGATTGGCTGGACCGATCAGGCCCACGATAAAGAGAAGGGCAAACACCAGGATCATGCTGGCCATCAAAACGACCCCAAGCGACCGCCAGACAGAGCCGAATTTGTGCGCCGAATTGACGAAGTGCAAGAGGATGAAGAACACCATGATGTTCGCCGCAATGTTCAACAAGGCCGCCAGGGCCGGCAAAACCAGGAGCATCGCAACAACAGCAGCGTTAAGACACGCCTGCAGCAACTGGAGCCAGG
Source organism: Leisingera methylohalidivorans DSM 14336 (assembly GCF_000511355.1). Classification (NCBI taxonomy): domain Bacteria; kingdom Pseudomonadati; phylum Pseudomonadota; class Alphaproteobacteria; order Rhodobacterales; family Roseobacteraceae; genus Leisingera; species Leisingera methylohalidivorans. Next base: position 1,580,942 of record NC_023135.1, on the reverse strand, counting down.
TCACCAGTGCAAGCAGGGCTGCCAGATTTCCCTGACCGCCCAGCCATCGGCCGGTGGTTGCAAGCATGGCAATAAAGCTGAGTTGCAGCACCAGGATAACCCCGAAATAGGCACCAGGCGCAAACCGAGGTATCAGAACCTCAGGCGGCAGCGGAAACAGCACTTGCTGCAAAGTATAGACACAAGTGTTCAGCACCACAGACAGCAGAAAGCCTGTCCATAGCGCCTCGCGCGGCCAATCCTGTGCCAGGATCTGCTGCGCAGCATCTCGCGGCGATTTCACCGTCAGCAAGGCAAAGGCGGCCAGTGCGTTCATTGATTTACCCAATACCCTTGGATCATGCCGGACACCCAAAACCACAGAAAGACTGCAAACCACAGCGCCCCCACCAGGTTCAAGGCGGGTCCCGCTCCGATAAACCCAGCGACCAGCCCATTCAGCAGCATCAGCGGACTGGCTGCCAGAAAGGCCCAGAACAGTGCCAGCCGTGCGCAATAGGCCTCACCCTTCCCGCCTGCAGCGCGGGCGATCCAATGCGCGGCCAATGCCAGAACGTATAAGATCAGCGGCGCGATAAAGACGATGCCCAGCAGTGACCCGCCCAAAAGCATATTCAGGTCCTGGCCGCTTAGATGCGCCTCGCGCGCCAGCCGCGGCATCTGCGCCACAAAGGTCAGGACGCAGCCGCTGAGCACAAAAATCAGCAGCCGGTCTTCACGCGCGCCCATGTCCAGAAGCCGCGCAAACACCTTGCGCGGCCCCTTATAGGTCGCCGGGATATCCATGGTGACGGACATCAGCGCCGCCGGGCCAGCCAGCCTTCGAGGCGGGAAACGATGTCGGCCGCGATTTCCGCGTCCTCGATCTCTTCCACTGCTTCGGCCAGGAAGGCCAGCGTCATCAGATCGGTCGCCTCGGCGTGCGGAACACCGCGCGAGCGCAGATAGAACAGACCTTCTTCGTCGATCGCGCCAGAGGTCGACCCGTGCGAGCAGGCGACGTCATCAGCATAGATCTCCAGTTCCGGCTTGGCCAGAAACTGGCTGTCTCCGTCCAGCAGCAAGGATTGGGAAATCTGATACCCATCCGTCTTTTGCGCGCCTTCTTTTACCAGGATCTTCCCCTGGAACACGCCGGTTGCACCGTTGCGCAGCACCTTTTTGAAAACCTGGCGGCTTTCGCAATTCACCGCGTCATGGGTAATGAAAACCGTGTCGTCGTGGTGGAAATCGCCATCGCCCACGCATGCGCCTGCAATATGCGCGACCGCGTCATCGCCGGTCAATTCAATCACCGCCTCGTCGCGGGTCAGCACGCCGTTCACGGTCAGAGTGAAAGACTTGAACACAGACTCGGTGCCAAGGCGGGCAAACAGATGCGTTGCCGCACGGCGCTCGTGGTCCCGGCCTTGCGCACGTACAAGATGCAGCTTGCCGCCGTCCGCAATGTCGATCTCCGCGCACTTGTTAAAGCGCGAGGCCGCAGGGCCATTTTCCAAGATCGTCACTTCGGCACCCGTTTCGACGCGAACCACGTGATGCAGGATCGCGTCAGAACTCTCATCCGAGTGCACATAGGTGAAGTTGATCGGCTTAGAGACCTTGCCGGTTACCCGGATGGCAATGCCATCCGTGGCAAAGGCCGTGTTTAAAGCCGCCAGCGGGCGTTCCACCGGGGTTTGCCCACGCGCCTCAAGAACTCCATACAAGTCCTTGGCCCAATGGATATCTTTGCAGCAGATATCCTCAATCCGGTCGATGGTCACACCTTCCAGCGCCAAATCATCCGAGGCTTCAGCGTCAAAGACACCATCGACAAAAACAATGTTCAGACGCTCAAAATCGCTGAACATCGGTGTCTCATCCGCAGCAAACACCGCGGCTTTGACTGCCTCAGCCTGAACCAGCGTTTCGGGACGGGTGTATTTCCAGTACTCATCACGGCGGCTGGGCAGTCCCATGGTCTGGACCCGCGACAGCGCTGCCTGCCGAGCTGCCGTCAGGCAGCCGCTTTCCGGCAGGGTCAGCGCGGACAGCCGCGCCTCTGTTGCGCTTTGCTTGACTTCGGGCAGGGCCATTTACGCCTCCTCTGCCAGGATGCCGGCATAACCGTTGTTCTCGACTTCCAGCGCCAGCTCAGGACCGCCGGTCTTGACAATGCGGCCGCCCGCCAGAATGTGAACCACGTCCGGTTTGATGTGGTCCAGAAGACGCTGATAGTGGGTGATCACCAGGAAGCCGCGGCCCTCGTCGCGCAGGGCGTTCACGCCTTCGGCCACCAATTTCATCGCGTCCACGTCGAGGCCCGAGTCTGTTTCATCAAGGATGCACAGCTTCGGCTCCAGCATCGCCATCTGCAGGATCTCGTTGCGCTTCTTCTCACCGCCGGAGAATCCGACATTAACCGGGCGCTTCAGCATTTCGGCGTCGATCTTTAGAGTCTTGGCCTTGGCGCGGATGATTTTCAGGAAATCGGAGGCCGACAACTCTTCCTCACCGCGGGCTTTGCGCTGTGCGTTCACCGCGGTGCGCAGGAAGGTCATGTTGCCGACGCCGGGGATTTCCACCGGGTACTGGAACGCCAGGAACATGCCGGCTGCGGCACGCTCTTCCGGTTCCATCTCCAGGATGTCCGCGCCTTCCAGCTCAGCTGAGCCGTCAGTGACTTCATAGCCGTCACGGCCCGATAGCACATAGGACAGGGTGGATTTGCCCGAACCGTTCGGCCCCATGATGGCATGCACCTTGCCTGCTTCGACTTTTAGGTCGACGCCCTTCAGGATTTGCTTATCCTCATCTTCAAGCTTGACGTGCAAGTTTTTGATTTCGAGCATTTTTGCCTCTCGCATAGTACTGTTCCGGCAGCCGTTGGCGCCTAGAAGGTTTTTGTGTAAAGCGTCAGGATCTGTGTCAGATCCCGGCGCGGAAGTTGATTGGGAAGCAGTTCGAACCGGGCCATACGGCCGCGGATCTCAACCGGCTTCATCCATTTTTCGACCTGATTGTACAGCGCCCGTCCGGCATAGTCGTCAAACAGCACGGTTACAGGCTTCTCCGTCCGCAGCATGACAGTCAGGAAGCAGGCAGCCCGGAACCGACCGTCAATCAGCACCAGGTCCGGTGCCTCGAAGTGCGGCTGGTCCCAGATCGTATTAGGATACTGATGGAACCGGCGCCACATATCGTTATTTAACGGCCTGCCCCATTTGCCGGTCTTGCCGACATTGGCATGGTGCAGATGCACTTCAGACTTGCTGCCAGCCTGGCGCAGGTACCGCTTCATCATGCGGTACCACATTTTGTCGGACTCGACGGAAAAGATTTTCTTCCCGCTCAGCTCAGACGCCAGAACGGTCGAGCCACCGCTGCCATACTCCAGAATGACACCTGCATCCCGGTAATGACTGCGAACCCACTCGGCCTCTTCAGGCGGCAGAGTAAGCTGCGGGCGCTCGATGATCTGTTCGTCTTTTGCCATTGACCGGCCCCTTAGCCCAGCACCACAGCGGTGCCGCTGGCCGAAACCATAAGCATGGACTGCCCAACCACTTCGTAGTCCAGATCCACGCCCACAACGGCATTGGCGCCCTTGTCCCGGGCACGGTCTTCCAGCTCGGCCAAGGCAGTTTCGCGGGCATCCTGCAGCTTGCTTTCATACGCGCCGGAGCGGCCACCGACGATATCGGTGATCGATGCAAAAACATCGCGCACCACATTGGCGCCCATGATCGCCTCGCCCACCACGATGCCCTTGTATTCGGCGATCTGGTAGCCTTCGACGTTTGGTGTGGTTGTGACGATCATGCTGTTGCTTCCTTGTGACGACACCCCAAGGGCCGGCCTTTAGCCGACCGAGCCTTCGAGCGAGATCGCAACCAATTGCTGCGCTTCCATGGCGAACTCCATCGGCAGCGCCTGCAGCACGTCTTTGCAGAAACCGTTGACCACCAAGGCCACCGCCTCTTCCTCGTCCATGCCGCGCTGCCGGCAGTAGAACAGCTGGTCGTCATCCACCTTGGACGTCGTCGCCTCGTGCTCCACGCGGGAGGAATTATTCTTGACCTCGATGTAGGGAACCGTGTGGGCGCCGCATTTATCGCCGATCAGCAGCGAGTCGCACTGGGTGTAGTTGCGGCTGTCCTTGGCCTTGGGGTGCATCGACACCAGACCGCGGTAGGTGTTCTGCGCCTTGCCGGCAGAGATCCCCTTGGACACGATCCGGGATTTGGTGTTTTTGCCAAGGTGCACCATTTTAGTGCCAGTGTCGGCCTGCTGCATGTTGTTGGCGATGGCGATCGAATAGAACTCGCCCTGGCTTTCATTGCCGCGCAGGATGCAGGACGGGTATTTCCAGGTCACGGCGGAACCGGTTTCAACCTGGGTCCACATCACCTTGGCGCGGTCGCCGCGGCAATCGGCGCGTTTGGTCACGAAGTTGTAAATGCCGCCCTTGCCGTTCTCATCGCCCGGATACCAGTTCTGGACGGTGGAGTATTTCACCTCGGCATCTTCTTCGATGATGATTTCGACCACTGCGGCATGCAGCTGGGCGATATCGCGTGCCGGTGCGGTACAGCCTTCCAAGTAGCTAACATAGCTGCCTTTATCGGCGATGATCAGCGTACGTTCGAACTGGCCGGTGTTTTCCGCATTGATGCGGAAATAGGTCGACAGCTCCATCGGGCAGCGCACGCCCGGCGGCACATAGACAAAAGAACCATCCGAGAACACGGCGGAGTTCAGAGTGGCGTAGAAGTTGTCGGAAACAGGAACCACGGTGCCGAGGTACTTTTTGACCAGCTCGGGATGTTCGCGGATGGCTTCGGAGATCGAGCAGAAGATAACGCCCGCTTCCTTCAGCTCTTTCTGGAAGGTGGTGCCAACAGAAACCGAATCGAAAACAGCATCCACGGCTACTTTGCGGCCCTCGGCGGGCGCATTTTCAGCGCCTTCGACGCCTGCCAGAATCATCTGTTCTTTCAGAGGGATACCCAGCTTTTCATAGGTCGCCAGAAGCTTGGGGTCGACCTCATCCAGCGACTTGGGCTTCACTTCCATCGATTTCGGGCGGGCATAGTAATACTGATCCTGGAAATCGATTTCCGGATAGTCGACCATCGCCCAGGTGGGTTCTTCCTTTTGCAGCCAGCGCTCGTACGCCTCCAGCCGCCAGTTCAGCATCCATTCGGGCTCTTCGTTCTTTTCAGAAATCAGCCGGATAATATCTGTGGTCAGCCCTTTGGGGGCGTATTCCATCTCGATATCGGTTTCCCAACCGTATTTGTAAGCACCGCCAACCTCGCGGACTGCGTCCACGGTTTCCTGGTCAACACCTTCCTTGACTTGGGTCTGGTCCAAAGCGGCCATTGTCATCTCCTCACTCACGCCGCGCGGGCGCGATGTTTCTTTTCTTTTTGCAGCCACGCATCGGCAAAGCGCAGTACGTCTTCTTCTGTTGTTTCCGGCCCCAGCGACACGCGGATTGCGCTTTGTGCCGTGGCCTCGTCATATCCCATTGCGGTCAGCACCGCGCTGGCGCGCACCTTGCCGCTGGAGCAGGCGCTTCCCGCGCTGATGGCAAATCCCGCCAGATCCATCTGCATGACCTGGGTTTCGCCCTTCCAGCCCGGGGTCGCAAAACACAGGGTGTTCGGCAACCGCTTCTGATCCTTCCCGACAAAAATAGTATGGCTTGCGCCAGACACAAGCGCCTTTTCTAGAATATTTCTAAGTTCTGCAACCCTGTCCCAGACACCATTTGCCAGATCTTTTTCCGCCGCTTCAGCTGCAGCACCGAAGCCCGCGATTCCAATGACATTTTCGGTGCCCGACCGGCGGCCCATTTCCTGGCCCCCACCCTTGATCCGGGCTGGCAGATCCGTGCCGCGTTTCATCACCACGGCGCCGGTCCCCTTGGGGCCGCCCAGCTTGTGCGCTGAAATCAGCGCCATTTGGACGCCCAGCCAGTTGAAGGCTACCGGCAACTTGCCAAAGGCCTGGGTCGCATCCGTGACCGCCAGCCCTTCCGGCAGGTGCTGCGCTATACCGGTTTCGGAATTGGCCAATTGCACTGTGCAGGCTGCGGGATCGGTGACCCTGACCGTCCCTTGAGCGCTTACATCAAGATCTTCCACGGTCCAGGCCCGCACCGCATCATGCTCCACTGCGGCACCATGCAGTCCGCGGCCTGCCAAAGCCAACGAGGCACCTTCGGTTGAGCCGGAGGTAAACACAATATCCGCACCGTCCGCACCAAAAGCCGCAACCACCTGCGCCCGCGCCTTCTCAACCAAAGCCTTGGCGGCCCGGCCTTCAGCATGCACAGACGACGGATTGCCGCAAACATCCATCGCCGCAATCATTGCAGCCCGCGCCTCGGGACGAAGGATAGCGGTGGCGTTGTGATCAAGATAAACGCGAGTCATAGAGTCATCTTTTTGCGGATCGCTGCCGCCTCATACGCTGCCCCGCAGCACTTCGCAAAGCTTTCCCGCGTAAATTGTGCGGTATCCACGCCGAGACCGGACAGACGAGGAAGGCGTATTCTTAGCACCTCAATCATCCACCACGGCAAACAGGTTGGGCACAGCCGGGCATGGCGCCAGATCGTTCTTGATGACATCAGACAGGCGGGTCTGGTGCAGAAATACATAGACATGCGCGCTCAGCCCCTCCCACAAGCGGTTGGTTAGAGATTGCGCCCGGCTGCCGGACAACGCGCCCGAAGCTCCCGCCCCCTTGTGCATTGCATCAACCGTTTCATCCACGGCAGACAGCACATCGACCACCCGGATCTCAGACGGTATCATCGCCAGCCGGTAACCGCCGCCAGGGCCGCGCACCGACTCGACCAGCCCCGCACGGCGCAGCTTGACAAACAACTGCTCCAGATACGGCAGCGAGATATCCTGGCGCTTGGAAATGTCTCCCAGCGGCACCAAATTGCCCTGCGGCTGCAGCGCGATATCCGCCAGCGCGACCATTGCATAGCGCCCTTTGGTGGAAAGCTTCATAATTTACCCCTCGAAACCAGGGCGCGAGTGCGAAAACATTGACCTTGCCCGCGTCTGTGCGTATCTCAGCCTGACGGTGCATGGCGAGGCCAGCGCCCTTGATTAGAACTGTTCTAAGATGCCCGACGGAACCCGTCAAGTTTTCTGCCGGCAGTCCCGAGAACGAGAGTAGGATTTGAACCACCCATGCCCGAGGTCATCTTTCCTGGACCCGAAGGCCGCCTCGAAGGCCGCTATCACCCGCAAAAAGAAAAAGACGCCCCGATCGCCATCGTGCTGCACCCGCACCCGCAGTTCGGCGGCACCATGAACAATAAGGTGGTCTACAACCTCCACTATGCGTTCTACAACATGGGCTTCACCGTTCTGCGGTTCAATTTCCGCGGTGTCGGCCGCAGCCAAGGCGAATACGACCAGGGCGTGGGCGAACTGTCGGATGCGGCGTCGGCGCTCGACTACCTGCAGTCGATGAACACCAATTCCAAGCATTGCTGGGTTGCGGGCTTCTCCTTTGGCGCCTGGATCGGCATGCAGCTCTTGATGCGCCGTCCGGAGATCACCGGCTTCATCTCGGTTGCGCCGCCGGCCAATATGTATGATTTCTCCTTCCTGGCGCCCTGCCCGTCTTCCGGCCTGATCATCAACGGTACCTCTGACCGTGTGGCGCCGCCTGCGGATACCGCCAATCTGGTTGGCAAGCTGCATGAGCAGAAAGGGATCACCATCACTCACAATGAGATCGAGGGTGCGGATCACTTCTTCCAAGAGCCGCATATGGACACAATGATCAGCGATGTGTCCGATTATGTGAAGCGCCGCCTGACGGAGAACACCCGCTGATGAGCACGATCGAGACGCTGGCCCAAAAACTGGCGGTCGATACGATCAAGGTGCAGGACGCCAGCGGCGAAGACCGGTTGTATGTGGAGGTGGGCCAGGTTCTGGGCGCCGCCTCCCAGTCGCTGGAAGAAGCGTTCCTGACAGAAATGCGCGTGCGTCTGGCCGAACGCAAGGCGCGCGAGTTTCTCAATCAGAAAATCAGCAAAATTCAAGCGCAGCTTGAAGCGAATGGCGAAGCATGAGCGCCCGGCTGGACGCGCAATTCGCCTTCCTGCTGGAAGCAGACAAGCTTCGCCGCATTGACCGCCAAAACCTGATCATTGATTGCAGCCGACGCGAAAATTCGGCGGAACACAGCTGGCATCTGGCGCTTTATGCGCTGGTCCTGGCCCCGTTTGCATCGCCGGACGTGGATATTTTCCGCGCGGTCCGGATGCTGCTGCTGCATGATCTGGTCGAAATTGACGCAGGCGATCACCCGATTACAGATAATGTCGATTGGGACGCGGTAGCACAGGCAGAGCAAGCCGCTGCCAATCGCCTGTTTGGATTACTGCCCGCGGATCAGGGCGCTGAATTCCTGGACCTATGGCAGGAATTTGAGGCTGCGGACAGCCCGGATGCGAAGTTTGCCAAACAGGTGGACCATTGCCAGCCGATTTTTCAGACGCTCTGCGGAGCCAAACCGCTGGATTGGCATGTCGATGTGGTCCGGCAAAACCTGAACGGCGGGCGCGCTGCAGCGCTGGAGCAGGATTTCCCCGAAGCCTACCACCATGCACTTGCCCTGCTGGATGAGGGGACCGGCTTTGACTGCAGCCGGCTGACCGCCCGCCTGCTTTTCCTGAATGAGGCAGACAAGCTGAAGCTGATCACCCGCGCCTCCATGCTGGGGGATGGGTCCCGGCACGAAAATTCGGCCGAACACAGCTGGCACATCATGCTTTACGCCTGGGTTCTGGCAGAGCACAGCGCCGCCCCGCTTGATCTGGACCGGGTGCTGCAAATGCTGCTGCTGCATGACCTCGTCGAAATCGACGCAGGCGATGCGCCGATCCACGGCGTGATTGATCCCGCAGCCCTCGAGGCGCTCGCCGCCAAGGAAGAAGCTGCCGCAGATCGCCTGTTTGGCCTGCTGCCCGCCGGGCAAGGCATGCCGATGCGGGCCATCTGGGACGAGTTCGAAGCGGCAGAAACCGCTGACGCTGTTTTCGCCAAATCCATCGACCGGGTTCAGCCGGTAATGCTTAACCTGCTGAACGGCGGCGGCAGCTGGGTCGATTATGACGTGAACCTTCCGCAACTCGAGGCGCGGGTTGGCAAAAAGGTCAACCTCGGCGCACCAGGCGTTTGGCGTTCTGTCCGGGACAGGATCGAACCCTGGTTCAGGGAAACCGGTCGCCTTTGACAACAAACTGGGGCAATGCTGCCAGAGAAATAGCGCGCAGGATAATGACCCCCTTCATCCTGCATGGCAACGGATAAGCGCATATGCGGGGTACGGCACCGGCCACGCGTCAGGCTCTCCAGGCAACCTGGCGGCACGTATGACGCAACTTGAAGCAAGCTGTTAACGGGTTCTATTTCCCACCCCGATTGCAAAAATTGGAACGATCTCCTAATACAGCCCAGCGTCAGCGCACCGCGTTTCTTCGCACAGTCATCTGTTCACTGACGCGGCGGCCGAAAACAAGGCATTCTGTGACGCATTAAGACTTCCTGCCTTGCTATGAATACGGTACCGGAGAAAGCAATACCGCTCCGCCAGAGGCTGGGCAAAACGCGCACACGGAGGCAGAGATGCCGGTTCACTACTTCTACCTGATTATCGCGGTTGCAGCAGAAACCATTGGCACTACGGCCCTGCAGGCCAGCCAGCAGTTCAGCAAACTGGGACCGTCGCTGATTGTTCTCGTCGCTTATGCCTTCTCATTCTACATGATGGGGCTGACGCTTAAATTCATGCCGGTCGGTATCGTCTATGCGATCTGGTCCGGGCTTGGCATCCTGCTGATCGCTGTGATCGCTTTCTTTGCCTTTGGCCAGAAGCTTGATCTTCCAGCCGTGATCGGCATGGTGCTGATCATGTCCGGCATCATTATCATTCACCTGTTTTCCCAGTCTTCCACCCATTGATCCGAATTTGCGGCGCCTTTGGACGCATTTCCTCTGGCCTTTATACCGGGTTCGGGCTATGCGCGGCCCAACTTCCTTACAAAGGCGAACTTCATGGACTTGCGCAACATTGCGATCATTGCTCACGTTGACCACGGCAAAACCACTCTGGTCGACGAGCTGCTGAAACAATCCGGCGCCTTCCGCGAAAATCAGGCTGTGGCGGAGCGCGCCATGGACAGCAACGATCTTGAGCGCGAGCGCGGCATTACCATTTTTGCCAAGCCCACCTCGGTCGAGTGGAACGGCACCCGTATCAACATCGTCGACACCCCTGGCCACGCCGATTTCGGCGGCGAAGTTGAACGGATTCTGTCGATGGTCGACGGAGTGGTGCTGCTGGTGGACGCCGCCGAAGGCCCGATGCCGCAGACCAAATTCGTGACTTCCAAGGCGCTGGCCCTAGGCCTGCGCCCGATCGTGGTGTTGAACAAAGTCGACAAGCCGGACGCCGAGCCCGACCGCGCGCTCGACGAATGTTTTGACCTGTTTGCTTCGCTCGAAGCCAACGAAGACCAGCTGGACTTTCCGCACATGTACGCCTCCGGCCGTTCCGGCTGGGCCGACGCGGAACTGGACGGCCCCCGCAAGGACCTGCACGCGCTGTTCAATCTGATCGTTAACCACGTGCCGGAACCGAAGCAGATCAAACAGAAGGACGATGACTTCCGGATGCTGGCCACCACTCTGGGCAGCGATCCCTTTGTTGGCCGCCTGCTGACTGGCCGCGTTGAATCCGGCAAACTGAAGGTCGGCGCAACCGTTCAGGCCCTCACCCGCATCGGCCAGAAGATCGAACAGTTCCGCGTGACCCGCATCCAGGCGTTCCGCGGCCTGGCCCAGCAAGACATCGAAGAAGCGCAAGCTGGGGACATCGTCTCCATCGCCGGCATGGCAAAGGCCACCGTGGCCGACACCATCTGTGCCCTCGCCGTGGATGAACCGCTGGACGCCCAGCCGATCGATCCGCCCACCATCACTGTGACTTTTGGCATCAACGACAGCCCGCTGGCCGGCCGTGACGGCAAAAAAGTCCAGTCGCGCGTCATCCGCGACCGCCTGATGAAAGAGGCCGAAAGCAACGTCGCGATCAAGATCGCGGACACCCCTGGCGGCGAGGCCTTCGAGGTTTCGGGCCGCGGTGAACTGCAGATGGGCGTTCTGATCGAAAACATGCGCCGCGAAGGGTTCGAGCTGTCGATCTCCCGCCCGCAGGTGATCATGAAGGAAGTCGACGGCGTCCGAATGGAGCCAGTCGAAGAAGCCACCATTGACGTGGACGACGAATACTCCGGCGCGGTGATCGAGAAGCTTACCGGCGCCCGCAAAGGCGAACTGGTCGAGATGAAGCCCGCCGGCGCAGGCAAGACCCGCATCATCGCCCATGTACCCTCGCGCGGCCTGATCGGCTATCACGGAGAATTCCTGACCGACACCCGCGGCACCGGCGTTCTGAACCGCGTGTTCCATGGCTGGACCCCGCACAAAGGTGCGATCCCGGGCCGCCGCGCAGGTGTGCTGATTTCTATGGAGAACGGCACTTCGGTTGCGTTTGCGCTGTGGAACCTGGAAGAACGCGGCAAGATGATGATCGGCGCTCAGGCCGACGTCTACACCGGTATGATCATCGGCGAGCATTCCCGCGAAAACGACCTGGAAGTGAACCCGCTGAAAGGTAAAAAACTGACCAACGTTCGCGCCTCGGGCACCGATGACGCGGTGCGCCTGACAACCCCGGTGACGCTGTCGCTGGAAGAGTCGATTGCCTACATCAACGACGACGAACTGGTCGAGGTGACGCCCAACTCTGTGCGTCTGCGCAAGCGCTATCTGGACCCGCATGAGCGTAAGCGGATGGCTAAGGCCAACGCCTGAGAATAGTCAAACGGCGGCAGAAATTTGTGCCGCCGTTTTCTGTTACGCCTAAATCACAGCTGTGACGCTGTCCCCCAAGACCACGCTGCCCGGCTCGACGACTTCGGCGTACCAGCCGCCATGCCCGCGCATCGCATTATAGCCACCATGGCCCAGCATCCCTTCCATCCGCGAGCAAGGCGGACAAGGGCCGGTCAATTACAAAACCGCGCTGCCAACCTGCAGCTTGGCCTTGCGCAAAGCAGCCAGATTTATCTCTGAAATGACAAGGTTCCGGCGCAGTTGCCCGGGCTGTACGCTGTCTAAGCCGGCCAGAGCCGCAATCACCGGCAGATGCTCGGCCTGAATCATGGTTACAGCGCGCTTGCCTTCTTTGGCATGATCGCCGCAAAGACCCGCTGCCGTTACATCCGCAGTTTCTGAAGTCAGGATTTCTTCCCGCCGCGCAGGCCGCAGCCCGATCCACGCCACCCGGCCCTGGCCGGTGTGGCGTTTCAGCATCTCCGCAAAAACGGTGATCGCTATTCGGAGGTTTCCACCACCATCAGTTCCCGCTCGGACGCCCCGCGCGCGTGGCTCAGCGCCTCCTGGTATTCCGGGCTGTGATAACAATCGACCGCGGCGTCGACACTTGGAAATCTGGCCACCACATTGCGCGGGCGCTCCTTGCCCTCCAGCTGCACGAAACGCCCGCCGCGAGCGACGAAGGTGCCGCCGTGCTTGGCGATGGCCGGCCCCGCCAGTTCGGCATACTTGCCGTAGGCATCAGCATCGGTCACGGTTACATGTGCAATCCAGAGTGCAGGCATCGGAGCCTCCCAAGTTATGATATTTCCGGCAGATTAGGCGATTTGCCGGAAAGACCAAGTGTTTTTTTGACCAAATGGTCAGCCAGTCAATACGGCCTCGGCTGCCTTTATCGCCTCGTCAGCGCCGGAGAAATCCTTGCCGCCGCCCTGGGCCATATCCGGACGGCCGCCGCCGCCTTTGCCGCCCACGGCCGGAACAGCCGCTTTCAGCACGTCCACAGCCGAGATTTCGCCAGTCAGATCGTCGGTCACACCGGCAGCCACAGCGACCTTGCCATCCTCCTCGGCGATCAGCAGGATCACACCGGAGCCGATGTTCTGCTTATGTGCATCAATGAGGCCGCGCAGGTCTTTGCCGGACACCCCCTTCAATGCCTGGGCCAGGAACTTCTTGCCGCCGATCTCCTTGGCATCGGCAGCATTTCCAGAACCGCCGCCCATCGCAACCTGCTGTTTGAGGTTCGAAATCTCGTTCTGCAGCGCCTTGCGCTCATCCATCATCGCCCTCAGACGGTCCATGACATCCGCAGGCTGCGTTTTCAGAGCTGTGGCAATCTCTGCCATACGGCCTGCTTCGCGCTCCAGATGCTCAAACGCTGCGGCACCGGTCAGCGCCTCGATCCGCCGTACACCGGCCGAGGACGCGCTGTCGCCGAGGATCACAAATGTACCGATATCGCCGGTCTGCTTCACATGGGTGCCGCCGCACAATTCTATCGAATAAGTGTCGCCATCGTGGCCCTTGCCAGTTGCCGCCCGCCCCATGGAAACGACCCGCACTTCATCCCCGTATTTCTCTCCGAAGAGCGCCTGCGCGCCTAGGTCCCGCGCATCATCCGGGGTCATGATCCGGGTCGAAACAGGAGTGTTTTGGCGAATGAAGTCATTTACTTCTGCACCAACCTTCATCAGTTCAACAGCGCTCATCGCCTTGTTATGGCTGAAATCAAAACGCAGGCGGTCAGCGGCGTTGAGCGATCCTTTCTGAGCCACATGCTCCCCCAGTGCATTGCGCAATGCCTCATGCAGCAGGTGAGTGGCCGAGTGGTTGGCACGGATCCGGCTGCGGCGCTCGTGATCGACCTCCATGGCGGCACCCAAGCCAACGGCAACTTCGCCTCCCGTCACTTCGGCGATGTGCAGGAACAACCCTTCTACCTTTTTGGTGTCGGTAATACGGGCCGCGCCGCCTTCGACGGTCAGCACGCCGCTGTCGCCAACTTGGCCACCGCTTTCACCATAAAACGGCGTTTGGTTCAGAATGATTTGAACCGTTTCGCCCTTGCTCGCCGATTGAACCTGTGCGCCGTCCTTAACGATTGCTGCTACTTGGCCTTCAGCGTTTTCGGTCTCGTAGCCCAGGAATTCCGTAGGCCCGACTGCATCGAGAATGTCGAAGTAAACCTTCACATCCGCCGCTTCGCCCAGGCCGATGCCGCCAGCTCGGGATTTCTCCTTTTGCGCTTTCATCGCCGCATCGAAACCCTCAGTGTCGACCTCGATTTCCTTTGCACGCAATGCGTCCTGCGTCAAATCGAGCGGGAATCCGTAAGTGTCATAGAGTTTAAACGCAGTTTCGCCGGGCAGGACATCGCCCTTGCCCAAGTCGCCCGAGGCATCATCCAGCAGCTTCAGGCCACGGTCCAATGTCCTGAGGAAACGGGTTTCTTCCTGCTCGAACGTCTCTTCGATCAGCGCCTGACCCTGGCCAAGTTCCGGATAGGCCGCGCCCATCTTCTGAACCAGCGCTGGGACCAGCTTGTGCATCACGGGATCAGCGGCACCCAGCAGCGACGCATGGCGCATCGCGCGGCGCATGATTCTGCGCAGAACATAGCCGCGGCCTTCATTCGAGGGCAGCACGCCTTCGGCAATCAGAAAAGAGCAGGACCGCAGGTGATCCGCGATCACCCGGTGATGCACGTTCTGATCCCCGAACGGTTCCGAGTTGGTCACATTTGCCGAAGCTTCGATCAGCGATTTGAACAGATCGGTCTCATAGTTGTCATGCGTGCCTTGCAGCAGCGCGGCAATTCGCTCCAGCCCCATGCCGGTGTCGATCGACTGCATCTCCAGATCAACCATTGAACCGTCGGCGAACTTCTCGTTCTGCATGAAAACGAGGTTCCAGATCTCGATGAAACGGTCGCCGTCTTCCTCAGCCGAACCCGGAGGGCCGCCCCAGATATGATCGCCGTGGTCATAGAAGATTTCTGTGCAAGGACCGCAAGGGCCGGTATCGCCCATCTGCCAAAAGTTATCAGAGGTTGCAATCCGGATGATCCGGTCCTCCGGCACCCCGATCTTCTTCCAGATTTCAAAGGCTTCATCGTCAGTGTGGTAGACGGTCGTGTAAAGCCTGTCCTTGGGAACGCCGAGTTCCCTGGTGATAAGCTCCCAGGCAAAAGGGATTGCCTCGTGCTTGAAATAGTCACCAAAGGAGAAGTTGCCGAGCATCTCGAAAAATGTGTGGTGGCGCGCGGTATAGCCCACATTGTCGAGGTCATTGTGCTTGCCGCCGGCGCGCACGCATTTCTGCGAGGAGGTCGCGCGTTTGTAATCGCGGCTCTCAACCCCGGTAAAACAGTTCTTGAACTGCACCATGCCTGAGTTGGTGAACATCAGGGTCGGGTCGTTGCGCGGCACCAGCGGGCTGGAATCCACCACTTCGTGCCCCTGTTTGGCAAAGTAGTTCAGAAAGGTTGAGCGGATGTCGTTGAGCGTCGGCATATACAGGATCTCTTGCGGGCTTAAAATAAGCGTTCCGGGCAGGTTTACCCCCCAGCCGGCGCACTGTCTACAGCGCGAAGCAGCGTCTCCCATGAAAAAGGGCGCAGCTTGCGCCACGCCCCCGTTTTTTAAAGATCCGATCAGATTATCCGGCGCTTAGGCCTCAAGGATATCGTCAGTGCCACCCACATCCGGACGGTCGAATTCCAACCCGTGCGAGGCGCGGATCTTGTCTTCGATATCAAAAGCAATCGCCGGGTTGTCCCGCAGGAAGGTCTTGGCGTTTTCACGCCCCTGCCCGATCCGTTCATCCCCATAAGAGAACCAGGCACCGGATTTATTGACGACACCGGCCGCCACGCCCAGATCCAGCAGTTCCCCCATCTTCGAGATACCTTCGCCATACATGATGTCGAATTCCACCTGCTTGAACGGCGGCGCCACCTTGTTTTTCACCACTTTGACACGGGTCGAGTTGCCGACCACCTCGTCCCGGTCCTTGACCGCACCGATGCGGCGGATGTCCAGGCGGACGGAGGAATAGAACTTCAGCGCGTTGCCGCCGGTGGTGGTTTCGGGCGAGCCGAACATAACACCGATTTTCATGCGGATCTGGTTGATGAAAATCACCATGCATTTGGAGCGGCTGATCGAGCCGGTCAGCTTGCGCATTGCCTGGCTCATCAGGCGGGCCTGCACGCCGACACTGCTGTCCCCCATATCGCCCTCAAGCTCGGACTTAGGGGTCAGTGCGGCAACGGAGTCGACAATCACCATGTTGACAGCACCCGAACGCACCAGCGTGTCGGTGATTTCCAGCGCCTGTTCGCCGGTATCTGGCTGCGAAATCAGCAGCTCATCCAGATCGACGCCCAGCTTGGCCGCATACTGGGGATCCAGCGCGTGCTCCGCATCGACAAAGGCGCAAACACCGCCCTTTTTCTGCTGTTCCGCAATGCAATGCAGCGTCAGCGTTGTCTTGCCGGAGCTTTCCGGCCCGTAGATTTCAATAATCCTCCCCATCGGCAGACCGCCGATCCCCAGCGCGATATCCAGCCCCAAAGAGCCGGTCGAGCTGGCCTCGATCTCCTGCAAGGCGGTGCCGTCGCCGAGCTTCATGATGGAGCCCTTGCCGAACTGCCGCTCAATTTGCGCAAGCGCGCTGTCGAGCGCCTTTTGCTTGTCACCGCTTACTTTATTTTTCATGGTCAAAAGATCCGCCATAGTCCCTTGTCCCTTTCTATGTGTCACACACCGGGGCGTGCGGCAATCACTGCTTTGTTCACCTCTTGTTCCTTATGAGTTCAAAAGGAGAACATTGCAACAGAAAACTGGTATACCCACTTCACGGCGCGGGTGTTAAAGATTGGTTTATAGTTAATCCGCAATAAGAAATTTTACCGGGCAGTTGACTGAATGATGATATTTTTCAAGGAACGGCTGGCGCTTCTATCCGTTCCCAAGACCGGCACCACTGCCTTTCAGGCGGCTTTGCGCAGCCAGGCGGATCTCATGATCACCGACCCGCCGGAGCTGAAGCATGCGCCGCTTTACCGCTACAACCGCTGGATCCGGCCGATGTTTGAAAAAGTCTGCAGCGCGGAACTGGAGGTGGCCGCAGTGATGCGGGAACCGGTCAGCTGGCTGGGCAGCTGGTACCGGTACCGGCAACGGCCCGCGCTGGATGGCCAGGCAAACTCGACCAAGGATGTCAGTTTCGATGAATTCCTGCACGCCTATTGCAAGGGAAAGCCGCCCGCCTTTGCCAATGTCGGCAGCCAGGCGAAGTTCCTGGAAGCCCAGCCTAACGGCTGCAAGGTAAGCCATCTGTTCCGCTATGAGGATCAAGATGCACTCAGGAAATTTCTGGAGCAGCGCCTCGACTTGGACATCCGGCTGGAGCGCAGGAATGTCAGCCCTCAGGCAAGGCTGACGTTAAGCCCGGATGCCGAGAGCCATGTCCGGCGAAAACGCGCCGCGGAATTTGAACTTTACGAGTCTATTCCGCTGCGCTGAACATGAAGAAAGCCGCCAGGACCGGCGGCTTTTTCCACGCCTGTGATTTCCAGCCTCAATGAAGTTGTTCGTGAACCGTTTCGGTCAACTGGTTGAGCGAAAACGGCTTGGGCAGGAAAACCGAATTCGGTACATCCGGATCGGCCTCGCCAAAGGCCCCTTCGGCATAGCCGGAGACGAACACCACCCGGGTGTCAGGACGCTCTTTCAGCGCCTGTCGCACCCAGCTGGGACCATCCATACCAGGCATCACCACATCGGTGACGAAGACATCCACCGTCAGGCCGGGATCTTCCAGCGTGCGCAGGGCGTCCTCGGCAGATTCGGCTTCCAGAACCGTATAGCCCCGCATCCTGAGAGCCCGCGACGCAAAGGCCCGCACAGGTGCCTCATCCTCAACCAGCAGCACCACGCCCTCGCCATGCTGGGCGGCGGCAGCTTTCTCCGAGGACTCAGCCGGCTTTTCAGCAGTCGTCTGATCGGCTTGCTGTTTGTACACCGGGAAGAACAGAGTGAACTGGGTGCCGTGGCCCTTCACCGAGTCAACAAAGATGTAGCCGCCTGTCTGCTTGATGATGCCATAGGCAGTGGACAGGCCCAGGCCGGTTCCCTCGCCCGTGCGTTTGGTGGTGTAAAAGGGCTCAAAAACTTTTTGAAGCTTATCCGGAGCAATTCCAACGCCTTCGTCGGACACTTTCACGGTGACCCAATCGCCGGCTGGAACCGTGGCGCGGTTCCGCTCCAGCGGCTTGTCGAGCGCGATAACTTCCGTCTCAACCCGGATTTCGCCGCCCTGCGGCATCGCATCGCGCGCGTTTACCACGAGGTTCATCAGCACCTGTTCCAGCTGCCGTTTATCGGCGCGGATCGACTTCATCACCGGATCATGGCTAAGGGTCAGAGTAACCTTCTCGCCGACCAGCCGGTTCAGCAGATGCGTGAGGTCCGACAGCGTTTCCCTCACATCCAGGGTTTCAGGCTGCAGGGTCTGCTTGCGAGAAAATGCCAGCAACTGGCTGACAAGCGAGGCCGCCCGGTTGGCGTTTTCATGGATCTGGATCAGGTCTCCATAGTCCTGATCACCCTGGTCATGCCGCAGCAGCAAAAGGTCGCAATGGCCGGAAATCGCGGTGAGCAAATTGTTGAAGTCATGCGCAACGCCGCCGGCAAGCTGCCCGATTGCCTGCATCTTCTGGCTTTGCACAAATTGCGCTTCCAGCGTTTTCAGCTCGGTCGCGTCATTCAGAACTGCGATCAGCAACGGGGTGCCCTCTTCCACCACCCGGGTTAGCGTAACCTGGACAAAAACTTCCTTGTCAGATCGTGACAGGCGCAGGAATTCAGACTTGTTCGGCGCCAGCCCATCGGCTGTATCGCGCAGCCAGTCAGACATCGGGCGGCCGAGACCCTCCATCAGCTGGCCAAGTTTAAGATTTGCGCAGCTTTCAACCCCCAACAGGCGCAGGGCCATGCGGTTGCTGGTCAGAATTTCACCTGTAGGAGCAACCTTGAGGAACGGCACCGGCAGCGCCTCCAGCCCGGCTTGGGCGGAGTCGAAATTGCATTCATCCACTTCCATCAGAAACAGCTCGCTGCGGCCCTGAGTCTGGTTTTTCTCGCTGACCAGAACTTGGACCGGGCCCGATTTGGTGCTGAGCGTGTTGATCTGACCGGGCATGACCGGCAGTGCAGGAAACAAACGGTCGGTGGACTTCACCCGTTCACCAATCAGGCTGCGGGCCGCCTCGTTCATGAACAAAACAGCACCGGTCCGGCCAACCGTGATCATCGGAACCGGCATCGTTTCGGCACCGCGCCCATTGCCGCCGCGGTCCAGAATATCCTCAACCCGCCATAAAAAGCTGCCGCCATTCATCTGGTGAACCGCCAGCCGCACCTGGCCGCGGCGGGTCACAATATCCTCGCGCGCGGCGCCATCGACGCGGGCCCGGCTTTGCAGCCGGTACAAGACCGCCGACGGGTTGGCCAGAATCGACCGCAAGGTTCCAGCCAATGTGTCGCGGCTGCCGTCCTGGAACCGTTTCACTGCCGCCCCGTTGCAGGCATGGATCACCCCGTCATCGTCGGTGACAAAGCTGGGTGTCGCATCTTTTTCGATAAAACCGGTCAGCAGGTCGGCCGCCATCGCCCGCGCATTCAGCCGCATCCGGGTTTGGATGACCATCAGCGCCGCCACAGCCGTCAGTGTCAGCCCTACCATGACAAAGCCGCGGCCCATCCAATCGGGCAGCGGCACCAGCCAGGGGCTGAACATCAGCATCAGCGCCAGCAGCAGCGTCGCTGCTAACCGGGCGTGCTCGGGCGCGTAAACCCGCAGTTCCGGAATGGAAGTTTCTTGGCGACCGGGCATTGCGGCTCCATGGAAAGTGCAAAGTGACGCCATAACGCGGCGGTTTTGGTTAAGACCACGTTAAGAAACACAAATGTTTCCCGGCGGAGACCCTAGCAACCACCCTTAGCGCGCGTCAACACGGCAACAAAGAAACCATCGGTGCCGTTCTGCACCTGCCAGCTTTGCTGCGCCGCCAGAGACCAGCCCCTGTTCTCTTGCAGAAACTTTTGAACCTGCTCTGTGTTCTCGCTGTTCAGCATTGAGCAGGTGGCATAGGCCAAAGTTCCGCCAGGCGCCGTCAGGCTTCCCGCTTTACGCAAGATATCTGCTTGGACTTGGTGCAGAGACTGCAGATTTTCAGGTGTCAGCCGCCATTTGCCTTCGGGTGCCCGCCGCCAGGATCCGGACCCGGAGCAGGGTGCATCGCACAGCACCAGGTCAAACGGCCCGCTGCGGTCAAGGTCCGCAGTCAGCAGTTGCTGCACCTGCACACCCGCCCGGGCCGCGCGCTCGGGAAGGTCTTTCATGCGCCTGGGGTCGGCATCATGGACAAACAGCCGGAGTTTCGCCTGCGCTGCCATGGCCAATGCCTTGCCGCCGCCGCCAGCGCAGTAATCCAGCACCTTCATTCCGTTTTGCAACGGCAAAAGCGCGGTTACAGCCTGGCTCGCTGCATCCTGCAACTCAACAAGACCGTCCTGATAAACTTTCGTATTGCGCAGCTTACGGGCACCTTCGGTCACTTCCAGCGCCGTGGCAGCGGCCGGGTGCGGCCGGGTGGCGATGCCTTCAGCGGCAAGCGCCGTTTGCGCCTGCGCAAGTGTCCCGCGGGCAATGTTCACCCTCAGATGCACTGGCGCTCGGCCGCGCAGGGCAAGGGCTGCGGCTTCGGCCTGATCCCCAAGACTGCTGCTGAACTCAGGCCACAGCCAATCAGGAATATCCAATGCCTCCGCCCCTGCGGGCGGAGAAGGCAGCTGACATTCCGCTTCTGTCAAAGGTGCAGGCCCGTATCCCTGTCCGCTAAAGACGTCATCCGGGTCCTGCCCTGCTTCCCGCAGCGCGCCCAGAACCAGCCCCCGTCCGCTGCGCGCGCCGCCAAGGGCTGCGTGCGACCGCTGGCAACGCAGGGCAGAAAATACATGATCACGCACCGCGGCCCGGTCTTTCGAGCCGGCAAACCGGCTTCGGCGGCCCCAGGACGTCAAAGCCTTCTCCGCAGGCTCGCCCTCCAGAATCTGGTCTAGAACCTCGACGGCCGCCTGCAGGCGGGCGGCGGGGGTCATGCCCCTGCCCTTTGATTGCACGCGGCCATCATCGCTTATCCTGCCCGGTAGTTCGGTGCTTCGCGTGTGATCTGCACGTCATGCACATGACTTTCCTTCAGCCCGGCGCCGGTGATACGGACAAAATTGCAGTTCTTGCGCATCTCATCCACAGTCGCACAGCCGGTATAGCCCATTGCTGCGCGCAGACCGCCGACCAGCTGGTGAACGACCGGACCTGCTCCGCCTTTGTACGGGACCTGGCCCTCAATGCCTTCCGGCACCAGCTTGTCGCTGGCGGCATCCTTCTGGAAATACCGGTCAGCCGAGCCGCGTGCCATGGCGCCCATCGAGCCCATGCCGCGGTAGGATTTGAACGAGCGGCCTTGATACAGGATCACTTCACCCGGGGATTCATCCGTGCCGGCGATCATTGAACCGACCATGGCACAGGATGCACCAGCCGCGATCGCCTTGGCAAAATCTCCCGAGAATTTGATGCCGCCGTCGGCGATTACCGGGACATCGCCTGCAGCGTCTGCGCAATCCATGATCGCAGTCAGTTGGGGCACGCCGACACCGGCCACCATGCGGGTGGTGCAGATCGATCCCGGGCCAATGCCGACCTTGACCGCATCGGCACCCGCATCGATCAACGCGCGGGTGGCTTCGGCTGTGGCGACGTTGCCGGCAATCACCTGCACCGCGCCATACTGCGCCTTGATGCGCTTCACCGCGTCGATCACGCCCGCCGAATGGCCATGGGCCGTATCCACAACGACGATATCGACACCGGCGTCGATCAGCGCTTCGGAGCGTTCAAATCCGCTGTCGCCAACCGAACTGGCGGCAGCAACCCGCAAGCGGCCCAGCTCATCCATGCAAGCGGTCGGGTGCAGCACTGCCTGTTCGGTGTCTTTCAGGGTCAGCAGGCCCGTCAGCCTGCCATCCTTGTCAGAGACCAGCAGTTTCTCGATCCGGCGCGCTTTCATCAGAGATTTGGCTTCTTCCAGATCGGCGGGCTCCTGCAGCATCGCCAAATTGTCCGAGGTCATCATCACCGACACCGGTGTGCTGTCGTCAGAGGCAAAGCGCATGTCTCGGTTTGTGACGATACCGACCACGCGCCCTGCGCCGTCCACCACCGGGAATCCGGTCACCCGATAGCGTTCCTGCAGCGCCTTGGCGTCGGCCAGGGTCTGGTCGGCGGTCAGCGTAATGGGGTTATAAACGATACCCGAGATAAAGCGCTTGACCCGGCGCACTTCGCGGGCTTGCTCTTCCACATTCAGGTTTTTGTGGATCACCCCCATGCCCCCGGCCTGCGCCATGGCAATGGCCATGCGGGATTCGGTCACCGTATCCATTGCCGAGCTCAAAAGCGGGATGTTCAACGACACCGACTGCGTCACCCGGGTGCGCGTATCCGCGGTATTGGGCAGCACGCTCGACGCGCCTGGCACCAGTAGAACATCATCAAAGGTGAGAGCCTCACGAATCTGCATTGGTCATCCTCATGCATAACCCCGTTTGGCGGTGACCCTATGGCACAGAACCTTGCGGGTGGAAAGGCCGCGAAGCAAGAATTCCTGCACCGCAGCAAATCTTTGGCAGGCGGCTGATCTGGATCAAGGCGCAGGACGTCGCCACAGCTATCAGGAAAGCTGCAGAAATGATGCAGGATATTGCCATGCCCGCCCCATTGGAAAACATCACTGTTCTGGACCTCACCCATGTTCTGGCTGGTCCTTACTGTTCGATGATCCTGTCGGATCTTGGCGCCAGGATCATCAAGGTCGAACGCCCCGGAACAGGCGACGACACCCGGAATTTCCCGCCGTTCAAGGACGGCGAAAGCGCCTATTTTGCCACGATTAACCACGGCAAGGAAAGCATCGCACTGGATCTGAAGGCACCGGACGATCGGGCGGTTTTTGAGAGGCTGCTGGCGCAGGCCGACGTGCTGCTGGAAAACTACCGTCCCGGGGTAATGCAGAGGCTGGGCTATGGCTGGGAAGATCTGCATGCCAGATTCCCGCGGCTGATCTATGGCGCTGTATCGGGCTTTGGCCACTCCGGCCCCGATGCCCAGAAACCGGCCTATGACATGGTGGTCCAAGCCCGCGGCGGGGTGATGTCGATCACCGGTGAAAAAGACCGCGACCCCGTGCGCGTCGGTGCCTCGATCGGCGATATCGTTGCCGGGATGTTCCTGGGGCACGGCGTCCTGGCAGCCCTTCTGGACGTAGAAAAATCCGGCGAGGGCCGATTTATCGATGTCGCCATGCTGGACAGCCAGCTGGCGCTGCTGGAACACGCCATCGCAATCACATCGGTGACAGGCAAAGCCCCCCAGCCCTCGGGCGCCCGGCATCCGTCGATCACCCCGTTTGAAACCTTTCACGCAGCGGACGGGTTGTTTGTGATTGCGGCTGGCAATAACGCACTGTTTGCCCGGCTCTGCGCCGCGCTGGACTTGCCGCTTGCCGCAGACCCGCGTTTTGCCACCAATCCGGCCCGGTGCGAAAATGCACGCCTACTGAAACGCTTGATCGAAGCGATAACCTTGGGGAACAGCAAAAACCACTGGATCGGAGTTCTGACCGAGGCGGGCATTCCGACAGGGCCGATCCAGACCGTGGATCAGGTAATGAAGGATCCGCAGATCCTGGCCCGTAATATGGTTGTCGAGGTTCTGGGTGAAAACGGCAAATCCGCAAAATTGTCAGCTGGCAATCCCATAAAAATGAGCGGTCTGGCGGACCCGGAAACCCGCGCCCCGGCACCGAAGCTGGATGCGGACCGGGCAGAGATTCTGGCGTGGCTGAAAGAGGTTGAGGCCCATGCCGTTCCCTGACAGCCGGCCCACCCTAAAAACGCATCCCAAAGTCATCAAATATGAGAAAATGGCGCCAGCAGACGGGAAAATGCCGCCCCTTGCCTTTCGTCTGCCGCAAAAGCCCATATGCTCCGCCTAAATTGCGGAATGAGAAGGCTACAGGCATGACTGACGAACCCCTCGTTGTGTTTACCCCATCCGGCAAGCGCGGGCGTTTCCCCGCGGGCACGCCGATCCTCACGGCCGCCCGGCAGCTTGGGGTCGACCTCGACTCGGTCTGCGGCGGCCGCGGGATCTGCTCGAAATGCCAGATCACCCCCTCCTATGGCGAGTTTTCCAAGCACGGGGTGACCGCCGAGGAAGGCGCGCTCAGTGAATGGAACAAGGTCGAACAGCGTTACAAGGACAAGCGCGGCCTGATCGACGGCCGCCGTCTGGGCTGCCAAGCCACCGTGCAGGGCGACATCGTCATCGACGTACCGCCGGAAAGCCAGGTCCACCGACAGGTGGTGCGCAAGCGCGCCGAGGCGCGCGACATTACCATGAATCCCTCCACCCGCCTGTTCTATGTCGAGGTGGAAGAGCCCGACATGCACAAGCCCACGGGCGACATGGAACGGCTGATCGAGGCGCTGGATGCCCAATGGGACCTCAAGGGCGTCAAGACAGATCTGCATATCCTGCATACGCTGCAGCCTGCCCTGCGCAGAGGCGGTTGGAAGGTCACCGTGGCCGTGCATCTGGGTGACGAAAGCCACCCGCCCAAAATCATGCATATCTGGCCCGGGTTCTACGAAGGCACTGTTTATGGCCTGGCGGTCGACCTCGGTTCCACCACCATCGCCGCGCATCTGTGCGACCTGAAGACCGGAGAGGTGGTCGCCTCCTCGGGCATTATGAACCCGCAAATCCGCTTTGGCGAAGACCTGATGAGCCGGGTCTCTTATTCGATGATGAACAAGGGCGGCGATCAGGAAATGACCCGCGCCGTGCGCGAAGGCATGAACGCCCTGTTCACCCAGATCGCGACTGAGGCTGAAATCGACAAGACACTGATCGTGGATGCGGTCTTTGTTTGCAACCCTGTGATGCACCACCTGTTCCTTGGCATCGATCCGTTCGAGCTGGGCCAGGCGCCTTTTGCGCTGGCAACCTCCAACGCGCTTGCCTTGCGCGCGGCGGAACTGGAGCTGAACATCCACCCGGCTGCCCGCGTCTATCTGTTGCCTTGCATCGCCGGACACGTCGGTGCCGATGCTGCTGCGGTCGCCCTGTCCGAGGCGCCTGACAAATCCGAAGATCTGGTGCTGGTTGTTGACGTCGGCACCAATGCGGAAATCCTGCTCGGCAACAAGGAAAAGGTGCTGGCCTGTTCCTCCCCAACCGGCCCGGCCTTTGAGGGCGCGCAGATTTCAAGCGGCCAGCGCGCAGCCCCTGGCGCCATTGAGCGTGTCGAGATCAACCCCGAAACCAAGGAACCGCGGTTCCGGGTGATCGGTTCGGATGTCTGGTCGGACGAGGACGGCTTTGCCGAGGCCATCGCCACCACCGGCATCTCGGGAATCTGCGGTTCCGGCATTATCGAAGCGATTGCCGAGATGCGTCTTGCCGGTGTTCTGGATGCCTCCGGCCTGATCGGTTCAGCGGAGCAGACCGGCTCCGCACGCTGCATCCAGGATGGCCGCACCAATGCCTATATGCTGTGGGACGGCTCCGCCGATGGCGGCCCGACCATCACCGTCACCAACCCGGACATCCGGGCCATCCAGATGGCCAAGGCCGCGCTTTACTCCGGCGCGCGTCTGCTGATGGACAAGTTCGGCGTCGAAACTGTGGACCGGGTGGTTCTGGCCGGTGCCTTTGGTGCGCATATCTCGGCCAAACACGCGATGGTTCTGGGCATGATCCCCGACTGTGTGTTGGACAAGGTCACATCTGCCGGCAACGCCGCCGGCACCGGTGCCCGCATTGCGCTCTTGAACACCGAAGCGCGCGGCGAGATCGAGGAAACCGTCCGCAAAATCGAGAAAATCGAAACCGCCGTGGAGCCTCGCTTCCAGGAGCATTTTGTGAACGCGTCGGCCATTCCGAATTCGGCCGAACCGTTCCCGATCCTGGGCACCGTGGTGACCCTGCCGCAGGTGAACTTCAACACCGGAGGCGGTGATGGAGAAGGCGCTGGCGGAGGCCGCCGCCGCCGCCGCCGCGGCTGACATATCCGCATAAAATACGCTGCAGCGCCTCTTGACCTCATTGGCGCTGCAGCATACTCCTGCATCGCACAGGCGGGTATGATGTAATGGTAGCCTGTCAGCTTCCCAAGCTGAACGCGCGGGTTCGATTCCCGCTACCCGCTCCAAATTCTCAAGAAATATTTCCTTGTCCTTTCAATACCCTGCGCTGAAAATCGGCGCAAAGTCCGGCATTTAATCAAGAAGCAAACTGGGAAAAATCGCGAACAAAACGGAAGCTTCGGGAGCCAGAGTCCCGAGGTAAATCCCAAAGTGTTCTTATCGACCAGGAACCAGGGGCTTTGTTGCACAAATGGCCTGAGGGGAGTGCAGACCGTTTCCCGCCTGTAGCGGTACTCGCCGTCGCCTGCCATTTTAGGATGAGTTTCAATTTCGATCTGAAACCAACAGCAGCAGGTGCGTACCAATTTGTCAATAAAATGACTCAAAACGGGTCACCGAATGAGGCTCCTTTGATCGTCGCCGTACGGTGGCAGGCGGAAACTGGCCGCTACGATTCCACGCCCACTGCTACGCGGACTGCTACACGGCAAGTTACGCGCGAAGCAGTTTCGTAGCAGTAGCAGGATTTCAGCCTGCCCGCACCGTGAGTAAATTTGAATTTATTGATTGTTTTTCAATGTGGTGCGGGTGAAGGGACTTGAACCCCCACGCCTTGCGGCGCCAGAACCTAAATCTGGTGCGTCTACCAATTCCGCCACACCCGCACGTACACAAAGCGCCGCTTTGCGTGCTGCGGTGATTATCAAAGGACAACGGGGGATGCGAGCGGAAAACGCGCCTTCGGATGCCCAGTGCAAAACAGCAACAATCCGTCCGCATAATTGCAACAATGAGCAGGCTTTTGCCGGAAAAGGCTGGGCCTGGAATCCGGTTCCGGCATAGATTCACTCAAAAAGTCTGAGGCAGACAGAGCGAGTAACAAACATGAAACCGTTCGGTAATGCGGGCTTGCGCGCGCAACTGGCGATGCGTGGCCAGGAACAACCCCGGCGGCTGTATCAAGGCAGCCAGAACATCAGCCTGCTGCGCGGCACGATTGTGTTGACCCGCGAGGGCGAGCGCTCGGCAGAGAATCTCAAGGCTGGCGCCAGCCTTATCACCCGCACCCAGGGCATGGCCCAGGTGGATGCAATCCGCACCCGCCGCGCCATGCTGCAAGCCGTCTGCATATCGGCCGGCTCGCTTGGCGACATCCGCGCCGACAGCGATCTTACCGTCCCCTGGAACCAGCGTATCCTGGTGCGCGACTGGCGCGCCAAGGCTATGTTCGGCCAGCCGCAGGCTGTGGTGCCGGCTTATGAGCTGGTGGACGGCGAATTCATCCGCGATCTGGGACTGCAGATGATGGATCTGACGATTCTGGAATTTTCCCGCCCGCATGTGATCTATGCCGGCGGTCTGGAGCTGGCCGCAGCCGCCGCGCTGCAAGAGGACTTGCGCCCGGCGGCTTGAACCGGGCCTTTACAGCCCCAGCCTGCGGAACACGGCGGGGATCTGCTCCGGCAGATCCTCGGCAATCAGGCCGGGGCCGAATTCCAACGCGCATTCCACATGGATATAAGCGGCGGTTTCCGCCGCCTGCATCGGGGAGAATCCGCGCGCCATCAGCCCGGTGATGAAGCCGGCCAGCACGTCGCCTGATCCGGCAGTTGCCAGCCAGGGTGCGGAGCGCTCGTAATGCGCCGAGTTGACCGAGCAGCGCCCGTCCGGTGCAGCGATCACCGTGTCCGGCCCTTTGAACAGAACCACGCAGCCTGCGCGTTTGGCCGCCTCGCGGGTGGCGTCCACCTTGGAATAGGCTGGGCCTGTGGTGGCAGGCGCATTGAGTTTCCCGGCCAGATCCGGGAACAGCCTGGCAAATTCGCCGCCGTGCGGAGTGAGCACGCAATTTTCGTGCAGGGCCTCAAACAGCGCCTCGGGCCTCAGCTCAAACCTTGTGAGCGCATCGGCATCCAGGACGGTTGGCCGCTTTTCCTTCAATGCGGCGAACACCATCGCCTGGGTATCCGCGCCGCGGCCCATGCCGGGTCCAAGGCAAAGGGCGCTGAGACGGTCGTCTTCCAGCAGTTCCGCCAGCCCGTGCGCCCCGTCAATCTGGCGCAGCATGATGGCGGTCAGGTTGGCGGCGTTTTCAAACATCGCTGAGCGCGGCGAGCCGACGGTAACCAGCCCTGCCCCGATGCGCAGCGCGCCGCGGGCGGCAAGGCGTGCGGCACCGGTTTTGCCAGCACCGCCGGAGAGGATGAGGGCGTGGCCGTGGGCGTATTTGTGACCGACCAGCTTTTTCAGGTCAGGCAGGCTTTCTTTAGTAAAAGGCTGAATTCCAGTTTCTGATATCATTTCAGTTTCCAACACACTCAAAGTCCAATGCTCTTCACCACCAGCTTGCCACAAGCTTTCACGCCTTCTCTCATGAGATGCCCCCGCTTCGGCAGATGAAAGGTCACGGTTAGGTCCGCTTCGATTGGAACAAATTCTATCGCCTCCCACATTTCTTTCAGTTCGCACGGTGCAAAATCGACGAAAACTCCAGTATCTGAATGCAAGCCGCTCGGCATATCTACCGCCACGCGCCGTTCTGCACCTGACATCAACTCAATGTCTCTGATAACCTCCCTGAGTTGCTCATCTACCGGCCGGCTCACGCCAGTCCCAAACAGAGCATCAATCAGCACTGTTTCTTGCCAGTGCTCTAATGGTTTGTCTGACCAAGTCCGGGTTTTCTTGTTGTGCCCACCTAACAGTTTCATCTCCCGGCAGCTGAATATGTCGCTTACCGACCCCAGCTCCAGCCACCGCTCATAATTCACCTTCGCATCCGGCGGCAGCTTCTCAGGATCACCATAGAGGAAAACCTCAACGTCCCAACCTCTCTCCTTCAAAATCCGTGCGACAACAAAACCATCGCCGCCATTGTTACCAGGCCCGCACAGGACCACAGATTTCCTGGGCTTATTCGCATCTGTTCTCATATAGCCAGAGGGAGCGGGATCAGAAGCTTCCTCCTCTGCCAGCTCCGGCCACTCCTCGAAGATGGCCTCGACCACCCCCAGCCCGGCCCGCTCCATCAGCTCCAGCCCGGTCACTTCACCGGACTCGATGGCGGCCTGTTCGATGGCCCGCATCTGGGCGGCAGTCAGCAGCTCGGTCATCTTTTGCTCTTTCCCGATTCAGTTTTGCGCAATCCCTGAGCGCAGTGATTAATTTTTAGGCAGAAACGATCAATTCCTGGCCACAATTGCCGCAGCCGCACAGCTCTGCATTGCTGCCTTCATTTAGAAGTGAAATGACACCCCCAACAAGCTTGCGAGGAGCCAAAGCCGATGAAAAAGATCGAAGCCATCATCAAGCCATTTAAACTGGATGAGGTGAAGGAAGCGTTGCAGGACGTCGGCGTGCAGGGCCTTTCGGTGATCGAGGTCAAAGGCTTTGGCCGCCAGAAGGGCCACACCGAACTGTACCGCGGCGCTGAATATGTGGTCGACTTCCTGCCTAAGGTGAAGGTTGAAGTGGTGCTGGACGACGATCAGGTCGATCAAGCCATCGAAGCCATCGTCGACGCCGCCAAGACCGACAAGATCGGCGACGGCAAGATCTTTGTCTCGCCCGTCGAGCAAGCGATCCGCATCCGCACCGGCGAGACCGGCCCGGACGCATTGTAAGAACACCCAAGAAATCTCCAGATACTATCATCAGAAGGACTAAGGGAATGAGCGTAGACGCAGTTCTCAAGACTCTCCGTGAAGACGACGTCGCTTATGTCGACATCCGTTTCACCGATGTGCGCGGCCGCCTGCAGCACGTGACCGTGGACGTGGACCTGGTCGACGAAGACTTCCTCGAAGAAGGCTTCATGTTCGACGGCTCCTCGATCGCCGGGTGGAAGTCGATTGAAAACTCCGACATGAAACTGATGGCCGACACCTCGTCCGCCTATATCGATCCGTTTTACGCGGAAAAAACCCTGTGCCTGCATTGCTCGATCGTTGAGCCCGACACCGGCGAAGCCTATGAGCGCGACCCGCGCGGCACCGCCCAGAAGGCTGAGGCCTACCTCAAGTCCTCAGGCATCGGCGACGTCGCCTATATGGGCCCGGAAGCGGAATTCTTCCTGTTCGACGACGTGCGCTATTCCAACACCATCAACAAGGTGTCCTATGAGGTTGACGCAACCGACGGCTCCTGGAACACCGACGCCGAGTTCGAAATGGGCAACATGGGCCACCGCCCGGGCCTGAAGGGCGGCTATTTCCCGGTCAACCCGACCGACGAGGCGCAGGATCTGCGTTCGGAAATGCTGTCGACCATGAAGCGTCTGGGCATGAAGGTGGACAAGCACCACCACGAAGTGGCGTCCTGCCAGCACGAGCTGGGCCTGATCTTCGACAGCCTGACCAAACAGGCAGACGAGCTGCAGAAATACAAATACGTGATCCACAACGTGGCCCACGCCTATGGCAAATCCGCGACCTTCATGCCGAAGCCGATCTATGGCGACAACGGCTCGGGCATGCATGTGAACATGTCGATCTGGAAGGACGGCAAGCCGCTGTTTGCAGGCGACAAATACGCCGACCTCAGCCAGGAAGCGCTGTATTTCATCGGCGGCATCCTGAAGCATTCCAAGACCCTTAATGCCTTCACCAACCCGTCCACCAACTCCTACAAGCGCCTGATCCCGGGCTTTGAGGCCCCGGTTCTGCGCGCCTATTCCGCCCGCAACCGCTCCGGCTGTGTGCGGATCCCGTGGACCGAAAGCCCGAAGGCCAAGCGCGTCGAGGCCCGTTTCCCCGATCCGGCGGCCAACCCCTACCTGTGCTTTGCCGCGCTTCTGATGGCCGGCCTGGACGGCATTCGCAACAAGATCGACCCGGGCGAAGCCATGGACAAGAACCTGTACGATCTGCCGGCCGAAGAGCTGGAAGGCATCCCGACCGTCTGCGGCAGCTTGCGTGAAGCTGTTGACGCGCTGGCCGCCGACCACGACTTCCTGCTGCAGGGCGACGTGTTCACCAAGGACCAGATCGACGGCTATATCGAGCTGAAGATGGAAGAGGTGCACAAGTACGAGCACACCCCGCACCCGGTCGAATTCGGCATGTACTACAGCTGCTAAGCCGCAGTTTCTGCAAGATGAAGGCGCTCCTTTCGGGGCGCCTTTTTTGTTTGTGCGAAGAGGGATCCCGCCGCCGGGACACCGAAAGCTTACGCTGCGTCAACTTTTATTTGAAACTGTTTCAGGAAAACCGCGCAAGGTATTTTCGCGGCTTCCGTGCAACCCTTTACCCATACACACTGTGATTAAAGGACAAACTGATGCGCAGAAGGACTTTTACCGGGACGCTGATGGCCGCGGGGCTACTGGCCGCAGCACCACTGGCCGCACTGGCAGACGACAGCAAGCTGACGGTGTCGATGCTGCTGGCCGGGCAGATCGACGACAAGGGGTTCATGGAGGCCGGATATAACGGGTTGACCGCAATCCGCGACGAACTGGGCGCCGAGATCAGCTATATCGATGGCATCAAGCCGGAACCGGAGCTTCTGGCCGGCGCCCTGCGCGAGCTGGCCGAGAAGAAGCCCGATCTAGTAATCGCCCACGGCGGCCAGAACAATGAGGCGGCCGAAACCGTGGCGGCGGAGTTCCCGGACGTTAAATTCGTGGTGGTCCAAGGCGCTGTCACCGGCCCGAATCTGTCCAGCTACGAAGTGCTTCAGGAGGAAAGCGCCTGGCTGGCCGGCGCCGCTGCTGGGCTGATGACCAAGACCGGCACCGTCGGCCATATCTCCGGCATCCGGGTCAAACCGGGGCTGAAAGGACGCGGCGGTTTTTACCACGGCCTGATGCATACCAACGCGGACGCCACCTTTCTCACCACCTTTGCCGGCGACCAGGACGACAACGAGCTTTCCTATCGGGTGGCCTCAGATGAAATCGAGAAGGGCGCCGACATCATCTTCACGATGCTGAACGCAGGCCGCACCGGCGCCATCGAAGCGATGCGCGAACACGGCGTGAATCAAATCGGCAACGTGCGCGACTGGTATCCCGACCACCCCGACGTCTTTATCGCCTCGGCCATCGCCAATGTGAGCATCGCCGGGCTGGAAGCCGCCAAGGATCTGGCCGAGGGCGAGTGGCAAGGCGGCAGGATCGTGAAGATTGGCCTGTCCAACCCGGATGCGGTGTCGCTGGCGCTTTCCCCGGACGTGCCGGAGGACGTGCGCACCAGGGTCGATGAACTGCGCCAGAAGATCATTGACGGCGAGATTGAGGTTTCCACCGAATACGATGGTCCCGAGCTCAGCTACTGATCCGCTTGTGTCCCGGAACAATACAGGGCGCCCGCCAGATCGCGCGCCCCAATTGTTTGACCTGCAACCTCACTTCAGCCGCCTCACCGGGGGCTGCCTGCTTGCGATTGCAGTTTCTCCACGTTCCAGAACCGCTTGCTCGGTTTTGCGATAGCCTCGGGGTCTTGGTCCGGCCCGCGCCCGTGAAATTCAGGCCCTGCCCGCGCGACTGGCGGCCAAGAGGGGTAGCAACGCCATGGAAGCGTAGGCTTCCCGAAGGGCGCGCTCCCCTTGGACACCGCTCTTGCGTTTTTAGGCAAGATATTGCCAGTGCTGATCACGGGGGCCAGAACCGGCAATTTCGTTGTGGCTCTTTTGCGGGCGGTCTGCCGGTCACTTTGAAGGTCGGCCTGGAACGGGTGTAACGGTTGATTGCCTCTATAAAGCCCAAGGAACACCGGCCGGAAAAACACCGCTGCCGCATTCGCCCCTCTTGATTTGGTCTCACGCTCCTTGTAGTCAGGCCCGCTCCCGCTGCTGACAGGAGCCTCCATGACCGCACCCAACACCCTTGGTATCGATTTCGGCACTTCCAACTCGGCAGCCGGCATCGCGGTTGCGGGCCGGCCCTGGCTGGTGGAGATGGAGCCGGGCGAGCAAACCCTGCCCACCGCGGTGTTCTTCGAGGACGGCAGCCGTACCATGCGGATCGGCCACAGCGCCACGCGCGCACTGATCGGCGGGGACGAGGGGCGTTTCATGCGCGCCTTGAAAAGCCTGCTGGGTACCCCGCTGCTGCATGAGGAACGGCGTCTGGGCGGCGAGCGGATCAGTTTCGGCACCCTCATTGCCCGCTTTCTGGCAGAGATGAAACGGCGCGCCGAGACGGCCACGCATATGCAGTTCACCCATGCGCTGTCCGGCCGGCCGGTGCGGTTTCATTCCAAGGATGAGGCCCGCAATATCCAGGCCGAAAAGGACCTGCGTGCTTGTTACCTGGAGGCCGGCTTTCAGGATGTGCTGTTCATGTATGAGCCGGAGGCAGCCTTGCGGGCCGCCGCGCCTGCACCGGGCTGCGGGCTGATTGTCGATATCGGCGGCGGCACCTCGGACTTCACCGCCTTTGAACAGGACAAAAACGGCACCACCCGAATCCTGGCCTCGCATGGGGTGCGGCTGGGCGGCACCGATTTTGACCGGCAGCTGAGCATTCATCATGTGATGCCGCTGCTGGGACGCGGCAGCCAGATCCGCAACACCTTCGGCGGCGGCACCCTGCCGGCGCCGAACTGGTTGTTCAATGATCTGGCCACCTGGCAGATGATCCCTTTCCTCTACAGACCGGAAAGCCGCAGGGCAGCTAAGGACCTGGCCGTCAATGCGGTTGAACCGGACAAGCTGGCACGCCTGGTCTCGGTGCTGGAGGATGAACTGGGCCACGAGCTGGCTTTTGCTGTCGAGCGCGGCAAGATCCAGGCCAACACAGCGGGCGGCGCGGCGGCGATCGACCTGAAGCTGCTGCAGCGCGGCCTGTCCGTACCGCTGCCTGCCGCGGAGATGAACCAGACACTGGCAGAGCAGACCGAAGCCATCGGCGATTGCGCGGCTGAGACTCTGGCGCAGGCCGGGCTCAAAGCCGGCAGCGTCGACCGGATCGTGCTTGTCGGCGGCTCTTCGCTGCTGGCGGCGGTCCAAGCCCAAATGCGCAGCATCTGTCCAAACGCCCGCGTCGAAACAGGAAATGCCATGACAGCCGTGGCCGGCGGCCTTGCCCTGGCAGCCGGAACAGCCTTCACTTAGATAAATACGAACCAAGCCCGGTTTTTCCCGTTAGACACCGGCTGCCAGCACGTTAGGCTGCAAGGCACGAGTCACATTTTGAGAGTTCTTTCATGCGCCGGCTGATTGCCCCTGCCCTGATTTCCGCCCTGCTTGCTTCCCCTGCCCTGGCCGTCACCTGCGGCAATACGTCTTCCGGGTTTGAGACCTGGAAGCAGGACTTCCAGCGCGAGGCCAAACGCGCAGGCGTGCGCAAGGCGGGGTTGCAGGCGCTGGCCAATGCGCAATATGCACGCCGCACCATCTCTGCCGACCGTAACCAGAAGAGCTTCAAATACTCGCTGGAGAAATTCATGCAGATACGCGGGTCAGCGACCATTGTGGCGCAGGGCCGCAAGCGAAAGGCACGCAACCCGGAGTTCTATGCCGCACTGGAACGTAAATACGGCGTGCCAGCCGGCGTGCTGATTGCCATCCATGGAATGGAGACCGCATTTGGCAACTATATGGGCGACAGCCAGGTGGTTTCGGCCATCGTGACGCTGACTTACGATTGCCGGCGCTCTGATTTCTTCCGCCCGCATGCGCTCGGGGCGCTGAAACTGGTCGATCAAGGCGCCATCACCACGGCCACTCTGGGCGCCAAACACGGCGAGTTGGGCCATACCCAGTTCCTACCTGGCAATGCGCTGCAATACGGGGTGGACTGGGACGGCAACGGGCGGGTGGATTTCTACAACATGGGGGATGCGATGGCCTCCACTGCGAACTACCTGCGCCAAAAGGGCTGGAAACCCGGCAAAGGCTATCAGCAGGGCGAGCCGAACTACCGGGTTCTGAAGCAGTGGAACGCCGCGACAGTCTATCAGCAGTCGCTGGCAATCATGGCGCGCCAGATCGACCGCTGACCGGGGCCTTTGCCAACGTACGGACGTTATCTGCGCCCGGTCTTTGGCGGGCTGCGGACATAAGCGGCTGACCGTCCCAGGAGCAGTGCAGGTGATTCCCGGATTACTGTAGGCTCTGGGGCATCAATATGTCCGCCCCCCGCCACAGTTGAGCCGTATTCCAGCCCGCAGCGCACGCATAAATCGATAAAGATCGTTTAAAATCAAAATCTTCAAAATCGCCGCATTTCGTGCCCTTCTGTTCAGCCGTTTTCCCTCAGAACCTTAATTCCTGCCCCACTTTGAACTCCTTCAAATTTTACTCTTCTTCCATCGGCACCCTGAATGGAGGATCCGGACGATGGCAGAAACCACACAGCACACAGGCAGGCTGGGCCTGGAGAGCCGCGATACCGGAACTCTTTCGGCTGCGGTTGCCGCGGTTGTGGACACGCTTGAGGATTTCGGCCATCCAGCCGAAACGATCGCCGCCCGCGCCGAGAATACTGCCAGGCTGCAATGCGACCATTATCATGTGACAGTCCGGCTGCGCCGGGTGCCCCTGCGGCGCTCCAGCAAACTGACCAGCAGCATAATGCAGCCCTCGGCGCTCCTGGAATTGTCACTGTCCCCGGTCTTCCCCGGCTATTGCGACCAGGAAATCTCGGAACTGCTGCTGGCGGAAATGCTGCGGCGCCTGCTGCCAGAGGTTGATGCGACCTACGTCGAATGGCTGGAGACCGGAACCGCGCTGACCTGCGAACAGTTCCTTGGTGTGTTTACCGCCGGGAACGGCCAGCCGGAACAACGGAATCCGCCCATCGTTGGCACCGCAAACGCTCTAGCAAGCCAGCCTCGGCAAACCGGGCGGGCCAGCCTGCGCGGCCGTGAACGCTTCACACCGGTTGAGCAAACCGCGCTGGAGCTGGAAGCCCATTGCGACCGGGTCTTCCAGGCCGCCAATAGAAGCCGCGGCCGCAAAACTGCCCCGGCCGGTTTTGCGCGCCTCAGCTGGGGCAGCCAATTGCGGGCGTCAGCCCTGGCCGCAGTCACCCTGGCCGGCACCCGCCGCCTGCGCTTCATCAGCCACCTGTTGCTGCTGACAGCTCTGTTCCTCTTTCTGGAAAGCGCCGGCATGGTTCAGGCCGCGCGTCCGCTGCTGCCCTGACCCCAGGACCGGCCGCCGGATGGCTGTGAAGAGCGGACACAACGGCGTGTGTCTGCAGCAAGCCCGTCTGCGTTTTACTGCGCAGGAAATCCCCCCGGCAGAAGCAGCTCCGGCTTACGGTATCAAAACGCGTTGCAGCGGCACGATGGCCGTCCGGCCAGCACGGCAGTATTTTTTTGCGAAGCGCAGCATGGGGCATGCATGGGTCAGAAACGACTGTAGAACCCGTCGTTTTCTGCAGCGATTCCGCTGGCAGACGCCGCCACATTGGACAGACCTGTGCAGCGACGGAGGCCACGCATGAACGAGCATTACCGCGACACCCGCAAAATCGACCCGACCCGCGGCGCCAACCTGGGCGACAACACGCCGAACAACAATGACCGGGTTGAGATCGGCCCGACCCGGCTGGCTTTCGGCGAATGGGCCGAGGCCGGGCTGCAACTGCCCGACTTGCAGGCAATGCGCAAGTTCCGCTGGGAGCGGCTGACCCGGTTCATCAACGACCGCGGCTATGCCGGCCTTCTGGTGTTTGACCCGCTGAACATCCGCTATGCTACCGACAGCACCAATATGCAGCTGTGGAACACGCACAATCCGTTCCGCGCCCTGCTGATTTGCGCCGACGGCTATATGGTGCTGTGGGACTACAAGCAGTCGCCGTTCCTTAGCGAGTTCAACCCGCTTGTGCGCGAACAGCGCGCCGGCGCCGATCTGTTCTATTTCGACCGCGGCGACAAGGTGGATGCAGCAGCGGATGTGTTCTCCAACGAGGTCCGTAAGCTGCTGGAAGAGCACAGCGGCAGCAACAAGCGCCTGGCGGTAGACAAGATCATGCTGCACGGGCTGCGCGCGCTGGAGGCGCAAGGGCTGGAGATCCTCCCCGGCGAAGAGTTGACCGAGAAGTGCCGCGCGGTGAAAGGCCCGGACGAGATTCTGGCCATGCGCTGCGCCAGCCACGCCTGCGAAACTGCCGTAGCGGCAATGGAGCGGTTTGCCCGCGAACAGGTGCCCGGCGGCAATATCTCGGAAGACGACGTCTGGGCGGTGCTTCACGCCGAAAACATTCGCCGCGGCGGCGAATGGATCGAAACCCGGTTGCTGGCCTCCGGCCCGCGCACCAACCCGTGGTTCCAGGAATGCGGTCCGCGCATCATCCAGAACAACGAGATGATCAGCTTTGACACCGATCTGGTCGGCTCTTACGGGATCTGCATCGATATCTCGCGCAGCTGGTGGATTGGAGACGAGAAGCCGCGCGCCGACATGGTTTATGCCATGCAGCACGGGGTCGAGCATATACGCCACAACATGGAGATGCTGAAGCCCGGTATGAACATTCAGGACCTGTCCAGGGCTTGTCATCCGCTGGATCCGCAGTTCCAGAAGCAGAAATACGGCTGCATGATGCACGGCGTGGGCCTTTGTGATGAATGGCCGCTGGTCGCCTACCCGGATCAGATGGTCGAAGGCGCCTTCGACTATGAACTGGAGCCGGGCATGGTGCTGTGTGTCGAGGCGCTGATCTCCCCCGAGGGCGGCGATTTCTCGATCAAGCTGGAAGATCAGGTGCTGATCACCGAGGACGGCTATGAGAACCTGACCAAATATCCGTTCGACAAGGGCCTGCTGGGCGAAGCCTGATCGCCGCTAGCCAGTCCTTTCTGTCCCGGTCCCTCCTGTTCAGAAGGGGCCGGGATTCCCCGCGGCACCGTCAGGCGCCTGCGCTTAAGAGCAGCGCGCGTTTTTCATGCAGCACCCAGGCCAGCGCATGGGAGCCCCGCGCTAGTCCGCGTTCCTCATAGGCTTCTTTCAGCGCCACAAAGGGAGCGTCGGCAATGCCGTTGTAATGACCGCCCAATTGCAGCCAGAAACCAGCTTCCGGTGATGGGCCGGCAGAACGCGTGTCATGTCCCGCGGCATCGCAAAGGCTGAACCGGTAACAAGGCCCGTCTCAGGATTGCGGCCGAATGGCCAGGGCGCGCGATCGCAAATACCCGCAAACCCCGCCTCATCTGCCCACCGCGTGCCGCTTGCGGCGTGTCGCAGCCATTGCCGTTCGGACTCTTTGCGCTCATCTGCCTTCACCTTCCCGTGACGTTGCAGGCTGCCGCCTTGTTCAAGTCCCAATGAGCGCTCAATCTAGGCGGAACACCCAATAAAGGCCACGCCCATGCCCGCTGAACGCATCACCTTTCCCGGCCATGCCGGAAACACCCTTGCCGCCCGGCTCGACCTGCCCGAGGGACCGGTCCTAGCAACAGCGCTCTTTGCCCATTGCTTTACCTGTTCCAAGGATATCCCGGCAGCGCGCCGGATTGCCGGGCGGCTGGCGGCGATGGGGATTGCAGTACTGCGGTTTGATTTCACCGGGCTGGGGCATTCAGAGGGAGAGTTTGAGAACACCTCCTTCAGCTCCAACGTGGCGGATCTGATTATGGCGGCGCAGTATCTGGCCTCCCGCGACATGGCCCCGTCGCTGCTGATCGGCCATTCTCTGGGCGGCGCGGCGGTGCTGCGGGCACGGGCCGGCATACCGTCTGTCAAAGGCGTGGTGACACTGGGTGCCCCGTTCGATCCCAGCCATGTTTCGCACCACTTCGACGCTGCCTTGCCCGAAATTGACGCCAAAGGCCGGGCGGAAGTGTGCCTGGGCGGGCGGCCTTTCATCATTGGCAAGGAGTTTGTCGAGGACATAAAAGCCGAAGCGCTGGCGCCGGCAATTGCCGGTCTGAAGGCCGCACTGCTGGTGCTGCATGCCCCGCGGGATGAAACGGTGAGCATCGACAATGCGGCTTCGATCTTTACCGCCGCGAAACACCCCAAGAGCTTTGTCACCCTGGATGATGCCGATCACCTGATCACCCGTGCTGCGGATGCGGAATATGCCGCCGAGGTAATTGCGGCCTGGGCCGGGCGCTATGTCGGCATGACCCCGCCCGCGCCGCCGCCCGGTGCGCCCGAAGGCATCCTGCGGGTGACAGAGGCGGACCCGGAGGGTTTCCTGCAAGATGTGCAATCCGGTCCCTATCACCACACTTATGCAGATGAACCGCTGGCCTATGGCGGCACCAACCGGGGCATGTCTCCCTACGGTTTCGTGGCGGCGGGGCTGGGCGCCTGCACCTCGATGACTCTGCGGATGTACGCCCGCCGCAAGGGCTGGCCGCTGGAGGGGATCAGCGTCGATGTGAGCCATGACAAGGTCCACGCCCAGGATGCCCAGCCGACGGGACCGGCCAAAATCGATCAGTTCACCCGGGTGATCCACCTGTGCGGCCCTTTGAGCGGGGAACAGCGGGCCAAGCTGATGGAGATTGCCGACAAATGCCCGGTGCACCGGACCTTGGAAAGCGGCGCCAAGGTGGTGACACACCTGGAAACCTCGACTCAGGCGGCAACTGGGTAACTTAGAAAAATCAGACACCTCCCGCGCCCGGCCTTTGCAGTAAGCCTGCAACGGCAGCGGACTTGGGCCCGGCGCCGGGCCCAACTGTGGCAGGCCTTCGCCAGAAGACCGCAGCGCAGGCGGGAGCACGCACTTGCTGTTAGTCAGAGAAACGGCCAGTGGTGATGCCGCCGCTTTCGCCGACAAAACGCGCAGCCGCTCCATCGCTTTCTATGACAAAACAGGACCATAGGTCCGACGGCGGCCAGGTGGATCAGTATTTTCCATCCCGCACGTCCCAATAGCCCCTGCTGTCACGTCCGGCATTGCACACTGTCCGGCCCGAGGTCCGGAACTCCTGCCAGGCGCTGCTTCCATAAACAAGTTCACGCCCTTTCAGCGCTGCCTGCGCGTCATCTTCGCTCAATGCCCGCCATTCCGGCGCCGCAAGCGGTGAAACGGGCAATGATACCGCAATCATCCGGGCAATCTGCCTCATGTCCGTCTCGCAGCCTTGCTGTCCTGCCGCTCCTGATCTAAGAGGCCGGGCATCTGCTGCACAATCACATAAAGGTGCTTTCGCCATGATCCCCCGCTATGCCCGCCCCGAGATGGTCGCCATCTGGTCGCCTGAGACCAAATTCAAGATCTGGTACGAGATCGAGGCCCATGCCTGCGAAGCGATGGCCAACCTCGGCGTGATCCCGCGCGAAAACGCTGACGCCGTGTGGAAAGCCAAGGACGTGGAATTCGACGTCGCCCGCATCGACGAGATTGAAGCGGTGACCAAACATGACGTGATCGCCTTTCTCACCCATCTGGCTGAGCATGTCGGCAGCGACGAGGCCCGCTTTGTGCATCAGGGCATGACATCGTCGGACGTGCTGGACACCTGCCTGAACGTGCAGCTGGTGCGCGCCGCAGACATCCTGCTGGACGGCATGGACAAGCTGCTCGCCGCGCTGAAAAAGCGCGCGCTGGAGCACAAAGACACTGTGCGCGTCGGCCGCAGCCACGGCATCCATGCCGAGCCCACCACGATGGGTCTGACCTTTGCCCGTTTCTACGCCGAGATGGACCGCAACAAGCAGCGCCTGGCCGCCGCCCGCGCGGAAGTCGCCACCGGTGCGATCTCCGGTGCGGTGGGCACCTTTGCCAATGTCGACCCGGCGGTCGAAGAGCATGTCTGCGAACAGCTGGGCCTGCGGCCTGAGCCGATCTCCACCCAGGTGATCCCGCGCGACCGCCATGCGATGTTCTTTGCCACCCTTGGCGTCATTGCGTCCTCGATCGAAAACGTTGCCGTGGAAATCCGCCACATGCAGCGTACCGAAGTGCTGGAAGGCGCCGAATTCTTCTCGATGGGCCAGAAAGGCTCCTCGGCGATGCCGCACAAGAAGAACCCGGTTCTGACCGAAAACCTGACCGGTCTGGCGCGTCTGGTCCGCATGACCGTTGTCCCCGCGATGGAAAACGTGGCGCTGTGGCACGAACGGGACATCTCGCATTCCTCCGTGGAACGCGGCATCGGCCCCGACGCCACCGTCACCCTGGATTTCGCCCTGCACCGCCTGGCGGGGGTCATCGACAAGATGCTGGTGTTCCCCGAGAACATGCTGGACAACATGAACAAATTCCCGGGCCTGGTGATGTCGCAGCGGGTGCTTCTGGCGCTGACCCAAGCGGGTGTCAGCCGTGAGGACGCCTATGCCATGGTGCAGCGCAACGCGCTGAAAGTCTGGGAAGACCGCGTTGATTTCCGCGAACTGCTGCTGGCGGATGCGGATGTGGTTGCCGCCCTGGGTGAAGAAGCGATCAACGAGAAATTCGACATGGGCTATCACACCAAACATGTCGATACGATCTTCAAGCGGGTGTTTGGCGAGTAAGCCAGCCTGTTTCACCACCTTCAGCGCCCCGCCATCCCGGCGGGGCGTTTTTTTGTTGGCACCAGAAGATTTTCACAAACGCGTTTTTGATATGAAAAAATTGGCCTGCCCGCGGGTTGCAGGGGTACATTGATCACGACCCTATGCACCAGGAGATCACAACATGCGTTTTTTTGCTCTTGCCGCTGCGTTGACCCTGCCGATCACGGCTAATGCCGCAGGCGGCAATGACTGGAACCCGCCGAAGCCCTCCGAAACCACCAAGACCTGCAAGGGCAAGCGGGTCTGGGACGCAAACAAGAAGCGCTGCGTGCGGCCCAAGAAGTCTTCCCTGAACCAGCAGGGCCTGATGGATGCTGCGCGCGAGCTGGCCTATGCCGGCCGCCAGCAAGACGCTCAGGCGGTGCTCAGCGCGATGCCGGACCAGCAGGACTCTCTGGTGCTGACCTACTGGGGCTTTACGCACCGTAAACTCGGGAATCTGGAACTGGCGCAAGCCTATTATGACCAAGCATTAAAGCGGAATCCGAATAATATACTTGCCCGTTCGTACATGGGTCAGGGCCTTGTGGAACAGGGCAAATACGGCGCAGCCCTGATACAGTGGAAAGAGATCAGAGCACGGGGCGGCAACGGCAGCTGGGCCGAAGCATCGCTGCGCAACGCCTTGGAAACAGGTGCATCCTACAGCTACTAGCTTCAGCCTTTCTTTACGGCTTGCGGCGTATCCTGGCCTCCATGATTGAGAAGAATCTTTGGTAGGGTGCGAGAATGCCTCAAGACAACATGCTGGCGCTTCCGATGGCTTCAGGCGGGCCGGTTCTGGGCGGGTTCGGAGCCCCGGCCCCATTGGGCACAGGGGGCGGCAGCGGGCTGAGCGGCAAGGCCAAAGCCGCAATCATCGTCCGGCTGCTGCTGAATGAAGGCGCGGAAATCCCGCTGGAGGAGCTGCCGGACGACCTGCAGCTGGAACTGACCCAGCAGATGGGTAAGATGAGCATTGTCGACCGTGACACGCTGAACGCGGTTGCGGGCGAATTTGCCGATCTGCTGGACAATATCGGCCTGCATTTCCCCAATGGCCTGGCCGGCGCGCTGAACGCGATGCAAGGCAAGATCAGCCGCCACACCCACAGCCGCCTGCGCAAGGAAGCGGGCGTGCGCCAGTTCGGCGATCCCTGGGAACGCTTGAAACAGCTGCCGCCCGAAGACCTGGCCGGGTTGGCCGAGGCGGAAAGCACCGAAGTGGCCGCCGTTCTGCTGTCCAAACTGGACACCGCCAAGGCCGCGCAAATGCTGGTGCATCTGCCCGGCCCGATTGCCCGCCGCATCACCTATGCCGTCAGCCACACCGCCAACGTCACGCCAGACACCGTGGACCGGATCGGCCTGTCGCTTGCCGCTCAGGTCGAAGCCCGGCCCGATCTCGCCTTTGATGAAACCCCGGGCCAGCGTCTTGGCGGCATTCTGACCGAAGCCGCCGCAGCCAAACGGGACGAGGTGCTGACGGCGCTGGACGAAGAAGACGTGGATTTTGCCACCACGGTGCGCAAAGCGATCTTCACCTACGCGTTGATCGGCAAACGGATGCACCCGATCGATGTGCCCAAGTTGATGCGGGTGCTGTCTCAGCCGGATCTGGTCACGGCCATGGCCTTTGCCACCGACGAGGAAGATGTTGCGACCAACGAATTCCTGCTCAAGAACATGTCCAGCCGGATGGCCGATAACATCCGAGAGGAAGTGAGAGAGCGCGGCAGAGTCAAACGCAGCGATGGCGAGGCTGCGTTCAGCATGATCATCTCGGCAATGAGGGATCTTGTGGCCATTGGCGAGTTTGAGCTGAAATCCGACGAGGATGAGGAGGAAGACGGCTAAAGTCCGCCGCTTTTTCCGGCGCGGCAGCTGCGCGGCCCATTCTGCCCGCGCCTGCGAGCTGCTTGTACCTGCCGTTCCGGCTGCGTATGATGCGGGCTTCCGGGCGCATTTCCGCGCCGCAGCCATCCAGACGCCATGCCTGTAGATCCTTCCGAGCTCTCCACCTGGAGCCATGTCAAATATTATGGCAGCAACCTGTTTCTGCGCGGGCTGCTGGTCTGCACGCGGCTGATCCCCTATCGGCTGAGAGTACCCTTGATGGGCCGGCTGGTGACGGTGATGGGCCGGCTGGCCGGGTTCGACAAGCGGGTGCGCACCAACCTGGATCTTGTCAGCCCCGAGCTGTCAGAAATCGATCCGGACACTCTGTACCGCGACGTCAGCAACAATGCGGGCCGGATGATTGCCGAAATCTATGCCGGCGCCCCCTTTCACGACCGCGCCAAGGCAGCACCCATCACCGGCCCTGGCCTGAAAGCGCTGGAAGAGGCCCGGGC
This sequence comes from Leisingera methylohalidivorans DSM 14336, assembly GCF_000511355.1. Classification (NCBI taxonomy): domain Bacteria; kingdom Pseudomonadati; phylum Pseudomonadota; class Alphaproteobacteria; order Rhodobacterales; family Roseobacteraceae; genus Leisingera; species Leisingera methylohalidivorans. The sequence goes on along the minus strand of NC_023135.1, from coordinate 1,536,992 downwards.
GGCAGGGCGCCCGGTGCTGCTGGCGACGGCTCATTTCGGTAATTATGACGCTGCCCGGGCGGCTCTGTTCGCCCGCGGTTTCGAGATGGGCGCGCTATACCGCCGGATGGCCAACCCCTATTTCAATGACCACTATGTTGCCGCCATCAAGGGTAACGGAGAACCCCTGTTCGAGCAGGGCAAGCGCGGCATGGTCGAGCTGGTCCGGCATCTGAAAAAGGGCGGCATCGCGGCCATCGTTACCGATCTGCACGCCCAGGGCGGAGAGCTGATCGATTTTTTCGGCAAGCCTGCAGTCACTTCCACCGTGCCGGCCGAACTGGCGCTGAAATTCGGCGCCGCTGTGATCCCCGTCTATGCGGTACGCCAGGACAACGGTCTGGACTTTGAGATCGTGATGAGCACTGAGATCCCGCATTCCGATCCGCTCACCATGACCAAATCCTTGAGCGCGGATCTGGAAGCCATCGTACGCAAGCACACCGGCCAATGGTTCTGGATCCACCGTCGCTGGAAACCCTTTGTGCCGGTATCCAAACCCGGCAGGAAGGCAAATCCCGAAGCGGGCTGATGCAAGTTGCTACTCGGCGCGGGCAGCGGCAATGATACGGCCAAAGGGCGCCTCTTGCACCAATACGGCAGCGGGCCTGCTTCCCGGCACCGGGACAGATAATTCCAGATCCCCTGCCCCGTCCCATTCCGCAGAGATTTGCCAGTCTTCCACCACATTGGCATAGCTCAAGGTCTTGCCCGCCAGTTCACCGCGGGTGATAGTGACGATCCGTTCGGGCGTGTAGCGCACCAGCTGCACCAGCAGCCTCGCATCCCCCATCTGCACCCGTGGCTGCAGCCGGATCACCAGATCCTCGCCGTTCCGTTCGACCGACAGCGACACCGGGCGCGGCTGCGACTGGTGTTTGCCAATAGCGTCGGCCACCTTCATGGCATCGGCGCCGACCACATCATCCTGGCCCATGATGATCATTTGCGGCGTATAGATCATCCTGCGGCCACCCGCATGCGCATAGCCTTTTTGCCGCTTGGCATGGGACGGCTTGGCGAACTGATCCTTCCAGCCGATGTAATCCCAGTAATCCACGTGCAATGCCAGCGGCAGCACATCCTTGCGCGCAGCCAGCTCATGCAGCAGTGCATCGGCGGGCGGGCAGGACGAACACCCCTGCGACGTATAAAGCTCCACCACCACGGGTTCCGCAGCCGATTGGCCGTATACCGGCAAGGCCAGTGCCAAAGATGCTGCTATCGACGTCAGAATTTTCATGAATCGCCCGCTGCGTTTATTAGGCTTCTGGTCTAATGCTGTGCCTGCAGATACGCTAATCAATCATTGTTGAGCCGGGTTTGAACAATGTAAGCGGCGTTGCACCGGAAAAAATGTGTACTATTGCATACAAAAGTGCCCCCTGCGGCGATTGGGCTATTGAATGCTTAATCGTCCTCATGCATTTAGCTGGCAGCGAATTCCCCGATTTCAAATCCTTGAGGGAGGCCAAACATGCCTATCACCGTCGGACAGGACAATGCCAAAGCGCGCAAAACGCTCAGCGTCAACGGCAAGTCGATCTCTTTTTACTCCATCCCCGCAGCCACCGAAGCCGGCTTTGGCGATTTCTCCAGACTGCCGGCCGCGCTGAAGGTCGTGCTGGAAAACATGCTGCGCTTCGAGGACGGCGGCTTTTCCGTCTCCACTGATGACATCAAGGCGTTCGGTGAATGGGCCGAAAAGGGCGGCAAGAACCCGCGCGAGATTGCCTACCGCCCGGCCCGTGTGCTGATGCAGGACTTCACCGGTGTTCCCGCCGTTGTGGACCTGGCTGCCATGCGCGACGGCATCGTCGGCCTGAAAGGCTCGGCCGCCAAGATCAACCCGCTGGTTCCCGTCGACCTGGTGATCGACCACTCGGTGATGATCGACGAGTTCGGCAACCCGCGCGCGTTCCAGATGAACGTCGACCGCGAATACGAGCGCAACATGGAGCGCTACCAGTTCCTGAAATGGGGCCAGACCGCGTTCGACAACTTCCGCGTTGTGCCGCCGGGCACCGGCATCTGCCACCAGGTGAACCTGGAATACCTGGCCCAGACGGTCTGGACCGACGTCGATCAGAACGGCAATGAAGTCGCCTATCCCGACACCCTGGTCGGCACCGACAGCCACACCACCATGGTCAACGGCGCGGCCGTTCTGGGCTGGGGCGTTGGCGGTATCGAGGCCGAGGCGGCGATGCTTGGCCAGCCGATCTCGATGCTGATCCCCGAGGTTGTCGGGTTCGAACTGACCGGCGAGATGACTGAAGGCACCACCGGCACCGACCTGGTTCTGAAGGTCGTGGAAATGCTGCGTGAGCTGGGCGTGGTCGGCAAGTTCGTCGAATTCTACGGCTCCGGCCTCGACAAGCTGCCGCTGGCCGACCGGGCAACCATCGCCAACATGGCGCCGGAATACGGCGCCACCTGCGGCTTCTTTCCGATCGACGCCGAAACCATCCGATACTTGCGCAACACCGGCCGCGACGAGGACCGCATCGCGCTGGTCGAGGCCTATGCCAAGGAAAACGGTTTCTGGCGCGACGAGACCTACAACCCGATCTACACCGACACCCTGAGCCTCGACATGGGATCCATCGTGCCCGCGATCTCCGGCCCGAAACGGCCGCAGGACTATATCGCGCTGGACGCTGCCGCGGCCACTTTCCACAAATATGTGGAAGGCCAGCGCAGCGCCAAGGACGCAAGCGCCCGCGCCGAGGGCCGCTGGGAGGCCGAGGGCGGCCAGCCCGAGCCGCAGGAAATCCCCGGAAACGAAGGCCACCACAAGCTGGGCTACGTCACCACCGAAAACGGCAATTACCAGCTGCACGACGGCTCGATCGTGATTGCCTCGATCACCTCCTGCACCAACACCTCGAATCCCTACGTGATGATCGGTGCGGGCCTGGTGGCGAAAAAGGCGCACGAACTGGGCCTGACCCGCAAGCCTTGGGTCAAGACCTCGCTGGCACCGGGTTCGCAGGTGGTGTCCGAGTATCTCGAAGCGGCGGACCTGCAGAAGGACCTGGATGCCATCGGCTTCAACCTGGTCGGCTACGGATGCACCACCTGCATCGGCAATTCCGGTCCGCTGGCCGAGGAAATTTCGAAATGCATCAACGATCATGATCTGATCGGCGTGTCGGTGCTGTCGGGCAACCGCAACTTCGAAGGCCGGATCTCGCCGGACGTGCGCGCCAACTACCTGGCCTCGCCGCCGCTGGTTGTGGCCTATGCGCTGGTCGGCGACATGAATGTCGACATCACCACCGCACCGCTGGGCCAGGACAAGGATGGCAACGACGTCTTCCTCAAGGACATCTGGCCGACGCAGAAGGAAATCGCAGATCTGGTCGAGCAGACCGTGACCCGCGAGGCCTTCCAGTCGAAATACGCCGATGTATTCAAGGGCGACGAAAAGTGGCAGGCGGTTGAGATCACCGACGCGGAAACCTATGACTGGCCCGCACATTCGACCTACATTCAGAACCCGCCCTACTTCCAGGGCATGGGCACCGAACCGGGCACCATCTCAAACATCGAGGGCGCCAAGGTTCTGGCGGTTTTGGGCGATATGGTCACCACGGACCACATCTCGCCTGCAGGTTCCTTTGCCACCACCACCCCGGCCGGCCAGTATCTGCTGGAGCGCCAGGTGCAGCCGCGTGAGTTCAACTCCTATGGCTCGCGCCGCGGAAACCACGAGATCATGATGCGCGGCACTTTTGCCAACATCCGCATCAAGAACGAGATGCTGGACGGCGTTGAGGGCGGCTACACCAAAGGCCCCAATGGCGAACAGACCTCCATCTATGAGGCCTCGATGGCGCATCAGGAAGCAGGCACGCCACTGGTGGTGTTCGGTGGTGAACAGTATGGCGCGGGCTCGTCGCGCGACTGGGCGGCCAAGGGCACCGCTCTGCTGGGCGTCAAGGCCGTGATCGCCGAAAGCTTCGAACGCATCCACCGCTCGAACCTGGTCGGCATGGGTGTGATCCCGTTCGAATTCACCGGCGGCGACACCCGCAAGTCGCTGGGCCTCACCGGGGAGGAAACCGTTTCGATCCGCGGTCTGGACACCATCGAGCCGCAGCAGGACGTGCCCTGCGACATCACTTTTGCCGATGGCACCGCCAAGACCATCACGCTGAAGTGCCGGATCGATACCGCGCCGGAGATCGAATACATCGAACATGGCGGCGTGCTGCACTACGTGCTGCGCAACCTGGCCAAGTCGTAAGGCTGTTAAGCCAAAATCTGAAAGGGCGCCCCAACGGGCGCCTTTTTTTACCTCAAGGTTGCAGCGAATAATCCCGGTTATTGCGCGCGAGGGTCTTCTGCGCGGGATCTCTGCAATCGCGCCAGCTGCCTGCAGTTCGGACATCGGCCCGTTGAAGACAACCGGATCAATCACGCAGCCATTCACCATCCCCAGCTGCAGCCGGGAAATCTGTGAATACCTTTCGTACATATCCAGCCCTTGCGGATAGCGCTCGAGGCCGTAGCGGACTGTGTTGGTCTGCAGAAACATCAGCTCTGTAGGGGCCAGGAAGGTCGTGCACTCGGCTGATTTGTTCAACCGAAGGATACCGCCGGCTTCGCGGGCTTTAACTTGCCTGTTAGCAGTTCATGCCAGCGGCACTTCGGCGAACTCAGGCGGCGTTTTGTCTCTCCCCGCCTTCGCTGCACGTGCAATTTTCAGCTGAGCAGAACTGCCTTTTTCCGCTCCCGTATGCCTCATGCTTATGAGCCATCCCCCACTTGCATGGTAGAAACTGCGATTGGATTCCAGCCCTTTAACGGCAAGGTACGCCCACAATCCAGGCGATACTCTCCTGGCGGCAATACCTGCTGTACCACCCGGTCCAGACATGTAAATAATAGTCCTGGATGCACCTTTTATCCCACGCGACAGCACTTCAGAGGCCGGGCTTGAAGACATGAAAGAAGCCGTGATAACAGTCGTTTACCCGGATGCGGACACATTTGACGAACATGTCGAGGCGGTTCTGAAGATGCTTCCGGATACCCGGTGCTTTCCTGGCTGCATCGAAGCCCATGCCGGCATTAACCGCGAGCGTTTTGAAATTGCTGTTTTCCACCTATGGGAATCGAATGACCATTTGGAGCGCTACTTGACCTGGCGTGCCGAACGCGGCGATTTGGATGCCCGCAGCGCCACCATGCGGCGGGAACAGGATTTCAGAACTTTCTCGGTGCCATGAGAGGCCGCCCCTCGCTTTGACAGTTTGTCATCGTCCCCCGCGCCGCCGGGTTCAGCCTTGCGCTGCACAGGGGCTGTTCGCAATCTGCTGATTGCCTTGCACAGTCGCACCGGAAATAATGGCGGAATGAAACACACAGACAGCATCACCGGCTATCACGCCCACATCTATTTTGATGAACACACCGCTGCCCAGGCCCGCGCGCTTTGCCAGCATGCCGCTGAGCTCTTCGGCGCGGAGATGGGGCGCATGCATGAAAAACCTGTCGGGCCGCATCCCAGGTGGTCTTGCCAACTGGCGGCCAGCCCGGAGCAGTTTTCCAAGCTGCTGCCTTGGCTGGCATTAAACCGCGATGGCCTGATCGTCTTTGCCCATCCGGAAACCGGCGACGCCTTGGCGGATCATCGGGATCACGCCATCTGGCTGGGAACAGGTCTCACTCTGGACCTCAGCATTTTCAGCTGACGCTTCCGTGAATTTTCCGGAGGTTTCCAAAGGCCCGTCAAGCTGGCCCTGCCTGCTGCTTATCGAGCTTTTGTGGCGGAAGCCAAGATCATTCAATTGCACCCGCTGCCCGGTAAATATAACGGGCAGACCGGCATTATGAAAAGACGGTGGAGCAGTGCGAAGGCTTTCAGCGGGTATTTGTTGCGGCCTTCCAGGCAGAAAGAGCTCCAGCTTTTCTATGCACTATTGTCAATGGAGCCGGGCGTCCGCGGCATCGCCCTGCATGACCCTGGCTAAAGTGCTGACGCCCGTCTACTGACCCGCCGCCTTTTCCATCGCCGGACGCAGGGTGTTTTCGATCACCCGCTGGGTGATCGGACCGGCCCAACGCAGCACGATCTTGCCTTCGCCGTCCACCACATAGGTTTCCGGCACGCCGTACAGGCCCCAGTCGATCGCCATTCGGCCCTTCTCATCCCGGCCGATCGCTGTGTAGGGATCGCCGAGCTCGTCCAAAAAGGACGCGGCGTTGGCCAGCTGATCCTTATAGTTGACGCCATAGACCGGGACACCTTCCTTGGACAGCGCCTCCAGGTTCGGATGCTCGGCCCGGCAGGGCGCGCACCAGCTGGCCCAGTAATTCACCAGCTTCACATTGCCATCGCGCAGGGTAGCGTCGCTGAACAACTCCTTGCCCGGGAATTCTTCCAGCACCACCGGCGGTGCAGTCTGGCCTTCGCGCGCGGACGGCAGGCTGTCGGGATCCTCGCGGAACATGCCCACCAGGGCGAGACCGACAAAACCGGCGAACACAACTCCGGGGACCGCCATCAGCGGTGAGATTTTAGCCATTGCGTTTCACCCGGCTTTCCAATGTTTCCATCTCCCGGCGCACCTTTCGGCCGCGCAGGATTGTCAGCACCACCAGCGCCAGCAGCAGCAGCAGCGAGGCGCTATAGGCCGACAGCACAGTATCGGCGTATTTTCCAAGATCGGGCATCAGGCCTCCAGCCGTTCACGCGCCATCAATGCCTTGATGCGGCGGGCGCGGATTTCAGTTCCGGTGCGGTAGAACACCAAGGCGATGAACAACAGCACAAATCCTGCCATGCAGACATACAGCGGGTTGGAAAACGCATCGGCCACGTTCTCCTTTTTGTCGAGCGACAGCGATGCGCCCTGGTGCAACCCCTGGTTCCAGAAGTTGACAGCATAGCGGCTGAGCACGGCAAAGACCGAACCGACCAGACACAGGATTGAGGTGAGGTCAGCCGCAGTGTCAGGATTGTCGATCGCCTCCCACAGGGCGATGTAGCCGAGGTAAAACAGGAACAGCACGAGGAAGGACGTCAGCCGCGGATCCCAGGCCCACCAGGTGCCCCACATCGGCTGGCCCCAGATCGCGCCGGTGATCAGCGCGATCACGGTCATGACAATGCCCACAGGGGCGGCGGCACGGGCGGCCAGCGCGCTGACGTGGTGGCGGCGGATCACCCAGACCAGCGAAGTGACCAGCATCATGAACCAGGCGTTTATCGCCATCAGCGCCGAGGGTACATGCAGGAAGATGATCTTGACGGTGGAGCCTTGGCGGTAATCGTCAGGCGTGAAGAAAAATCCCCAGATCAACCCCGCAGCAATCAGTACCGCTGAGCTGACCCATAAGGCCGGCATCACCTTTTCTGTGGTGGCCAGGAACTTCTTCGGGTTGGCGTATTCCCAGATCGACATGTTGGCTATTTAGCTCTTGTTCTCGGGTTTCTCAATTCACGGGGCAGGCATTCGGTCAGCGCAAATTGACGCGCAGCACGGCGGCGCTGGCGAACGGCAGCAAAGCGATGGAGGCGGCGGAGATTCCCGCCAGCATCAGAAGCGGTGTCTGTACTGTCATTCCTTCCGCCCCGCGGCGGGCCACTTCGGAGCCGAATATCAGCGTCGGCACGTACAGCGGCATCACCAGCAATGACATCAGCAGGCCGCCGCGCTTCAACCCCACGGTCAGAGCGGCGCCAAAGGTGCCGATCACGCTCAGCGCCGGGGTGCCCAGCAGCAACGAGACCACCAGCCACAGGAACCCCGAAACAGGCAGGCTCAGCAGCAGCCCCAGCACCGGTGCTGCCATCACCAGCGGCAGGCCGGTTGTGATCCAATGGGCCAGCGCCTTGATTGTCACGGTGCTTTCCAGCGGCAGCGGTGCAGTGGCCAGTAGGTCGAGCGAGCCGTCCTCCCAATCCAGCGCCAGAAGCCGGTCCAGCGACAAGAGGCAGGCCAGCAGCGCGCCCAGCCACAACACACCCGGCGCAATACGGGCCAGAAGCTCGGACTGCGGGCCAACGGAAAACGGCACCATGACAGTCACGATCAGGAAGAACGCAAGGCCCAGCCCAAAGCCGCCGCCCGCGCGGAAAGCGAGCTTCAGATCCCGCATCAGAAGCGCAATCACAGGAAGCCTCCGTCAAAATCGTCAATGTCGTGCGGCTTGGCTTTGTAGGGGCCGACATCCATCACCTCAGCCTCCAGCCCCAGATCGATATGGGTGGCAATTAAGGCAGATCCGCCCTGCCCCAGATGCGCCCGCACAACGTCCGCGAACGTCTCAACCGAAGATTTGTCAAGACTTACCGTCGGTTCGTCCATGATCCAGATGGGCCGCCCGGTGACCAGCATCCGGCTGAGGCCCAAGCGGCGTTTCTGCCCGGCCGACAGCGCCCCCGCCTGCCGGTCACGCAATCCTTGCAGATCAAACCCGTCCAGCGCCTGTTCGATCCCATTGCGGCCAAAGACGCTGGCCCAGAAGGTCAGGTTCTCGGCCACTGTCAGCGTCGGCTTCAGCCCGTCGGAATGTGCGGCATAGGCGATCTGATCCTCGGCCCCCTCGACCCGGCCTTTCAGCGGCGGCTGCAGCCCGGCGACGGTGCGCAGCAGCGTGGTCTTGCCAATGCCATTGGGGCCGCGCAGGATCAGCGCCTTGCCGGAATCCAGCGCAAAGTCCACGGACTCCAGCACCGGAATGCCGCCGCGCGCCACGCTCAGATCCGTTACAGTCAATGTCATGAAGTTCGCTTATCCCGTTGTGCCCGCGCATCAAAAACCATTCAGCCGCAGCCCGCTTTGCGGCAGGTAAAACACATCTTCAGAAAGTCAGACCGCCAGCGCCGCCATGGCAATCCGGCGCCCCTCGGACAGCAGCACATTATAGGTGCGGCAGGCCGCAGGGGAGTTCATCACCTCGACCCCCAGACCGGCCCCCTCCAGCGCCTTGCGCAGCTCCGCCGGGATATGGGCAATCTCCGCGCCGGTTCCTATGAACAGCACGTCGATCTCCCCTGCCAGCGCCAGCAACGGCTCGGCATCCGCATAACCGCCCCAAGCCGCAGTCCCCGCGGCCGAGGTCAGCACCGCCCCCTGATGCACCTTCCCGCCGATGCGGAAGAACCCTGCACCATAGCCATCAACCGGCTGTGCGTCCGTATAGCTCACTTCATTCAAGCGCATTCGGGGATCCTTTCAGTCAAACACCGGGAGGCTGGATAACACGGCCAGCGCAATCACGGAATAGGAGGCAAAGCGGTAGAGCTTTTCCAGCCTAGGATCAAACAGCGCCTTGCCGGTCAGAGTGGTGATCATGTAAGGCACGCCCAGCAGAGCGGCCAGAATGACCGCCTGCAGGCTGGCCAGCCCGCCAAAGATCAGGTTAACCGCAATCACCACATCAAGGGCGGCCAGAAACACAATCGTATTGGCCCTGACCCGCGCCACATCGCGCACATTTGCCAGGTAAAAGACGATGACCACCGGTCCTGTCAAACCGGTCATGCCGCCGACCATGCCAGCCGCCCCGCCGATGCCAAACCGGCCGGGCCAGCCCAGCCGCCCCTGCCAGCGCCAACCGGAGACCACAGCCGCCAGTGTCACCCCGATTACCCCGGCGGCAAGCCAGCGCAATGTTAGCGGATCCATCTGCGACATCACCCAGAGCCCAGCGGGAACTGTAACCGCAGCGGCCATCGCCAGCGCGCCGACCTCGGCCTTGTCGGCTTGGCGCCAGGCCTGCGGGAACAGGGTGATGGTGGAAAACACCCCCATCAGCACCATCAAAAACACCACATCCGCCGACGGCAGGAATTGCGCCCCCACAGGAACAAAGATCATGGCGGTGCCAAAACCAGTGAAGCCGCGGACAAGACCCGCGGCTCCGATGGTGACCAGCAGCCAGAACAGCCCCGGTGTGGCCAGGGCTGCCTGACAGGCCTCAAGCATCGATGTTAGAGAACTGATTGCCGGTGGTGTTCGCCTGTTTCGACCAGTCGCGCTTCACTCCCAGCTTAAGCAGGATGGTGGAAGCTACGAACACGGACGAATAGGTCCCGACCAGAACACCCCAGATCATTGCAAAGACAAAGCCGCGGATCACGTCGCCGCCAAGCACATACAGGGAGACCAGCGCCAAGAGCGTGGTAACCGAGGTCATCACCGTCCGGCTGAGGGTCTCGTTGATCGAGATGTTCAAAACCTCGGCCAGATCCTTCTTCTTGTAGCGGCGCAGGTTCTCGCGCACCCGGTCGAACACAACCACCGTATCGTTCAGCGAGTAGCCAACGATGGTCAGCAGGGCTGCGATGATGGCAAGGTCGAACTTGATCTGCAGTTCAGAGAACACGCCGATGGTCAGCACCACGTCATGCACAAGTGCCGCCACGGCGCCCAATGCGAACTGCCACTCAAACCGCAACCAGATGTAAACAAGAACAGCAGCAATCGCGAGTGCCACGGCCAGCACTGCAGTCTGGATCAACTCGCCCGAGACCTTGGGGCCGACCGATTCGACCGAGACAAACTTGATGCCCGGCGCCACTGCGTCCAGCGACTGTTTCAGTGTCTCGACCATACCGCCGGTGATCGCCTCGCCGTCCTCCTGCGCCTGAATGCGGATCATCGCGACATGCTGGTCGTCCTCAAACGTGGGGTCGAAGACTTCGGTGATGGAGACATCGCCCAGCTCATGCAACGCCAGCGCGTCGCGGTAGGCGCCGACGTCCACGGATTCGGATGCCTCGGTTCGGATGGTGGTGCCGCCGCGGAAATCGATGCCGAAGTTCAACCCCTGCATGAAGAAGGAGACCAGCGCAACCACCATCATCAGGGCGGAAATCCCCAGCCACAGCTTGGAAAGTTTGAAGAAATCGAAAGAGGTTCCTTCGGGAACTAGTTTCAGCCGCATCTTACACCTCAATCGTTTTCGGACGGCGCCGTTCAAACCACATAATGACGATCAGGCGGGTGACAAAGATCGCGGTGAACACCGAGGTCAGAATGCCAAGCCCCAGAGTGATCGCAAAGCCGCGCACCGGGCCGGAACCCATGGCGAACAGGATCACCGCAGTGATGAACGTGGTGATATTGGCGTCAAGGATGGCGCTCAGCGCCTTGGAGTAGCCCTCGTCGATGGCACGGGCCGGGCCGCGGCCAGCCTTCACCTCTTCGCGGATACGTTCGAAGATCAGCACGTTGGCGTCAACCGCCATACCGACCGTCAGCACGATACCCGCGATGCCCGGCAGCGTCAGCGTGCCGCCGATCAGGCTGAGCATCCCGAAGATCAGCGCGATGTTCAGGATCAGCGCCACATTGGCAAAAAGGCCGAATAGGCCATAGCTGAGCCCCATGAACACCAGCACTGCAATGAAGGCAACGATGGTAGCGATTTTGCCCGCGTCGATGCTGTCCTGGCCCAGTTCAGGGCCGATGGTGCGTTCTTCCAGGAATTCCAGCCCAGCCGGCAGCGCGCCTGCGCGCAGCAGAACCGCCAGATTGGTGCTTTCCTCAATGCTGAAATTGCCGGTGATGATGCCGGAACCGCCCGGAATATGCGATTGGATCACCGGGGCAGAGACCACCTCGTCGTCCAGTACGATCGCAAAAGGCGAGCCGATGTTTTCCGCGGTGTAGTCGCCGAACCGGCGCGCACCCGAGGTGTTGAAGCGGAAGGTCACCGCTGGACGGCCGTTCTGATCGAAGGACGGCTGCGCATCCACCAGGTCCTCACCAGTCACGACTGCGGCGGCTTCAATGGTGTAGTAAATGCCGCTTTCATCCAGCGACGGGATGATCTTGTTGCCGATCCCCGGTGCTGCATTTGCATCGCTGCCACGGCCGACAACCGGATTGAAAGTCAGTTGCGCAGTGGTGCCAATGATCGCCTTCAACTCAGAGGCAGAGCCAATGCCCGGCACCTGGATCAGGATGCGGTCGGCGCCCTGGCGCTGAATGGTCGGCTCGCGGGTTCCGACCTCGTCGATCCGGCGCCGCACGATCTCCAGCGCCTGCCGCACGGTGCGGTCGTCCGAGGCGATCTTTTCTGCCTCGCTCAAGCGCACCACCAACATGCCAGCCTCGGCGGAAACCTCGATGTCGTTGGCGCCCACTCCGGTTAATGTGGTAATCGGATTGGCCAGTTCACGCACGACGTCCAGCGCACGGGCCATGCCTTCGGGCTTGGTGATTTTCACCCGAATCTCATCCGCTTTGCCCGGCTGGCGGCGGAACGTGCCAACGGTGCTGCGCTCGGGCCGTAATGCATCGCGCACCTCCGGCCACAGCGCATCCATCCGCGCCTCATAGACGTCACTGACCTGTACCTCGGCCAGCAGGTGTGCGCCGCCCCGCAAATCGAGACCCAGGTTCACCAGCCCTGACGGCAGGAAGGACGGCCATTGGCCGACCGTTTCAAGCCGCTCAGGTGTTTCACCCTTGGCGGCGATATCCGCCGCGGCGTCGTTGGCCTGTTCGACGCGGGTGTAAAATCCGTTTGGCAGGGCAAGCATCAGGCCGGCTGCACACACCAGCCAGATCAGCACCCTCTTCCAGAGATCAATTTGCAGCATTGCCCTGCCTTTTCAGTTTGTTAGCGGTCTGAGCTTACGACACGGGATCGGTTTTGCTCAGCACTTGGGCAATGGTCGCCTTGATGACGCGCACTTTCACACCGTCGGCGATTTCAACTTCGATTTCGCCGTCTTCCTTGACCTTGGACACCTTGCCGATCAGGCCGCCCTGGGTCACCACTTGGTCGCGCACCCGCAACTGGTCGACCATCTTCTGATGCTCTTTCACCTTCTTCTGCTGCGGACGGATCAGCAGAAAGTACATGATCGCGAAGATCAGAATAAGCGGGAGAAATTGGGCGATTGCGCCACTGTCCATGGGATATTCCTTCTGTCAAAGCGGCATGAGGTTTCACACCGGAATTTTGCAGCGGAACCTATGCGCTGGGTGGATAGGTTGCAAGGCTGGCGCACTGCAAAAGCGCAGCCGGGATAAGCCATCGCAGGTTTGCCTTGGCGCCGTACCGGGAATGGCGCTCCAATACGCTGCCGCAGTTCCGAAAAATCCCAAGTTGCACATAGACCGTGCGCACCCCTTCCCCTTTGTTCACCCTTGCGTCATAGGATGGGCCTACTGATTCAAATCATCATTCAACGCTAGGAGAGACTCTCATGCATGACATCCGCGCTATCCGCGAGAACCCTGCCGCATTCGACGCCGCTGTGGCGCGGCGCGGGGATGCGGGCGTGTCATCCGAGATCCTGGCACTGGATGAGTCGCGCCGCGCCAAAATCCAGGCGGCAGAAACCGCCCAGGCCCAGCAGAACAAGGCCTCCAAGGAAGTCGGCGCAGCCAAGGGCCGCGGCGACGAGACCGAGTTTGAACGTCTGCGGGCGCTGGTGGCCGAAAAGAAGGCCGAAGTCGCCAAGATGAACGCCGAAGCCAAGGAGCTGGATCAGCAACTGACCGATATGCTGATGACCATCCCGAACCTGCCGTTTGACGACGTGCCGGACGGCAAGGATGAAGACGACAATGTCGAAATCCGCCGCTGGGGCGAACCAAAGGAACTCGGCTTCGAGGCCAAGGAGCATTTCGAGATCGAAGGCGTGAAGCCCGGCATGGATTTTGAGGTTGCGGCCAAACTGTCCGGCAGCAGGTTTGTGGTGCTGTCGGGTGCAGTCGCCCGCATCCATCGCGCCCTGGCGCAGTTCATGATCAACACCCATGTGGACGAGAACGGTCTTACTGAGGCCTGGACCCCGGTTTTGGTGCGCGAAGAGATGATGTACGGCACCGGCCAGCTGCCCAAGTTCGGCGAAGACAGCTATAAAACCACCGACGGCTGGTGGCTGGTTCCGACTGCCGAGGTCACGCTGACCAATATCGTCAACGGCATGACAGTCGAAGAAGGCTACCTGCCCCGCCGCTATGTGGCGCACACCCAGTGCTTCCGCTCCGAGGCCGGTTCGGCCGGCAAGGACACCTCCGGAATGCTGCGCCAGCACCAGTTCGAAAAGGTCGAAATGGTTTCGGTCACGCATCCTGACAAAAGCGGCGATGAGCATGAGCGCATGACCCGTTGCGCAGAGAACATCCTGGAACGGTTGGGCCTGCCCTACCGCACCATTGTTCTGTGCACCGGCGACATGGGGTTCGGCGCCAGAAAGACCCACGACATCGAGGTCTGGGTGCCCGGCCAGAAGACCTATCGCGAGATCTCTTCGGTTTCGGTCTGCGGCGACTTCCAGGCCCGCCGGATGAATGCGCGCTTCAAGCCCGCAGATGGCGGCAAGCCGCAGTTCTTGCACACGCTGAACGGATCCGGTCTGGCAGTGGGCCGCTGCCTGATCGCAGTGCTGGAGAACGGCCAGCAGGCGGACGGTTCGGTCACGCTGCCAGAGGTTCTGGCACCTTATCTGGGCGGCAAGCTGACCCTGACCGCGGATGGCGCACTGGCCTGACACACACGCAAAAACGATACAGAAAACGGCGCCCAAGGGGCGCCGTTTTTATTGCTCAGAGCGTTAAGGCTATTTCTTCAGCTTCTTCTTCCCGCCCCCCTTGGCTTCAAGAATTGACTGAGCTTTTGCCTTTTCCTTTTCAATAGCTTTTTTTGCCTTCGCTTTGACCTTCTTCGCCTTTTGCTTGGCTTTCATTCTTGCTGCTGCAAAATCCACCGCCAGCTGCGCCGCTTTTCGCTTGGCCTTCCGCGCCTTGGCCTGCGCCTTAGCGGCCTTTTCCTCGGCTGCCCGGCGCGCGGCCTCGGCAGCTTCCAGTTTGGCGTTCAGCTCGTCCTGCAATGCATCAGTTGCTTTATCTGCCGGTGGGTTTACCACTTTCTTGCCTGGCGTCTTTCCAGTCACGGGCCGGGTCTCCTTCTTTCCAAATACGGCCGGGCTGGCGGCCTCAGCCCTCTGATCCTTTTCAGCCTGCAGCAGCATCACCGCAGGTCTGGTTCCGGCACTGGGGATGCTGTGCAGCTGCGGTTTCCCGTTTCACCCTGATCAGATGCCCTCGAGCGCCGGTGCTGCCCGCCGCCCGTTCCAACAGAGGAAGACCTCAGCTTGGAAAGGGCACCAGGCATTTTTTGTCCTCGTCCCACAACTTCAGCGTCAGCGCCCGGACCGCTTCGCCAAATTTAATCCGGCGCAGCCCCAATTCCGGCGGCAGGCTGTAGTGGCACTGGCGCAGCCGGTACGACGGGATGCGGGCATTATAATGGTGGATATCATGCAGGGTGATATTGGCCACCGCCATGTCGAAGGCCCAGCCGAAATCCAGGCAGGAAGACCCCTGCAGCGCTGCAACCTGCGGGTTTAGGTCCGGACGGCGGTCCCAATAGGTGTCCTCAAAATTATGCTGCAGATAAACCAGGAACACTCCGATCATGCCGCCAAGGAAAGAAAACACCAGCCAGACCCAGATCCCGGTCATCCCAGCCACCCGGTAAAGAAGGCCCAGCAAGGCCACGATCACAAGATTGTGCAGGATCACCCCCACCGCACCAAAGCGCCGGGTATTCTTGGGCCAGCGATAGCGGATGAAGTAAGTGAACGCCGCACCCAGCGGCACCAGCACAAACGGATTGCGGTACAGACGGTAGCCGAGCCGGTCCCAGACCCCGGCCTTGGCCCACTCCCGCACGGTCATGGTGTGGATCTCCCCCGTCTCGCGGTGTTCCAAGTTGCCGATGTTGGAGTGATGCAGGTTGTGGTTCTGTTTCATAACCTCAAACGGCGCAAATGTGAAAGGAGACAGCACATGGCCGGCAATCTCGTTCTGGAGCCGGGTTTCAAACAAGGAATGATGCCCGGTGTCATGCTGCAGCACATAAAGCCGCACTGCGGCAAAGGCAAAAATCACGCCTGCCGGCAGCATCAGGAACCACTGGTCCGCATAGGCAACAGCCACGGCAAGCGCTGCAAAATAGACCGCAAAAGTGCCGAAATAGCTGAGCAAGGCCAGCCGGTTGTCCTGTCGTGCGAATTGACGCGTATGTGCCCTCAGATCCATGACCCCGTCCCTAAAGCCGATGCGTGACAGCTATGCCAAGCGCGCATTCCGTCCTAAGTAATTTTCCAGATAACCCGGCCTTGTTCAAAAACAAGATTATCACCGGTTAAACCATTCAACTTGAAGGGTAGCAATCTGCAGCGGTGAAGCAAATACAGGCAAGAGATGCTGGGCAAACGGCAGGCAAAAGACCGCGCAACCCCGCGCAACGCAAAAGCGCCGCCCTAAAGGGCGGCGCCGGGCCCAACGGGCCAAGGTATTCTTTCGGGAATGCCGCAGGACCAGCGGGAGCACCGCGGTCTTACCGGATCAGCCGCCGCGCTTGTTCAAATGCTTGGCCAAAGCGCCGGCATTCTTGGCGCGCTTGCCCTTATAGGGGTTCTTGTCGCCCTGGCCGCGCATATAAAGCCGGATCGGCGTGCCCGGCATGTCGAAATCCTCGCGCAACCCGTTGACCAGATACCGGGTATAGCTTTCCGGCAGTTTATCGGGATGCGAGCACATCACCACAAACCCCGGCGGGCGGCTTTTGGCCTGGGTCATGTAACGCAGCTTGATCCGCTTGCCCTGGGGCGCTGGCGGCGGGTGCTGCTCCAACATGCCAACCAGCCAGCGGTTCAGCGCCGCGGTCGGCACCCGGCGGTTCCACACACGATAGGCCCGCATGATCGCGTCATGCAGCCGGTCCAGCCCTTTGCCGGTTTTGGCCGAAACCGTCACCAGAGGCGCGCCGCGCAGCTGCGGCAGCAGGCGGCCGAAGGCTTCCTTCAAATCGCGCAGCTTTTCCTGCTTGTTGTCTTCGATGTCCCATTTGTTTACCGCGACAACAACCGACCGGCCTTCGCGTTCGGCCAGGTCGGCAATCCGCAGGTCCTGCTGCTCAAACGGGATATCCGCATCCAGCAGCACCACCACAACCTCGGCGAATTTCACCGCGCGCAGGCCATCGGAAACGGACAGCTTTTCCAGCTTTTCCTGCACCTTGGCCTTCTTGCGCATGCCTGCAGTGTCAAACACCCGCATCGGCACGCCATTCCAATTCATCCGCAGCGAGATCGCGTCGCGGGTGATCCCTGCCTCAGGTCCGGTCAGCAGCCGGTCCTCACCCAGGATCTTGTTGATCAGCGTCGACTTGCCCGCGTTGGGACGGCCCACAACAGCAACCTGCAGCGGCTTGGCATCGGTCGGCTCTGGGATGCTCTCGACCTCGTCCTCGCCGATCTCCTCGTCCAGCACCACATCTGTGACCGGCGAATGATCCACAGCTTCGGATTCAAACTTCTCCGCCAGCGGCATCAGGACCGAATAAAGATCCGGCATTCCCTCGCCATGCTCTCCGGACAAGCGCAGGGGCTCGCCCAGACCCAGGCTATAGGCCTCCAGCACACCGGCTTCGGCGGCGTTGCCTTCGGCCTTGTTGGCGACCAGGATCACATGGGCGGATTTGCGGCGCAGAATGTCGGCAAACAATTCATCGGTCGGCGTCACACCGGTGCGCGCGTCGATCATGAACATGCAGATATCGGCCATATCCACCGCCCGCTCGGTCAGGCGCCGCATGCGGCCCTCCAGCGAGTTGTCGGTGGCATCTTCCAGACCCGCGGTATCAATCACCGTGAACCGCAAATCGCCCAAACGCGCCTCGCCTTCGCGCAAATCGCGCGTGACGCCCGGCTGGTCATCGACCAGGGCCAGTTTTTTGCCCACAAGGCGGTTGAACAGGGTGGACTTGCCCACATTGGGGCGGCCCACGATGGCGAGGGTAAAGGACATCAGACCAGCTTTCTGCGATTCAGACGCGGCTCATAACGCATCCGGGCGGTATCCGCCACCCGGAAACACTGCTCAGCGGTATGCCAGCAATTCACCCTTGGAGGAAACCACGTAAAGCGTGCGCCCTGCAACAACCGGTGCGGTGGTGGCGCCGCCCGGCACCTCGGCGGTTCGGATCAGGCCGCCATCCTGCGGGTTGAAGAAGCGCAGAAGCCCGTCATTGGAGGCGACAACAATCTGCCCGCCTGCCAGCACCGGCCCGTAATGCACATGGATCCGGCCGCGCTTGCCCGGCTTGTCTTTCAGGAACCCCGGAAGATCAACCGCCCAGATCACTTCGCCGCTGCCCGCATCCAGGCGCAGCAGCTGGTTGAGGTCGCTGACCTGGAACAGGCTGCCGCCCGCAGGCCATGCGGTGCCGGCGGCGCCTTCGCGTGCGGTCCACAGCCGGTCGCCGCTGTCGAGATCGATCGCGACAGTGCGGCCGGAGTGGTTGCCGGCATACAGCCGCTTGCCCGAAACCACCGGTGCGCCGGTCAGATCGCTGATCCGCGACAGGGTCAGGCCGGTGCGCTGGCCGGAGACCGACGCGCTCCAGCGGCGCAGGCCGCCGCGGCGGAAAGTGGCGATCAGATCCCCGGACCCAAAAGCAAAGACCGCCAGATCATTGGTCACAACAGGTGCAGGCGCCCCCAGGATATTCGACGCAGAGGGCGAAGCTTCGATCTGCCAGGCAATGCGGCCATCCTTGGTCCTGACAGCCCAGCCGGTGTCATCCCCGGCCACCAGATAGACCAGGCCGCCGCTGACCCGCGGCTGGCCCGAGCCAGTGGCGTCCAGTTCCTGACGCCAGATCAGACTGCCATCGGCAGCATCCAATGCCGTCAGCACGCCATAGCCGGAGGAGACGTAAAGAACGCCATCATCATAGGCGAGACCACCGCCAGTGGCCTGGCCCTCCTCATCTGCTGCCGGAATCAGCGTGCTGCGCCACAAGACCTGTCCCTGCGGCGACACCGCCGAAACCTGTGCGGCGCTGTCCAGCGCGTAAATGCGCCCGCCGCCGACTACCGGCGTTGCGGTGATGCGCTGACGGCGCCCGTCGCCGCTTCCGATGGAAGCGGACCAGATCCGCAGCGGCGCCGCTGCCAGTGCAGGATGCGCTGTGCGTCCGGCCTCGGCGCCATGGCCCTGGGCCCAGCTTGCATTTACCACTTGCTTGGGCAGAGAAATCGGGCGGGATTGGTTGACCACCTCAACTGCGGTCTCCGGACGGATGTCCTCGCGTTCTCCGCGCAGGATAACCTCCTCCTCCGCACAGGCGGCCAGAATTGCCACCGCCGCGGTGCCGCACAAAAAAGCCCGTGCCCGGGAGAATGTTCTGCTTTTTGTCATTGCCCTGCCCTGTCTGCCGTTCGTGTTCCGCAAGTTCCCATCTGCGGAGCGCCTTACCCCTCAGGCGCAGAGGCGTCCTCCATGGAGCCGCCAAGCGCCACAATCAACTGAGTTGCGCGTTCTTTCAAGTCTGCACTCACAGAAGCATCCGCGGCAATCTCCCGGAGCCGCCCGATTGCGGCCGGGGTGTTACCCGCTTCAATATCCAGCAGCGCCAGCTGTTCGGACGCCAGCAGTCCCAGCGGTGCGCCCGGCTGGGCCAGCGCCTCATATTGCAGACGCCGGTCGTCGGCGCTCAGGGTTCCGGCCTGCAAAGCCAGCGCCTTGAAGCTGGCAATATGGCGGTAGATCAGCGGCAGCTCACCATTGACCGCCACAGCCTCCAGCCGGGCGACCGCCTCCGCAGGCTTGCCCGCATCCGCCAGCGCACCGGCTTCAAGCATTTTCAAAACGGCTGCGCCGCCGGCGCTTTCGGCGGAAACCGCAGCCAGCGCTTCGGATTGGCTGCTGCTGCCGTCAATTTCCAGCGCGGCGGTGATCGCATCCCCCAAGGCCTCGGCCGCGGCCTGGTCCTGTGCCTTGCTGTACTCTCGGAGCGCGGCACCGCCGACGATCAGCGCCACCACAGCGCCGCCAATCCAGCCGTAGCGTTTCAGCATCAGGAATAGCCGGTCACGGCGGACCTCTTCGGTCACCTCATCGATAAAACTGTCGGTATCGCTCATGAAAAGCCCCTGATGTGCGCGGCCCGGGCGATCCGCCCAAACCGGTAATAAATGCGTTGCGCCCCTCTTAACCCGGCTCAAAGGCCAAGCCAAGTGGCCCGTTTGCACCAGAAACGCCGGCTATTACCCCAGAAAAGAAAGAAATGTGAACTAAACCACTTAGTTTAGAATGGACATCTCCTATATCAGGCTTATCACATACGCGCGACTCCCATAGTAAGCAGGCCCCGCCATATTCCGGTCATGGGGCATTTTGCACCTGTGACCCGGCAGGAAACAAGAAAGGCCCGACATGCGTATCATTCCGATGCTGACTGCTGTGTTTGTGACAGCTGGCCTCTATATGGTGATAATTCAGCGTGATGATCTGATTGCCTTTGCCCGGGGCGAGGACGCGCCAGAGGTCGGCCAGACCGGGCCGGAAACGCTTGAAAGTCCGCAGCTTGCAGAAGCCTCGGACAAGCGAGTCGGCGTAGTGGCTCTGCAAAGCAAGGCGCGCACCATTGACAGTGCGGTCATCCTGCGTGGCCAGACGCAGGCGATCCGCCAGGTCGACGTTCGGGCCGAGATCACTTCGACCGTGATTTCCGAGCCTTTGCGCAAAGGAGCCCAAGTGAAGAAGGGTGACTTGCTGTGCGAACTCGACCCTGGCATCCGCCCGGCCATGCTGCTTCAGGCGCAGGCCCAGTTGAAAGAAGCCAGGATCAATCTGACCGCCGCGGCGAAACTGTCCCAGGGCGGTTACGCCTCGGAAACCCGGCTGGCCTCTTCGGAAGCTGCGGAACGGACGGCCTTGGCCGCCGTGGCGACTGCAGAAAAAGAACTCGGCCACCTGACCATTACAGCACCTTTCGACGGCCTGCTGGAAAGCGACACCGCCGAGCTGGGAAGCCTGCTTCAGCCCGGCAGCCTGTGCGGCACAGTGATCCAGCTCGACACCATCAAGCTGGTTGGCTACGTGCCCGAGGCCGAAGTGAACAAGGTGACCCTAGGCGCCACGGCCGGGGCCGAACTGGCGACCGGACAGCATGTGCAGGGTGAGGTCACCTTCGTCAGCCGTTCCGCCGATCCGAACACCCGCACTTTTGAGGTGGAAATCACCGTTCCCAACCCGGATCTCAGCATCCGTGACGGCCAAACTGCCGATATAGCGATTTCTTCAGCCGGCCGGCTCGCGCACAAGCTGCCGCAATCGGCGCTGACCTTGAACAACGAAGGCAAGCTGGGCGTGCGCGTTGTCGGTTCTGACAGCACTGTGGTATTCTACCCGGTGCAGCTCCTGCGGGATGAGGCCGACGGCGTCTGGCTCGGCGGCCTGCCCGAAACCGTTGATGTGATCGTGGTGGGGCAGGACTTTGTGACCGAAGGAGTCGCCGTGGCGGCCACCTACCGGGAGACTGAACAGTGATTGGCATCGTCGATTGGGCCGCCGGCCGCGCGCGGATGATCCTCGCCTTCATCGCGATCTCGCTGCTTGTCGGAGGCGTCGCCTATTCGATGCTGCCCAAAGAGGGCGAGCCAGACATCGAAATCCCTGCCCTGTTCATCTCAGTCCCCTTCCCCGGCATTTCCGCCGAAGACGCCGAAACCCTGATGGTCAAGGTGATGGAAACCGAGCTGGCCGATCTCGACGGGCTCGACAAAATGACCTCCACCGCTGCGGAAGGCTATGCCGGCGTGGCGCTGGAATTCGACTTCGGCTGGGACAAGACCGCGATCATGGCCGACGTCCGCGACGCCATGGATAAGGCCGAGGCAGAGTTTCCCGAAGGCGCCGAGAAGTATTCGATCACCGAAATCAACTTTTCAGAGTTTCCCATCGTCATCGTCAACCTGACCGGTGCGGTGCCGGAACGCACGATGGCGCGCATTGCCAAGGACTTGCAAGACGACCTTGAAGCGCTGGACGCGGTTCTGGAGGCCGGGATCGCCGGCAACCGCGACGAAATGGTCGAGGTGCTGATCGACCCGCTGCGACTGGAAGCCTATAATGTCACAGCACTTGAGCTGATCAATGTTGTGCAGAACAACAACCAGCTGATTGCGGCAGGTGAAGTGACGACTGCGCAGGGCACCTTTGCTGTCAAGATCCCCTCCTCCTTTGACGAGGTGAAGGATATCTATCAGCTGCCGGTCAAAACCAACGGCGACCGTGTGGTTACCCTTGGGGAACTGGCGCAGATCAATTTCACCTTTGAAGACCGGATCGGCACCGCCCGGTTCAACGGCGGCGACACGGTGGCGCTGCAGGTGGTCAAGCGCAAGGGTTACAATGTTATCGACACCGTCAACCTGGTGAAAGAGACGCTGGAAGCCTCTAAATCCAAATGGCCGCCGGAACTGCAGGCCGCGGTAAAAGTCGGCACTTCCAACGATCAAAGCCGCGTCGTCGGCTCGATGGTCAGCCAGCTTGAAGGCTCGGTACTGACCGCCGTGGCGCTGGTGATGATCGTCGTTCTGTCTGCGCTTGGCAGCCGTGCTGCGCTGCTGGTCGGCTTTGCGATCCCGACCTCGTTCCTGCTGTGCTTTGCGTTTCTGGCGCTAATGGGCGTCACCATTTCCAACATGGTGATGTTCGGACTGATCCTTGCCGTGGGCATGCTGGTGGATGGCGCCATTGTGATCGTTGAATATGCCGACAAGCGCATTAAGGAAGGCACCGGCCCGATGCACGCCTATGTCGAGGCTGCACAGCGGATGTTCTGGCCGGTGGTCTCCTCCACCGCGACCACGCTCTGCGCCTTTTTACCCTTGCTGTTCTGGCCCGGCGTGCCTGGCGAATTCATGGGAATGCTGCCGGTCACCATGATCTTTGTGCTGTCAGCCTCGCTGGTGGTGGCGCTGATCTACCTGCCTGTCATGGGCGGAGTCACCGGCCGTATCAGCCGCACGTTTGAGGGCGCCTCCCGCGCGCTGCGCATGGTCGCGCCCTGGTGGCTGCGCGCCGTTTTGGTGCCGGTTGCCATGTGGGGCATGTTTGCAGGCGCCATGCAGATGCTGAACCCGTCTTACCTGCTGGGAGGCGGGTCCGGCGGATTGGGCGGCGTGCTGTTTGGCGGACTGGTCTTCACGCTTTCCTCTTTTGCCGCCTCCATCACCCTTAGCGCGGTTAAGATTGAGCGTGAGCAGAAGGAGGTCGCCGCCGGTTACCATCACACGCCCTTTGGCCATGTGATCAAGTTCATCGCAGGCAATCCAGTGATGCCGGTGGTGACCATCGTCGCGGTCGCGTTCTCCATCATGATGGTGTTCAAGACCTTTGGCGAAAACAACCTTGGCGTTGAATTCTTCGTGGATTCGGAACCTGAACAGGCCTCCGCTTACGTCCGCGCCCGCGGCAACATTTCGTTGCAGGAAAAAGACGAAATGGTCCGCGCCGCAGAAGAGATCATTTTGCAGCACCACGCGGTGATCAATGTCTTCTCCTTTGCCGGCGACGGTGGGTTGAACACCGACAGTTCCGGTGCGCAACTGCCACCTGACACCATCGGCCAGGTCCAGTTCGAGATCATCCCCTGGGAAGACCGCCCCACCGACAGCGAACCCCTGGATGGCTGGTTCGGGGGGGTGCTGAGCAAATACCTGGGCTTTGAAAAGGAACTGATCGCCGAGGAATACGACGGTAACACGGTCCTGGACGAGCTCAACGCCGAAATGGCCAAGCTGCCCGGTTTCGAGGTTGAGGTCCGCGCCCTGGCGCAAGGCCCGGCCACCGGCAAGCCGGTGCACTTGCGCCTGCGTGGCGACAACTGGGAGGATCTGACGTCCGCTGCCCTGGCCGCACGGGAGCATTTCGAGACCACCCCCGGCCTGATCCTGATCGAAGACAGCCTGCCGCTGCCGGGCATCGACTGGCAGATCGACGTCGATGTCGAAAAGGCCGGCCGCTACGGCGCCGATGTGGCCACCGTGGGCGCGATGGTGCAGCTTGTCACCCGGGGCATCCTGCTGGACACCATGCGGGTCGACAGCTCGGACGAGGAGATCGACATCCGCGTCCGGCTGCCGGAACAGGACCGGGTGCTGTCGACGCTCGACAACCTCAAGGTCCGCACTGCCGGCGGGCTGGTGCCGCTGTCGAACTTCATTACCCGCCAGCCGGTGCCGAAACTGGCGCAGATCAACCGCATCGGCCAGGAGCGCTACTATGACGTCAAGGCCGATGTAACGGCAGGGCTGAGCAAGGCGGAGACCGTGGATCCGGAAACCGGCGAAACAACCCGCCTCGCGCTGCTCAAGGAAATGCCGGAAGGCACTGCGGCAACCGGCGAAACTGTTTCCGCGCCGAACGGCAAGACCCTGCAGCTGGTGCAGCTGACCGGTGCCGAAAGCCTGGACGCCCTCCAGGCCGCGCTGGACGGCGGCGGCAGGGTCAGCCCGGTGAACCCGAATGAGCGGATCGCCGTCCTCACCGAATGGCTGGAGACCGACCCGCTGCCGCGCAGCATTTCCTGGGAATGGACCGGCGACCAGGAAGAGCAGGCGGAATCCGGCGCCTTCCTGTCCAAGGCATTTGCCGGCGCGCTGGCGCTGATGTTCGTGATCCTGCTGGCCCAGTTCAACAGCTTCTATAATTCAGCGCTGGTGCTGCTGGCGGTGGTGCTGTCCACCACCGGGGTGCTAATCGGCATGATGGTGATGCAGCAGCCGTTCTCGATCATCATGACCGGCACTGGAATCGTGGCACTGGCGGGGATTGTGGTGAACAACAACATTGTGCTGATCGACACCTATCAGGAGTTCAGCCAGCAGATGCCGCGGATCGAGGCGATCATCCGCACCGCCGAGGCACGTATCCGCCCGGTCCTGCTGACCACCATCACCACGATGGCCGGCCTCACCCCGATGATGTTCGGCGTCAGCCTCGACTTCATCAACGGCGGCTACTCCATCGACAGCCCAACCGCGCTGTGGTGGAAGCAGCTGGCAACCGCCGTGGTCTTTGGCCTTGGCATCGCCACTGTGCTGACCCTGGTTGTCACCCCCTCGCTGCTGGCAATCCGGGTGTGGTTCGGCACTTACATGCGCGCCCTGGGCCGGGTACTGTCGCGGATCACCCGCGGCCGCTCCAGCCGCATCGCGCAGGACTCCAGGCTGTTCAAGAAGGCCCGCCACCTGCCGACCACCGAAATCCAGTGGGTCGAAGATGCAGCGCCTGAAAAAGCCGGCGGGCAAGGCGAGGAGGACGAGCCGCAACCGCCCGCTCCGCAGGGCCGCTTGCGCGCTGCTGAATAACCCGGTCATCAAAAAGCCCCTCTTTAGCGGGGCTTTTTCTTTCCGGCTGACCGGACTTACCGGCCAGCTGCGGGATCAGTCGGTAAAGGTGTATCCACCCATTTCACAGAGATCGAGCCCGTAGTCTTCAGCCTCGGAACCATCTGAAAAGCTGCCGCGGATGTCATAGACGCAGGTGGTCGCCCCATCAGCGATCAGCACGCCGATCTCATAGCCTGGGGCCAGATAGCCTCCTTCCAACAGATTGCTTTCCCAGCTGTCCGAGGACGCAGACGACACGTTGAATTCGACCAGATCGGCACTGCTGTCATTGATTAACTGGAATTGCAGGTCCTCGGCATAGGCAGGTGCCTGAAAAGCAAACACAGCAGCCGCGGCGGCGGCAGTCAGAAGAGGCTTCATCAATATATCCTTATATGCGGGCCAGCCGGCGCCAATGCCGCTGCCTCCCGGAGTAAAGATACTTTAGGCACCGCGCTTTGCGGGTCAATGGGAACCCCGGGATGGACTGCCCCGGGCGGTGTTTATCGATCACCTGTCATGCCGCGTCCTGGTCCGCCTGCTGGCGCTGCCACAGCTGCGCATAGCGGCCGTCTTTGGTGAGCAGTTCTTCGTGAGTGCCGGTTTCGGCAATCTCCCCCTGCTCCAGCACCACGATGCGATCGGCCTCGGCGATGGTGGACAGCCGGTGCGCGATGGTGATCACCGTGCGCCCCTGCCCGGCCCGCGCCAGGGCGCCCTTGATCTCCTGCTCTGTATCGCTGTCCAGCGCCGAGGTCGCCTCGTCCAGCAGCAGCACCGGCGGATTTTTCAGCAATGTGCGGGCAATGCCAACCCGCTGCTTCTCGCCGCCGGACAATTTCAAACCGCGCTCGCCAACCTGAGTGTCGTAGCCCTCTGGCAGCGCCGCGATGAAGTCATGGATCTGCGCGTCGCGCGCCGCTTGCTCCACTTCTTCCTGGGTGGCTCCGTCACGGCCATAGGCAATGTTGTAGCGGATCGTGTCATTGAACAGAACCGTATCCTGCGGCACCACGCCGATCGCCTGATGCAGGCTTTTCTGGGTCACCTCGCGCACGTCCTGCCCATCGATTTTCAGCGCACCGCCTGTGACGTCATAAAAGCGGAACAACAGCCGTCCGATGGTGGATTTGCCCGACCCGGTGGAGCCGACAATGGCCACCGTCTGGCCGGGTTCAGCCTCTAGCGAGACGCCTTTCAGAATCTCCCGCCCTGACTCATAGGAAAACCGTACATCCTCCAGCGTGATCCGGCCGCCATTGACCTGCAGCTCAGCAGCGCCCGGGCGGTCGCTCACATCGGCGGGCTGCTCCAAGAGATCAAACATCTCGCCCATGTCCACCAGGCTCTGGCGGATTTCGCGGTAGACGGTGCCAAGGAAGTTCAATGGCACGGTGATCTGGATCATATAGGCGTTGACCATGACGAAATCGCCGACAGTCAGTTCGCCCCGTTCCACACCGATCGCGGCCATCACCATGACACCGATAAGGCCCGCAGTTATGATCATACTCTGGCCGAAATTCAGTGCTGCCAGCGAATAGGCTGTTTTCAGCGCCGCCTGCGCATATCCCCGCATCGCGCCGTCATAGCGCGCCGCCTCGCGCTCCTCGGCGACGAAATACTTGACCGTCTCGTAGTTCAGCAAGCTGTCGATGGCTTTTTGGTTGGCGTCGGTGTCCTGCTTGTTCATCTCGCGGCGCAGCTTCACCCGCCATTCGGTCACAGCAAACGTGAACCAGACATAAAGGGTGATAGTTCCGGCTACGACTGCCAGATACCAGGCGTCGAAAAGAACCGTCAAGATCACCGCAACCAGGGTCAGCTCCAGGATCAGCGGCCCGATGGAAAACAGCATGAAACGCAGCAGGAACTCGACACCCTTCACGCCGCGCTCGATGATCCGGCTGAGCCCCCCGGTCTTGCGGGTGATGTGATAGCGCATCGATAACCGGTGGATATGGGCGAAGGTCTCCAGCGCCAATCGGCGCAGGGCTCGCTGCCCGACCGGGGCAAAGATTGCATCGCGCAACTGTTGAAAGCCAATGGTCAGGACGCGCGACATGCCATAGGCCACCGTCAGCCCGACGGCGCCTAGTGCCAGCGGCGGCACACCCTCCCCCGCGAGACTGTCGACTGCGTCTTTGTACAGCATCGGCGTATAGACCGCGATCAGCTTGGCCAGAACCAGCACCGCCAGAGCCAGCACCACCCGGACCTTCACTGCGCGGTTATCCTTGGGCCACAGATACGGTCCCACCTTGCGCAGTGTGCGCAGGCCGGAACGGCGTTCGTCTTCGGCGGTAAGGGCTGGCGGCGGCACGGCGGCCTGATCTGTCTGGGTCATGATGGTTCCTGGCTTGACGCCCTCAGATATTCACCTGTTCACGGATTTGCGAGGGGCGAACAGGAAAAACGCGCCGCAGGGGCGCGGTTCTCTGCTGTTACTCCGGTACGGTAAAGACTTGCCCCGGATAAATCAGATCCGGATCGCGGATCGCACCGCGATTGGCTTCAAAGACCCGGACGTACAGAAAGCCGCTGCCGTATTTCTGTTGCGAGATGGCCCAGAGCGTATCGCCCTTCTGCACCGTTACCGCCCGAACCAATGGCACCGGCTGATCCGGAGTTGCATCCTCCCCAGGCTGCGGCAGCGTCCCGGGTGATTCGCGTTTGAACGGGGTTTCCAGACGGCTGACCACAGCTCCGGTTGCCGGTTCGATCTCATCCAGGCGCAGGGTATAAATGCCAGGTGCCACATCCTCAAGCCGTCCGCTCCAGCGACCGTCTGCCGCGGCGCCCAGCTCTGCCACAGGCCGGTTGTCGACATAGACCCGCACCTGCGATTGCGGCTGCGCCCGGCCCGACAGCTCGACCCCGCCGCTGCCATTGTAGCTGATTGAATCCAATGCCACTTCGTCGTTCAGCTCCGGATCGGCAGGACTTGCGGGCTGCACAACCTCAATGCCCTCCGCATCTGCCCGCAGAACGGCCATAGCCTGCCCCTGCGGTTGCGGCGCTTCCGGTTCGCCGGCGGTTTCCGGGTCTGTTGACGCTGCCGGAGCCCCTGCTGCGAAGGTGCCCGCCGCCTGACCGGTGCTGGCAACACCATTGTCTGGGTCCGCCGTTCCTGTAACTGAGTCTGCGGCTGGATCCAGAGCCGCTGATGCTGTTTCGATTGCAGATTGTTCCGCCACGGCATCCTCTGCAGCTTCGGGCGCGGCAACCTGTTCCGGATCCTGCGCGATGACTTCACGGTCCGCACCCGCTGCCTGCGCCGCCCCAGTTTCTGCAAACTGCGCCGCACCCTGGCTGACCGGCGTCAGGATAAAGAACGCCCCCGAGGCTTTTTTCCGGCCATGATGTTCAGCCAAAAGCGACACCACGCGTGCATCGGTGCTTGGCGCAATCGTGGTCAAAGAAACAAATTCACCGCCCGTCGGCACTTCCAGCTGTTCCAGCACTTCGCCGTCAAGCAAGACCGAAATGCGCACCCCTGCCTGCGCGCGTCCGGCAATCACTGCTGCGCCCTCATTGTCGACCCGCACCAGGTCCAGTTCGGGGGCTTCCAGAACAAAGGTATCTTCCGCGGACGTTGGCGCCTCATCTACAGGATCTGCCAAGGCAATCTGTTCCGGCGGCGAACCCACCCTGGCAGTTTGATCCTCTGTAGTAAAATTTTCGTTATCAGTTCCGATAGTTACAGGCAGATCCTCATGTGAAATCTGATCTTCAACAGTCATTGTTTCAGCAGATTTTTCTGCCGCGGCTGCCCCCGGTGCCGGCACTGCCGCCGGATCTTCAATTGACCCGGCTGCTACAGGCGCAGCAGGTTCAGCCCTAGGCCCGCCGGTATCAGAAACAGCGGCCGCGAATTCAGATTCCGCACTATCGTCTTTGGTTCGGGCCTGGTTCTGCAGCGGCTGGCCGGATTCGTCGCCATCCCCCGTGAATGCGTCAGCCCCGTTTGCCACCTGGCTGCCCGTCTGCCCGTCCGTCGCCCCGTCGCCTGGCTGGCCGCTGCCGAAAACCCCAAGCTGGTACAGCGCCACGCCGCCCAGCACCACGGCCACGCCGGCAATACCGCCAATTGTGAGAGCCCCCAGACCCCCGCTTCCAGATGCTTCCGCCATTTCGATCCCTTCGGAAATTGCGGAATGTTGCCTTCCGCTTAGTTGAGCAAACCTACCAATCCCGCTATCACGGGTCAAAACACCAATTGCGTTCCACCTTGAAATTCAACGGAAAGGCTGGCCGATGAGCATCAAATCCGTCTGTGTCTATTGCGGCTCCCGCGCTGGTGTCCTGCCCGCCTATACCCAAGCTGCACAGGATCTCGGCACCGTACTCGCCGAAAACGGGATGCGGCTGGTCTATGGTGCCGGAGATGTGGGACTGATGGGAGAGGTCGCCCGCGCCGCTCAGGCTGCAGGGGCAGAAACCTTCGGCGTGATCCCCGGCCATCTGGAAAAGCGGGAAGTCGGTAAATCCGATGTCAGCACCTATGTCGTCACCGAGACCATGCATGAGCGCAAAAAGGTCATGCTGTGGAACGCCGATGCGGTGGTTCTGCTGCCCGGTGGCGCCGGGTCGCTGGATGAGCTGTTCGAGGCGCTCACCTGGCGCCAGCTAGGCCTGCATGACAAGCCGATCGTGATCCTGAACACTGCAGGCTACTGGGACAAGCTGCGCGACCTGCTGAACCATATCGTCAGCCAGGGTTTTGCCGGTCAGGACACAGCGGATTATCTGATCTGGGCCGACACTCCGGTGGCGGCCATTGCCGCTCTGCGCGACGCCCGCTCCTGACGCAGAGCCGAGAACGAAAACACCGCAACCGCGCTCCAGATCAGTGCAAAGGCGGCGCTGTGCCAGGGGGTGAACGGCTCGGCAAAGACCAGCACCGCCACTAGGAACTGCAGCGTCGGGTTCAGATACTGCAGCACCCCAATGGTGCCCAGCCGCACGCGTTTGGCGGCATAGCTGAACAGGATCAGCGGCAGCCCGGTCAGGATACCGGAAAACGCCAGCATTGCCGCGTCCGCAGTACTGCCCAGGAATCCAGCGCCGCCTGTCAGCCAGATCACCGCCAGCGCCACCGGAAGGATCAGCAGGACCTCGGCCGTGACCGAAACCACCGGGCCCAAAGAAAGCTGTTTTTTAGCAACGCCGTACAGGGCAAAGCTGCCACCAAGAACCAACGGGATCAGAGGCGCCGCCCCCAATCCGAATGACAGCACCGCAACCGCCAGCGCCGCCAACCCGACAGCCGCGCCTTGGGTCCGTGTCAGCCGTTCACTGAACACCAGCCGCCCCAGCAGCACGCTCAGCAAGGGGAAGATGTAATAGCCTAGGCTTGCTTCGGTTGCGTGGCCCGTCTGTACCGACGAAATGAAAACAAACCAGTTGAGCGAGATCATTGCCGTTGCGAGGACCAGAAACATCGCGTTGCGCCTGCTGCTCAGCGCTGTGCCCAAGACGCCGATCCGGCCCTGGAACAGCAGCACGCCCGCAAAGAACAGGAACGACCACAGCGCCCGGTGCGACAGAACCTGCTCTGGCGGCACATGCGACAGAGCCTTGTAATAGATCCCCGACAGGCCCCAGACCAGGCAGGCTGCGATCATTGCCAGAATGCCCTTGCCGGCGTCACTCATCTTTACCTCCCAGCGTCAGCTTCCCGCCGTCAGCCTGTTGTGCGCTATGCGCCCCGGCCGCCCGGCGAAACAAGAAACGCCCGGTCGGATGACCGGGCGTTCCTGAAGTCGATCTGCCTGCAGATTACATCCGCGAGGCGACGTTCTCCCAGTTCACCAGATTGTCCAGGAAGTTGGTCAGATAGGCCGGGCGCTTGTTGCGGAAATCGATGTAGTAGGAGTGTTCCCACACATCGCAGCCCAGAAGAGCAGTCTGGTTGAAGCACAGCGGGTTGACGCCGTTTTCGGTTTTGGTCACGGCCAGCGAGCCATCGGCATTCTTGACCAACCAGGCCCAGCCGGAGCCGAACTGGCCGGCGCCTGCAGCGGAGAACTGCGATTTGAAATCGTCAACCGAGCCGAATGACTCCACCAGCGCCTTTTCCAGCTCGCCTGGCATTGCGCTGTCGCCCGGGCCCATCATTTCCCAGAACTGATTGTGGTTCCACAGCTGTGAGATATTGTTGAAGATACCGTTCTGGGCAACTGAACCGGCGTCATAGGTGCCTTTGATGATTTCTTCCAGCGACTTACCGTCCCACTCGGTACCGGCGATCAGCTTGTTGCCGTTATCGACATAGGCCTTGTGGTGCAGGTCGTGGTGATACTCCAGGGTCTCGGCCGACATGCCTTTGGCGGCCAGGGCGTCGTGTGCATAAGGAAGATCGGGAAGTTCAAAAGCCATTTGGGCCCCCTGTAAAATAAGATTACGTTCCTGATCAGATACATGCTGTGCGGCGGGTTTCAGGTCAAGTGCCAAGGCCCCATTTCCCTGCAAGGTTTATGCGTACAAAAGCTGTCCCTGACCGTTCCGGCTGGCGCGATGCTGACCTCAGTCTCTCCTAACTATACATTTATTGCTGCCGCGCGGCGCGTTGTGAGTTCCCCCCGAAATTCGGACACTGACCTAAGCTGCGATTTGCAGTCAGCTGATCCTCAACACGAAGGAAATCAGTGATGCCAGAACGGAAGCTACATCACCCAGCTTTCAACACTAAGGTCGCGTTGGAAGCGTTGAAGGGCGAGCAGACGGTCTGCGATCTGGCCAATCTGTTCGGCGTTCATCCAGCGATGATCCACCAATGGAAACGGCCTTTGCTTGCAGGTGCATCGGGAGTGTTCGGGCGTGCTGGCCGAAAGACGCCGGAAGTTGACGAAGAACAGGTCAAGGACCTGCACCCGAAGATCGGGGATTGAGCCTTTGTCCGCCATTGGTCCGAGGACAATGGGCGAATGCCGTCGCCAACGGTTTTTTGGCCAGAAAGCTCAATCCCTGGACCGGCAAGTGAGGCGAAAGACGATTGAGCCAAACCTGCATGGTCTATCAGTGGACAAACAATGCGCTTTGCTGTCGATCCCGCGGTCCTCATTTTGCTATGAGCCCAAGGGGAAAAACGAAATGAACCTCGATCTGATGCGCGTGATCGACAAACAGGTTTTTAAAACGGCGTTCTATGGCATGCGGCAGAAGACCTGGCATCTGCGTAATGAAGATCAATTGGTCAATGAGTAGCGTATCCGGCGCCTTATGCGGCTGATGGGCCTAATGCCGATCTACCAGATGCCCAACACCAGCAAGGCGGAGAAGAGCCACAAGGCTTACCCGTATTGGCTACGTGGTCAGCGGGTAGGCCGCCCGGACCAGGCTTGGGCGGCTGCCATAACTTATTTGCCGAAGTGACACGGGTTTCTCTATCTGGCCGCGATCATGGACTGGCACCCCCAGAAGGTCTTGCCCCCCAGTCGTGGTCTATTGGCTGAGAACAGGCAAAACCCAATCCGGTCAGCAGGTACAGAGAGTATCTTAAGTTACGCCGTAAATTATCCAAAGATCAGAGAGTAGCTCATTGTCGTGTCCGTTGACAGCACCCCGGATCGACTGTGTTTTGCTTCATATCAATCACGGCAGCTTTGGTCCGGGCGTTGCCGACAGGAATACCGCTAAGACTCCACCCTAAAGTATAGGAAGTCTCAGTTTTTTTTCGACAGTTGCCGGGACAAGTCAGCCTGCTAGCGTGTGGATATGACCGTCGTTGATCATCGCCGTTCGTGACTGCGCATTCCCCAAGACAAATACTCGCGGTGCTATCCAGCCATTGCTGGTGAAACCTTTTTTCCGCAGCCCTACGAGGTAATGCTTCTTCCTTCCGCCGCTGCGGCGGACGAGGTTGCCAGCAGAATGGGCGCAGCCAGCAGCAATCGTTTCATTCAGGTTGTACCATTCTGCATGCCGCGCATGTGATTCAAGCACGCCAGTACCGATGCGATTGCAATCAATGGATGCACCGCAAACATTACATTGCCCCTTTCAGGATCTGGCAGGCGCCTAGTTCCACCCGACGCGGTTCTGGGCCAACAGTGACAAAGACGCCTCCCTGCGGCATGTCCCCCAACCGCGCGGCGGCTGCATTGTGCTGCCGGCGCGGATTGATTGAATGCTCATCTTCAGGTTTGCAGTGTTCAGCGCGGCCCGGAAGCGCGGCTTTGCCCGTCCGCTGTTCGTCAGCACAGGCAACGACCAGCTAAGCGCATAGGTTGTCGCGCTGCGCTGCGAAACCTTGGCTGATACAGACACCCCAAACGCCGCATCGGTGACCATTGCAGTCGTGAAGTCATCAGAAAATCGCACGTTGATACGACTAGGTATCCATGATGCGCGGGAGATCGGTTTCAGGTTGCATTGAAAGCTGTCTTCCGCCAAGGCGCCCGCCCCGGATAACGTAAAAACCAGTGCTAGAATTCCGCATGCAGGCACGCTCATATGCCGCTCCCTGAAACTTTTTTAAACAGCCGCCCCATCCACCGTGAAAAGGCTTTAAATTCAACCAATTGCAATCAGTTCTAAGGAACGATTCCATGGGTGCTCAAGTGCAAAAAAACGGTGCCCTGGAAGGTCTCCAAGGCACCGTAAATGACGCATCATAGCGTCACAAGCAGAAAGCGAGTTAAAATTTTAGTAAACACCCACTTTACTTTGTGGATGTGCCGCTGTGCTCAGAAGTTTAAACACATATTCGCCAACAGAGCGGAAGCAGACGATGTAAAAACTGCCGTCTTCGTGCAACCAGAAAGCGCCTGCCACTTGCGCCAAGCGCGAGCGGCGGAACTGGCCTGCCTTAAAGGCCGCCGCGTCAAAGTCCACCGGGCTTACTTTGCCCAGCACCTCGCGCGCACCTTCACCCGAAACACGGAAGAAGGCACGGGCGTCAGAGACGTTCACCGCAAGCGCATGCTCGCCGGCCAGTGCCGCGGTCACTTCCGCGGTTTTGGCGACTGCATCCTCATAGGGCACCAGCAGCAGCAGCTCATCCGGCGACATCCAGGCAGCGGCGCCGCTTTCGGCAACCAAGATGCTGCCCTGGTCCGGAACCTCGGCGCCGGTGGCGGCTTTGACAGCCGCCTTCAGCGCGGAAGACCCCAGATCGCCACGCAGGGTGATCATCCCCTGCAGGCCCGCGTCCTCGACCTTGGCCAGGCCGGAGAAATGCGCGCCGTTCAGTACGGAAACAGCCTTAGACATTCTGCTTCTCCCCTTCCTTGTCATAGAAGACCGGATCAACGATCTTGGCCTTGTAGGTCTTGCCGTCAGTGCCCGGGAATTCAACCACTTCGCCCATCCGCTTTGGACCGTGCTTGATCAGTCCCATTGCGATGCCGCGCCCCAAGGTCGCGGAATAGTAGGTTGAGGTCACCCGGCCGATCATGTTGCGTTGGCCGTTAGCATTAACACCTTCACCCAATGCATAGGCGCCGTCCGGCAGCACCGATCCGTCCACTGTCTCCAGGCCGACCAGCTGCCAGCGGTCCGGGTCCGCCATGTGGTTGCGCTGCTGGGCGCGCTTGCCAAGGAAGTCTTCCTTCTTCTTGGAGATCGCCCAATGCAGTCCCAGATCCTGCGGGATCACGGTGCCATCGGTCTCGTCGCCGATCATGATGAAGCCCTTTTCGGCCCGCAGGATGTGCAGGGTCTCGGTGCCGTACGGCATAACGCCGAATTCCTTGCCCGCTTCCATCAGCGCATCCCAGAACGCCTGGCCTTCGGAAGCCGCAACCGCGATCTCGTAGGACAGCTCGCCCGAGAAGGAGATCCGGAAAGCACGGGCATCAAAGCCGCCGATCTGCCCCTCACGCCATTCCATGAACGGCAGCGCCTCTTTCGACAGATCCATGCCCCCGCCAGCCTGCGCGTTCAGTTTCTCCAGCACCTTGCGCGCATTGGGGCCGACCACGGCAACCTGGGCGTACTGCTCAGTCACGTTGGCAACATAGACCTTCATGTCCCACCATTCGGTCTGCAGCCATTCTTCCATGTGGCCATGGATGCTTTCGGCACCGCCGGTGGTGGTGTGGCAAAGGAACGTGTCCTCGTCGATGCGGGCAACAACGCCGTCGTCGATCAGGAAGCCGTTTTCCGAGCACATCAGGCCATAGCGGCATTTGCCGACCTTCAGCGTGGACATCATGTTGGTATAGAGCATGTCCAGGAACTTGCCTGCGTCCGGCCCTTTGACAATCAGCTTGCCCAGGGTCGAGGCGTCCAGCAGGCCGAGGTTTTCGCGGGTATTTTTCACCTCGCGGTTCACCGCGGCATGACGGTCCTCACCCGGTTGGGTGATGGCAAACGGGCGGCGCCACTGGCCAACCGGTTCCCAATCCGCACCGTTCTTGTCCATCCAGTCATAGATCGGCGTCTTGCGCACCGGCTGGAAGATTTCAGCCCGAGCCTCGCCAGCGATCGCACCGATGGAGATCGGGTGGTACGGAGGACGGAAGGTGGTGGTGCCAACCGACGGAATTTCCGAGTTCAGCGAGTCCGCAAGGATCGCCAGACCGTTGATGTTGGACAGTTTGCCCTGGTCGGTAGCCATGCCCAGCGTGGTGTAACGCTTGGTGTGCTCTACGCTTTCGTAGCCTTCGCGCGCAGCCAGCTGCACGTCGGAGACTTTCACGTCGTTCTGGTAGTCAAGCCAGGACTTCATGCGCAGTTTGATGTCCGCCTTGGCCGGCATCAGCCAGACCGCTTCCATCTGAGCTTCTTCTTCGGACACACCCTTGGCAGCCGCCACGGATTTTGCCGGGAAGCCGGCAGCTTCTGCCGCTTTGGCACCGGCAGCTGCAGCGTCTTCCAGCAGCGCACCCAGGCCGAATTCGCCGTTCGCGGCACCAGCCGGCACCACAAATCCCTGACCGCTGTCACCCAGAGGCGGGCGGGAGGCGTCGGGGCGGAAGTTTGCGTTCTTCTCATCCCAGATCAGCTTGCCGCCGCAGTGGGACCACAGGTGGACCACCGGTGACCAGCCGCCGGACATGGCAACCGCGTCTGCTTCGACCTCTTCACGGGCGCCGCCTTCACCGTTCTGGGCGCAGATGGAGACCTGGGTCACGCATTTGCCGTCCTTCACCTTGGCGATGGCACGGCCCAATTCGACCCGGATACCCTTTTCGCGAACGGCTTCCATCAGCGCGCCGCCGCCGGTTTCGCGGGTGTCGACCACACGCACCACTTCGACCCCGGCCTCATGCAGCACCAGTGCGGTGCGGTAGGCGTCGTCGTTGTTGGTGGCAACCACAACCTTCTGGCCCGGGTTCACCCCCCAGTTCACCACATAGTCGCGCATCGAACCGGCCAGCATCACGCCCGGCACGTCGTTGCCCGCAAAGGACAGCGGCCGTTCAATGGCACCGGTTGCGGTGATGATCTGGCTGGCGCGGACCCGCCACAGGCGGTGGCGGGGACCGCCCTGGCCCGGCGCGTGGTCGGTCAGGCGCTCATAGCCCAGGGCATAGCCGTGGTCATAGACGCCTGAACCCATGCAACGGTCGCGCAGGGTGACATTATCCATCGCTTCCAGCTCAGCCAGGGTCTTGGCGATCCAGGCATCAGGGGTTTCACCGTCGATGGTGCCACCATCAACCGGAGCGCGGCCGCCCCAATGGTTGTTCTGCTCAATCACCAGAACCTTGGCGCCGGTGGCCGCTGCCGCCTTGGCCGCCTGCAGGCCGGCAACGCCGCCGCCGATGACCAGCACATCCGCAAAGAAGTAGAAGTGCTCGTAGGTGTCAGCGTCTTTCAGTTCCTTGTCGGGGGCTGCGCCCAGACCTGCGGACTTCCGGATGATCGGCTCATAGACGTGCTTCCACAGCGGGCGCGGGTGGATGAACATCTTGTAATAGAAGCCGGCGGTCAGGAACCGGCTCAGCTTGTTGTTGATCGACAGCACGTCGAACTCAAGGCTCGGCCAATGGTTCTGCGAATTTGCCGACAGTCCCGAAAACAGCTCGGTGGTGGTGGCGCGCTGGTTCGGCTCGTAACGGTCACCGGTTCCCAACTGCATCAGCGCATTGGGCTCTTCCGAACCGGATGCAACAACACCACGGGGGCGGTGGTATTTGAACGAGCGGCCCATCATCACCTGGCCGTTAGCCAAAAGAGCGGAGGCCAGGGTATCGCCGGCAAATCCCTTCATGGATTTGCCATTGAAAGTGAAGGCGATCTGTTTGGAGCGGTCGATCAGCCGGCCGTGCTTGGCAAGACGCGTGCTCATGTGCGCAGACCTTTCAAAGGAAAAGCAGGTGTTTCAGTCAGGCGGCGGATCATTTCTGACCGTCCGAGAATTCGCGCCAGGTCCAGCCCGGGCGTTTGGCAGTGATCTTGTCCATGATCTCCTGCGTCGGCACGCTGGTCTGGGCAGTGTAGGTGCCAAAGACCTCCAGCGTCATGGTGCAGCGGGCAGCGTGGAACCACTTTCCGCAGCCATTGGCATGGCGCCAGCGTTCAAAATGCACGCCTTTGGGGTTTTCGCGCATGAACAGGTAGTCATGAAACTCATCATCCGAGGAGCCGGGGCCAAAGCGCTTCAGATGCGCTTCACCGCCCGCGGCCAGTTCGGTTTCTTCGGCTTTGACGCCGCAATAGGGGCATTCAAGGATCAGCATGGTGCTTGCTCCGTAAAATTGAATTTTGCAGCGTTAGTGCGCCACACCGGCAGCGACGCTCTCGTCGATGAACTTGCCTTCCTTGAAGCGCATCATCGAGAACTCCTCGGTCAGCGGCGAATGGCCGGTGGCCATCAGTTCCGCCATTGCCCAGCCCGAGCCCGGGATCGACTTGAAGCCGCCGGTGCCCCAGCCGCAGTTGACAAAGCAGTTCTGCACCGGGGTTTTCGAGATAATGGGTGAGCGGTCGCCGGTCACATCCACAATCCCGCCCCACTGGCGCAGCATCTTCAGACGGCTGACCATCGGGAAGGTTTCGACCAGTGCGCGCACGGTTTCCTCGATATGGTGGAACGAGCCGCGCTGGGTGTAGTTGTTGAACCCGTCGGTTCCGCCGCCAATGACCATCTCGCCCTTATCGGACTGGGACATATAACCGTGCACGGTGTTGGCCATCACAACCACATCCATGCAGGGTTTGATCGGCTCGGAAACCATCGCCTGCAGGGCTACGGATTCCATCGGCAGACGGAAACCCGCCATTTCCGAAAGGACCGAAGCATTGCCTGCAACCAGCATCCCCAGCTTGTCGCAATCAATCGGGCCTTTGGTGGTGTCGACACCTACAGCGCGGCCGTTCTCGGTGCGCACGCCGGTGACTTCGCATTTCTGGATGATGTCCATGCCCATGTCGGAACAGGCGCGTGCATAGCCCCAGGCCACCGCATCGTGACGGGCGGTGCCGCCGCGTTCCTGCCACAAGCCGCCCAGAACCGGGTAACGGGGGCCGTGCAGATTGATGATCGGCACCAGTTCCTTCACCCGCTCCGGGCTGATCCACTCGGTCGGAACGCCCTGCTGCAGGTTGGCGTGCGCCGTCCGCTTGTAGCCGCGGATCTCATGCTCGGTCTGGGCCAGCATGATCACGCCGCGCGGGCTGAACATCACGTTATAGTTCAGATCCTGCGACATCGTCTCATAGAGGCTGCGCGCCTTTTCATAGATCGCAGCGGACGGATCCTGCAGGTAGTTCGAGCGGATGATGGTGGTGTTCCGGCCGGTATTGCCGCCCCCCAGCCAGCCTTTCTCGATAATTGCGACATTGGTGATGCCGAAATTCTTGCCCAAGTAATAGGCAGTGGCAAGGCCATGCCCGCCAGCCCCGACGATGACAACATCGTAATGGCGCTTGGGTTCAGGCGAGCGCCAGGCGCGCTCCCATCCGGTGTGATAGCGCAGGGCTTCCCGCGCGACGGCAAAAGCTGAATAGCGTTTCATAAGCGAATCCGATGGTTCGTGTCTGCTAGCGGGTATGCCTGAAACGCATGGCAGACCAGTGCCGTTTATCGTCCCCTTTCTGCGCTATTGCGACATATGCAGCGATCGCATTCCGACAGGCGGTGTCCGGGCGCGGCAGTTTGACCCTTTTGTTCGCCCGCCCCCGGATATAGATGAACACCAAACCACGGAGACGGCATGATTTTCTGGACAGTCACCGCCCTGATCGCGTTCTCGGCAGCCTTTTTGCTGGCTATGATCCTTATTCGCGCCCGCACTGCGGGTGAACCCGCCGCGGCCTACGACTTGCGCGTCTACCGCCAGCAACTGCGGGAGGTGGACAGGGATCTTGCCCGCGGCGTCATCAACGCAGGCGACGCCGAACGGATCCGCACTGAGATTTCCCGCCGCATTCTGGCCGCCGACGCGCAGATGCAACAAGCGCAGTCAGGCCGCTCGCAGCCCCGGACCCTGTCGCTGGTCACTGGAACAGCCACGGCGCTGCTGATCACTGGCGGCACCCTGGGCATTTACTGGCAGCTGGGTGCGCCCGGTTATGGCGATCTGGGCTTGAAGGACCGTATCCAGATGGCGGGCGAACGCGCCGAAAACCGCCCTTCACAATCCGAAGCTGAAGCCGAAGTGCCCGCCCTGCCCAAGCCCCAGGTTGAAGAAGGCTACGTTAAACTGGTGGAGCAGCTGCGCAAAACCGCGGGCCAGCGCGACACCGACGCCCAGGGCCAGGCCCTGCTGGCCCAGCACGAGGCCAACCTCGGCAACTTCAAGGCCGCCTATGCCGCCAAGACCAACTACATCCGGCTGGCGGAGGGCCAGGTCAACGCCCGCGACTTCACGGAGCTGGCCGAGCTGAAAATCATGGCTGCCGCCGGCTATGTCTCTCCCGAGGCCCAGACCGACCTGCAAAAGGCACGCGCTATTGATCCCGCACACGGGCCGGCCCGCTATTACTGGGGCCTGATGCTGGGTCAGATCGGCCGCCCGGACCTCGCCTACCGCGAATGGGCTGCAACCCTGCGTGACGGCCCGGCGGAAGCCCCCTGGATCAAGGGCATCCAGGGCCAGATCGAGGAGATGGCCTTCCGCGCAGGTGTTGAATACCAGCCGATCCCCCCCGGCGGCGGCATCGCCCCCGCCCTGCCCGGCCCCAGCGTCGAAGATATGGCGGATGCCAGCGGGCTCAGCCCCGAAGACCGGCAGGAGATGATCCGCGGCATGGTCACCCGCCTGTCCGACCGGCTCGCATCCGAAGGCGGCTCGGCAGAGGAATGGGCCCGGCTGATCGGCGCCCTCTCGGTGCTCGGCGACAGCGCACGTGCCCGCACCGTCTATGACGAAGCCCGCGGCGCCTTTGCCGCCGACCAGGACGCACTGGTGCTGTTGGAAACCATCGCCGCCCAGACAGGGATTGCAGAATGATCCACGACGTTTTCGAAGAATTTGCCGCTGCCCTGCCGCCGATGAGCGCGCTGATCGGGCTGGATCTCGGCACCAAGACCATCGGTGTTGCCGTTTCCGACCGCATAGGCGCGGTAGCGACTCCGCTGGAAACCGTGAAGCGCAAGAAGTTCTCAGCCGACGCCGCCCGCCTCCTGGAGATCACCCAGGCACGCGACATCAGCGGCATCCTGCTGGGCCTGCCGCGCAACATGGATGGAAGCGAAGGCCCCCGCTGCCAATCCACCCGTGCCTTTGCCCGAAATCTGGGGCAGCTCACTGATCTCCCAATCAGTTTCTGGGACGAGCGTCTCAGCACCGTAGCGGCAGAAAAAGCGCTTCTTGAGGCAGATACGACACGCAAACGCCGCGCAGAGGTTATCGACCACGTCGCGGCCTCCTATATCCTCCAGGGTGCATTGGACCGGATGCGGCATTTGAAGAACGGGTGAATGATGACTGACGACGTATGGAAACGGGATGAGATTCAGTCCCCCTGCATCAAGATCTGCGTCGTCCACCCCGAGGCGCGCATCTGCACCGGCTGCTACCGCTCTATCGACGAAATCCGCGACTGGTCGAAAATGTCGAACGAGGAACGCGCCGGCATCATGAATGACCTGCCCGCCCGCGCCAGCAAACTGGTCAAGCGCCGCGGCGGCCGCAGTGCTAGGTTGAAACGCAGCTAACGCGGCGCGTGGCAGGGTAAGGCTCTGCAAATCTTGCCGAATATTTCCTGCCCCATTTTGAAGATGTGCGCCCTGTCGATGGAGCGCTATCCGGAGCTGGTTCCAGTTTTAGCACTAAAGGGCGCGGCACGTTACAACCATCTGAAATCGCGCCAAAACCACTCAAACGAGACAGCTTGCGGTCATGTCCTTCGCGGAGGTGTAACAGCGGGTATCGCCCTTGATTGCGTCCGCGCCCGCCAGGGGGCGCCGTAGGGCGCCATCAAGGGCGCGGCGGTCATCGGGGAATTTCCGGCAGTTCGGGTTGCTAAAGCAAACCTGGACCGAAGGAAAACCCCGATGACCAAACCCATGATGGACCTGAGAGAGCTGGTGGAGAAGAATGCAGATGCTGATCTGCTGCGTGAGAGGATCGGTTTTCGCCGCCGAACAGTTGATGGAGCTGGCGGCGGGCGCGAAAACCGGCGCCGGCTGTCATCAGGAGATCCCGAAGTGCAAAGCGCAAAGGAATGGCTATCCCGAACGGGACTGGCGGACGCGGGCTGGAGACATGGAACCGCCCCCCCCCAGGACTGCGCACTGGCAGCTACTTTCCCTCCTTCCTGGAGCCACGGCGAGCGGCGGAGAAGGCCCGGACCACGGTCATCCAGGAGGCCTATGTCCACGGCGTCTCGACCCGCCCTATGGACGCGACCTATCTCAAGGTCCGGCAGGGCGGCCGTATCGTGTCTGTTGCCGACACCATCGCTGTTGGCGTCTTCATGAACGGCCGCCGCGAGGTCCTGGGCATGGCCATCGGCCCGTCCTAGGCCGAAATCTTCTGGACCGAGTTTCTACGGAATGTGGTGCGGAGCGGACTGTGCGGCGTGAAGCTCTTCATCAGCGATGTCCACGAAGGCATCAAGGCCTCGGTCGCGCGGGTGCTGAAACTCTCCGGTCTTATGGATGAGGCTGAAGAAGACTGCGCGCCTACATGACGTTTCCTCCGCAGCATCGGACGAAATTGCATTCCAAGAATCCGATTGAACGTTTGAACGGAAGGATCAAGCGGAGGACCGGCGTCGCCGGTATCTTACCCAACGAGGCTGCCAAACACCGTCTCGCCGGCGCCATCCTCATGGAGCGGACCGAGGAATGGACCGAGCAGCATGCGCGATACATAACGCTGGAAACCTTGGCGCCGGTCAGCGATGATCCTGTCATCAGCCTGCCTGCAACTCTGACAGAATGATCTGCCCGGCTCGCCAATAGCGCCAGGCCAGCCATGAGCTACACCACTGCACGGGACATGATCGGCAAACGCGGTGTCCCGACGATTGGTTTAGCTTCTGCTTTTAGTGCGGACCCAGCGGCGTCTTCGCGAAGCGAAGCCCGCGCGGATCGCTTGGCGGCCACGAATGTTCTTCGGCTAAGGTATGGTTCACCGGCCTAACTTTGAGCAAGGACAGCCTATCAGAGATTGCGGCGCTTCATGCACTTGCGTCGGAGATGCCCGACACTCACTGGCTGGCCGGGATGCCCGCGTTCGCTGGCTGTCTCATGGGGCTGGATGCGGCCAGCTCTGCAGAGTCAGGGCGCACGGCCGCATGGCCGAGCGGATGAACCGCCGCGACGGTTACTGGTCCCGAGGCTGGGAGACGCGCGCCGGATCGGTCGGCGTGAAGTACCTAAAACTGCGCAAGGCTCCCTGTTTCCCCTTGCTTTTGAAGCCCCGCGGGGCGGCGGAGAAGGCGATGACTGTGGTAATTCAGAAGGTGCCCGCTTAGGGCCTCTCAACACATTCGGTGCAGGATCTGGTCAAAGCCGTGGGGATGACCAGCAGGGTCAAGAGGCATTTGTCAGATACCGTAATGGGGCCTGGCCCGAAACTGCGCCGTTGTGGCTTGCTGAAGGTTTGGCGTTGAGGTGTCGTTGACCTTGCTACAAATATCGCCAAAGAGGATTCCCTGTGTGAAACCTGACGGTTAAGTCAGACACATACCGAAGCCTTCTCCGTCCCGCTGCCGCACGACCAACTGGTCCAGCTGCACCGCCACGCTGCGCATTTGAGGCGCGCCGTCAACCTGAACAAGCGCCGCGGCGGCCGCAGTGCAAGGTTAAAGCGCAGCTAACGCAGCGCACGGCGGGGTAAGGCTCTGTAAATCATGCGGAATAAGCACTGACCCAATGTTTCGCGCGCGAAACATTCAGGCAGGAATGCTGACCTATCCACAAAGGGCGCGCCTCCGGCTTGTTCCGGGCATACAGACACAATCTAGTTTCGGGAAATGACCTTCTTCACGTCATAGACTACGGCTCCTGCTAGCACAGGCAGAAATAACCACACCATACTTGGGACAAGGTATCTCGATTTACTTTGAAGATAGTAATCCGGCTCGTAAACTACGTAGTAAACCAAACCAATTTCTACAGCTGCGGCAAAGAAAACGAGCTTCGCAAGCCACGGCA
The DNA here is from genome assembly GCF_000511355.1 of Leisingera methylohalidivorans DSM 14336. Lineage (NCBI taxonomy): Bacteria > Pseudomonadati > Pseudomonadota > Alphaproteobacteria > Rhodobacterales > Roseobacteraceae > Leisingera > Leisingera methylohalidivorans. The sequence goes on along the minus strand of NC_023135.1, from coordinate 1,493,277 downwards.
GCCCACCCTTGATCTTCAGGTATTCAGCAAACCCAGCCTGGCTTGGCATCGATAACCTTACTTCTACAATTCGCCTAACGCCGGCGCGAGGACCCCGCGCACTTTCACCATGCTTAGCAGGCGGCTGATTGCTGCTGCAAGAGACAACAATCCTACCCCTCCGCCAGCCACCCATTGGTCCAATCTGCCAGCTCCGGGCGGAAATAGGCGATCATGCGGCCCTCTTCCGGCGCGTATGCCCCCTCGCCACAGGGCGCAACCCCATGCAGGCACAGCCGGTGCATCAGATAGGACTCACCGGGCTTGGCATGCACGGTGATCCGCGGGCAGGTCTCAAACACTTCGGCACGCGCAGCGGTATAGGCACCGGTCACATCAACATCCGCCCAGTCCGCCTGCGCCACGCCCTCAAACGCGGCGGCAAAGGCGCGGCGCATGATCCTGTGGCTGCCCTCCCAGATCACCAGCGGCGCGGCATCGGGGCTGCTTTCGTTCAGCGGGATGCCCAGCACCCAGGCATGCGGCTCCTCCACCTTGCGGCGGCGGTGCACGCCATAGATTTTCACCCCGTCCACATGCGCCGCATCGCGCTTGACGCGGTAGCGGAAGGCGGCCTCGCCCTCGCCCGGACGCGGGCGCGGGTAGCCTGGAAACACCGAGGACACCTGCGCCCGGTGCAGCTCCGGAACGGGGCCGATGTGCCTGGTGATGAAGTCCACCGGCGCGCCGGACAAGGGCGGTCCGCCGGACAGACGGCCCGCGGCATCATTGGGCAGGGCATCAACGCCAATGAACCACGTGCGCTCACATTGGAACCACTCAGCGCAGGCCGGGTCGTCCAGCGCGGCCACTCCGTGCGTCAGAGCATCCGCCGCCCAGGCCGCGACCTGCGGGTCATGGCCGAACCGCACCCAGCCCCTGTCCTGATACTGTGCAAACGGATCTTGCATGACGCCCCCTCAATGTCCAAATGCCTTGCGCAGCATATTGAGCGCCACCAGCACCAGAAAGGCCCCGAACACCCGTTTCAGCGGTTTCGGGTCCATCGCGTGGGCCAGCTTCACCCCCCAGGGCGCGGTTATCAGCGTCATTGCTATCACAATGAAAAACGCCACCAGATTAACCGCTCCGATGGTGAACGGAGGCCGCACGGCAGGGTCCAAATCCAGCAGCAGGAAGCCAGCAACTGACGGCACCGCAATGATCACGCCAAAGCCGGCAGCCGTCGCCACCGCGCGGTGCACCGGCACCCCGTGCAGAGTCATCAGCGGCACGCCAAAACTGCCGCCGCCAATGCCCATCAGTACCGACAGAAACCCGACCGCGGGCGACAACGCCAGCCGCTTAACACCCTTGGGCATCGCCTCAGCCAGCCGCCAGTTCGCGCGGCCCAGACCCAGATAGCAGCCAATCACCAGCGCCAATCCGCCAAACACGCCTTGCAGCACGGATGAACGCAAAGAGGATGCTGCCAGCACCCCGGCAATGGCCCCCAGCGCAATGCCGATGCCCCAGCCGCGCAGAATCTGCCAATCCACCGCGCCCTTCTTGTTGTGGCTCAGGACTGATCGCACAGAGGTCACAATAATTGTCGCCAAAGAAGTCGCCAGACACATCTGCATAAGCTGATCGCCGCCATAGCCAAGGGTCTGAAAGGCATAGAAAAACGCCGGCACCAGGACGATACCGCCGCCAACACCCAGAAGTCCCGCCAGCATCCCGGCGAATGCGCCGATCACCAGCAGCAGCCCCGCCATCTGCATCAGCAATGCAGGCTCCGGCCACAGGGCGGCAGTCATGGCAGGATCAGTCATGCGGGGCACCTCCGACTTGGCTTCACCGGCAAAGGGTTAGCGGTCGGAAACTGATTGCACAAGCCGATAGCCTGCGATGCGCCGCGTCACGCGGCCGCGCGATCCGCCACCTGCGCCAGGGCCTGCTCCACCAGTTCCGGCCCGGCTCCTGCTCGGCAGGCGCCCTCAGAGAGCGTCCGCCGCCACTGCCGCGCGCCCGGCTTGCCGGCAAACAGTCCGAGCATATGCCGGGTGATCTGGTTCAGCTTGGCCCCTTCGCCCAGCCGCGCCTCGATATACGGCAGCATTTGCCGCACGGCCTGGCAAGGCTCACTAACACTGCCGGTCCCGTAGATCTCCGGATCTGCGGCGCAAAGAACATCGGCAGGCTGGTGATATGCCGCACGCCCCACCATCACACCATCAAGGCCCCGGTCCAGATGCGTCTTGGCCTCAGACAGCGTGGCAATACCGCCGTTTATCGAGATATGCAGATCCGGGAATGCGGCTTTCATCTTATGCACCAGATCATAATCCAAGGGCGGGATATCGCGGTTTTCCTTGGGGCTCAGCCCCTGCAGCCAGGCCTTGCGTGCGTGAATCGTCACCCGTCGGCAGCCCGCCGACCGGATCTTGTCCAGGAAGTCCGGCAGCACCTTTTCCGGCTCCTGATCATCAACACCGATCCGGCATTTAACGGTAACCGCGGCCTTTACGGCTTCACGCATGGCAGCGACGCAATCCGCCACCAGTTCCGGCGTCTGCATCAGCACCGCGCCAAAGGCGCCCGATTGCACCCGGTCACTTGGACATCCGCAGTTGAGGTTGATCTCGTCATAGCCCGCTTCCGCCCCCAGCCGGGCGGCCTCTGCCAGCTCTACCGGGTCCGAACCGCCCAGCTGCAAGGCTACCGGATGCTCGTCGGTGTGAAACTCAAGCAAGTGCAGCGCCCCGCCCCGCACCAGCGCAGGCGCGGTCACCATTTCTGTGTAAAGCAGCGTCTCCCGGCTCAGCAGCCGGTGCAAAAACCTGCAATCGGATGTCGTCCAATCCATCATCGGTGCAATGGATAGGCGTGCCGCCCGCCTAACCTCGGAAAAACCTGATTTTTCTTGGTTTTTCGAATCCATCATCTTCACCGTTTTCCTCGTTTTGGCCCGATTTAGCCCCGTTTTTGGATGCGGTGCTACAGAATGTAGCACCGACGGCGCCGTGTAGCACTTTTTTCGCCCCAAGTTCCAGCACTCCGGTTCGAGCACTGCCGGGCTGCCATCCTCCTCCATCAGTTCTGCCCTATTCGGCTCGATCCCCCCCGATTCGGGTTTCAAACCCAGTCAAACCCGCTTCCCAAAAATTCAAACGATCAGATGTCCCGGCCATGGAAAACCCGTGACTGAAAGGAAATCCCATGGGAACTATAACAGAACGCCTCAAGACCAATGGCAAACCGAGCTTCACCGCCCAGATCCGCAAGAAGAAAAACGGCAAGGTCATCCTCAACCTGGTCGAGACATTTGCATCGGAACAAGCTGCAAAAAGCTGGTTGAAACGTCGTGAAGACGCATTGATAAAGCCGGGCGGCCTGGAGCGCGCCGTGAATACAAAGGCACGCAAAAGCGTTGCTGATTGCATCAGCGACTACATCGATACCTCCCTGGAAGGTTTCGGCAAATCCAAGTCCCAGATGCTGAGCTTTTTTCAGCGACTGAATTTTGGCGCGTCTGCCATTGAAGATCTTTTAGCACGGGATTTCGTGAAAATCGCAATCGAGCTTCTGTCCGGGCTTCAAGCACGCCCCGTTGATCCGCGAAAGGACACAACCGCACATTACACGTTCAAACCTCGCGAACCGCAAAAGGTCAATGGATACATAGTGACCTTGGGCATGCTCATCCGTTTTGGTGGGCCAACCTGTGGCGTCACAATGCCGCGTGCTGAATTCGAGGAGGCCATGCGCACCCTTCAACATCAGAAGATCGTTACGAAATCAGCGCAACGAACCCGCAGACCCACTTTCGATGAGCTCGACCTTTTGATGTACCATTTCGTCAACGGATACCGCGAAAATCCCCGAATGGTCCCCATGCACAAAATCGTGGCGGCAGCTATCTTCGAAACCCGTCGCCAGGGAGCCATTCTGTCGCAATCCTGGGCGGACTATGACCTGGAGAATGAAGAGATCACCATTCGCGACATGAAGCACCCCAGACAGACCCAGGGAAACGATGTGACTTTGTCCCTTCAGGAAGAAGCACGGGCGATCATCGAGTCCATGCCTCGCACTGACGGCAGGATTTTTCCCTACAACAGCGATGTAGTCAGCCGGCGGTTCACCTATGCATGTAAACTTCTCGGGATCGAAGACCTGCATTTCCACGACTTACGCCATGAGGGAATTTCCCGCTTGTTCGAGATGGGGCTGACCATTCCCCAGGTTGCGCAGATCTCGGGTCATCAATCCTGGCAATGTCTCAAGCGCTACACGCAGATCAAACAGCGGGGTGATAAGTATGAAGGCTGGAATTGGTGGGCTGTGGTGACATCCTAAATAGGATTCTCTGACCGCTTTCGCGCCAGCCAAGGCTCGCAAGCGGATCAGATGTTCACTTAAATGACATCACTTCCCAGTCACCTGGCGAGGAGTTCACCAAAGCGGCATAAGGATAGGTTTTCATAATTAGCTCAAATTCGCCCATAACACATATCAAGACATTTTCGACTGATGCACAAAAATCCAAACTTGATTGGAGGCGATTGGGTTGCATGACATGTCGATTTCTAGGCTCAGGATGCATTGATTTCCGGTGGGTGGCGTGATTCACGGTTCGAAAAATGAGCGGTGATATGTCTGATCTTTTCTGGCTGACGGACGCGCAGATGGCCCGTCTTGAGCCTTATTTTCCGAAGTCCGACGGCAAGCCGCGTGTTGATGACCGGCGTGTTCTGAGCGGAATTATCTTCATCAATCGCAATGGCTTGCGCTGGCGTGATGCTCCCAAAGATTACGGCCCGCACAAAACGCTCTACAGCCGATGGAAGCGTTGGAGCGAGAAAGGCATCTTTGCGCGGATGATGGTCGGGCTGGCTGCCGAACACGGCGAAGAGAAGACCGTGATGATCGACGCGACCTACCTGAAGGCGCATAGGACTGCGACCAGCATGGCCGCTAAAAAAGGGGGCGCGGTCGCCTGATCGGTCGCACCAAGGGCGGCATGAACACCAAACTGCACGCAATCTGCGACAGCTTGGGACGACCGATCAACCTGTTCATCACCGCCGGGCAGGTCAGCGACTATACCGGAGCGCGGGCGCTGCTCAGCAGCCTGCCGAACGTCAATTGGCTGCTCGGGGATCGCGGCTATGACGCTGATTGGTTCAGAGAAGCGTTGCAGGACAAGGGGATACGCGCCTGCATTCCCGGCCGAAAGCAGCGGAAGACGCCGGTCAAATACGACAAGCGCCGCTACAAGCGGCGAAACCGCATCGAGATCATATTCGGCAGGCTCAAGGACTGGAGGCGCGTGGCAACCCGCTATGACCGTTGTCCTAAAGTCTTCCTCTCAGCCATCGCCCTCGCGGCAACCGTCATCTACTGGTTATGAATCCTGACCCTAAAGATCGCCGCACTAAACGCAGGTGGGATGCCCAATATGCCCATCCAGCGCCTTGGCCGGTTCAAAACGAAATAGACCAGAACGGCAGCAGTAACCGGCATCAGGAAATCGCTCACCCAAACGATCGTCTAAATTGATAGAAAAAATCAAACCGAGATTCCGGCGAATCGAGTTCCGCGAATGACAGTGATCATGACCACGTTCATCAATGGGTGTTTCGTCTTCTTCGCCGGACATCTAACTGCCTTTATCACCACTTATTGAAACAACCGCCTCCATTGGAAAATGATCAGAACCTATGTTCCGCTTACGTTGAAATGAGATCAGGTTAATGCCTTGCGTGAGGTACAGTTGATCAATCGGGAACTTCAAGACCGGGTGATTGGCGTCAAAGCTTGACAACATACCGCGACCGACACGGGGATCGAGAAAGTTTCCGTGATGCTTGAAGCGTTTGGCGGTCCATGACCAGGCGACGTCGTTAAAGTCACCCATCGCGATGACCGGCAAGTCCGAGTGTTTTGTCAGCGTGGCGGCACGCCTGATCTGGGCATCCCTTTCTTCAGTATCATTGCCCGGAACCGGTGGGCGGGGATGCAACCCGATGAAGTGAAAACCGGCGCCGTCCGCCCCCCGCATTTCAGCAAGCAGGGTTGGGGTGTTGTCCTCCGCAAGAAAGACGATTTGGGCGTCAATGACCTCAATATTTGTCGCGAATACCACCCCGTAATGGTTCTCTAAAGGATGGGTCACCACCGTTTTATAACTGGCAAGTGTACTTTCCAGTGCCTGAACCCATTGCGCATTCGTTTCCATCAGGAATAAAACATCAGGAAAATCCTCCTCAATCAAAGCGATCAGTCGTTCATACTCTCTATTCTGCATGAGCACGTTAGCCGCCAGAAACGAAATTGCCGGCTTGTTCGTTCTTGTCGACATTTCAATTTCCACTGACGCCAGAGGTGTATAGGGTAAGATCATTCTACCCTGATACGCAGCGCAAACGACAAGAATCAGGACGATGACAATAGACTGAGTTCGAAGAAGCAACGCAGCGATGAGGGCCAGCGACACCGAGATGACGAAGATGTGCGCGCGAGGAAAATCCCACATCCTGACCCACCACTCACGCGATCCGGAAAGCGGCAAGACGGTGACGGTAAGAACACTTAACGTCGCAAGCCAGATCAGGACTTTGAGGACTTTTAAAAGCAACGTGCAAGCCTTTCAGATCGAATTTCACGGATGCCGCGCGTCTCAAGCTATCGTTTCAGCAGCGCAACTCTCCAGTTTCTGAACTTGAAGAACAAATAGAATAGATCGCCAAGCAGGAGCATTGCGGCGATCGATTATCCATAGCCGTGTTGAGTGCCATGCGCGCGATTGTGCGTCTGTGAGCGCTGCAGACATGGCAATTGCAGCACAGCCAGACAGCCGGAAAAACAACGGCAGCATCGCCGACACCTTGAACGGAGCCACGGTTCGTATCCAAGCCGAAGCGCACATTCATTGCGGGAGAACAAAATCTGCCGCCCTGAAGATTTGATACGCTTTCCAGATTCTGTATATCACGCGGCATGACAACGATCATTTCTTTGCGGCAATATAAACGGCGTGACAATGCCCGGGCATACACGCGAAAAGCGACAGAAGAAAGTAGAGCAAGTAATGGTTCCGCAGCGCAAACGTCGTGAATACGTCGAGCGGCGGAATGATCACGGGCGGAATTAAGCGAATAAGGTCCATTTCTTGCTCCTTTTGTCACTTGCCCAATGCTGCGACCAGTTTCACGCTCTGTGGGCTTCCCCCAATTTGTCCGCCTTTACGGCGTCGCGATTGCCCATCTCCCGATCCTTGCCCACTGTTGTGTCGTAACGCGTCTGCGCCTCCATCTCGGCGTTCAGTTCAGCACCAAGAAGGATGACGAACGCAGATATCCAGAACCACATCAGCAATACGACTATACCCGCAAGCGAGCCGAAGCTTTCGTTATAGGATCCGAAGTTACCGACGTAGAAGGCGAACCCGGCAGAACCAAAAATCCAAAACACACAGGCAGCGACTGCGCCGGGTGATACCCACTGAAACTCAGCAGCATCCCGCGAGGGTGCGTAGCGATACAAGACAGCCAACCCGAAAAGAGTAAGCAGAATGAGCAAAATCCAGACCCCGACCGTCACCAGCGCTTCGTTCATCCACCCCGCATCAAAATAGGCGATGATCGACGGTACGGCCAAGGTTGCCGCGAGCCCAAGCACCAGCCCGACCATCAGAAAAACCGTAAGAGCCAAAGTGACGGCGGTTTTCAGGATGAACCCGCGCGTCTCTTTCTCGTCATAGGCAACATTCATACCTTCAATCAGACTCGCCATTCCCTTGGAGGCTGAATAAATGGCAACCAGCAGGCCAATGACCGCGGCCAGACCCAATCCACCCTCGCGCGACCCTGCAACCTTGGTTGCCTGATCGCTGATGATTGTCATCACTTCATCCGGGACGATCCCCGAGAAGGCCGAAAGCTGATCGACGATTTGATTAGGTTCAATCAGAATGCCTCCGATCGCGAGAACCGCAGTGATGGCCGGAAAAAGCGCAAGCAGGCCATAGAAGGCAACACCTGCCGCAATCAATCCGATGTGATCCTCTGCGATTTCATCCTTCAACCGGAACGCAATGTCTTTCCAGCCTGGTGCAGGAATTTCACTTGGATTGGTTGCCGTTCGTCCGCGTGCCATGCTTTCCTCCACCATGCGAATTTGGGTGCGTACCGTGAAAATCGGTCACCGATCGATTTCGGTATGCTCTCATGTGTAGTCCAACCCCCCGAACGCCAATATGGTTCCGGTATGGTCCCGAATAATTGCTTTTGCCTGGCCAGTCCGAGCTCTGCAGGGGATCCCGAATAGAGCCAGTCAGCGACCGTTCCTGCGGGATGCAAAGGCGTGTCTGTTGCACAACACGGACTGAGTACACATAGTGAACACACAGTTAAACACACCCTAGAATCAAAACTGGCAATCCTCAGTGACGCGGCAAAATACGACGCATTGTGTACGTCGTCCGGACCGACCAAACGTGATACGCGCGACGGCTAAAGGCTGGGGTCCAATGAAGGCAGCGGGATTTGCCATTCCTATGCGCCGGACGGTCACTGCATCTCGCTGCTAAAAATACAGATGACAAACTTTTGCATCTATGATTGCGAAAATTGCGTGAACCGTGTGTCGTTGAATGTGCCGCGTGCACGCTTCAATGTCGAGGAAGTCCTGAAACTGACGATCGAATTTTATCGCCGCAACTATATCGAAGGACTTTTCCTGTCGCCCGGGATCATATGCTCGCTTGACGCGACGATGTCAGACATGGTGCAGATCGCACACAAATTGCGGCATTAAGAAAATTTCCGCGGCTATGTCCTCCTGAAAACCATTCCCATTGCCGCGCCTGAGCTGATTAAAGAAGCGGGCCTGTTGGCCGACGGGTTACCGATAAATGTTGAGCTTCCGACCTATGCAGCTGTGATGCAGCTCGCCCCCGAAATGGAGCTCAGCCAGATCCGAAAGAGTATGGCCCATGGTCGCCTTCAATGGAAAGCAAGCGGCGATAGGCGGCCTGCTCTCAGGATCGTTGTCAAGCCTTTGTTTCATGACCTTTTCCTCCGGCAGGACTGGATACGGACGGCTGGAGATGCACAGGGTGGGAGACGGAACTGAGACGACGGTTGAGCAAGCTCTCATGCGCGGTCTGGCTACCGCATTACCGTGGTTTCGTCCTGGGGCTGCCTCGCTCTAGATAGCGAGCGTCGGCTCGGCCGGCTCATAACAGGGCTCGAGGGTTCCCTACCGCATTCCGCCCCCGACCCTCTGCATCGGAGGTAGCAGTTTGGCCGTTAACTTGCGGGGACGTCACAGGCCGGCGCTGGAGCGTCCTCGCATGAAATAACCCAAATGAACCCGACCATTTCCCGCGCGACCGCGGTTGGCCAGCATCACGCCATCGCGACGGTCTGTCTTTACCCGGTCTCCAACCTTCATTGGCACCAGAGAGGGCGCATCCACGTCACAGGCATGGGCGGGCCCGGTAATCTCCCGGTGCAGGCCATATCCGCACGGACCCGCTTCATAGCAGAAATGCAGCTGCCAGGCTGTTCAACTGAGCCTCTCGACGAGCTTGCCGTTATGATCGGGCCGGTTGGGAACGTTTCCCCAGGCCGATGTATACGATGAGCCGCGAGCGCGTGGTAATAGCCGGCCGCTTCTGCGGCGCGTCGGGTTGCGCCGAGCGCGCGAATCCGCAGGTGCCGTGCCGCCCGCCGCTCCCGCTTTTGTCACTGGCAAGGGAGGCGCGCATGCGACGCGTGATCAAGGCGACCGGAAACTGCATGGCAGTGTCCCGGATCCTGTCGCCCCATGTGAATCTGGTGGTGATTGCCAAGCCGCTTCAGGTCGAGGCAATCGCCCATGCCCATGTGAAGACCGGCAAGGTCGGTGCAGGCACATTGGCCAGCCTGTATGCGGCCGGTTGCCTGCCGGAAATCCGGCCCCCGGATGCAGCCACAGAAGGGATGCGCAGGCTTGTCGCGCGCCGCTATCAGGTTGTCCGGCACCGGACCCGGGTCAAGAGCGAGGTGCATGCCATCCTGCCCCGCGCATCTGATCCCCAAATGCCCGCATGCCGATCTCTTCAACAAGCGCGGCCGCGACTGGCTGAACGGCCAGCCGGTGCCGGAGGACGAACGGGCAGCGATTGCGCGTCATATCCGGGAGCCGGCCCGGCTCGGGGCAGATCTCGCCCAACTCGGCCGCGACATCGCCCAGGACGCGCTGGAGGACGAACCGTTCCGGAGGTTGCTGGCTATTACGGGCGTCAATCCGACGGTGGCTTCCGGGCTGATGGCGGCGATCATCAGCATCGCCCGGTTCGCCTCTCCCCAGAAACTGGTGAGCTATTTCGGGCTGAACCCGCGGGGGCGCCAACCCGGTTTGGAGCCCGCCCAACATAGCCGGATCAGCAAGGCCGGGCGCAGCCATGCCCGCGCGATGCTGGCCGGGGCAGCCTGGGCCGGGGCAAAGGCACTGGCTCCGCTCCACGCCTTCTTTGTCCGGATCCGGGCCCACCGCGGCCACCAGATCTCCGCCGTTGCCGAGGCGCGAAAGCTCGCCACGCTCTGCTGGCACATGCTGACAAAAGCCAAGGACTATCGCTGGGTCCGGCCTAGCCTGCTCGCGCACAAGCGCCGCCCCGGCCTTAACGGCCGTGCAGACCGCCTTCAGAGTCGCGGCGCCGGCCTTGCGGTCCTTGTCGCTGGCAACGCTCATGGAATGGCGCAGCAGATAAACGGGACAGGTCTGGACCTGGGTTTCGGGGGAAGGCCGCCTTGATGGCTTAAAGTACGCTCTTAAGCCGGTCCACGGCGGAGATCAGGATGTCCTAAAACCTGCGGTTGCGCAGACCGCCCGGCACCTTGCCCCCCTCATTGGCCTGGAACCATAAGCCCAGAACGTCCCGTGCCCCGTCCGGCAGGTTGCCAGGGCCACGAAGGCCGCTGTGTTAGTGACTGCGCCGTCGCTGCGGATATTGACCCTGATGGAGGCCATGAAGACGACCGGATAGCAGGGCCCCAGGGAGCGGTTCTGCCAGACCGTTACCTCTTGCATCACGGTGCCGGTGATCGCCGGAAACAAGCTGAGAGACGCTTTAAAGCCGTAGATCTCCTCGATATGGCCCGTTCGCCATTGTGCTCGAACCGATGACTCACTTTCCCGGGCCGTCAAGCCGCGGGCGTACATTCTCCCTCCCGGGACATTGCTGCGCAATTCCCTGCCGGGCAGTGGATGATCTTGGTGCCGAACTCCGGAAAGCGGCACTGATACTTAGCGACCCAAACCGGGTCAAAGATCCCGTCCCGGTCGTGCGGAATGTCAGAACCACCTTGCTAGAGTCCGTCGCCACAGTCTTCTGGTTGCTGCCATTGCGGCAATTGGCGGGCTGGTTTCGGCCTTCAGGCGGCTCCTTCGCGCTCTTCTCTGAGATGTACGTCCAACTCGGTGCTCAGCGCACGTTCCGCAAGCACCTTGGTCAGTTGGGAAAGGATGCCCCCCTTGCCAAAAAAGTCGCCGGGCGAACGCCCTTCCATAAGCCGGTCCAGCTGGTCTTTGACTATGCTCACACTTGGATCTCCTCAGAATTGAGCGCCCCCGCCAGGACACAAAACTCAGGATAGTGCCCCGCTAGGGCCGTTCACGATCTCGGACACCACCATCAGGAGAACTCAGGACATCTCGAGCAACCGTTTTCAGCGATAGCAAGATGGAAAACCAATCCCAATAGCGCGCTCGCATGGAAAACCAACAGTGCAATTAACCAGGAACTGCGGCCACAGATGTTTTAGCGGGATATCGTCATCAACTCCACAGAAACATACTGCTCTGCATTGAACCGTAAGCAAGAACGCGTCTGCAAGCCTGTCCCAGAAAAGGACTTCTTCATCGGTTTTCAAGCCAACACGTAGAAACTCCCTGTTTTGCATCATACATTCAATGAAGCACAGCTTCGCGATCCGATCAGGACGGACGCTACATGTGTGCTACGCCCAAATTGGACGGTAAAAAAGTATTACGAAACGACAATTGCACTCAGCCATGCAAATCCTACATCGGGACCGCCAGCAGCCGGGCCGCGTGTTGCAAGGGCCGAAATCACTTGCGCCGCGCCCCATAGGCCTGCGCCGCCGCCTGCCAAGCCGGTCCGGTTTTGTGAGCCCTGAGCCCGCTCCCAGCTAGCCAGCCAATGACGGCAGGTACAGAACAATCCCCGGGAAGGCGACCAGCAGCGCAATTGTTACGGCGTCGGCAATGAAAAACGGCGTCACGCCCTTGAACACATCCTGCACGCTCAGGTCATCCCGAACGCCGGCAACCACGAAACAGTTCAGCCCGATTGGCGGGGTGATGAGGCAGAACTCGGCCATCTTCACCACCAGAATGCCAAACCAGATCGCGCACATCGTGCCGCTCATGCCAAAGGCGCTGTCGGCAGCGGCAACGCTTTCGCCGCCGTTCAGCGCCATCACCGCAGGGTAGACCACCGGCAACGTGAGCAGCAGCATTCCGATGGCATCCATGAACATGCCCAGCACCGCATAGGCCAGAAGGATGCAGATCAGGATTACCATCGGCGACATTTCCAGCGAGGTGATCCAGTCAGAAAACGCCCCAGGCAAGTCCGCAAACCCCAGAAAGCGCACATAGATCAGCACTCCCCAGATGATGGTGAAAATCATCACCGTCAGTTTCGCTGTTTCCAGCAGGGCAGACTTCAGCTCCGCCCATTTCATGCCTTTGAGCACCGCCATGCAAAAGACCACAAAGGCCCCCAAAGCCCCGCCTTCGGTCGGTGTCCCCCAAGCATCGCCGCCAAAGGGGTTGTAGACAAAGCAGATGATGATCACGACCACAAAGATAATTGGCAGCGCGCCTGGCAGCGCAGCAAAGCGCTGCCCCCAGGTGAAACCTTTGACCGGCGGGCCGACCGATTTGAAAACCACCGCGATGCCGACAATCAGCAGGCCGTAAATCACTGCCGAAAAAGCTCCTGGGATGAATCCCGCCAGCAGCAGCTTGCCGACGTCCTGTTCCACGATGATCGCGTAAATCACCAAGATCGCCGAGGGCGGAATCAGCGAGGCCAGCGTGCCACCAGCTGCCACCACACCGGCGGCGAATTGCTTGTTGTAGCCGATCTTGAGCATCTCCGGAATGGCAATGCGGGCAAAGACGGCAGAGGTGGCGACAGAGGCGCCCGATACCGCGGCAAAGCCCGCGGTGGCAAAGACGGTGGAAACCGCCAGCCCGCCCGGCAGCCAGGCAATCCAGCGCTTGGCTGCCTCGAACAAAGCGCGTGTCAGGCCCGCGTAATAAGCAAGATAGCCAATCAGGATGAATGTCGGGATCAGCGACAGCGCCTGACTGGAGACCTTGGAGTGCGGCACCTGCCCCGCGATCTTGACCGACACGGTCAGCGCCTTGCCGAATTTATCCGGGCTGTAGCCGAACTTGGCCCAGAAGATCCAGACGAGGCCGATGAGGCCCGCAAGACCGGCGGCGAAGGCCACCCGCATCCCCAAGACCACCATCACCAGCAGGCCGCCGGTGACCCACAGGCCGATTTCAATGGGTTCCATGTATCTTATCCCTGCCCGCTGCTGTTCGTGTCATGGCCTTCCAATTGATCCGCCTCTGCCGCGGCCTGCTCCGCGGCGCTTTGCACCAGCGGCACCGCCACCGGCGTCTCCAGCCCCAGAACCAGCGCCCGGCCATAGCCCCAGATCTGCAGCATCAGCCGAAGGCCCAGCACCGCAAAGGCCACCGGAGCCAGCAGTTTGGCGGGCCAGATCGGCAGGCCGATGTCGATGGAGCTGTCGCGGCTCCACCAAGGCGCGGCAAAATCAAAGGAGCGCAGGAAATGCGACCAGCTGCCCCAGACCAGCGCTGCAATCAGCAGCAAGATCAGAATGACCGAGATCATCTCAAACAGCCACATGGCCCGGCCGCTAAGGGCGCCGATAACGATGTCCATGCGGATATGGCCGCCATTGCGCTGCACATAGGCGATGCCCATGAAGGCGATCAGCGGCATAATCTGTTCGATCCAGTCGACGTAACCGGGCAAGGGCGCATTGGCCGCATTGCGCCCACCGACCGAGACCACCGCCAGGATCATCAGCGAAAATACCGCTATGCCGCTCAGAAGCGCCAGTAGGCGCTCTGCTTTCAATAGCCGCTGGTCCAGCCTGCTGATCAGGCTTCCGTCCTCCAGCACTGCTGCGCTGCCTGCCATGCCCGCCCCCGTCGTTCAGTATCGTCAAAGAAAAAAGGGGCCGGGCCTGATCAGCCCGGCCCTATGTGTTTCGTCCGGCTCAGCTGCCTGAGCGGTGATCGCTAAGAGTCTTCTGCACCAGATCATAAAGCTCCTGCGCCGGCAGGCCCTGGGCGGTCATATCCTCGATCCACTGAGCGCGGATCGGGTCGGCGGCCACTTTGTGGAACTCGGCCAGCTGGTCGTCAGAGATGGTGATTTTCTCGACCCCTTTCTCGGCCAGCACGCTGTCCCACTTCTCCAGCAGAGCACCGTAGTTGGTCAGATAGTGGTCGATCGCCTCTTCAACGGAGCTGTCGAGTGCCGCACGCTCGGCGTCGCTAAGGGCCTCATAGGCATCGGTGTTCACCACCACCGGGCAGTTCACGGTGCCGGGGTTCAGGTTCGCGGTCCACCAGTCAGCGCGATTGATGGTGCCAAAGGCCAGATGCGCGTGCTGGGCAAAGGCGACGGTGTCCACGACGCCGGATTCCATTGCATTGTATGCTTCCGTCGCGGTCACCGAGGTCGGCACTGCGCCGACAGCCGAGAACGCCTTGCCGATGCCGCCAGTGGCACGGACCCGCATGTCCTTGAACTCTGCCAGCTCATCGCGCGGCTCACCTGTGCCCACGATATTGTACTGCGGCATTGGGGAGGTCATAAGAAGCTTGGCATTCCAGCGCGCCAGATCCGCCTGCACCGCCGGGTGCGCGTACACCGCATTTGCCACGGCCACTTCTTCGTCCAGCGTGTTCACGCCCAGGAACGGCAGTTCCAGCACGGTAATCGAAGGGTTCTTGTCACGGTGGTAGCCGGCACAGAACTGCGCCATTTCAAACGCACCGATGGAAATGCCGTCGAGGTTTTCCTTGTTCTTGGACAAGCCGCCATAGCTGATGTTCAGGGTGAACTCGCCGCCGGTTTTCTCCGCCACCAGCTCGGCCAGTTTTTCCACATGTTCAGTGAACGCGCGGCGCTTGCCCCACAGCGACACGTTCCATTCGGTCGCGGCGGCCTCGCCTGCCATTGCTACGCCAGCAGTTGCCGCCACAGCGGCCGTCAGAAATCTATTCATGATGTAACTCTCCCGAATTGCGCCCTTTTCGATCCGGCATCTGACCGGAGTGGAGCGCTTAACAGGCAGGCTAGCGGCACAGATAGGCGCTGCCAAGCCCCTCGAAGGGAAAGGTGACGCAGCGACTCGCGCCGTCCTCGAAGCGAAAGTTCCGCCGCACAGGCACAATATGCCGCAGGTGCTAAGCTGCCGGAAGGTGCGGCAGTACGCCGCTCCTAAGCCCATTGCAGCGATTGAGGCAGCAACAGGCCGCTGGCGAAATTTACAGAAAAGCCTATGAAAACAGACCGCCGCATCCGCTTGCACGCCACTTTATTTACAAGAAAATCTGAAATCCTTAAATTAGTTGACAGGTAAAGCCTTTGATATCGGTACCTTATTCACAAATTTTCAAACTGCGGTATTGTTTGACCCTAGGAGGAAACGGTTTGACAGCCACGGCACAGCGTTGTCGTTTGTCTTGCCAATAAAATTCTGGGAGGAAACCGAATGAACGCGTTGCACGCAGACGCTGTCTATCCGCCGTCCGACGAAACCGTTGCCCGTGCGCATGTGACTGCCGCCAAGTATCAGGAGATGTATGACGCCTCGCTGACCGACCCTGAAGGGTTCTGGGGCGAACAAGGCAAGCGCATCGACTGGATCAAGCCCTTTACCCAGGTGAAGGACGTGAACTATGATTTTGGCAATGTTTCGATCAACTGGTACAGCGACGGCACCCTGAACGTCAGCGCCAACTGCATCGACCGCCACCTGGAAAACCGCTGCGATCAGACCGCGATCATCTGGGAACCGGATAGCCCGGAAGAACCTGCGCAGCACATTACCTATAAGGAACTGCACCGCCGCACCTGCCGGATGGCCAACATCCTCGTGTCGATGGGGGTGCGCAAAGGCGACCGCGTGGTGATCTACCTGCCGATGATCCCCGAAGCGGCCTATGCCATGCTGGCCTGCGCCAGGATCGGCGCCATCCATTCCATCGTGTTTGCCGGATTCTCCCCCGACGCGCTGGCGGCCCGGGTCAACGGCTGCGACGCCAAAGTGGTCATTACCGCCGATGAGGCCCCCCGCGGCGGCCGCAAGACCGCCCTGAAGTCGAACGCCGACGCGGCGCTGCTGCACACCAAGGACAGCGTTAAATGCCTGGTGGTCAAACGCACTGGCGGCCAGACCACCTGGGTCGACGGGCGCGACTTTGACTACAATGAAATGGCGCTGGAAGCGGATGATTACTGCGCCCCCGCCGAGATGAACGCCGAGGATCCGCTGTTCATCCTCTACACCTCCGGCTCCACCGGCCAGCCCAAGGGCGTTGTGCATACCTCCGGCGGCTATTTGGCCTATGCCGCGATGACCCATGAGATCACTTTCGATTACCACGATGGCGACATCTACTGGTGCACCGCGGATGTGGGCTGGGTCACCGGCCACAGCTATATCGTCTATGGCCCGCTGGCCAACGGCGCCACCACGCTGATGTTCGAAGGCGTGCCGACCTATCCCGATGCCTCACGCTTTTGGCAAGTCTGCCAAAAGCACAAGGTGAATCAGTTTTATACGGCCCCCACAGCGCTGCGCGCACTGATGGGTCAGGGTAACGAATGGGTCGAAAAATGCGATCTCAGCGATCTCAAGGTGCTGGGCACGGTGGGTGAACCGATCAACCCCGAGGCCTGGAACTGGTACAATGAGGTTGTCGGCAAGGGCAAATGCCCGATCGTTGATACCTGGTGGCAGACCGAGACCGGCGGCCATCTGATGACCCCGCTGCCGGGCGCCCACGCAATGAAGCCGGGCGCCGCGATGAAACCTTTCTTTGGTATCCAGCCGGTGGTTCTGGACCCCACCAGCGGCGGCGAGATCGAGGGCAACGGCGTGGAAGGCGTTTTGTGCATCAAGGACAGCTGGCCGGGTCAGATGCGCACCGTCTGGGGCGACCATGAGAGGTTCGAGAAGACTTATTTCTCTGACTACAAAGGTTACTACTTCACCGGCGACGGCTGCCGCCGCGACGAGGACGGCGATTACTGGATCACCGGACGCGTCGATGACGTGATCAACGTCTCCGGCCACCGCATGGGCACAGCCGAGGTTGAAAGCGCGCTGGTGGCCCATACCGCCGTAGCCGAGGCCGCCGTGGTCGGCTACCCGCATGAGATCAAGGGCCAGGGCATTTACTGCTACGTGACCCTGATGAACGACCGCGACCCTTCGGATGAACTGCTGAAGGAGCTGCGTACCTGGGTGCGGACCGAGATCGGCCCGATTGCCTCGCCCGACGTGATCCAGTGGGCGCCGGGCCTGCCGAAAACCCGCTCCGGCAAGATCATGCGCCGCATCCTGCGCAAGATCGCAGAGAACGACTTTGGCAGCCTTGGCGATACATCGACTCTTGCCGATCCGTCGGTGGTCGACGACCTGATTGCAAACCGCGCGAACAAGGGGTGATAAACAGATGAACATGGCAGTCATGACCCGCCCCGCCGTCTTGATCCTGCTGGGGCCTCCGGGCGCCGGCAAGGGCACCCAGGCGCGGATGCTGGAGGAAAAATTTGGCTACGTGCAGCTGTCGACGGGCGACCTGCTACGCACCGCAGTGGCCGCGTGCACGCCTGCGGGCCTGGCTGCCAAAGCGGTGATGGAAGCAGGCCAGCTGGTCAGCGATGAGATCGTGATCAACATCCTGCGCGACCGTCTGGCAGAGCCGGACTGCGCCAAGGGCGTGATCCTTGATGGCTTCCCCCGCACAACCGTGCAGGCCGAAGCGCTGGACGGCCTGCTGGCCGAGACTGGCCAGAAAATCAACGCCGCGATCAGCCTCGAGGTGGATGATGCGGCGATGGTCGAGCGGATCTCCGGCCGCTACACCTGCGGCGGCTGCGGCGAGGGCTATCACGATAGCTTCAAGCAGCCCGCCGAGGCCGGTAGATGCGACAAATGCGGCGGCTCTGAAATGAAGCGGCGTGCTGACGATAACGCAGAAACCGTTGCCAGCCGGCTGGAGGCCTATCACGCGCAGACCGCGCCGCTGATCGCCTATTACAGCGGCAAAGGCGTTCTGCAATCCACAGATGCCATGGGCGGCATCGACGACATCGCCCATGAAATGGCGGCCATCGTAAGGACGGCCACCAGCTAACGACCAAGAAACGGGGCCGGTGCGAACCGCGCCGGACCCCGTCTTATCCGAAATGAAAATACCCGCTGGAACCGGCAGGCCCCGTGCCCGCCGGACCGGAGGTTGCATGCCTGCACGCCCTGAACCGGCGCCGGGTCAACGGAGACCGTGTGCCCAGCCCCAGGCCGGGCCGCACAGGAGAGGAAGAAGGAGGAACCGCTGATGGCGGAACAAACCACACACTCTGCGCAAACTGCCGAGTCCGACAAGGGCTATTGGGCGGCAAACGTGCGCATCATTCTTGTCAGCCTGGTGATCTGGGCTGTCGTCTCGTTCGGATTTGGCATTCTGCTGCGCCCGATGCTGTCCGGCATCAAGGTAGGCGGCAGCGATCTGGGCTTCTGGTTCGCTCAGCAGGGCTCGATCCTGGTGTTCCTGGGGCTGATCTTTTTCTACGCGTTCCGGATGAACAAACTGGACCGCGAATACGGCGTGGAGGAAGAATAAGATGGACCAGTTCACCATCAATCTGATGTTCGTGGGCGCGAGTTTTGCGCTTTATATCGGCATCGCCATCTGGGCCCGGGCGGGCTCCACCTCGGAATTCTATGCCGCCGGCCGGGGTGTTCACCCGGTCACCAACGGCATGGCCACCGCGGCCGACTGGATGTCGGCGGCTTCCTTCATCTCGATGGCGGGGCTCATCGCCTTTACCGGCTATGACAACTCGACCTTTCTGATGGGCTGGACCGGCGGCTATGTGCTGCTGGCGCTGCTGCTGGCCCCCTACCTGCGCAAGTTCGGCAAGTTCACCGTGTCCGAGTTCATCGGCGACCGGTTCTACTCCCCGACCGCGCGCATCGTCGCGGTGATCTGCCTGATCGTGGCCTCGACCACCTATGTGATCGGCCAGATGACCGGCGTCGGCGTTGCCTTCGGCCGTTTCTTGGAGGTTTCCAACACTACCGGCCTGCTGATCGGCGCCTGTGTGGTCTTTGCCTACGCCGTGTTCGGCGGCATGAAGGGCGTGACCTACACCCAGGTGGCGCAGTACTGCGTGCTGATCATGGCCTACACTATCCCGGCGATCTTCATCTCACTGCAGCTAACCGGCAACCCGGTTCCGGCCCTGGGCCTGTTCGGCGACCATGCCGCTTCGGGTGAGCCGCTGCTGGCCAAGCTGGACGCAATTGTCCGCGAACTGGGTTTTAACGAGTATACCACGCATCATTCCGACACCTTCAACATGGTGCTTTTCACCTTGTCGCTGATGATCGGCACCGCGGGCCTGCCCCATGTGATCATGCGCTTCTTCACCGTACCGCGCGTCGCTGATGCGCGCTGGTCGGCAGGCTGGGCGCTGGTGTTCATCGCGCTGCTGTACCTGACCGCTCCGGCAGTTGGCGCTATGGCGCGCCTCAATATCACCGAGATGATGTGGCCCAATGGCGGCATCGAAGGAGGCGCCGTGACCGTGCAGCAGATCGAGAACGATCCGCAGTACGACTGGATGGCGACCTGGCAGAAAACCGGCCTCCTGGCCTGGGAAGACAAGAACGGCGACGGAGCAATTCAGTACTACAACGACCAGAACGCCGATCTGCAAGCAACTGCCGAAGCCAACGGCTGGGCTGGCAATGAGCTGACCAAGTTCAACCGGGACATCCTGGTTCTGGCCAACCCGGAAATCGCCAACCTGCCCAGCTGGGTGATCGGCCTGGTGGCTGCCGGCGGTCTGGCGGCGGCGCTGTCGACCGCGGCGGGCCTGTTGCTGGCGATCTCCTCGGCCGTTTCGCACGACCTGATCAAAGGCTCGATCAACCCGCAGATCTCGGAAAAGGGCGAACTGCTGTCGGCCCGCATTGCCATGGCCGTGGCGATTGCGGTGGCGACCTATCTGGGTCTGAACCCGCCCGGCTTTGCGGCACAGACCGTGGCGCTGGCCTTTGGCCTCGCCGCTGCCTCGATCTTCCCGGCGCTGATGATGGGCATCTTCACAAAGGTGAACAACAAGGGCGCCGTGGCCGGCATGCTGGCAGGCTTGATCGTGACCCTGGTCTACATCTTCCTGCACAAGGGCTGGCTGTTCATCCCGGACACCAACTCCTTCACCGATGCGGATCCGCTGCTGGGCACCGTCAAATCCACCTCCTTCGGTGCGATCGGCGCAATGGTCAATTTCGCAGTCGCCTTCATCGTCTCCAAATCGACCGCGGCCATTCCTGCCGAGATCGAAGAGCTGGTGGAAAGCGTCCGCATCCCGCGCGGCGCAGGGGCCGCACAGGACCACTAACCTCCCCTGGCGGGCCGTTCTCCCTGCGGCCCGCCTCTTTCCTCATGGTCCCGTCCGGTTCACACTCGGCGGGACCATTTTTCTTGATGTCACGCAGGTATGATCATGCCCCTTTCCGACGCCGCCCTGCTCCGCTTCCTGTCCTCTGTTCATCCCTACGACAGCCTCGACCCGGCGCTACTGCAGGAGCTGGCACCCAGGTTCCGCCAGATTGAGACTGCCGCAGACGCCCCCGTCTATGTGCTGAACGCGGAGCTGGACGGCCTCTACCTGGTCCACAGCGGCGAGGTGGAGGTTCGGGATGAAAACAACATCCCCGTCTCGATCCTTGGCCCGCTCAATTCCTTTGGCGAGCGCGGCCTGACCCGCGGCGGTCGCGCTGTAACTTCGGCACGGGCAATCACCGACAGCCTGCTGCTGTTGCTGCCAACAGGAGATTTCCACAACCTGATGGCCAGCCAGCCGCAGGTCGCGAGGTTCTTTGACCGGCGCCGCCCCGGCAGCGTCGGCAGCAACAGCCTCGCCACCACGCGGGTCGAGGCAATCATGACCCGCGCGCCCGTCACCTGCTCCAGCGGGCTGACGTGCCAGGGCGCGGCGCAGCTGATGCGGGATCACGGCATATCCTCGGTCTGCGTCACCGATGGCGACCAGCTGCAAGGCATACTGACCACCCGCGACCTGACCGCCAAGGTTCTGGCTGCGGGCAAACCCATTTCGACCCCTGTTGCCGCCATGATGACCCCGGACCCGCTGACACTGGATGCGTCGGCTATTGGCTCGGACGTGTTGCACCTGATGATGGAGCACGGCATCGGTCATATCCCGGTTATGCAGCGCGGCGTGCTGGCAGGCATTGTCACCCAGACCGATCTGACCCGGTTCCAGGCTGTCAGCTCAGCTGAGCTGGTATCAGCCCTGACCCGCGCCACCAGTGCCAAGGACATGGCCCGGGTCACCGCCGAGATCCCCCGTCTGCTGGTGCAGCTGGTGGCCGCAGGCAACCGCCATGAAATCGTCACGCGGCTGATAACCGACATCGCCGACATCGTGACCCGCCGCCTGCTGGCGCTGGCCGAGAAGGCACTGGGTCCGCCGCCGGTGCCCTATCTGTGGCTTGCTTGCGGATCACAGGGGCGGCGCGAACAGACCGGCGTGTCCGATCAGGACAATTGCCTGATCCTGTCCGACGATCTGGCGTCCGGCGATGAGGTCTATTTCGCGCAGCTTGCCGGTTTCGTCTGCGACGGGCTGAATACCTGCGGCTACGTCTACTGCCCCGGCGACATGATGGCGTCGAATGGCCGCTGGCGGCAGCCCTTGCGCGTTTGGCGCGATTACTTCCGCGGCTGGATCGCCAAACCTGATCCCGAGGCGCAGATGCTGGCCTCGGTGATGTTCGACCTGCGCCCGATCGGCGGCGAGGCCGCGCTGTTTGCCGGTCTTCACCAGGAGACCCTGCAGGCCGCCAGCGCTAATTCGATCTTCACCGCGCATCTGATCGCCAATTCGTTGAAGCACACGCCGCCGCTGGGTCTCTTGCGCGGGCTGGCCACCATCCGCTCGGGCGAACACCGCAATACGCTGGATATGAAGCACAACGGCGTGGTGCCGGTGGTCGACCTGGGCCGGGTCTATGCGCTGCAGGGCAAGCTGCCCGTAGTGGACACCCGCGCCCGGCTGGAGGCGGCAGAAGCAGCGGGCGTGCTCAGCCCCTCCGGTGCGCGCGATCTGCTGGACGCCTACGATCTGATTTCCCAGACCCGGCTCGAGCATCAGGCCGCACAGATCCGCAGCGGCCAGGCGCCGGACAATTACCTGGCGCCGTCCGATCTTTCGGATTTTGAGCGAAGTCATCTGCGCGACGCCTTTGTTGTGGTAAAGACGATGCAATCGGCGGTTGGGCACGGCAAAGCCATGCTAAGCTGACACCTCCGCCTGTCGGCAGCGCGGGAGCGCGGGAGCTTACGGCGCAAATATTTGGACAAAAAAGAAGCGGCCTTGGGCCTGCGGGGAGTTGAGATGTTTCTGGAATTGATTGCGGTGATCTTTGCCGGTATTGCTGCAGCTGGCGTTGTCATGCTGCTGGGAAAATTCATGCGCGGTCGCCTGCCGCGCTGGCTGGCGCCGGTGGCGGCGGGACTAGCGATGATCGCGGCTACCATCGCTTCGGAATACGGCTGGTACCCGCGCACCGCCGCAGCCTTGCCAGACGGGCTGGTCGTAGCGGACACAGTTGAAAACCAAAGCTTCTACCGGCCCTGGACCTATGCCGTGCCTTACATCGACCGCTTTGCCGCGCTGGATACTGCGACAATGAAAAGCCACCAGGCGCACCCTGAGGTCTATCTGGCCGAGATCTATTTCTTTGGCCGCTGGGCACCGGTCAACAGCCGGCCCGTGGTGCTGGATTGCGGCAAATGGCGGCGGGCGCTGGCAGCAGGCACTATCGTGTTTTCCGGCAGTGGCCTGCCCAAGGGGCTTGACTGGGTGGCGGGCACTCCGGACGATACTATTCTGACAACCGCCTGCGGAGGGTAGCCATGCACGCGCGCCTCAGCTTGCGTTTGCGCATCTTCCTGTTTTTCTGCGCCTTGGCGCTTGGCGGCATTGCGGTCACCACAGGCGCGCTGTGGCTGGGCTACAGCCGCGCTGGACAGCCCGGACTGACGGATGCCTTCGTCTTTTCCGGCCTGCTCAGCGGTTTTGCCATCCTTGGTCTCTGCGCCGCGGTTTGGCTGCTGTTTGACGAAAACGTCGCCAAACCAATCGAGCGGCTGGCGGCCGGCATGCGCGCCCGCGCCCATGCCGGCGTATCGCGGGCGCTCGACACCCATGGCGCGCAATATCTCGGTGATCTGGCAGCCGCAGCGGAGGGGTTGGCCGGGCAATTGGGAGACTCGGCGCTGTCCGCGGCTGAAGCAATAGCCCGCGAAACCGAGCATCTGGAGGCCGAAAAAAACCGCCTCGCGGCCTTACTGACGGACATCCCTATTGCCACCGTGATGGTTAACCCTTCCCATCAGATCGTGCTCTACGACGGCCAGGCCGCCGCGGTGCTGGCACAGGAGGCCCCGCCGCGTCTGAATGCGCCGCTGTCCGATTACCTGGACCTCACCGGTCTGGAGGCCGCCTATGGCCGGCTGATACGAAGCGGGACGGAAGTGCAGGCCGAAGTCAAAAGCGCCAGCGGCACCCAGGTGTTTGACCTGCGGCTGAAACCCTTGGGCGGCGCTCCAGGCTACATCATTCTGTTCGAAGGGAGCCATGCGGAACTCGCCCCGGGAGACTCCCGGCCCTTGGTCTATGACTTCGCGCTGCTGGAAACGGACCACGCCGAGCTGGACAGCCGCAAGCTCAGCAATCTCAGCTATGTGGTGTTTGACACCGAAACCACCGGACTGCTGCCGCATAAGGACGAGATTGTGCAGATCGGCGCACTGCGGATTGTCCGGGGCCGTATTATCGAAAGCGAGTCGTTTGAAACCCTTGTGGATCCGGGTCGGCCAATCCCTGCTGCTTCAACCAAAGTGCATGGCATCAGCGATGCCCTGGTGCAGGGCGCGCCGGTGATTTCCGACGCCGCCCGCGCCTTTCACCAATTTGCCTCGGACGCCGTGATCGTGGCCCACAACGCGCCCTTTGACATGGCCTTTCTGCACCGCCACGCCAAGCGCACGGGTTTCAGTTGGGACCAGCCGGTGCTGGACACCGTGCTGCTGAGCGCAGTACTGTTCGGCGCCTCGCAGAACCACACGCTGGACGCGCTATGCGAACGGTTGGACGTCGCCATCCCTCCGGCCCTGCGCCACACCGCGATGGGGGACGCCCGCGCCACCGCTGAGGTATTCTGCAAGATGCTGCCGATGCTTGAGGCACGCGGGCTTGCCACCTTTGGCGCGGTGCTGGAAGAATCCCGCAAGCACGGACGCCTCATGAAGACATGAACGTGGTAGACAATCGCCGCCATGCGTGGCACGTCACTGCCCGGAACGGATAAAAGGCGCGCAACATGGCCGACACCAGCTTCATCCCCGGGCCGGAGACCGCCCGGGACTACCGCGATGCGCTCGGCTGCTTTGGCACCGGGGTGACGGTAGTTACCACCATGACAGCGCGCGGCCCCCTGGCCATTACCGTCAACAGCTTTACCTCCGTGTCACTGGATCCGCCTTTATTGCTGTGGTGCCCGGCCAAAGCGTCCCTTCGCCATGATGCCTTTGTAATGGCCGAGAATTTCGCCATTCACGTGATGGCGGAGGACCAACTGGGCCTGGCCAAGCATTTCGCGGCCCGCGGCGAGGACTTCAGTGCCGCAGCATGGCAGCCCAATGGCCAGGGGGCGCCGGCCTTGAACGGGGTGATTGCCCGCTTTGACTGCCGCCGCTTTGCCGCCCATCTGGCGGGTGACCACACCATCATCATAGGTGAAGTGGCCAGCGTAACCACCCGTCCCGGCAAAGGCCTGATCTTCAAACGCGGCCAGTACGGCGGCTTCCTGGAGCAGAGCTGAAAAGGCCAGTCTCAGGTCAGGCCCCTGGCCCCCGGCATACCCCAATGCCCGGCACCACGGCACTTGCGAAGCCTGGAACCCAAACCTACTCCGCCAGACCAGGGGCTTCTGCATCTTCCGCGCCTTGCCCCGCCAGCAGATGCGGCAACACGGCAGACGCGGACAGATTCATCCCTGCCTCCATGCTGAGCGCCCGCTGCGGACAGATCGAAACGCACAGGCCGCATTGAAAACACATGGCTTCCACAAAGCTTAGTGCGCCGCCGTCTTCGGTCAGGCTCAAGGCATCCGACGGGCAGACCCACACGCAGCTGCTGCATTGGTTGCACTGGCCTTCATCCAGGCTGACGGCGCCGTATGGCGCCTGTTCCGGCAAGACTACATGGTCCTCACTGGCCGGCAGCAGCGCTGCGGCGCTGGCCCGTGCGGTATCCCTGCGGCTGCCCACCGCCACTATGTCCGGCGCAACCGAAGGAAACGGGAAAATACCCGCTGCCAGCCGTCGTGCAAGAGTCTCGGCCCCGTCAAACAGCAAGACCCGGCCCAGCCCGCCCAGAACCTGCACCAGTTCAACTTCCTGCTGCTGATGCAGCCTGTCAGCTGAGCTGGCGCAGACCTGCACGTGAATGACATCAAAACCGCAGGCCAAGGCGTGCAGCAAATCAGTGTGGGTAATCTGTTGCAGGCAGCAGACCGAAACCGGAATCACGTCAACCTGCCAAGTCGCCGCCAGCTCCAGCCCCAGCGGCTCCACTTCGTAAAGCAACAGAATCTGGGCCCGTCCGGTCTCCAGCTTGCGCTGGTGCGCCGTCTGGCAGAGATCCATCAGCGGCAGTTCGCAGCTTCTGCTGGCGACATCCAGCAATGCAGGCCTTCCGTGCGCTGCAGACCGTGCATGGCACGCAATATCGTCTGGCTGAGGGCAAAGGCACAAGTATTGCGGCGGGTATCCGGATTGCTTTTGCCGATCAGGGATATGAGCACGCATCTCTCCCATAAGGCAACTCTAACACAAAAACAGACACCTCAGGGATGTATTTTAATATTGCCAGAGAATTGTTGGGATTTTGTCAATATTGCGCGGGGATCAAACGGAAGATCCGCCGGCATCAAAACCCCGGCGGATCTTCAAGGTCTATGGCTTATCTATTTCAAAGCCGCATCGGTGATAGCGTGGGTCCAAGCGCCTTCCGGGACTTTGGTTATGACCGGGTCCGAGCCACCGCCCATTAGCGTTGAAACCGTCCGCTCATAATCCGCCGGATTCAGCGCACCATTGCTGCCCGCGGTCAGTTTGGCAATCTCGCCCATCATGCGTTTCTGGTGGGTCTCGGTCTGGGCACCGGACGCATCATTGTCGAGTACAATTTCCGCCGCCTCGTCCGGGTTTTCCTCAGCGTATTTCCAGCCCTTCATCGAGGCCCGCACAAAACGCTCCATCTTGTCAACGAACTCCGGATCGTCGAGGTTTTCTTCCAGCACATACAAACCGTCTTCCAGCGTCGCCACACCCTGATCCTCGTACTTGAAAGTGATCAGCTCATCCGCACCAACACCAGCATCAAGGATCTGCCAGTATTCATTATAAGTCATGGTCGAGATGCAATCCGCCTGGCGCTGCAGCAGCGGATCGACGTTGAAGCCCTGCTTCAATACCTCAACGCCCTCCTCGCCTTTGCCTTCGGTGGAAATCCCCAGCTGACTCATCCAGCTCATGAAAGGAAATTCATTGCCAAAGAACCAAACGCCCAGGGTGCGGTTGGCAAGGTCCGCAGGTGCGGATATTCCTGTGTCCTTCCAGCAGGTCAGCATCATGCCCGAAGATTTGAACGGCTGCGCGATATTAACCAGCGGCAGGCCCTTTTCACGTGCTGCCAGCGCCGCGGGCATCCATTCCACCGTCACATCGGCGCCGCCGCCGGCAATCACCTGGGTCGGCGCAATATCAGGGCCGCCAGGCAGGATGGTGACATTCAGATCCTCTTCCTCATAGAACCCCTTGTCAGCGGCAACGTAATAACCGGCGAACTGAGCCTGGGTCACCCATTTCAGCTGCAGCGTCACGTCATCCGCCGCCTGCGCCGCACCTGCGGTGCCCAGTGCCAGCGCTGCCGCCGTCATCAGATGTTTCATATCCTGTTCTCCCTGTTGATTATGATGTTAAGCTTGCCCGGGTTTGACCATTCGTTCAAAGTTTTTTCTTTTTGGGTCGGTCCTTTGCCGGGCACCAGCGCAAGATTTCCGCAAAACCGCCCCGCACGCGGCGGAGCGGCTGTTCCCTCACCCCCGTTGCGACGGGTGCCAGAAAGTCAGTGTTTTCTCAATTAGTGCCATCAGCCCGTAAAAGGCCGATCCTGCCAGTGCTGCCACCACAATCTCTGCCCAGACCATGTCCAGCGCCAGCTGGCCCACGCTGGTAGAGATACGAAAGCCCATCCCAACAGTGGGCGAGCCAAAAAACTCCGCCACAATCGCACCGACTAGCGCCAGGGTGGTGGAGATCTTCAGCCCATTGAAGACAAAAGGCAGCGCCGCCGGCAAACGCAGCTTGAAAAATGCCTGCCAGTAACTTGCTGCATAGGTTTGCATCAGATCGCGCTGCATGGCCGAGGTTTCCCGCAAGCCCGCCACCGTGTTTACCAGCATTGGAAAGAACACCATGGCGACAACAACGGCGGCCTTGGAATGCCAGTCGAAACCGAACCACATCACCAGGATCGGCGCGGTGCCCACAATCGGCAGCGCGGCAACGAAATTCCCCACCGGCAGGAGCCCGCGCCGGAGGAAGTCGCTGCGGTCGACCAGGATCGCGGTCAGGAACGCCGCGCCGCAGCCGATCACATAGCCGCCGAGCGCCCCCTTCAGGATGGTCTGGGCAAAGTCCTGCCACAGGATCGGCATGCTGGAGGCAAAGCGCACAGCGATAACCGAGGGTGCAGGCAAGATCACCAGCGACACCTCCAACCCGCGCACCAGCAGTTCCCAGACCACCACCACGGTGACGCCGAAGACGGCCGGAACCAGCAGCTGCACCGCGCGGGTATGCGCAGCTGGACCCTTGGCCAGGCGGCTGTTCAACCACCAGCCCAAACACCAGACCAGCACCGCAAGCAGAACCATCACCATGCCGCGCCCTCCTGCTTCTTTCTGGGCCAAATACTCCGGGTGAGCCGCGCTGCGGCGAGGGCCGAGCCCCTATTCCATA
The DNA here is from genome assembly GCF_000511355.1 of Leisingera methylohalidivorans DSM 14336. NCBI lineage: Bacteria > Pseudomonadati > Pseudomonadota > Alphaproteobacteria > Rhodobacterales > Roseobacteraceae > Leisingera > Leisingera methylohalidivorans. Next base: position 1,464,804 of record NC_023135.1, on the reverse strand, counting down.
AGCCAGTCATGCCTGCACCCCCATCCGCTTCAGCACCAGTTTCTCCATCAGCCCCAACAGCGCGACCAAGGCGGCAGCCAGAATCGCCGCCGCAAAAAGCGCTGACCAGATCTGCACGGTCTGCCCGTAGTAACTTCCGGCCAGCAAGCGCGCGCCAAGGCCCGCAACCGCTCCGGTCGGCAGCTCCCCCACGATGGCCCCCACCAGCGATGCCGCAATGCCGATCTTCAGCGAGGCAAACAGATAGGGCATCGACGACGGCAACCGCAGTTTCCAGAACCCCTGATTAGTATTGGCGTTATAGGTCTTCAGCAGATCCAGCTGCATCGCATCCGGCGCCCTGAGACCCTTCACCATCCCCACGACAACCGGGAAAAAGCTGAGGTAGGCCGAGATCACCGCTTTGGGAATGATCCCCTGCACTCCAATAGAGTACAGCACCACGATGATCATCGGCGCCAGCGCGATGATCGGGATGGTCTGGCTGACAATCGCCCAGGGCATCACCGACATATCCATCACGCGGGAATGCACGATCCCCACCGCCAGCAGAATGCCCAGCCCGGTGCCGATGGCAAAGCCCAAAAGCGTCGCCGAAAGTGTCACCTGCGCATGATAGATCAGGCTGCGTTTGGAAGTGATCTTCTTCTCGGCCGTGGTCTGCCACAGCTCCACAGCCACCTGATGCGGGGCCGGCAGGCGCGGGCGCTCCTGCACCCAGGTTTCACCAACGGCAAAGGTGTTTTTCGCCACCAGCCCGATCTCACTCATATGCCGGCGCGCCTTGGCGGTAGCCGGGCTGACTTCCACGCCTGCCCGCTCGGCTGAATCCAGAACGCCCTTGATGTTCATCGGCACACAGGCCGCGTACCAAAGGGCGATGATGGCGGTGAGCACGGTGAGGACTGCAACAAGGCTTTTCATGACACGCCCCCTTCCCGCGCTAATTTTCTTCGAAGAAAATTGGCCAGAAAACTCGAACTTTCCGGAGCCTCTGCCGGGCTCTTTTCTATTGTCCGTTCCTGCAATTTCCGATTGATAGGATCAATCATCACTATGCCCCGCCCGCAGCCCTTCACGCACCCTGTGGGCAATCTCTATGAACTCAGGACTGTCACGGATATCCAGCGGCCGCTCCTTGGGCAGGGTGCTGTCGATCACGTCATGGATCCGTCCGGGGCGCGGCGACATCACCACGATCTTGGTCGAAAGATACACCGCCTCGGGGATGGAATGGGTAACAAAGCCGATGGTCTTGTTTGTCCGCGCCCAAAGCTTCAGCAGCTGCTCGTTCAGATGGTCGCGCACGATCTCATCCAGCGCCCCGAAAGGTTCATCCATCAACAGAATATCGGCGTCAAAGGCCAGCGCCCGCGCGATGCTTGCCCGCTGCTGCATCCCACCGGACAGCTGCCAGGGGAATTTGGCACCAAAACCTGACAATTCAACAAGTTCCAGAACCTGATTAACGCGCTTTTCCTGCTCCGCCTTGGAGTATCCCATGATCTCCAGCGGCAGTTTGATGTTCTTGGCAATGGTCCGCCACGGGTACAGCCCCGCCGCCTGGAACACATAGCCATAGGCCCGGTTGCGGCGCGCCTCGTCCGGCGTCATTCCATTAACGCTCAGGCTGCCGCCGGTGGGTGTTTCCAGTGCTGCGATACATCGCAAAAACGTGGTCTTTCCGCAGCCCGATGGGCCGATGAAGGAGACAAACTCGCCCTTGTGGACCTCAAGACTCACATCCTTCAGCGCATGCACCGGCCCGTCGTTTGTCTCAAATGTCAGATCCAGATTGCGGGCTTCGATCACACAGTTTGAGGGGACTGTTTCGGAAGCGGCGGCCTCGGGTCGGATTGCCTGGGTGGTCGTTTCCATGTTCATATCTTCGCCTTAAATTCACACAGGAAAACGGGCCGCCGATTTCGGCAGCCCGTTCCTGGATTTATACACCTGTTGCCGGGATGCCGGCGCGTTCCACCGGGCGCGGCGCGGTCAGCTCTTTCCAAGTGCTGAGCGCCTTGTTGACCGTCGTATTGGCCTCTCGAGCGACAAACTTCCCGTGTCCCTCCCGACAGCGGATCTCGCCGTCATGCACCGCCACATGACCGCGGGTCAGGGTAAAGCGCGGCAAACCCTTCACCTCATGCCCCTCGAACACATTGTAGTCGATCGAAGACTGCTGGGTGCCTGCGGATATGGTTTTGGTCTTTTGCGGATCCCAAACCACCAGATCGGCATCGGCGCCAACCAGAACTGCACCCTTTCTCGGATAACAATTCAGGATCTTGGCGATGTTGGTCGAGGTAACTGCCACGAATTCGTTCGGAGTGATCCGCCCGGTTTCAACGCCATGGGTCCACAGCATCGGCATCCGGTCCTCCAGACCGCCGGTCCCATTGGGAATCTTGGTGAAATCCCCCACGCCATTGCGTTTTTGCTCAGTGGTAAAGGCACAATGATCCGTCGCCACCACTGACAAGGATCCAGACTGCAGACCGGCCCATAGGCTGTCCTGATGCTGCTTGTTGCGGAAGGGCGGCGACATCACCCGGCGCGCAGCATGGTCCCAGTCCTTGTTGAAATACTCGCTCTCGTCCAGCGTCAGATGCTGGATCAGTGGCTCACCCCAGACCCGCTTGCCCTGCATCCGCGCGCGCCGGATCGCCTCGTGGCTGTCCTCGCAGGAGGTGTGCACCACGTAAAGTGGTACACCGGCCATGTCAGCGATCATGATGGCGCGGTTGGTAGCCTCGCCCTCCACCTGCGGGGGACGGGAGTAGGCGTGCGCCTCGGGGCCGGTGTTGCCCTGCGCCAGCAGCTTGGCCGACAACTCGGCCACCACATCGCCGTTTTCGGCATGCACCATAGCTATGCCTCCCAGCTCCGCCAGGCGCTGGAACGAGGCATAAAGCTCGTCATCATTCACCATCAGCGCGCCCTTGTAGGCCATGAAGTGCTTGAAGGTGTTGATGCCGCGTTCCTCGATCACGGTCTTGATGTCGTCAAAGACCTGCTCGCCCCACCAGGTGACCGCCATATGAAAGGAGTAGTCGCAATTGGCGCGTGTCGACTTGTTGTCCCAGCGCTTCAGCGCATCCAGCAGGCTTTCGCCCGGGTTCGGCAGCGCGAAGTCCACCACCATGGTGGTACCGCCCGCAAGGCCTGCACGGGTGCCGCTCTCGAAATCATCCGAACTGTAGGTGCCCATGAAGGGCATCTCCAGATGGGTATGCGGATCAATCCCGCCCGGCATCACATAGCAGCCGGTGGCGTCTAGCTCCTCATCGCCTTTCAGATTGGGGCCAATCTGCGTGATCACCCCGTTTTCAACCAGAACATCTGCCTTATAAGTCAGATCAGCGGTCACGATAGTGCCGTTTCTGATGACTTTACTCATGCTTGCAACTCCCTGTTCGGGGCGTATTTTCACGCCTCCCATTATCTCTTCCGCTGTCTGGCGCAGCTGTTATCATCTTTCCGGACACACTCCGGGAGAGCAGCCCGCCGGGCCGCGGGGGGCGCGCCCCTTATTCCACGATTTCCGCCGTCTCGACCACCGCATGGAACAGCACATTGGCACCGGCTTCGGCCCATTCCTTGCTGATCTCTTCGGCCTCGTTGTGGCTCAGGCCATCCACGCAAGGGCACATCACCATCGCGGTCGGCGCCACCCGGTTGATCCAACAGGCGTCATGGCCTGCTCCGGATATCAGATCCTGATGCGAATATCCCAACCGCTCTGCCGCGTCGCGCACGGCTGTGACACAGCCCGCGTCAAAGGCCACGGGATCAAAGCCGCCGACTTTCTCAAACTCGATCTCGACCTCCATCGCCTCGGCAATCTGGGTAGCCTTTTCATGCAGCTGGTTTTCCATATCGGCAATCACCTCCAGCTCCGGGCTGCGGAAATCGACGGTGAAAACCACCTTGCCCGGGATCACATTGCGGGAGTTCGGGTAAACGTCGATATGCCCCGCCGCCCCGACCGCATGCGGTGCGTGCCCCCAGGCGATTTCATCCACCGTTTCCAGAATGCGTGCCATCGCCAGGCCGGCATTGCGGCGCATCGGCATCGGGGTGGAGCCGGTGTGCGCATCCTTGCCAGTGACCGTCACCTGGGTCCAGCTCAGGCCCTGCCCATGGGTCACCACACCGATGTCTTTGCCCTCGGCCTCCAGGATCGGGCCCTGTTCGATATGCAGTTCAAAAAAGGCGTGCATTTTCCGCGCACCGGTCTCCTCTTCACCGCGCCAGCCGATGCGCTTCAATTCGTCACCGAATTTTTTGCCCTCGGCATCCTCACGGTCATAGGCCCAGTCCTGCGTGTGAATGCCCGCAAACACGCCCGAGGACAGCATCGCTGGCGCAAAGCGTGTGCCTTCCTCATTGGTGAAATTGGTCGCCACAATCGGATGTTTGGTCTTGATATTCATGTCATTGAGCGAGCGGATCAGCTCCAGCCCGGCCAGCACCCCCAGCACCCCATCATATTTGCCGCCTGTCGGCTGAGTGTCCAGATGCGAGCCAACGTAGACCGGCAGGGCCTCCGGATCCGTGCCTTCCCTGCGGGCAAACATATTGCCCATCTGATCCAGCCCCATAGTGCAGCCGGCATCCTCGCACCATTTCTGGAACAGGGCGCGGCCTTCACCATCTGCGTCCGTCAGCGTCTGACGGTTGTTGCCGCCGGCGACACCCGGGCCGATTTCGGCCATCTCCATCAGGCTGTCCCACAAACGGTCACCGTTGATCTTCAGGTTCTGTCCAAGCGACGTCATCACGAGCTCCCTTCCCTGTGCGCCCGTCTGTGCAGGCTTCATCCGGCATTACGCCGTTGAGGTGGCGTTAAGTGCTGGCCGGTTCACAGTGCCGGCTCTCTTGATCCCGGTCAATGATTTGACCAACTGGTCAAACTCACGCTATCACGGGTTCGCTATCAGTCAAGAAATTGCCGCACAGCCCTTGAAAAAATCGGTTCTTTCACTGGAAACAGGTGAAATTCCGCGCGTCAGCTGGCAAAAGGCGGCAGAAACAGACAGGGACGGACATGCCCGCAGACCGCGCGCCAACCCGAATTCAGAGAAAGAATCGCGCCGCCATTCTGGAGGCTGCGCTGGATGTGTTCTCCAGCCACGGATTCCGCGGCTCCACAGTGGATCAGATCGCCAAGGCGGCCGGACTGTCAAAGCCGAACCTGCTTTACTATTTCGCCTCCAAAGAAGCGATCTTTAACGAACTGATGTCAGGCTTGCTGGATACCTGGCTTGACCCGCTGCGGGCACTGGACCCGGAAGGCGAACCATTGGACGAAATCCTCGCCTATGTGCAGCGCAAACTGCAGATGAGCCGGGATTTCCCGCGCGAAAGCCGGCTTTATGCCAATGAGATTGTACAGGGGGCACCTCGGCTGCATGACGTGATTGCGGCAGATCTGAAAGTGCTGGTGGAAGAAAAGGCTCGACTGCTGCAAGACTGGATGGATGCCGGGCGGATCAACCGCGCGCACCCGAAACATTTGCTGTTTTCGATCTGGTCGCTAACCCAGCATTACGCCGATTTTGACGCCCAGGTGCGCACGCTGATGGGGGAAGAGGACCCCTTTCACGCAGCGCCGCAATACCTGGAAACCGTGTACCGGCGTATGCTTACACCCAAAAGCTGATCTCCCTCGTTAAAAGGTCGGCCCAACCGGGCCGCTTCTTTTCTTTTGCCCGAAACACCCCCGCCGGAGGCACGGCCCTAAAGGGTGCAACAGTGTTACTCCGCCGCCGTTGCCGACGGGTTGTTCGGATGGGTGGTCCAGTTGGCATACTCGCCGGAAACCACCTCGCCGGTGCGCTCGTCGATCTGTCCAGCAGCCACTTCTTCCATCGTGATGCAGCCTTCAACCGGGCAGACATTCACGCAAAGGTTGCAGGCGACGCATTCGTCGTCCTTCACCGTGAACACCCGATCCTCGCTCATCGCGATGGCCTGGTGCGAGGTGTCCTCGCACGCCGCATAGCAGCGGCCGCATTTGATGCAATCGTCCTGGCTGATCCGCGCCTTGGTCACGTAGTTCAAGTCCAGATATTGCCAATCGGTCACATTCGGCACCGCCATGCCGATGAAGTCCTGGGTGGAGGTGAAGCCTTTCTCGTCCATCCAAGTGGACAGGCCCGAGATCATTTCCTTCACCACATTGAAACCATAGGTCATTGCCGCGGTGCAGACCTGCACGTTGCCGGCCCCTAACGCCATGAACTCCGCCGCATCGCGCCAGGTGGTGACGCCGCCAATGGCAGAGATCGGCAGGCCCCGTGTCTGGGCGTCACGGGCGATTTCAGCAACCATATTCAGCGCAATCGGTTTCACCGCCGGGCCGCAATAGCCGCCGTGAGTGCCCTTGCCGCCAATCGTCGGCTCCGGCGCCATGCTGTCCAGATCCACCGAGGTGATCGAATTGATGGTGTTGATCAGGCTGACCGCATCGGCCTTGCCTGCATTCGCCGCCCGCGCCGGCTGGCGGATGTCTGCGATATTCGGGGTCAGCTTCACGATCACCGGCTTGGAGTAGTATTTCTTGCACCACTCGGTGACCATCTGGATGTATTCCGGCACCTGCCCGACGGCCGAGCCCATTCCGCGCTCGGCCATACCGTGCGGACAGCCGAAGTTCAGCTCAATCCCGTCGGCGCCCGTGGCCTCGACCTGCGGCAGAATATCTTTCCAGGCCTGCTCCTCGCACGGCACCATGATCGACACGATGATGGCCCGGTCCGGATAGTCATTCTTGACCCTTGTGATTTCCTCCAGATTGGTCTGCAACGGCCGGTCGGTGATCAACTCGATGTTGTTGAGGCCCAGCAGGCGGCGGTCGGCGCCCCAGATCGCGCCGTAGCGCGGGCCGTTCACGTTGACCACCGGCGGGCCCTCGGCGCCCAGCGTCTTCCAGACCACGCCGCCCCAGCCGGCCTCAAAGGCACGGCGGACATTGTACTCCTTGTCAGTCGGCGGCGCAGAGGCCAGCCAAAACGGATTGGGGGATTTGATCCCCAGAAATTCGGTTGTCAGATCAGCCATTTGATCTCTCCTCTTCAGGCTAGCTCGGAACGGTTTCCCGTTCCTGACTGGCTCAGCCCATCAGGCTGGAGTGAATGTCCATTGCAGCATCGCGGCCCTCGGCCACGGCGGTCACGGTGAGGTCTTCGCCGCCAGAAGCACAATCGCCCCCGGCCCAAACCCCCGCCACCGAGGTTCGGCCCGTATCGCCGACTTTGATTTTGCGGCCCTCCAGTTCCAGCGCGTCAGGCTGGCCTGCCAGTGTCTGGCCAATGGCCTTGAATACCTGATCGGCGGCCAGCCGCACGGTTTCGCCGGTGCCGGAAACCTTACCGTCTGCAGTCTTAGTATACTCCAGTTCGATCTCAGCGGCAGCACCATTGCCATGCACGGCCTTTGGCATGACATTGAACATCAGCTTAACGCCTTTTGAAGCCGCCAGATCCTGCTCAAACCGGCTGGCCCCCATGGCGTCGCGGCCGCGGCGGTAGGCGATTGTAACGTTCTCAGCACCCAAGAGCTTGGACTGAACCGCAGCGTCCACCGCGGTCATACCTCCGCCGATCACCACCACATTTCGGCCCACCGGGAGCGTGGTCAGGTCGTCTGCCTGGCGAAGTTCAGCAATGAACTCCACTGCGTCGCGCACACCGTCCTTGTCTTCACCCGGCGCCCGCAAGGCGTTGACACCGGCTAAGCCGATCGAGAGGAACACTGCGTCATAGCCGGATTTCAGACCATCCAAAGACAGGTCCGCGCCCAGTTTCTTGCCGTAATCCATTGTAATGCCGCCGATTTGCAGCAGCCAATCCACTTCTCGCGCGGCAAAGTCATTGGTGGATTTGTAAGCGGCAATGCCGAATTCGTTGAGGCCGCCTGCTTTGGCATTCGCATCATAGACCACCACGTCATGGCCCAGCATCGCCAGCCGGTGCGCGGCAGCCAGACCGGCCGGACCTGCACCCACAACAGCGACATTCCTGCCAGTCGCCTTGGCGCGGGTGAATGGGTGAACGCCCTTATCCATCAGCGTGTCAGTGGCGTAGCGCTGCAAGCGGCCGATTTCCACAGGCTTGCCCTCTGCAGCTTCCCGGACACAAGCCTCTTCGCACAACGTTTCGGTCGGGCAGACCCGCGCGCACATGCCGCCCAGGATGTTCTGCTCCAGAATGGTTTTGGCCGCGCTTTCGGCATGGCCCGCCTGGATTTCCCGGATGAACTGGGGAATGTCGATGCTGGTTGGACAGGCGGTCATGCAGGGCGCGTCGTAGCAAAAATAGCAGCGGTCTGCTGCCACGGCTGCCTCATGCGCGTCATAGGCTGGGTGCAGGTCCGAGAAATTCTCCGCAATCCCGGCAGCGTCCAATCGCGCTGCCTGAATGCCGGATGCCTGATGGCTGGTCGCCATTGGGTGTCTCCCTGATTGTCTGTTTTTCTTACTTATCAGAGTGCCACAGTCTTATTTTTTATCAACTGGTAAAATTTTGATGCCGGCAAAAAAAATGGCGCCCTTTGAAGAGCGGCTTGCAAGCAACTGAATTTGTGCAGAAACTGTTGCGGCAATTTAGCCCGTCAATTGCGCAAGATGCCCGGTTTTCATCCAAACTTTGGCGCCATTGATGCCAGCTGTCGCCTCCAAACAGCTGCCCGGCGGCATCCGCAGCCAGTCCCAGCGGCTGAATTCTTCCCTGCTCTCGATGTAGCTGCCGTCCATAACAAAAACCTCGGCGCCGCCGGGAACCTCCAGGCTGACTGCCTGACCCGGCGCCCAAGTTTGCAAAGTCACGGTTTCAATTCTGTCCTGAAACAGCTGCTGCTGCGCCGCACCGCCTGTGATGCGGGTTTTCACCTCGGTCCTGTCCGCCGGGTCGAACTGATGCAGCTTCACCAGGATCACTGCGCCCTCCGCCGCAGCTGGCGTGTGGCTGGTGGTGGGCGGGTTGCGGATATAGGAGCCTTTCGGGAAATCCCCGTGTTCGTCCTGAAACACGCCGTCCAGCACCAAAAATTCCTCGCCGCCGTCATGCACATGGCGCGCAAAGGCAGAGCCCGGCGCAAACCGGACGATGGTGGTGGCTCGGGCCACCTCCTCTCCTATGCGGTCCAGCATTTTCCGCTCCACCCCCGGCGCCGGGCTTGCCACCCAAGGTGTTTCATCAAAATGCACCGCAACGCGTTTGGTGAAATCAGCGTTGATCCGCATATCGCTCTCCCTTGTTCCACAGGAATATGTGGCCGCTTAGGGCGGTCTGGAAAAGAGCCTTCACCGAACCGTGTAACGCTTGGTTCAGTCCGGAAGAACCGCAGTAGCTTCGATTTCGATCTTGGCCTGATCCTCGATCAAGGCGGAAACAACCACCATCGTCATGGCCGGAAAGTGATAGCCCATCACTGCGCGGTAAGCTTTTCCCACATCCGCCTGATGGGCAAGGTATTCGGTCTTGTCCGTTACAAACCATGTGAGCCGGGTGATATCCTGCGCGGATCCGCCTGCGGCCTTGACCACCTCCAGAATATTCTGCAGCGCCTGGCGCATCTGGCCAATGAAATCCTGCGCCTCAAACACCTGATCCGCGGTCCAGCCGATCTGGCCGCCGACAAAGAGCAGCCTGCCCTCCGCCACCATGCCGTTTGCATAACCTTTGGCGGGCTTCCACCCTTCGGGTTGCACGCTGATGGCTGGCATGACGGAACTCCTTTGCTGATGCGGCCTGCCAGCGACCATACCGCCGCCTCAGCATTTACTTCAAGCTTAAAACTTATCAGACTGAAACACATCCTTCAGAAGCCCATGGCCGCACGCGCAAATGTCCGCACGGCCAGCCACCTAGCACCGGGAAGGGAGGCCTATGATCACTGCAATATTAGCAAAGAGCCTTCTAAGGTTCGGATAAAGGGGAATCCACCGCCCTAGGGATCTGCCCCGCCCCTCAGCTTCGGACTTCCGCCCAAGGGCGTTTCCGGCCACTACAGAAAAGCTCGCCGCCATAGCTGCCGGGGCGGCGTTTGCAGCCGGTCCGCACCACCGCGATCAGTTCACGGACAACAAAACTGGCGCAGGCAATCAGGCAAAGGGCTTCCCGGCTGAAACCGCCAATCACGGCCAGAACACGGTTCGTCGTGAGGCACCAAAGCAGCGCTGTCTGTCGCCGCCTGCTCGAACCAAGACCGCTTTAATGGTTCACAATCAGGTTTTACCCAGCAGAACTTTCACAACCACGTTCGCCAATGTCTCCCAAGCTATTGGGGCCACATTGGCGATCGCCAGCATTGGACCGGCCAGAAGCCGCTTTTACGTGGAGAACGCGGCCGAACCACCCCGTGCCGTCGGCGTGCCTTCTTACTGTTCCTGGATCACCCGGATTATCTGCGCCTCGGCAAAACAGCTTTTTCGCATTCGCTGCTTTTTCAATGCGGGCCAGACTCTGCATCATGGTGAGGGATTTCGCGGGCGGCAGATCAGCGGCAATATCCTTGCCTCCGCAATCAACCGCTTTGGTTTCATTGCTGCCGGCCCGGCCAGCATTTTTTTTTGAGGGCGGCGCCCGCCAGAACGACGTATTGCCCTCAGTCCGTCAGAAACCGGTGAACCCGGCTGGTGCTAGTAATACTCTTCTTGATGTTGTTGGTCCCATTCTGAAACTACCCGGCAGTGGAGCTATCTGGCCAGCCCCTGCCAGCCTGTTAAGAAAAGGCTGTCGCCTCCATACAATCAGGGGTGCAAGAAGATGCATGGAATGAAAAATCTACCCAGACATGAATTGACCATGATCAGCTGCCAAACAGGCCGTACGTCAACAACATTCCGGCCTTTGGATGCGGCGGCGGTGATGACATTTGCCATCTCTTCAGGCTGAGCAGTCAGCTTAGCCGGCAGGTCCATGCCTTCAGTCATTTGCGTGGCGAGGAGCCCGGGCAGCAATGTGACAAAATGTGACAACATGAACGCCTTTGCCGGCCAGCCGGTTGCGAACTCCGGACAGGAATGCGGTGAAGCCTGCTTTGGCAGCCCCGTAAACATAGTTGGGTGCCCCGCCGTGCTCACCGGTGACTGGACTTAGGCCGACCAGCGTGCCGTTGCAGCGCTGCTCGAACCGGTTGGCGAGGACTGCCAGAATACTCGCCGCCCCCTCAACATTGCTGCGCAGCACCCGGGCCGCTTGCTGGGGGTTCATTTCGCTTTCCGCCTGATCGCCCATTTAGCCGACAACGCAAACCGCTATGCCCGGCAGCTCAGGCAGCTCAGGCAGTGCATCAACGAAAGCCTCGTGATCTTCCAGCGCCAAGGCAAAGGCATCAAAATAATGCAACCTCACCGGCACGCTGTGGCGCAGCGCCAGATCCTTTTTTCAGCCGGAAGTCTGCCGCATTCCGGAGAACCCCGCCGCCTTGGAGTCGGCTGCAGCAAGGCGTCCGCGCCCATCCGGCTGTCCTTGGCCAGGTATAACCGGCCGCCGTGGGCAAAGGTGATCCGGTCCAGCTCCTCCAGCAGTTGCAGGCCGCGGGGATTGACCGGGTAAACCAGCGCCAGCGTGTAGCCGTCCATCAGAAAGGAAAACGGGCTGTTCTGCGGCCCCAGCCGGTTGAACACCGCCAGGAAAGATCCCTGCCCGGCTGCCGAAATCACCTGCAGCAGCCCGCGAAGGCCGGACCCGGTGCCGTCGAGCGGCAGCACGCATTGAAACTGGGCAAAGCCCTTGCGCCCATAAGTCCGATTCCAGCCAAGCAGTGCGTGAAGCGGGAAGAAATTTCGGTTGTAGCCGGCAATCAGCTCTCCGGGCTTGCGGGCAGCTGCCCAATTGTATGCGGAATTGAAGGCCTGGACACTGATGCGGTTCAGCAGAAAGGAGGGAAACACCGGCGGCACCTGCCAGGCCTTTTCACCGCCGATGGCACAGGGGGCGGCCGATTGTTGCGCGCTCAGGTCCCGCAACTCCGCATGTTCACCCAGCATGACCAGCGAGCTGGCCAAGCTTGCTGCCTTCCGACAGGCAATCGATCCATGCAACCGATTAGGTCGCGCTGGCCGGCTGCTCGAAGATCTCGATTGCGGCATCCAGGATTGCGGCCGGATCCAGGCCGACGGCATAGGACGCAGCCTGATGGCAGCCCTGGAAATGATTCCGGTTAGCAACATGCCGCCAGCAGTCCAGCCGAACAAATCGCTGTTTTCCTGCGCCGAACAGCGGCGGATCTGTACCGTCCCGTCCCATGACATCCCCCAGTCCAGACAATTGCGGAAACTGCCGTCCCTATGGTGGTTCTTGCCATGCACATCCGCCGCGATTGCCCCGCGTAGGGTTACGAACTTGCTGCCCGGCACCACTTCCGGAAACCAGCCGCGCAGCAGGAAGGCTGAGATGACATCGCCCAGCAATACCCCGCTTTCGGCAACCAATGCAAAGTCATAGCGCGCTGCTCCGGACCGAAACCGTCAGGACGATCGGAGTACTTAGCTGGCTGATGCCTCACCGGCATCGGCTGAGAGACCGGCATGATCTTGAGACATGCTGCGGCCGCGCCGCCTGAAAATAATCCGCGCCGCCCCCCCCTGCGACAGCGCAATTGCCGAGGTGAACGGGCTTTTCCTATCCCTCCTGAAAGGAGACCAGAAGCTTTCATACAGAGCGTTGCTGCGCAGCAGAGTACTATCAAAATCGAGGGCAAACATACTGGGCTGACCGGTCACAAACTATGAACCTGCCGTAAAATAAAATCAACCAAAGGATGCTAAATCCTGGTCCTATTTCTACCAGCGCCATCCCGTCTTGCCAGGTGTCAAACTGACTGCGTGATGCCCGGCTTTGTCCTGCAGTATGTGCAGAGAATTTCAAACAGCGCCGGTTTCACCTGTAAGGGCATCAAAAAACACAGAGGACGGACGAGAACTTCATTCGTGTCCTTCCGCCGAACCAGCCGCACGCGCAACGGACAGCACTGCGCAGCCGCGTGAGGCAGTGCTCTTTGCGCTGGCGGCAACCGTCATCAGCCTGGCCTCCAGACTGCTGGCAGCCGGCCAGCTGGCTATCCGCCCCGACCCCATTTACTTGGACGGTTCCTGCCTGCATCTCCCGGTGCAACAGCTGCATGACGGTTTGCTGAATCCTCTCCCTACCCTGCATTCCCAGCCGCCGTTCTGGAATTTTCTGCTGGGGATCGCCGCCAAGGCTTGCAGCGCTCAGGATGCCTGAATGATCCAGCGGATCTGAAGCAGCCACCTGGTGCTGCGCACCCTGACCGCCGCCTGTATGCATACGGCGCTGAACCTGTTCGCGCTGATCGCACTGGCGGAACTTGCCCGCCAGGATCGGGACCATACACGCTAGGCCTTTTTCAGGTGATGCTGCTGTCGGTAGTGCTGGTCTTGGGCCTGGCCCATGCGGTGAACAGGCCGGAACAGGAACGTATGAGATACACACTGCACCCGTTGTTTGGGGGGCTTTATTCAGTGGTGTTCCAGGAGGCCGGCCGCCGAGCAGGGCGGCTGACCTGCTGCGCCCGCCTTAAGGCCCCGCCACAGGCTGGCAGCCCACAACAGGCAATAACAATCCGCATCGGCAGGCTGGTGCCGGACGCGGGTTTTCCCCTCCGCCACCAGCGCGAACTCTCGCGGGGCCGCGGCCCCGCGGGGCTTACATGCCCAAGGCTTCCTTATACATTTCCAGCACCGCTTCTTCTTCGTCGATGTCGTTCTGGTCGCGCTTGCGCAACGCGATGATCTTACGCATGACCTTGGTGTCGTAACCGCGCGCTTTGGCTTCGGCCATCACCTCTTTCTGCTGTTCGGCGATGGTCTTCTTTTCTTCGTCCAAACGCTCGAACCGTTCGATGAACTGGCGCAGTTCGCCAGCGGTAACACGGTAGTTTTCGCTTTTTTCGTCTTCGGTGATATCCATCTGCGGCTCCGTCGGCACATGCTGTCAATTGCTGTCGGAGCAAGGGGATAGCGCCCTGCCCGCTGCGCCGCAAGCAAGGAAAACCGCAGCGGTGCGCAGAGCGGCAAAAACCGGCACCTTGCCCCCCGTGCGGCTTGCGCGCAAAGCCCGGATCGGCTAGGCGCGGCGCAGCGCGAAAACCGCAGGAGCACGCTTATGTTCGAACTCATTGTCTGGGCCGGAGCCGCCTTGTCCATTGCCGGTCTGCTGGGCTTGGTCTGGTGCATCGTCCGGGTCGCGCGGGCACGCCGCCAAAAACTGGACGACGAAGCCCTGCGCGCGGTTGTGCAATCGGTGCTGCCCTACAATCTGGGCGCCCTGCTGCTGTCAGTTCTGGGACTGATGCTGGTTATGACGGGCATTTTCCTGGGCTAGACCTAAGGCGCCTTGCCTGAAAGACCGGTCAGACCGGCATGTTGTCAAACATCTCCTCCACCGCTTCCTCGCACAGCGCGGCTTCCAAACGGCGGAAGCGGCCCGGCACCGCAGCGCCCGTCTTGCGCATGTGATCCAGCAATCGGATGAACTCAGGCCGCATTGCAAGCCGGGCAGTACCGGTCTCTCCAAGAATCCGGATTTCCAGATTCTCGACAGTATGCAGCAGATCGTCATGTGTCATTGGCAGTCCTCCCTGGATCATGATGAGGTTATGCTGGTATTTCACAACAGCTGCGTGAAGGCCCGCAGAATTTAGGCACGCGACCGCTTATTCGTGAAGCTTTACCGGCCGTTTGACGGTTTTGCGCTGCCCCGCACGCCTGTTAAGCATACCGCAACGCGGCATTGCCCTGCCTTGACACAGGACAATGGGCTGCGATGATTTCAAAGGCAGAAACGGTTTCCACACCGGCATTCTTTTCCACACCGGCATCCTTGAAACACATTCTTAAATTAATATATGATTATCCAAACTCATGGGAGAGTATCAGATGAGCCCCGCCGTCAAGGCCTTCTTCGACGAAGCCACCAACACCGTTTCTTATGTGGTGCATGAGCCTGCCGGCTCCGCCTGCGCCATCATCGACTCCGTGCTGGATTACGATCAGGCTGCCGGGCGCACCTGCACAGAATCGGCGGATGCCATCATCGCCTGGATCAAGAAGGAAGGCCTGCGGACAGAGTGGATCCTGGAAAGCCACGTTCATGCCGACCACTTGTCTGCCGCGCCTTACCTCCAGGAACGGCTGGGGGGCAAGATCGGCATTGGCGACCAGATCACCGTGATCCAGGACACTTTTGGCAAGATTTTCAATGAGGGCACCGAATTTCAGCGTGATGGCAGCCAGTTCGACCGGCTGTACCAAGAAGGAGACGCCTTCATGATCGGCCAGATGCGCGGTGAGGTGCTGCACACGCCCGGTCACACGCCCGCCTGCCTGACCTATGTGATCGGCGACGCGGCTTTTGTCGGCGACACGCTGTTCATGCCTGACTTCGGAACTGCGCGCTGCGACTTTCCCGGCGGATCCTCAGCCGATCTGTATAACTCGATCCAGAAAATCCTGGCGCTGCCCGACAGCACCCGCATCTTTGTCGGCCATGATTACAAGGCACCGGGCCGCGATGATTACGCCTGGGAAACCACCGTCGGTGAACAAAAGGCGCTGAACGTGCATATCGGCGCAGGGCGCAGCATCGAGGAATTCACCCGAATGCGCGACGCCCGTGATGCGACCCTTGGCATGCCGCGTCTGATTCTGCCGTCGTTGCAGGTGAACATGCGCGCGGGCCAGATGCCGGAACCGGACGACCAGGGCGACATCTTTCTAAAGATCCCGGTCAACAAAATCTGACCGAAACAGGCGGAAGGCGATCATGGAAACGGATTGGATTCAAGGGTTGGCAGGCGGTGTGCTGATCGGACTTGGCGGTGCCGTCTATCTTTTGGGCAACGGCCGTATAATGGGCGCCAGCGGCATCCTGGGCGGGCTGCTGGATGGCAGCGGCCGCAGCTCTGCAAAGGAACGGCTGGCCTTTATCGCAGGCGTGATTGTCATGCCGCTGCTGATTGGGCTGTCGGCCGGCTCGCCTGCTACCCATGCCACCAGCAACGCTGCCATACTGATTGCCGCAGGCGTGCTCGTCGGCCTTGGCACACGGATGGCCAACGGCTGCACATCCGGTCACGGGGTCTGCGGTGTTTCCCGGCTGTCCTTGCGTGGTATCACCGCGACGGCAGCTTTCATGCTGGCAGGCATCCTGACGGTGGCCATTCTGCGCCAGGTTCTGGGAGCCATCTGATGCTGCGGATTATTCTGGCGCTGATTGCAGGCAGCCTGTTTGGCGCAGGGCTGATGCTGTCGGGCATGACCGACACCGCAAAGGTACAAGGATGGCTGGATATTTTTGGCCATTGGGATCCCACGCTGGGCTTTGTGATGGGCGGTGCGCTGCTGCCGATGGCACTGGCTTGGCGGCTGGCAGAAGGACGCAAGCCTGCCGCCGGGGGCAGCTTCCCCGCCCTGCCGCGCGCAGGGCCGGACCGGCGGCTGATCCTCGGATCCATTCTGTTCGGCGCGGGATGGGGCCTGGCGGGGTTTTGCCCCGGTCCCGCAATGGCCTCGCTCAGCTACAACGGCTGGCAGGGCGCGCTGTTCCTATCGGCGATGGCTTGCGGCATGATAGCTGCTCCCAGGATCAGCCGGCATCTGGACCGCCGCGCAGCAAACGCGTAAAGACTCGGGATATGGATGCACGCGTAATCACCCCCCGCTATTCGGTCTCGCCGCAGATATCGGCTGAAGACCTGCCCGCCATTGCCGACGCCGGCTACAAGACGGTGATCTGCAACCGCCCGGACACGGAAGTGCCGCCCAGCCATCAGGCAGAGGCGATCCGCACAGCCGCCGAAGCCGCCGGGCTGCGGTTCGAGGTTCTGCCGCTGACGCATCAGACCATGACACCGGAGAATGCCGCCCGCCAGCGGGCGCTGTACGAAGAATGTGACGGTCCTGTGCTGGCCTATTGCGCGTCCGGTACCCGCTGTTCGGTGGTCTGGGCGCTTGGCCAGGCATGCGATATGTCCGCCGATGACATTCTGCAAAAAACCGGAGCCGCCGGCTATCAGCTGGAAGGGCTGCGCCCAGCATTGATCTCCATGGCTGACAGTTAATTCCCCGGAAAATCTGCCTGCCCAATATGTGGCGGGCAAAGAGCCCGTGTCCGGCCACTGTCGCGAAGCGGAATTTGGCCGAAACCGCCCCCGCCTTCTGCGCAGGAACGGATCACAGGTTGCTTCGGACTTGAAAAAGTCGGGCCATGCCGCCTGCGACGCCGGCTGACCCTCGCTGCAATGTCCTAGGCTCCAATTCCCGGATCCTGCTGCGCGCAGAGAAGGCCGTCAGAGCGGAGGGGGTCGTCAGAACGATGCTGTCAGTGGAGTTTCTTCAGTAGATCAGCGGCGTCCAGCCAAGGCGCCATCCAGTCCGGCCAGCTGCGAGATTTCAGCCGCCGCATCCTCGGGGGCAAAATTCCCCAGATCGACAGAAGGCAGATCAGGCAAGTCAGGCAACCCGCCATCCAATCCATCCAGTCCATCCATGCCCAAAGCGCCATCGCCGCCGAGACCAGCTAAGTCCATCGGGTCCACACCGCCCATGCCGCCGTCAAAACCGCCGCCGCCAAGGGCAGGAAGCCCGCCGCTGCCTTCGTCCAGGTCAAATCCGGCGCCACCCAGCCCCGGTGCCGCTTCCAATGCCGGCAAACCCCCATCGTCCATCGGATCCTGCAGCCCTTGTGCCGCAATTCCCATATCGAGTGCCGGAGGCCCGCCGCCCATCAAATCGGTGTTTGCCCCGTCGGAGAACCCCATTCCATCTGCCCCGGCATCACCCGCCAGCCTGGCCCCGGATTGATTCAGCCTGACTGCACGCGCCCCGTTCATCTGGCCCAGCCGCCCCTGTGCAACAGACTGGCCGCCAATGGTCAGCAGGTCGGTTTCATAGAGAAAGGCGGAATCCAGCGGCAGCGAATCACCGACCTTGAGACCAGCAAAATCCCTCAAGGGCACCCGCATCTTGCACAGAACAGCCGTCAGCTCCGCCCGGATAGCGCCCAGGTTGCGGCCCAGTGACGGGCCCTGCGCACCGTTGCCCTGGCCGTCCTGAAGTTCTTCGGCCGTCGGTTCGGGAAGCACCAGCTTCATCACGCCCTGCATGGCGCCGCAGGCGAGGTCCAGGTTCAGCTCGATCACCCGGTAATCCTCAGCCTCCATGCCAAGAACCAGGCTGCGCACATTTTCAACCTGTGCGCCAAAGCGGTAACCGGTGAAGATTGCCTGATCAGCGTGGCCGTCCAGCATCGCGAACACCTTGGCAAAAGTGGTTTCCAGAAACTCCGCCGTCATCACTGCGTCTGTCGGCGTATAGTGACGCTCGTCCGGTGCTTTGCCCATCACCGTGCCAATTGTCTGCTGCTGGATCAGCGCCGTCACCGTGGCCGCATCCATGCTGGCAGCCCCCATCCTGCCATGCGGGCAATCCAGCACAACCAGCAGATCCTTGTCCGACAGCTGGGCAGCCAGGTCTTCGGAAATACGGTTGGACTGCCGCGCCGCCAGTACCGCCACCGGCAAACCGCACAGGTCCGCAGCCGCACGCGCAACCGACCGGCGCAAAGCCTTCAGCGTCAAAGAGCTGGCAAGCGCTCCAACACCTTCCTTTGTCGCTGCCAGCTTGCGTGCAAGCACACCTTGCTTGCCGCTGCCTGCCTCTGCTGCTTCAGTCTCAGACATAGGCTGTTTCAACCTGCCTCTTGCACGTCCCGTTTCCCCGGTTTTAACCGAAAGGGGGTTAACAACTCCTGTATTTCAGGCCGGGTTATGCAGCCTTTTCCCCTGCTGCGGGTAAGGAAACCCGGAACGCGCCGCCGCCGTACCCCGGCAGATAGGAAACATTGCCGCCCAGCCGCTGCATGACCTCCCGGCAAATCGCCAGGCCAAGCCCGGCCCCGCCTGCCCGCTCGGGGCTGACGCGCGAAAATTTTTCAAATATCATCTGTTGGAATTCTGCCGGCACGCCGCTGCCATTGTCAGTGAAGTCGATCTGCAGCCACCCGTTGCTTGCTGTGGCGGAAATGGAAAGTTCCGGTTCCTCGGCATCGCAATATTTCTGAGCGTTGGCGATCAGGTTGATGAACACCTGCGCCAGCCGGTCCAGATCAGAGGAAAGGCGGAACCCTTCCGTTGCAGGATTGCGGCGGACTTTGAGCGGACGGTCCGATCCCGCCAGTGCAGCGGAAACGGCGTGGTCCAGCACGTCCGGCAGGGTGCCCGCGGACATATTCAGGCTCACTTGGCCGTTCTCCAGCACACTGAGGTCCAGAAGATCGTTGAGCAGCCGGGTCAGGCGCAGCGTTTCGTCATGAATGATCCCGGCATAGCGGCGCTGATCCTGCATGCTCAGCTGACCGTCATCGCGCAGAATTTCCGAAAACGCACGGATCGAGGTCATAGGCGTGCGCAGTTCATGGCTGACCTGGCTTAGGAAGGCGTCCTTCTGTTCCGAAATTTGCGTCAGCTTTTCATTTGTTTCCTGCAATTTGCGGGCAGTCGCTGTCAGTTTCGCCGACTGTGCCTCCAAGCGGCTGGAATACTCCAGCATCTGGGCGGTTTCATCCGCAACCGCCAGCAGATCCGCAACCGAAACCGAGGAGCCCCCGGCGATCTGGCCAATCATCGCATGCGCTGCCGCCCCGCCGATGGACGCGCTCAGCTCGCGCTCCAGCCGTTCCAGAAAGGCCGGTGTCGGCTCAGGAAGCGGACCGCGTCCTCCCTGGCGCATCCGTTCCCGCTGGAAAAATGCCTGTGCTTCGGACGCTCCCAGAATGCGCTGCGACATGATCATCAGATCTTCGCATTGCGCCACAGATCCGGTCCAGCCGCGCGGGCCTGCGGAATGATCAAACACATTGACATATTGCGCCACCTGCAGCCGCTCCAGGGGGCTGGGGAAGCTCATCAGAGAGACCAGGCAGAACACCAGCGCATTGAGGCTCATCGACCACATCACGGCGTGCACCGTCGGATCCATCCCCTCGATCCCGAAAAGCGCCTCCGGACGCAGCCAGCTGAGACCGAACAGACCATCGCGCAGGATTTGCTCCGGCAAGAGCCCGCCGCCGAGTGCCGGCAGCAGCATGGTATACAACCAGATGGCAAACCCCACCGAAAGCCCGGCCAGGGCGCCGCTGCGGGTGGCGCCGCGCCAGAACAGCCCGCCGACCAGCGCGGGCAGGATCTGCGCCACCCCCGCAAAAGAAGTGAGGCCGATGGCAGCCAGCGCCGCGGCGCCGCCGGACAGGTGGTAATAGAAATACCCCAGCAGCATGATCACCGCGATCGACACCCGGCGCGACAGCAGCACCACATCGCGCACATCGCCGGAGACCGAGGCCCGGCGGCTTTGCAATCGCAGCCAGACCGGCATAACGATGTGGTTCGACACCATTGTCGACAGCGCCATGGCGGCCACAATCACCATCGACGTGGCCGAAGAAAATCCGCCCAGAAAGGACAGTACCGCCAGCCCTTTCTGGCCCTGCTGCAGCGGCACCGTCAGCACGAACATGTCCGGATTGGCACCCGCTGGCAGCAGCTCCAGCCCCACCGCGGCAATCGGCACCACAAACATCGACATCAGCAGCAGATACAGCGGAAAAGCCCAGCTGGCGATCCGCAGGTGGCGCTCATCTTCGTTTTCGACCACCATCACCTGGAACATCCGTGGCAAACAGACAAAGGCGGCGGCGGCCAGAAAGGTGATCGTGGCCCAGCGGCTGCCATCTACGTTCCATTGGCCGATCTGCGAGGCATCTATTCTTTGCAGTGTCTCCGCAACCCCGCCGGCCACTCCCCAGACGACAAACACGCCAACCGCGAGCAGCGCCGCCAGTTTAACGATCGCTTCCAGCGCCACCGCGGTGACAACCCCGTGGTGGCGTTCATTGGCGTTCAAATTACGGGTCCCGAACAGGATAGCAAACACCGCCAGCCCCGCTCCCACCCAGAAAACGGTATAGGTCTCATTATGACTGCGCAGCGGGTCGGCCTCGGCAAAGATGGCAAAAGACAGGGTGATGGATTGCAACTGCAGGGAGATGTAAGGGGTGACGCCAATCACCGCGAGGATCGTCACGCCGGCTGCCAGCAGGTTCGACTTGCCATAGCGCGAAGACAGAAGGTCCGCGATGGAAGTGATCCGCTGGCTGCGTCCGATCCTCACCAGTTTCCGCAGGCCCCACCACCAACCGATCATCACCAGCGAGGGACCAATGTAGATCGTCACAAACTCCAACCCTGACCGCACCGCATAGCCTACCGCGCCGTAAAAAGTCCAGGCTGTGCAATAGATTGACAACGACAGCGTGTAGATCAGCGGCGAGCGCATCCAGGCAGCGCTTTTGCCGCGGGTTGCCATCCGGTCGGCCCAGAAGGCAATGAAAAACAAAAAAGCCACATAGGCGAGACAGGCAACGGCAAGCATATTGAGGGAGGCCATCAGCTGTCCTCCGCTCCGTCCGGAGCCCCTGTCCCGTCCGGCCCGCCGCCGGTCCAGTGATCGGCCCACCGCTGCACTGCGAGACTAAAGGCAAAACAGGCGCCGATCAGGCCGATCCAGACTGCAAAAACATAGATGAAGGCTGTCGACATGCTGACCCCGTCCCGCGCGGCCGGATGGGTCGAGGCTTCCGGCCACAAAAGCGGCAGCGCCAGCAGCAGTGCGCCCAGAACCGGCAGCAGCCGGGCAATGTCCATCAGCCGGCGGCGGCGGTAGGTCTGGCGTTCCGCGCGGGTGCCCGTCTGCTTTTCTGCGCCGCCGTCCCGGATCATCCCAGCCTTATCCCTGGCCGGCCTGGGCGTGCAGGTCGCGCACCGCCGTCAGCACTTCGGCGTTGGAGAAGGGTTTGGTCATGAAACGCGTCACCCCGGCTTTTTCCGCCATTTCCCGGTCGCGCATCTGGCCCCGGGCTGTCAGCATCAGCACCGGCAAAGCGCCCATGCCGTCCTCCATGCGCAGCTCGCGGACGATCTCCAGACCGCTTTTGCCCGGCAGCATCAGGTCCAGAATCACCAGATCGGGATCTGCACCGCGGATCACCTCCACCGCGGTGGCACCATCGGTATGCGCATCCACGCTCCAGCCGTCCCGCTCCAGCAGAAACCGGATGGCTTCGGTGATATTCGGCTCATCTTCGATCAGAACAACATGCCTGCCCATCAGCAGAATTTCCTCCCGGCGCTGCTTGCCGGCCCGGCCGGCCCGCAGACGCATTCATTTTTGTGCAGGTTAGCCCCGTGCCGGTATGACTGTCAAAACTCTTCCTTCAGGATCGACGGCTCGCGCCGCGCCGGACAGCCCTGGCGCGGGCAGATCCGGCAGCTGGCGCCCACCAGCTGCGGATCCTGTGCATCCTTGACGCCCGGCAGGATCAGCATAACCGCCCGATACTGCGGATCAGCCCCGAAATCCGGCATCTCCTGCGCCCAAGCCACTGCCATGCAGTCAAAGGCTGCCGCGTTGCGCCCCTGCTGCAGCACATTGCGCCGCACGGGAATATTCGGATGCACAAGCGCGGTGTACAACGGCCACAGCGGGCAGGATGCACCGAAACGCGGCATCGCAAATCCGGCCACTGGCTTGCGGAACAAAAGCGTGCCTGAGGCATCGCAGACCACCAGCCCGGCCTCCTGCCCAAGCACCTCCTCCGGAAGCGCAGCGAGACGGCGCAGCACGGCTGGCAGCCCGCATTTGAAACGGCGCGCGATCGTCACCGGGGCAACCCCACCCGCCTGGATTTCCTGCGCCAGCGCCTGCAGCGGCATTGCCCGGGCATCCGCCCGGTATTGAGCCAAGGCTGCCTGTGCCACACTGCGGGCCGCCGGGCTTGTCAAAGCAGAGGCAGTCTGGACCAGCTGCTCGGGCCCGGCGGAACCATCCTCAAGTGCAGGGAAGTGAAACCCGTTTTCCTGAAAGAAGGCCTCGGCTTCTTCCTGCGGCATGCCCCGGCGGCCGTCGCTGCTGTCGCCCTCGTCCAGGAAATTCACCAGCGCCCGGCTGCTCTCCGACAGGCGCAGGGAATCTTCATTGAGGTTTTTGTGGAACCGGTCGCGCCACTCGGGCTCCAGCTCGCCGGTTTCAGCCAGGATCGACGCCGTGGAGCGGATCGCCGCAGCGGTCGACAGCACCTCATGCACCGAGGCCGCCAGGTTCGGGTCATGGGTCAGCCGGTCCGACAGGGTTTCCACCGTGCGTTCCAGCGTGGCAATGCGGCGATGACCGGTTGCCAGCACCTCGGCCCAGCCCGGAAACCGGCCGGCAAATTCATCAACCCGGTCCAGCTCGGCCACCGGCACGCCGCTGTCTGCCGCCGCCTCCCGCAGGGTGGAGACCAGCGCCGCTTCGGCGCCCTCGCTCAGCATCGACGGCTCAACCCCCAGAACACTCGCGATATCAACCAGCAGCTTGCCGCCGATTCTGCGCCGGTTGTGTTCGATCAGGTTGAGGTAGGAGGCGGAAATCCCCGTTTCGCGCGCCAGTTCCGCCTGGCGCATCCCGAGGATCAGCCTGCGTTCGCGGATCCGGCTGCCGGTCAGGGTATCGCGTGCCATTCCGTGGGGTCTCCCAAAACACTGTCTTTTCAACGGCTTTCTGCATTGCAATATAACAAAATTTACAGAACACCACAGAATACTGTTCATTTCTTTACAGAATTTTCAAGCTGTAAAAGGGTATTATTGTCAGAATTTACACATCGCACCCATACTGACTTTGCACAAATTGTGCTGGTGCTGCGCGGAAGTGAGGAGCTGCAAGGCACCATTCATATTAGGGAGGAATACATGTCTGAATTTGACGCATCGCGCCGCAGAGTCTTGAAGACCGGTGCAATCGCAGGCGCCGGTGTGGCGCTGCCGACCATCTTCACCGCCTCTTCCGCCGCGGCCTTTACCAATGAACCGACCGGCGGCACAGTTACCCTGGGCTTCAACGTGCCCCAGACCGGCCCCTACGCCGACGAGGGCGCAGACGAGCTGCGCGCCTATGAATTGGCGGTCGAGCATCTGAACGGCGGCGGCGACGGCGGCATGATGAACACCTTCAGCTCCAAGGCGCTGCAAGGGAGCGGCATCCTGGGCAAGAAGGTGGAATATGTCACCGGCGACACCCAGACCAAATCCGACGCCGCCCGCGCCTCTGCCAAATCGATGATCGAGAAAGACGGCGCAGTGATGATCACCGGCGGCTCGTCCTCGGGCGTTGCCATCGCCGTGCAGGGCCTGTGTCAGGAAGCCGGCGTGATCTTTATGGCCGGCCTGACCCACTCAAACGACACCACAGGCAAGGACAAGAAAGCCAACGGCTTCCGCCACTTCTTCAACGGGTACATGTCGGGTGCGGCGCTGGCGCCGGTTCTGAAGAACCTTTATGGCACCGACCGCACCGCCTATCACCTGACTGCCGACTACACCTGGGGCTGGACCCAGGAAGAATCGATTGCAGCCGCCACCGAGGCGCTGGGCTGGAGTACCGTGAACAAGGTCCGCACACCGTTGGCCGCGACTGACTTCTCGTCCTACATCGCGCCGGTTCTGAACTCGGGCGCAGACGTTCTGGTGCTGAACCACTATGGCGGCAACATGGTGAACTCGCTGACCAACGCGGTGCAGTTCGGGCTGCGTGACAAGGTGGTGAACGGCAAAAACTTCGAAATCGTCGTTCCGCTCTATTCCCGCCTGATGGCCAAGGGGGCTGGTGCCAACGTGAAGGGCATTCACGGTTCCACCAACTGGCACTGGACGCTGCAGGATGAAGGCTCCATGGCCTTTGTGAAATCCTTTGGCACCAAATACGGCTTCCCGCCAAGCCAGGCCGCCCACACCACCTACTGCCAGACCCTGCTCTATGCGGATGCAGTGGAACGTGCAGGCACCTTCAACCCATGCGGCGTTGTCGAAGCACTTGAAGGGTTTGAATTCGACGGCTTGGGCAATGGCAAGACCCTGTACCGCGCCGAAGACCACCAGTGTTTCAAAGACGTGCTGGTTGTGCGCGGCAAGGAAAACCCGACTTCGGAATTCGACCTTCTGGAAGTGGTCGAAGTCACCCCGCGTGCACAGGTGGAATACGCGCCGGACCACCCGATGTTCGCCGGCGGCCAGCTGGGCTCCTGCAACCCGGGCGCCTGAGCCCCGCCACTGGCACCGGAGTTATGCAATAATTCCGGCCCGGATTCTGCACAGGAATCCGGTTGCGCCGCATCGCGGGTCTTCCGGCATTGCCGGAAGACCCCTCCCTGACCTGATGAACGGTGGGACCCATGGACGCCATTCTCCTGCAAATCCTGAACGGGCTCGACAAAGGCTCGGCCTATGCGCTGATCGCGCTGGGTTTGACACTTATCTTCGGCACGCTGGGCGTGGTGAACTTTGCCCATGGGGCGCTGTTCATGATCGGCGCCTTCTGCGCCGTCACCCTGCAGCGCATTCTGAATCTCAGCTTTGAAACCGTCGACGAAACCCAGACCGACTTTCTGGGCAACCCGCTGAAAGTGAAAACCCCTTATGTGGAGGCCTGGTTCGGCCCCGAGTTCGGCGGCTCCATCATCGACTGGGCAGTGCCGCTGGCGATCCTCTTTGCCATCCCGGTCATGATCGGTGTCGGCTATGTGATGGAGCGCGGGCTGATCAAGCATTTCTACAAGCGCCCCCATGCGGACCAGATCCTGGTGACCTTCGGACTTGCCATCGTGCTGCAGGAAGTCATCAAGTATTTCTATGGCGCCAACCCGATCCAGACCCCGGCCCCGGATGCGCTGAACGGGGTGATGAACCTGGGCGCCATCATTGGCATGGACATCATCTATCCGGTCTGGCGGGTGGTCTATTTCTTCTTTGCTGTGCTGATCGTCGGCGGCATCTTTTCCTTCCTGCAATTCACCACCTTCGGCATGGTGGTGCGCGCCGGCATGGCAGACCGCGAGACCGTGGGCCTACTGGGCATCAACATCGACCGCCGCTTCACGATCATGTTCGGCATCGCTGCTGCAGTCGCCGGCTTGGCCGGGGTCATGTACACCCCGATCAATTCCCCCAATTACCACATGGGCATGGACTTCCTGGTGCTCAGCTTCGTGGTGGTGGTTGTCGGCGGCATGGGCTCCCTGCCCGGTGCTGTGCTGGCCGGCTTCCTGCTGGGCATACTCGAAAGCTTTGCCTCGATGAACGAGATCAAATCGCTGATCCCCGGCATCGACCAGATCATCATCTATGTGGTCGCGATCATCATTCTGCTCACCCGTCCGCGGGGCCTGATGGGCCGCAAAGGCGTGATGGAGGATTAAGACATGTTCGGACTGGATAAAAAAGACACCTCTATGCTGATCATCGTCGCCTTCCTGACGCTGTTCGCCCCCTTCATCCTGAACCCCTTCCCCACGGACAGCGCCATGGCGCAGTTCAACGCGGGTTATCCTGACCTGATGCAGCGTTTCGTGATCTTCGGGATCTTCGCGATCGGCTTCAACATTCTGTTCGGCCTCACCGGATACCTGTCGTTCGGCCATGCGGCCTTCCTCGGCGCCGGATCCTACTCGGCCGTCTGGATGTTCAAACTGGTGGGCATGAACGTCATCCCGGCGATTGTTCTGTCAGTCATCGTGGCAGGCCTGTTTGCGCTGCTGATCGGTTTTGTCAGCTTGCGCCGCTCAGGGATCTACTTTTCGATCCTGACACTGGCCTTTGCCCAGATGTCCTTCAACCTCGCCTATTCGGTTCTGACCCCGATCACCAATGGAGAGACCGGCCTGCAGCTGACGCTGGAAGATCCCCGCATCCTGGGTGTGTCCGCCACGGCTGACGGCTCGATCCCGGTGACCAGCCTGTTCGGGCTGGAGATGCGCTCAACCTTCGAGCTTGCCGTTGGCCCCTGGGCCTTTCAGTTCAACGCCGGCTACTACCTGTGCGCGCTGATCCTGCTGGCGGCCTTTTACCTGTCGATCCGCATCTTCCGCTCGCCCTTTGGCATGATGCTGCGGGCGGTTAAGTCGAACCAGCAGCGGATGAACTACACCGGCCTCAACACCCGGCCCTACACGCTGGCGGCCTTTGTGATCTCCGGCATGTATGCAGGGCTCGCAGGCGGGCTGATGGCCTCGATGGACCCGCTTGCCGGAGCTGAGCGGATGCAATGGACCGCTTCAGGCGAAGTGGTGCTGATGACAATCCTTGGCGGTGCCGGCACGCTGATCGGCCCGGTTCTGGGCGCAGGCTTCATCAAATACTTCGAGAACATCTTCTCAAAAATCAACGACAACGTGCTGCACAGCTGGTTCAGCTTCATGCCCGACGGGATGGAGGATGCCGCCGTCTTCCTGCTCCATCCCTTCATCGGCAAAGGCTGGCATCTGACACTGGGCATCCTGTTCATGCTGGTGGTGATCTTCCTGCCCGGCGGACTGGTCGAAGGCGGCCAGCGGATCAAGGGCTGGCTCAGCCGCCGCAAGTCCAAGGACAGCGATACGTCCAGCGAAACCAACCCCGCGGAATAGGGAAACAAAACAATGGGTATCCTTGAAGTCAAAGACGTGGGGAAACGGTTCGGCGGCCTGCAGGCACTGTCCGAAGTGAACCTCAGCGTAAAAGAAAACTCGGTCCACGCGATCATCGGGCCGAACGGTGCGGGCAAGTCCACCCTGCTGAACTGCCTGGTGGGCAAGCTGATCCCCGACACAGGATCCGTGATGTTCGACGGCCAGTCGGTGCTGGGCCGCGCGCCTTACGAGATCAACCAGATGGGCATTTCCCGCGTATTCCAGACGCCCGAGATCTTTGGCGACCTGACGGTGCTGGAAAACATGATGATCCCCTGCTTTGCCAAGCGCGACGGCGCGTTCGAGCTGAACGCCCTGTCGTCGGTGCTGCAGCAGAAGGACATTCTGGAACGCGCCGAAGCGATGCTGGTGGAGATGAACATGGCGGACAAGCGGCACATGCACGCCGCCGCCATGTCCCGCGGCGACAAGCGGCGGCTGGAGATCGGCATGTGCCTGTCACAAGAACCGCGCCTGTTGCTGCTGGACGAACCTACCGCAGGCATGGCCCGGGCAGATACCAACAACACAATCGACCTGTTGAAACAGATCAGCGACGAGCGCGACATCACCATCGCGATCATCGAGCACGACATGCATGTGGTGTTCAGCCTGGCCAACCGGATCACCGTGCTGGCCCAGGGCATGCCCCTGGTCGAGGACGATCCGCAAAACATCCGCGGCAACCCGAAGGTACGCGAAGCGTATCTTGGCGAAAGCGCGTAAAGGAGAAACCGACATGAATGTGAAACCCGATTTCTCCAGAAGCGCCAATGCCGCCACAACCGCGCCGGCCTTCCTGTCGGTCTGGGATGTCCACGCCTACTATGGTGAAAGCTACATCGTGCAGGGCATTAGCTTCAACGTCCACGAAGGTGAAATCCTGGCCCTTCTGGGCCGCAACGGCGCTGGCAAAACCTCAACCCTGCGCTCCATCGCCCGCACCGGCTCCCCCTTGGTGACCCGCGGCGAGATCTGGCTGGATCACAAACCGCTGCACAACATGGAATCGTACGAGGCCGCGTCCGTCGGCCTGGGCCTTGTGCCCGAAGACCGCCGCATCATCCCCGGCCTGACGGTCGAGGAAAACCTGCAGCTGGCGCAGATAGCGCCGCCCGTCGGCTGGTCTCTGGAGCGTCTGTACGACCTGTTCCCGCGTCTCGGTGAACGGCGCAAGCAGGAAGGCGTGACCTTGTCAGGCGGCGAACAGCAGATGCTGGCGATCGCCCGCGCGCTGGCCCGCGACATCAAGGTGCTGCTCTTGGACGAACCCTACGAGGGCCTTGCCCCGGTGATCGTCGACGAAATCGAAAAGACCCTTATCCACATCAAGGAACAGGGCATGACCACCATTATTGTCGAGCAGAATGCGGTCCGCGCGCTGGAACTGGCTGACCGCGCGGTGATCCTGGATACCGGCGGCATCGTCTTTGACGGCACCGCAGCCGAAGTTCTGGAAAACGAGGAACTGCGCTCCGAATATCTGGCGATCTGAAAATTCTTCCCCGTCATGCAGGCCTTTCGCGGGTCTGCACCGGCTGCCTGAAGCCGGCTCTGATCAGGGCCGGCCGATTTCGCCCACTGAGACACTCAAAGGTCCTCCGCCAGACGTTTTCTAAGCTCGGTTTTCAATACCTTGCCATAATTGTTCTTGGGCAGCGCCCCGATGCAGATATAGGCCTTGGGGCGTTTGAAACGGGCGATCCGGCTGTTGCAAAGGTCATCCAGCTCGGCATCCGCTGCCTCCCCTACGACAAAGGCCACAACTTCCTCGCCCCAGTCCGCATGGGGCCGGCCCACCACCGAAACCTCGCGCACCCCAGGATGCAGCAGCAAGACTTCCTCGACCTCACGCGGATAGACGTTGGAACCGCCGGTGATGATCATGTCCTTGGAGCGGTCCTGCAGGGTGAGGTAGCCATCGGCGTCCAAAACCCCCATGTCGCCGGTCATCAGCCAGCCATCGACCAGTGTTGTGGCAGTGGCCTCCGGGTTGTTCCAATAGCCGGGCATCACAACATCGCCGCGCACCATGATCTCGCCGTGGCTGCCAGCGGGCAGGAATTCCCCCTCCGGTGTGCCGATCCGCACCTCAACCACGCTTTGCGCCCTGCCGACACTGGCCAGCCGCTCACGCCAGCGCGGGTGGCTTCGGTCCTGCACATCGTGGCGCGGCAGCGCCGTGATTGCCATCGGGCATTCGCCCTGGCCGTAGACCTGCACGAACTTCGGGCCGAAATGCTCCACCGCCTCCACGATGTCGGTCACATACATCGGCCCGCCTGCGTAAACCACGGTGCGCAGCCCCTCGCCCTTACGGCCCAGCCGCTTGGCTTCCGAGGTCATCCTTGTGATCATCGTGGGCGCTGCAAACATGTGAACACGGCCGAAATGCGCTGCCAGATCCAGAATCTCCGCCTCATCAAATCCGCCCGAAGCCGGGCAGACATGCGCAGCCCCCGCCAGAACATGCTGAATTGCATAAAGCCCCGCCCCATGGCTCATCGGCGCGGCATAGAGCGCCTGATCCGCCGCGCTCACCTGATCAACGTCAGCGAAATAGGCAATTGCCATGGTTGTCAGCATCCGGTGGGTGATCATCACCCCCTTCGGCCGCCCGGTGGTGCCGGAGGTATAGAACAGCCAGGCCAGATCTTCGGGCGCGCGGAAAACAGGTCCGGAAACCGGGGCAGCCTGCATGGCTTCAGCATATTCCGCTCCGGCAGTATCCACACAGCGCAGGTCCGCGCCGGCCCCATTCACCGCCTCAGTCAGTCCGGGCGAGGTGAATACCAGCCTGGCACCGGAGTTCTCCAGAATGAATTTAGCTTCCTTGCCATGCAGCTTGGCATTGACCGGCACCGCCGCCGCACCCGCATACCAAATGCCATAGAGCGCGATCAGGTAGTCCGGGCAATTTTTCATGAAGATGCCAACCCGGTCCCCCGGCTGCACAGCCTGCACCTGCAGCCAGCCGGCCACCGACGCCGCACGGGCGTGAAAATCTGAATAATCCGCAACCTGCTCCCGCCCCAGAAACAATGCAGGCCGCGCCGCGTCCGCCGCCGCCATGCGCTGCAACCATACTGCAATGTTCATCCGTCTATCCCTTCCGGCTTGCCTGCGGCGTGTGTCGCGGCACGCAATCAGCCCCTTCAATTCCGCAGAAAGACCGGGGTAGAAACACCATATGAGCGATCTTGCCTTTGACCATGCCCCTGTGGGCCTTGCCGTGCTGGAACGCCGCGTCATCACGCGGTGCAATCTGCAGTTTGCTGCGACCTTCGGCGGAACAACCGCAGACTACACCGGTTTGCCGATTGCCGACCTCTACCCCAGCCAGGAGGATTTCAACCGCATCGGTGCCCTGCTCCAGCAGCCCGAGGCCAAAAGCGGCAGCTACAGCGACGAGCGCATCATGCGCCGCCGTTCTGGCGCATTGTTCTGGTGCCGGGTGCGCGGTCGCTCGGTCACGCCCGAGGCGCCGTTTCAAACCGGCATCTGGTCGTTCGCCGATATCTCTGAGGACCGCCCCGTGGTCTCGCTCACCCCGCGCGAGCGCGAGG
Source organism: Leisingera methylohalidivorans DSM 14336 (assembly GCF_000511355.1). Classification (NCBI taxonomy): domain Bacteria; kingdom Pseudomonadati; phylum Pseudomonadota; class Alphaproteobacteria; order Rhodobacterales; family Roseobacteraceae; genus Leisingera; species Leisingera methylohalidivorans. The sequence continues at coordinate 1,433,672 of NC_023135.1, read as the reverse complement.
TGGCAATCCTCACCTGCAAGGGTCTGTCGGCCAAGGAAATCGGCCAGCAGCTCGAATTGTCCTACCGCACAGTGGAAAGCCACCGCGCGCATCTGCTGCAGAAATTCGGCGCCCGCAAGCTGCCCGAACTGGTGGCCAAATTGACCGGCATGCCGCTGTGAGATAAAAACCAGTCCGGCAATTGCAAATCCGTCAATCTGCCTTCATGTTACAGCCCGGGTCGACGGTGCTTTCCTTGCGGTAATCCTTGCCCTATAAGCGCCCTAATTTCCGGCCCGCCTGCACTGGCGGGCCTGTCGGACTTGGCTGAGGAAAATATGACAAACAAATCTCACGAAGCGGACGTGGCATTCATCAAGGCGCTGGCGGAACTGCTGCGCGAAAACGACCTGACCGAGCTGCAGGTCAAACGGGACTATGGCGACGACGACAGCCTGAATGTGCGTGTCTCCCGCCAGACCGCGATGGCCGCGCCGATGCAGGTTGCCGTGCCTGCCACTGCTGCTGCTCCGATTGCAGCCGCTGCCCCTGCTGCCGCTGCAGCCCCCGCCGCCGCCAGCGACGACCCGGCCAACCACCCCGGCGCCGTGACCTCGCCGATGGTCGGCACGGTCTATCTGCAGGCCGAACCCGGCTCGCCCGCCTTCATCTCCGTGGGCCAGAAGGTGAGCGAAGGCGACACCCTGCTGATCGTCGAGGCAATGAAGACCATGAACCATATTCCGGCGCCGAAAGCGGGCACCGTGAAACGCATTCTGGTTGAAGACGGCGCCGCCGTTGAATTCGGAACTCCCCTGGCCATCATCGAGTAAGGATCTGCAATGTTTGACAAGATCCTGATTGCCAACCGCGGCGAGATCGCCCTTCGCGTGATCCGTGCCTGCCGGGAAATGGGCATCAAATCGGTTGCTGTGCACTCCACTGCGGATGCCGACGCAATGCACGTCCGCATGGCTGATGAATCGGTCTGTATCGGCCCGCCCTCCGGCAGCCAAAGCTACCTGTCGATACCGGCCATCATCTCGGCCGCCGAGATCACCGGCGCCCAGGCAATTCACCCGGGCTATGGCTTTCTGTCGGAAAACGCCAATTTTGTGCAGATCATCGAAGACCACGGGCTGACTTTCATCGGCCCGTCGGCAGCGCACATTCGCATCATGGGCGACAAGATCACCGCCAAGGAAACCGCCCTGAAACTTGGCATTCCGGTTGTTCCGGGATCCGACGGCGGCGTGCCCGATATCGCCGCGGCCAGGAAAGCTGCCGCAGAGATGGGCTACCCGGTGATCATCAAGGCCACCGCCGGCGGCGGCGGCCGCGGCATGAAAGTGGCCCTGAACGAGAAAGAGCTGGCCTCCGCATTCTCCACCGCACGTTCGGAAGCCAAGGCTGCCTTTGGCAATGACGAAGTCTACATGGAGAAATACCTCCAGAAGCCGCGTCACATCGAAGTGCAGGTCTTTGGCGACGGCAAGGAGACCGGTGTTCATCTGGCCGAGCGCGACTGCTCGCTGCAGCGCCGCCACCAGAAGGTGTTCGAGGAGGCTCCCGGTCCCAGCATCACCCCGGAAGAACGCGCCCGTATCGGCAAGATATGCGCCGACGCAATTGGCAAAATGGGGTATTCCGGCGCCGGGACCGTGGAATTCCTCTATGAAGACGGTGAATTCTACTTCATCGAGATGAACACCCGTCTGCAGGTGGAGCACCCGGTAACCGAGGCGATCTTCGGCGTCGACCTGGTGCGCGAGCAAATCAGGGTCGCCGAAGGATTGCCGCTGTCCTTTACCCAGGACGAACTGGAAATCAACGGCCACGCCATCGAGGTCCGGATCACCGCCGAAAAGCTGCCGAATTTTTCCCCCTGCCCAGGCAAGATCACCCAGTACCACGCCCCCGGCGGATTGGGTGTGCGAATGGATTCGGCGCTTTATGACGGCTATTCGATTCCACCCTACTACGACTCGCTGATCGGCAAGCTGATCGTGCATGGCCGCGACCGGACCGAGGCGCTGGCGCGCCTGAACCGCGCCTTGGGCGAGCTGATCATCGACGGGATCGACACCACCGTGCCGCTGTTCCACGCGTTGCTGCAGGAACAGGATATCCACACCGGCGACTACGGCATCCACTGGCTGGAACGCTGGCTGGAAGATAACCAGCCGGGATAAATTCAGCGGGGCGCGCCATTGGCTGCGCCCCGTTTTACATTTTCCCGCATTTTTCCGGTATACTGCCTTTCACCATGAGCCTGACCGCGGATCTTTTACTGCACGCCTATTCTGCCGGTGTTTTCCCGATGGCCGAACACCGCGACGACCCCGAAGTGTTCTGGGTCGATCCCAAGCGGCGTGGCATCCTGCCTCTGAACGGGTTCCGCATTTCCCGCTCACTGGCCAAACGCATCCGCAACGGCGGCTTTGAGGTCACCGTGAACCGGGATTTCGGCGCTGTCGTGGACGGCTGCGCCGACCGGGCCGAAACCTGGATCAACGGGGAAATCCGCGATCGCTATCTGGACCTGCACCTGATGGGCAACGCGCATTCTCTGGAGGTCTGGCAGGACGGTGTTCTGGCCGGCGGCACCTATGGTGTCTCGCTGGGCGGCGCTTTTTTCGGCGAAAGCATGTTCTCACGCCGCCGGGATGCTTCCAAAGTGGCATTGGCCTATCTGACGGACAGGCTGGTGCAGGCGGGCTACAGGCTGTGCGACACGCAATTCCTGACCCCGCACCTTGCATCGCTTGGCGGGATCGAGGTTACCCGTGCGCGCTACCAGGCCCTATTGCGCGAGGCCCTGAAAACGGATGCCGATTTCACCCGGCCGGCTGTGCCCGGGCCTCAGCTGCTGCTGCAGCGCATGACCCAGACATCGTAGCGGTTGTGATCCAGCGCGTTCAGGGCCGGGCTGGACGCCACCATCCAGCCCTGGAAATGCGTGGCCCCATCGCCGGGGTCCCGCACAGTCAGAAAGGCAAAGGCATCCCCCGTCGGGTTCTCCTTGGGGAAACGGCAGTCCGACACGGTCACCATCAGGCCGAACATTTCCGAACTGGCTCCGATCGCCACTTCCGCATCCATGGTGTGGCCGTTGACCTTGTCCAGCGCTCTCAGAACCGCGGCGCTGCCCTGCGCCGCCGACCGCTCCTGGCCCCAGGCCGGCATGGCCAGCGCGCAGGCCACTGCTGCCGCGGCGAAGCGCATCAAGAACCGCCCTCGCCGCCGCCGGCAACAAACTTGACCAGCAGGGAAATCAGGCTGACCGCACCCTGAGTATCTTCGATCTCATCGCCCGCTTCAAAGGCAAAAGGCGAGCCGCCGGGCATAATCTCAACAAAGTTTCCGCCCAGCAACCCTTCGGAGGAGATCACAACCGCGCTGTCATCGGGGATTTCGATGCCTTCTTTGACAGAGAACATGGTATCCGCGCGGAAGGTTTCCGGGTTCAGGCCGACGCCGGTCACGGTTCCGATCTTGACCCCGGCCAGCCGCACATCGGTGCCGACACTGACCCCTTCCAGCGACCGGAAAGAGGCCTTCAAATCATAGGTCGAACCGCCGCGCGACAGACCGGCTGCCTGGCCGGCATAGACGGCAAAGGCGACAGCAGCAGCCAGCACGACGCCGCCGGCAAAAACTTCGGTAGGATTGTGGGACATGAAATCAGCCTTCTGGCAGATGTTTTACTCGGGCACCCAGGCCTCATAGTCGCGGCGCTCCTTGGGTTCCCCGCCTGCGCGGATCGACCCCGCCGGCGCATAGGCCATCATAGTGCCGGTCAGGTTTTCCTGATGCGGTTTTTCCCAGGGCTTGTGATTCAAGGGCTTCTCGCTCGGCAAATCGTCAAAGGTGCGGTGCAGCCAGCCGTGCCAGTCCGGGCTCACCCGCGAGGCTTCGACTTCACCGTTGAACATCACCCAGCGCTTGCTGTCATCGGCGTTGCGGTAGAACACATTGCCCTGATCATCTTCGCCCACCTTGATGCCTTTGCGGGCGGTGAATATCCGGGTGTTCAGGGTGGATCCGTTCCACCAGGTCACAGCGCTCAGAAGAGTGTTCAGGATTCCCATCGGTGCCTCCGGATTTTTCCGTCTCTGATATGGCCCAATTTCCCGCAAAGGTCCAGTGGCTTGCGCCGTCTCCGAAAGAACCCCGGCGGGAAATGGAAGTTTAGCTTCAAGCGGGTTTAGAGACGCCTTGCAGGATCAGCTTTCCGCCGATGCCAGCGCCGTCACCTCGATTTCGATCCGGAACTTCGGATCAATCAGGTTGCACTCGATCATTGTTGCCGCGGGCGGATTGGCTCCAAAGGTTTCTGCCAGGACCGGCCAGCAAGATTCGAACTCCGCTGCATCCGGCAGGTAATAGTTCACCCGCACCACATCCGCGAAGCTTGCGCCTGCCTTTTCCAGGGCTGCGCCAATGGTGTCCAGCGCCGACCGGCACTGTGCTGCCGCATCATCGCCCTGGCCGACAGTGCCCGCCACATGCACAAACCCGCCAGCCACAACAGCGCGGCAGTAGCCGATTTTAGCCTCAAATTCTCCGCCAGACGAAATCCGTTTGATCACTGTCCTGCTCCATCTTGTTGTCTGAAATATCCTCGGGATTCAGCGGTCTGCCGCTGCGGGGCCAGCGCCCCCATACATCCCGGCTCCAAAAGCAAACGGCGCGGGTAGGACCGCGCCGTTTGCCTTGGATCCTGTGCATTCACCCTGCCGAAGCCGGCTCTTTCTCGGCATCCGCGTGGATCATCAGCGGCTGCGCGTCGGAGGTCACGGCCTCTTCGTTCACAACCACCTTGGTCACGCTGTCCATGCCCGGCAGATCGAACATGGTATCCAGCAGGATATCCTCCATGATCGACCGCAGCCCACGGGCACCGGTCTTACGCTCGATCGCCTTGCGGGCAATCGCGCTCAGCGCCTCTTCGGTAAAGTCCAGCTCGGTGTCTTCCAGCTCGAACAGACGCTGATACTGCTTGACCAGGGCGTTCTTGGGCTGGGTCAGGATGATGACCAGCGCGTCCTCGTCCAGGTCTTCCAGGGTTGCCAGCACCGGCAGACGGCCGACAAATTCCGGGATCAGGCCGAATTTCAGCAGATCTTCTGGTTCCAGTTCCTGGAACACCTCGCCGACGCCGCGGTCGTCATTGTCGCGCACGTCCGCGCCAAAGCCCATTGCCGACCCTTTGCCGCGGGCCGAGATGATCTTGTCCAGCCCGGCAAATGCACCGCCGCAGATGAACAGGATATTGGTGGTATCCACCTGCAGGAATTCCTGCTGCGGATGCTTGCGCCCGCCCTGCGGCGGTACGCTGGCCACAGTGCCTTCCATCAGTTTCAGCAGCGCCTGCTGCACGCCCTCGCCCGACACGTCGCGGGTGATCGAGGGGTTTTCCGACTTGCGGGTGATCTTATCGACCTCGTCGATATAGACGATGCCGCGCTGCGCGCGCTCGACATTGTATTCCGACGATTGCAGCAGCTTCAGGATGATGTTCTCGACATCCTCGCCCACATAGCCGGCTTCGGTCAGCGTGGTGGCATCCGCCATGGTGAACGGCACATCCAGGATCCGCGCCAGCGTCTGCGCCAGCAAGGTCTTGCCGCAGCCGGTGGGGCCGATCAGCAGGATATTCGATTTCGCCAACTCAATGTCCGACCCGGCCTTTTGCGCGTGGTTCAGACGTTTGTAATGATTGTGCACCGCAACCGACAGCACCCGTTTGGCTGTGGCCTGGCCGATCACATAGTCATCCAGAACCTGGCAGATGTCCTTGGGCGTAGGCACACCATCGGTGGCCTTCAGCCCGGAAGCCTTGGTTTCTTCACGGATGATATCCATGCACAGTTCGACGCATTCATCGCAAATGAACACGGTGGGGCCTGCGATCAGCTTGCGCACTTCATGCTGGCTCTTGCCGCAGAAGCTGCAATAGAGGGTGTTTTTGCTGTCGCCGCCTGAATTCGTCGCCATGGTCTACCTTTCAGTCCGCCCGGTCCGCTGCTCCCGCACCGCGGGGCTTCTCAACTTTCTGCCAGCTTAAGCGAGTGCTTAGGCCGCCACAATGTGAAAGTGCGCCCCACACCAAACACGGGGCACACGGCTGTTCACATCCGCAGGCCTTACGCCTGCCCTTCGTCGCCTTTAGCGCGGTTTTCCACAATCTCATCGATCAGGCCGAACTCCTTGGCTTCTTCCGGAGACATGAAATTGTCCCGCTCCAGCGCCTCGACGATCTTGTCGTATTCCTGGCCGGTGTGCTTGACGTAGATCTCGTTCAACCGCTTCTTCAGCTTCAGAGTTTCCTCGGCGTGGATCATGATATCGGTCGCCTGGCCCTGGAACCCGCCAGAGGGCTGGTGCACCATCACGCGGGAATTCGGCAGCGAGAAACGCATGCCTTTTTCGCCAGCAGTCAGCAGCAGCGATCCCATCGAAGCCGCCTGGCCAATCACCAGGGTCGAAACCTTGGGCTTGATGTACTGCATGGTGTCATAAATCGACAGGCCCGAGGTCACAACGCCGCCGGGCGAATTGATGTACATCGAGATTTCCTTGGACGGATTTTCCGCCTCAAGATGCAGCAGCTGCGCCACGATCAGCGAGCTCATCCCGTCATGCACCGGACCGTTCAGGAAGATGATCCGCTCCTTCAGCAGGCGGGAAAAAATGTCATAGGCCCGCTCGCCCCGGCTGGTCTGCTCCACCACCATCGGGACCAGGGTATTCATGTATGTTTCTCTGGGATCAATCATTTCGACCTGCCTGCGTTGCTTATGTCCGGCACCATACCCGACCTTGTGTTACCCGAGTCTTAGTATCGCCACTTTTGACCTGCAAGGGGCGGCAGCCATTTTACGTTGCCGCAAAGCTGCATACTGTGTCGCAATCCGTTGGAACGCTGTCGCTATTCTTGGGCTGCGGCGCGCGGCAGGGCCTTAGGAAACAAACTCAAGTCCGAATTCCACCCGGGGGGCCAAATCCCGGGTGCCACGCTGGGGTTCCGCCATGGCCGATGACAGTTTCGTTCAGAAAGGCGCCGCCGCCAATCTCGCCGTTCCCTTCGAAGGCGAACCGCAGGACTTTTACTTCCTGCTGCTGCCGAAAGCGACGATGCTGCCCGTGGCCGCCGCCATCGAACCTTTGCGCATTGCCAATCAGGTGACCGGCACCCGGCTCTACCGCTGGTACATCATGACCGAAGACGGCCAGCCGCTGCATTGCTCCAACGGCATGGTGATCACACCGGACACGCCGCTTCAGCCCCTGCCCTCGGATTCGCTGGGCTTTGTCTGCGCCGGCGTGGAGCCGCATAACGCAGCCAGCGAGGTCACCCTGAACTGGCTGCGCCGCGAAAGCCGCTTTGGCCGCTCCATCGGCGGCATCTGCACCGGCGCCTTTGCGCTGGCCCAGTCCGGGCTGATCAAGAACCACAAATTCACCCTTCATTGGGAAAACCAGCCGGGCTTTCTGGAGAGCTACCCGAACCTGGAGCCCTCCCCCAACATTTTCGAGATCTCCGGCCCGCTGATGACCTGCGGCGGCGGCAATGCTGCGACCGACATGATGCTGCACCTGATCGAGGAACGCCACGGCAAGCAGCTCGCGATCATCGTCGCCGACATGTGCCTGCACGTGCGCTCGGGCGGTCAGGCCGCACCGCAGAAATCCAACTATGCGGTGGCCATCGGCAGCCGCAACCAGCGGCTGCTGAACGCGCTGCAACTGATGCAGGAATCAATCGAGGAACCGCTGTCGATCGGCGAACTCTGCGACCGGCTCGACATTTCCCGCCGCCAGCTGGAACGGCTGTTCTCGCGCTATCTCAACCAAAGCCCAATGCATGTCTACTTCGACATGCGGCTCAGCCACGCTTTTGCGCTGATGAACGAAACCTCGATGAGCGTCACCGAAATCGCGCTCGCTTCGGGTTTCAACTCAGCCACGCATTTCTCCCGCCAGTTCAAGCGCAAGTTCGGCGCCTCGCCGCATTTCTTCCGCAAGGGCTGGAGCTGACGGGCGGATCGGCCGCCCCGGCTGCCGGCCCCGCAAGAAAAAAGGGCGCCAGCGGCGCCCCCTGTCAGTGTGCAGGCCGTCAGATTCTACTGCGAATAGGACTGCAGATAGGCGATCACGGCTTCGATATCGCTGTCCTTTTTCAGACCCGCGAAGGACATCTTGGTGCCCTTCATGTATTTTCTGGGCTTGGCCAGAAAGGCCGCCAGTTCAGCCTCGTCCCAGACCAGCCCGCCCTCAGCTGCGGTTTTCATCGCCTTGGAATAGCGGAACCCCTCCGCATGGCCTGCAGGGGCGCCGACGATACCGTTCAGAATGGGCCCTGTCTTCGACTTGGCATTGTCCCCGACCTGATGGCAGGCTTTGCACTTCTTGAAGGCCTTTTCGCCTTTTGCGACCAGTTCCGGGTCCGGAACCGCAGTGGTTTCAACAGTTTCGTCAAACACCTGCTCCGCGGCGCTCTCATCCGGCGGCGCAGTTTCTGCAGGTGCTCCGGTGCTGTCCTCCTCCGGCGTCACATCCAGCACCAGGGCGCGCATGGTGATCTCGACACTGTCCTTGCAGTCTGCCATGCAGGGTTCCGGGTTCCAGAAATGCTTTTCCGCCTCCAGCCGGTCATCCAGAATGAACCCATCGGCATTCGGCAGTTCGACATCCATGAAGGTTTCATTCGACAGCACGAACTCCTCATCCACCAGATCATTGGAATAGAGGATATAGGCGGTGATGGCATAGACCTCATCCGCACTCAGCGACTGCGCGTTTCCGAACGGCATCGACCGGTTCACATAGTCCCAGGTGGTCGACAGATACGGCCAATAGCTGCCCACCGTCTTCAGCGGGTCGTCATGGTCCAGCGTGCCCTGCCCGCCTGCCAGCTTGGGCCAGTTGCCGACCCCTTCGGCAAAGTCGCCGTGACAGACCGCGCATTTTTCGGCAAAAACCTCTTCGCCGGCGAACACATCACCCGAACCTGCAGGCAGGCCGGTACCGTCCGGGGCCACGTCCAGATCCCAGGCCGCAACTTCCTCCGGCAGTGCCGGGCGGCCAAGGCCGTATTTCTCTGCCACAGCAGGTGAAACCGCAGCCAATGCAAATGCACCCGCGGCAATAATGCTCCGCCTGGCCACGAGGCCGGGCAACGCCCGCCCCTCCCCGCGGGAAGGTGCTTGTGCGCCCCCCCGGCCTCGGGAGCTGCCCTTAGTGGTTAGCGTCACCGCCTCAGGAAACCTCGACATTTTCCGCCTCCCCGTTTGCCGTGACCCACCAGGTCTGGATGGCGTTGTTGTGATAGATCGAATTCAGCCCACGCACGGCGCGCAGCTGCGCCTTGGTCGGCTGCACATAGCCTGAGGAATCTCTGGCCCGGCTCTGCAGCAGCATCTCCGACCCGTCCCAGTTGATGTCCAGATAGAACCGGGTCAGCGCCTTATCCGTTCCGGGGGCCGCCAGCCGCGCCGCCTGCCAGTTCTTACCGCCGTCCAGCGACACATCCACGCCGGTAATTGCACCGCGGCCCGACCAGGCCAGCCCCGTAATGACCAGCGGCCCTTTCCCGTGCGTAATGGGCGCCTGCGGGCTGGGGCTGGTGATGACGGACTTGGCATCCATCTCCCAGGTCCATTTTCGGCTGACGCCATCGGCCAGCGTGTCGGTGTATTTCGCGGTTTCCTCGCGGCTCTCTACCGGCTGGTCCATCACCTCGATCCGGCGCAGCCACTTGATCCACATGTTGCCTTCCCAGCCCGGCACCACCAGCCGCACCGGATAGCCATGCTCCTTGCGCAGCGCCTCGCCATTGGCCTTGAAGGCAACCAGCACATCGTCCATCGCCTTGTCCAGCGGGATAGAGCGCCCGTTCGAGGACGCATCCGCGCCTTCCACATAGACCCACTTGCCCTCGGGGCTGACGCCAGCCTCTTCCAGCAGGGTCCGCAATGACACACCGGAATATTCCATGTTGTGGATCATGCCATGGGTGAATTGTGCCCCGTTCAGCTGCGCCCCGGCCCATTCCATGCCGGAGTTCGCCGCGCACTCGCAGAAGTAGACGCGGTTCTGCCGCGGGAAGCGCTCCAGATCCGCATAGGTGAACACCAGCGGCGAATCCACCAGCCCGTTGATCATCAGCCGGTAGTCTTCCTTGCGCAGTTCGATGGCACCCGAATGATGCCGCTCAAACGCACAGCCCTGCGGTGTGATCGTCCCGTCCAGCGCGTGGATAGGGGTGAAATTGATCGAGCTGATGGTATCCGCCGTCAGCCATTCAACATTGCGGCGCACCACATCGGATTCAAACTGGATCGGCAGTCCATAGGGCGTGGCATCCACCCCCTCGCCCAAGCCGCTGGCCCAGTCCTGCACTTCGGTAATCAACGGATCAGGCGCGGCGGCTTTGGCGGCACCGGCAGCCACCGCCCCGGCCCCGGCCACCGCCGCCCCGGTCAGGAACTGGCGGCGCGAGGGCGCCAGCCTCTTGGCGTCATCACTCATTTTTCTCATTCCCTCCTTACATAGAAAAATTCACTTTCGTGAATTCAACTGCGCAAATTTTTTTGTCGTATCCCCTGCCGGGGCGGGCGCTGTTAAGCGCCGGCCACCTGGACAGAGGTATTCGGGTTCAGGCTCACAGTGCCCAGCTTGCGGATGTGATCCTCGACCACATCCCAGATCATCGGTCCTTCGGTGCCCTCATTCACGCTGGCCCAGCCGGCCACCACGTAAGATTTCGCCGGATCAATCGCCTCGCCGCTCTTCAGCAGGGTCATATCCGTGATCCGCTCGCCCTGCGGCTTGGTGATGTCGATCCGGTAGCCCATGCCGCCGATCCGCACCATGTCGCCGCCCTGCTGATAATAGGGGTCCGGGTTGAAGATGTTGTCGGCCACATCCTCCAGGATCACCTTGATGAACTCGCCGGTCATCTCCGAGCGATAGGCCTCGCCGTAGGACATCGAGGTGACGTTCCAGATATCCTCTCGCGTGATGTCGTCGCCGGGCACCAGCGACGGCCCCCAGCGCACGCCGGGCGACATGGCGATATCCGCCTCCCGCTCGCTCAGCAGCGCGTCGCAGATCAGATCGTCCCAGGTGCCGTTGAAATTGCCGCGCCGGTACAGCAGCGAGTCGGTCTGGCCGATGACCTCTGTCAGCCGGTCCTTGAACGGCGCACGCTCTGCCTCGATCAGCTGCGCGATGGCAGGATCGGGCGCGATCACATCCGAGAACACCGGGATCAGCTTGTGCCGCAGCCCCATCAGCCGGCCGTCGCGCACGTCCAGATCAACGCGGGAGACAAACTTGCCGTTCGAGCCGGAGGCAATGATATGGGTCTGGCCCACCAGCACCGGTTCCGGCAGCGCGTCATGGGTGTGGCCCGACAGGATCACGTCAATGCCCTGCACTTTGCCCGCCATCTTCTTGTCAACGTCAAATCCGTTGTGGCTGAGGACCACCACCAGATCGGCGCCCGCTGCGCGGACCTCATCCACCATGGCTTGCATATTCTCGTCGCGGATGCCGAATGAATATTCCGGGAACATCCAGCCCGGGTTGGCAATCGGCATATAGGGGAAGGCCTGACCGATCACCGCCACCTTGGCACCGCCGCGCTCAAAGAACTTGTATGGTTTGAACAGCTCGGCCGGCTCGTCCCATTCGGCGTCAAAGATATTCTGGCCAAGCGCAGCAAAGGGCAGCCCCTCGACAATCTCATTCACCCGCTCGCTGCCCAGCGTGAACTCCCAGTGAAAGGTCATCGCATCCGGTTTCAGCGCGTTCATCACGTTGACCATGTCCTGGCCCTGAGTGTGATGGCAGGTGTAGGAGCCGTGCCAGGTGTCGCCCCCGTCAAACAGCAGCGCATCTGGGCGGTCGGATCGGATGGCGTTGATCACCGTTGCCACCCGGTCCAGCCCGCCGACACGTCCATAGGCCTTGGCGAGCGAAGAGAAATCATCATAGGTCAGCGCATAGGCCGAGGGACTGCCATCGGCGATACCATAGGCGCGGCGGAAATCGGCGCCGGTGATATGCGGCACATGGCCCTTATTCGCGCCGACGCCCAGATTGACCGAGGGTTCGCGGAAATGGATCGGCTTCAGTTGGCCGTGAATATCGGTCACATGGATCAGGCTGATGTTGCCAAAACTGTCAAACTCCAGAAGCTGGTCCTGGGTCAGCGACTGCTGCGCGGCCAGCCGCGCCCAATTGCCAAAGCCGGAAGCCCCCACCATGGCCGAGGCGGCCATCGAAACCTGCAGAAAATCGCGGCGCGAGATCATGAGTACCGGTATCCTGTATGCTCACGCGATACATTCGCGCAAATGAATGTTTGTAAAGAGAGACGCCCCGCACCTGCATCCAGGCGCGGGGCGCAAAGTTCAGTTGCGGACGGAAGGTGCTTCGACCGACAGCCCGTTGCCGCGCGAGGCAACATAAAGCTCCAGCGCCACAAACTCAGCCGAGCCGGGCTTGTAGGTTTCAGCGCGGGTGTCACGGATGCAGCCCTTGAACCGCGCGTGCGCCGTGTTCAGCTTGGTGTTCTTCAGCCGGTACACCGGGAAGCCATTGATCTGGCCCTGGCTCAGATGGTCGGCGCGGATCATGTTGCCATAATTGTCTTCATGGCAGTTCGCGCAGGACAGCTCCAGCTGGCCGGTGCGGGTGTAATACATCTCTTTGCCCTTCTCCCAGGTGGACTGGGCCGGGCCGTCGATGGCTACATTCACCGGCATGCCGCGCGACTGGACCGAGATCAGCGCCTCCATCGCGGCCATCTTGCCACCGGAATACTTCCACTTCTCGGCGCCCATCTGGTTTTCGCGGCAGTCGTTGATCTGCATGTTCAGGGTGCGGACCTCGCCTGCGGTCTCGTTCCATTTGGGATAGACCGCGCGCACACCGGCCATGCTTTCCTCCACATCATCGTGGCAGGACGCACAGGATTTGCCTTCGGAGCCTTCGGCGGTGTTCCAAGTGTCGATCGCCTGATCGACAAATATCATCGCCGGGTTCTCGAAATCATCCATCTGCAGGGCCTGGGTTTCATCCTTGCGGAAGTGCCAGCCCGACATCACCTCGTCCAGCACATCCGCCACATGGGCGGGCGCGGCGGTCTTGGTGACCATCTCAATGTCCTCGTTGATCACCAGCGTGTCGTCATCGGGCCCTGCTGCGGCGGCCATCGGCAGTGCCAGCACAGCGGCAATGGCTGTAATTGCCTGTTTGTTCATTCCCTGTCCTCCCTTGGGTGCCTGCCCTGCCCGGTTCAAACCGGACAAGGCGCGTGCCTGAAGATCCGGAACGGATCAGCCGATGGCGATTTTCTTCTTGGTGTCGTAGACCGACCCGTCGTCGTCATACCAGGTGAAGACAAACTCACCGGCTTCCGGGACGGCAGCGTCGAATTCGAAATACGGGTTGGTGGAAATCGCAGGCTCCATCGCCACATCGACAACCGTCTCGCCGTTGAATTCGCAGGTGAAGCGGTTGATGATCGAGCGCGGGATCAGGTTGCCTTCCTTATCCTTGCGCTGACCGCTTTCCATCTTGTGGCTGATCAGGGTCTTGATGGTGACCGCCTCACCGGCGGCAGCAGACTTCGGGACCTTGACGCGGGGTTTAACACCGGATGCCATGTCTTTAATTCTCCTTAAGAATTCGGTTCAGGGAGCGGACAGCCTCAGCCGCCGCAGCCGCCGATGGTCACTTTGACGGTGGCGCTGGCCTTGACAAAGGAGCCATCAGCCAGCTTGGCAACCGCAACCACGTCCTGGGTGCCTGCCAGACGGATCCGGGTCGAGGCCGCCTGCTGCGCCGCACCGGGCCCAAAGTTGAAGGTCGCAACGCCCGGTTCCGGGTTGCCGGTGGCCAGCACCAGGATCGCGGAAGCGCCTTCGGCAGCCACGGACACCGGAACGGTGTTGCCGTTTTCAGCAATTTCCGGCGCGGTCAGGGTGACGCCGCCCTCGGCGACATCCGCACCGCCGGTAAAGGCGGCAATCCGGTCGTCCGCCGCCGCGTTCGCACGGAACGGCAGCACGGTCACCATCGCAGCGCCCAGGCCCATCGCCAGGGTCTCACGGCGTGAGAACTCCATCATATCTCTCCTTTGAATTCTCTGAAGGCTGCGAAGCGCACAAGGCCCCGCCCGCGCCTTACTCTTCTTTCAGAGTCGCAAGGAACGCGACCACATCCTCAATCTCCTGCGCCGTCAGGATCGGCGGCAGCGGCTCGGTTCCGGCTTCGCCGGTATAGGCGTCGCCCGGGCGGATGAAGCCATCGACCTTGTAAAAGGCCGGCATCATGGTGCCCTCGAATGTCATCTTGGCATTAGCCACCAGCCCGCGCAGCTCTTCTTCGGTCCAGCGGTCGCCGGCGCCATCCAGCGACGGGCCGATCTCGCCATGGAACGGCACATCCGCCAGCGCTGTCAGCTGGTGGCAGGCCACGCAGTTACCCTTGGATTTGGTGCCGGCCACCAGCGCGCCATTGACGGCATCGCCCGCAACCCCCGTCAGCGACGCGGCCACTTCGCCATCCTCGCCGTACTGCACCGCTTTCGGAGCAACCTCCCCGGCCCAGACCGCACTCCCGGCCAGGCTCAGCGCCAGTGTCAGAGATGTAAGCTTCATGTGTCCTCCCATCGGCTGCCGCTTTCACCGGGCGGCTTGCTTAGCTGCTGCATACCGTAGGGCACCGCCGGCCCTGCACGCAACAACAAATTCAGTATTATGAATTTTTGCGGATTATGCGCCGGGCCCCTAATCTGCAGATCCATTATTGCGCTCGCGAATCCGTCGCGCGTGATAACGCTGGAAATCTTCACCGCTATCAGCCGCATAGCGCTTTTCATTGACCCATGTAAACATGTCCAGCGTGGTCCCCGCGCCAAAAGCGCCCGGCATCACCGCCACCGCCGCCTCGGGCGCCGTGGCATCGTCCGCCACCGCTTCCGGCAGGAACAGAATCGTCGGTGTGAACAGCAGTCCCCATTTTCGCGCCATCTCTTTTTCCGGCAGCACCTCGCCGTCGAAATCGGTGACCTCGATATCGCCGTGCAGGTTCAGTTGCACGACAAAGAAGTTCTCTGCGATGTACTGGCTGACCTCGGGGCGCGGAAAAGTCTCCTCATGCATCTTGGTGCAATAGATGCAGCCGCGCTGTTCAAAGATCAGCGCCAGCCGCTTGCCCTCGCCATTGGCTTCTTCCAGGTCCTCGCGCAGATCCTTGAAGGTGTCCCGCATCCAAGACGTCTTGTGCAGACCGTCATCGCCCAGCTCCGCCGCCGCGACTCCCACTGCCAAGGGCGTGGATAGAACTACCGCCATTAACACTTTCGCAATATTTCTCAGCATGTTGCCTCCCATACCTCAGTTAGCCGATTGTACTGAAACCCGGCATCCAGCGGATCATCGCATCGGCAATCAGCCGTACCCCGCCAGTGGCGATCAGCACCGCAAACAGCACCAGCATAATGCCCATGCCCTTCTCCACCCAGGCAAAGGCTGCCCGGTGCCGCGCCACCCAGGCCAAAAAGGGCCGAGCAAACAGCGCCGCCGCCACAAAGGGCGCGGTCATCCCCAGCCCGTAAACCAGCAGCAGCAGCCCGCCGCGCCAGATATCCCCCATGCCGGAAGCAATCATCAGGATCGAGGCCAGCGCCGGCCCCACGCAGGGCGTCCAGCCAAAGCCGAATGCCAGCCCCATCAGATAGGCACCCAGCATGCTGGAGGGCTCCGCAGTACTTTCCATCCGCGCCTCGCGGTACAGCAGCGGGATCTTCACCACGCCCAGAAAATGCAGCCCGAACAGCAACAGCAGCGCCGCCGCGCCATAAGACAGAATTTCAAGGTATTGGCCGAACAGCTGCCCCAGCGCGGTGGCCCCCATGCCCATCAGCATGAACACGGTGGTGACCCCGGCGGCAAAGCAGCAGGCCGAGACCAGCAGCCGCCGCTGCGCCCCGGCAGCAATCGCACCGTCGCCGCGCAGCTCGGCCATCGACAGCCCGCCCATATAGGACAGGTAGAACGGCACCATCGGCAGAATGCAGGGGGTGAAAAAGCTCAGCAAACCTGCGATCATGGCGCCAAACAGGGTTATTTCCAGCATCACATCCCCCGCTCGCCCCGCAGCAATGGTATCCGGGGGCGGCTTGTATCATTCACATATTCGAATTATGTTGTTTCAATAGCAACCGTCAACAGATGGAATGACACGTATGCGCCACCTTAGGCAACTGGCCGCAGCTTCAGCGGCGGTCTGCTTGTCCCTGCCTGTCTGGGCGGCAGAGCTGGTGATGGTGGAACAGCCCGGCTGCGAATGGTGCGCCCGCTGGAACGAAGAAATCGCCCCGGTCTACCCGAAAACGGCCGAGGGCGGATTCGCTCCCCTGCGCCGGGTCGACCTGCGCACCCTGCCCGATGATCTGCAGGTTGCCCGCCGGGTCTTGTTCACACCGACCTTTCTGATCGTCGAGGACGGCCGCGAACTGGCCCGGCTCGAAGGCTATCCGGGCGAAGAATTCTTTTGGCCTTTGCTGACAGATTTGCTAACCGCCCATACAGGGTTTGTTGAAAATACGAACACTCAAGACGGCAGCTGACCGCCCGTACGGGGGCAAGAAGGGGAGTGCGGCGCCCGCGCGCCGCTCAGGAGGCAACAGATGGCACTACCGAAGTTTTCCGCCGATATGGATCCGGAAGAAATGGACAGGATGGTGGACAACGCCACCAAGGCCTCCAACTTCCTCAAGGCGATCAGCCATGAAGGGCGGCTGATGATCCTGTGCCACCTGGTCTCCGGCGAAAAATCG
Organism: Leisingera methylohalidivorans DSM 14336; assembly: GCF_000511355.1. Lineage (NCBI taxonomy): Bacteria > Pseudomonadati > Pseudomonadota > Alphaproteobacteria > Rhodobacterales > Roseobacteraceae > Leisingera > Leisingera methylohalidivorans. Next base: position 1,416,832 of record NC_023135.1, on the reverse strand, counting down.
GTGACCGAACTGGAAGAGCTGTTGTCGGCCCGCCAGGCCGCTGTCTCCCAGCAACTCTCCCGTCTGCGTCTCGAAGGCCTGGTCATTCCCCGCAGGGAGGGCAAGGCGATCTTCTACCGCCTCGCCGACGACAAACCCCGCCGCATGCTGGAAGTGGTCTATGACCTGTTCTGCAAAGACGGAAGCTGAGGCCTGATTGAAATCCCCGTATGTTTGATCTCCTGACAGAACACCAGCTGGCCGCCTGCATCGGGCTGCTGGGCGGTGTGCTGCTGGGTCTTGCCGCGCGGCTGGGACGCTTCTGCACCCTGGGTGCAATCGAAGACCTGCTGTACGGCGGCTCCTCTCTGCGGATGCGGATGTGGGGTGTGGCCATCGGTGTTTCAGTCACTTCAAGCTTTGCCCTGATCGGACTGGATCTGATTGATGCCGGACAGTCCTTTTACCTCTCGATCCGCTGGATGCCCGCCGCGTCGATCCTTGGCGGGCTGATGTTCGGCTATGGCATGGCTCTCAGCGGCAACTGCGGCTACGGCGCCATCGCCCGGCTGGGCGGCGGCGATCTGCGCAGCTTTGTGATCGTGCTGGTAATGGGCGTCTCCACCTATGTTGTTCTGGCCGGCCCCCTCGCCCCCCTGCGCAACCAGTTCTTCGCGCAGCAGGACGTGACCACCGAGATCCCGCCGGGACTGGCGCATTACGCCGCCGCCTGGAGCGGCCTGCCGGTTGCGGCGATCGGGACGGGTGCCGGCCTGTTGATCCTGCTGGCCTCCCTCGCCAATGCCGAACTGCGCGCCGACAGACAGGCGCTGTTCTGGTCTGCTGCAGTCGGGCTGGCAGTCACCTCCGGCTGGGCGGGCACAACTTATGTCAATGCCGAAGGGTTCGACGCTCTGCCGGTGGTCTCCCACTCCTTCTCCGCCCCCTTGGGCGAAACCATCCTCTGGACCATGACCGGCGGCTTGCGCCCGTTGTCCTTTGCCGTCGGCTCCATCGCCGGGGTCTGGACCGGCGCCTTCCTCGGCTCGCTGATCAAGGGGCATTTCCGCTGGGAGGCCTGCGAGGATCCGCGCGAGCTGCGCCGCCAGATCATCGGTGCTGCGATCATGGGTGCGGGCGCGGTGACCGCAATGGGCTGCACTGTGGGCCAGGGGCTCAGCGCGTTCTCCCTCCTGGCGGTTTCGGCGCCCGTCACCATGCTGGCGATCTTTGCCGGCGCTGCCATCGGGCTGCGCCAGCTGATCGAAGGCTTCCGCCCGGCAGAATAACCCGCTGTCCCCGCGGGGACAGGCAGGCAATTGCAGGCCGCTCCGGCGCATGTGACAGTCTGGCTAATCCGAGTTAACCTGTATGCCGCTGTTACACGCATGCCCATGATGATCCCGGTCCGTCTTGGCTCCGCCGGTCAGCCGGCACGATTAATGTGATTTTTTGGAGCCCGCTATGGACCGCAAGCAGATCATTGACGACCCGCAGACCGGCAACAAGGGTGAAGCCTTTGAAACCTTTGATGATATTCCGGCCAATCCGAACCTGAAACGTACCATCGGCGACGTGATCGCCAGCCGCTATGGCCGCCGGGACATGCTGCAAGGCCTGCTGGGGGTCTCCGCCACCACCGCCCTGTTCGGCGCCGCCGCTCTCTCCGCACCGCGCCAGGCTGCTGCGACCGGCACCGCAGCAAACAGCCGCTATGCCTTTGATGAGCTGGCCTGGGGCAACGACGAAACCCACCACGTTGCCAGGGGTTATGACGCCGATGTCCTGCTGCGCTGGGGCGACCCGATCACTGCGGACGCACCGGATTTCGACGTGATGAACCAATCGGCCGCGGCCCAGCTGCAGCAGTTCGGTTACAACAACGACTATGCCGGCTTTCTACCCCTGAACGCCGAAGGCTCCCGCGGCCTGCTCTGCGTGAACCACGAATACACCAATGAAGAGGTCATGTTCCCGGGCCTCGGCCGCCAGGACAAGGCGGAGTTCGCCGGCATGACCCAGGCGCTGGTGGATATCGAAATGGCCGCGCACGGCGGCTCAGTGGTCGAGATTGCCCGCATAGATGATGGCAAATGGGCCGTGGTCCGGGATGGCAAAATGAACCGCCGGATCACGCCGCTGGACACGGTGATGCGAATGGACGGTCCCGCTGCCGGACATCCCCGGATGCAGACCAGCGCAGACCCAAGCGGCACACAGGTCATCGGCACCCTAAACAACTGCGCCGGCGGCATGACCCCCTGGGGCACCTGGCTGATGGCCGAGGAAAACTTCCACGGCTATTTCTGGACGGACAGGCTGGACGCCGGCGGCAAGCCGGACCTGTCGGATCAGCCCGAAGCGGCCAGGATGAACCGCTATGGCGTGCCGGGCCGCTGGTACGCCTGGGGCAAGTATTACGACCGCTTCAACATCGACAAGGAACCCAATGAGGCCAACCGTTTCGGCTGGGTTGTTGAAGTTGATCCGCGCAACCCGGAGGCCGCGCCGGTGAAACACACCGCCCTCGGACGCTTCCGCCATGAAGGCGCTGAAACCATCACTTCCAAGGACGGCCATCTGGTTGTCTACATGGGCGACGACGCGCGGTTCGACTATCAGTACAAATATGTCTCCAAGGGCGTGGTTTCGGCTGACCCGGCTGCCAATTCAAACCTGCTGCGCGACGGCACGCTGTACGCCGCCCGCTTTGACCCGGACGGCAGTGTCCGCTGGCTGCCGCTGGTGCATGGGCAAGGGCCTCTGACGGCTGAGAACGGCTTTGCCAGCCAGGCGGATGTTCTGATCGACGCGCGGCTTGCCGCCGACGCGCTGGGAGCAACACCGATGGACCGCCCTGAAGATGCCGCCCCGCGCGGCGACGGCACCGCTTATATCATGCTGACCAATAATTCACGGCGCACGTCCGGCCGGACTGACGCTGCCAACCCGCGGGCAAGGTCGGATTTCGGCCATATCATCGAAATCAAGGAAGACGGCGGCGACCATGCCGCCACCCGCGGCCGCTGGTCGATCCTGGTCAAATGCGGCGATCCGGACATTGCCGCCGTCGGGGCGGAATGGAACCCGGAAACCTCGGAGAACGGCTGGTTCGCCTCGCCCGACAACTGCGCCTTTGACGCCGATGGGCGCCTCTGGGTCGCCACCGACCAGGGGCGGAAGTGGAACAAGACCGGCAAGTCGGACGGGCTTTACGGGGTGGAGACCGAAGGGGACTTGCGCGGCCATTCCAAACTGTTCTTCCGCTGCCCGGCAGGCGCTGAGCTGTGCGGACCCTATTTCACGCCGGACGGCGAAACACTGTTCCTGGCGGTGCAGCATCCCGGCACCGACGGCACCATGGCGCTGAAGGGGTTTGAGCGCGCGTCGACTTTTGAAGATCCCGCCACCCGCTGGCCCGATTTCGACCCGGATATGCCGCCGCGCCCGGCGGTGGTTGCAGTGACCCGGCAGGGCGGCGGCAAGATCGCCACCTGACCCGGACCCCGCCTGTTATCAAGCGGAGCGCGCGCCATCCGGGGCGCGCGCAGGTTTCTGCTCTGACGGGCCGGCCGCCGCCTGGCGCACGCGATTGTGAGCCGCCGGCCAGCCTCCTTGCCGCTAGAACAAAGAATAACCACCTGGAGGTCCGTCATGTCTTTGAAACGCCTGACCGCTGCGCTGATCCTTGCAGCCGCAGCCGCAGCCGCCGCAGCCGGAAACATCGCGCCGCGCGACGGCTGGGCAGTGCATGAAACCTCCAAACCCTACGGGCAGCTGATCAATGACGTCAAAGCCGCGGCCAAGGCCGAGGGTATGGGGGTGGTAACCCAGGCAGGTCCCACTGAAGCCGCAGCCGCCCGCGGTATCACCATTCCGGGCAACCGGGTCATCGGCCTGTTCAACAATGATTTTGCGGTAAAGATCCTGGCGCTGTCCACCGCTGCAATGATCGAAGCGCCGGTCCGGATCTATGTGACCGAGGAAGAAGACGGCAGCGCAACCCTTGCCTATAAGCTGCCCTCGCATGTCTTTGCGCCCTACACCGAGGAGGGCGGCGCTGAGCTGAAAGCCCTCGCAGACCAGCTCGACCGCCGTTTTGCACGGATTGCCGAACGAGCGGAAAAATAGCCCTGCTTCTTTCTGGTCAGAAATACTCAAGGCGCCTGACATGCGCCGAAATCCGCCGCAGCATTTCTCACACTGGCGTGAGAGGGCTTGCGCGCCGCCGCATCCTTGGCAATCTGGCGGCAAATCAACGGATTGGGTGGACAAGATGACAGTATCCTCACGTGCAGCTGACGTTCTGGCCCGGCGCCTGTACGAGGCAGGCTGCCGCCATGCCTTTGGCATGCCCGGAGGAGAAGTGCTGACGCTGGTGGACGCGCTGACACGCGCCGGCATTACCTTTCATCTGGCCAAGCATGAAAACTGCGCGGGCTTCATCGGCGAAGGGGTGCATCACGCCGATGGCGCACCGGTCATTCTGGTTGCCACCCTCGGCCCCGGTGCGCTGAACGGCATCAATGTTGTCGCCAACGCCCATCAGGACCGGGTGCCGATGCTGGTGCTGACCGGCTGTGTCGATGCGGCTGAGGAACACAGCTACACCCATCAGGTGCTTGACCACCGCGCAGTGTTCGCTCCGGTCACCAAGGCCACGTTCCGCCTGGACGCGGAATCTGCCGGTCTGATTGCGGACAAGGCGGTCGCCATCGCAACCGAATCGCGCAACGGCCCGGTGCATATCGACGTGCCGATCTCTACCGCCGATGCGCCGGCCAGGGACCGCGGCATCCGCCGCGCGCCTGCAAGCGCAGCAGCGCCAAGCGGCGAATCCTTGGCGCAGGCGCGTGACTGGCTGGCGGCGGCAGAACGCCCGGTCGCGGTAATCGGCCTGGACGCGGTGCAGGAAAACGCCGGCTCCGCCCTCCTCGCCTTTGTGGAGAAACACCGGATCCCGTTTCTTACCAGCTACAAGGCCAAGGGCATCATATCCGAAGACCACCCTCTTTGCCTCGGCGGTGCCGGCCTGTCGCCGCTGGCCGATAAACACCTGCTGCCATTGGTGCAAGCGGCTGATCTGGTGCTCTCCATCGGTTATGATCCGATCGAGATGCGTCCCGGCTGGCGCAACGTCTGGGACGTGAAAACCCAGCAAGTGATCGACATCGCGCCCGTGGCCAATACGCATTACATGCATCAGGCGGGGCTCACCTTCCTGACCGCCATCGCACCGGCGCTGGAGGCCTTTTCCGAAGGCACAGGGCCGCGCGGAACCTGGCCGGATGGCCGCCCCGCTGCTGTGAAGGCGGCCCTGGCTGACGCCTTCCCGCAGGACGACAGCTGGGGCCCGGCGGGCGTGATCGCCGAATGCCGCGCCATTTTGCCGCCGGAAACCCTCGCCACCGCCGACAGCGGTGCGCACCGGATCCTGCTCAGCCAGATGTGGCAATGCCGGGAACCGCGCGGGCTGATCCAATCTTCAGGCCTCTGCACCATGGGCTGCGCGGTGCCGATGGCGATCGGGCGCAAGCTGGCGCAGCCGGACCGGCCGGTGGTCAGCTTCTCGGGCGACGCCGGTTTCCTGATGGTGGCGGGCGAGCTTTCCACTGCAGCCGAAATGGGCGTTGCGCCGATTTTTGTCGTCTTTGCCGATGCCAGCCTGGCGCTGATCGAGCTAAAGCAGCGCCAGCGCCAGCTTGTGAACGGCGGGGTGGATTTTGCCGCGCATGACTTTGCCGCGATAGGCCGCGCCTTTGGCGGCAACGGCGTGACGGTCACAAACCGCAGCGAATTGCGCGCAGCCCTGCAGGACGCGATGCAGGCAGACAGATTCACCGTCATCTCGGCTGTGATCGAACGCGGAGGCTATGATGGCCGGATCTGACCTTCTCCCCCACGGCGCGTTGCACGGCGTCAAGGTTCTCGACCTGTCCCGTATTCTGGCAGGCCCCACCTGCACCCAGCTTTTAGGGGATCTGGGCGCAACGGTCATCAAGGTGGAAAACCCCAAGACCGGCGGCGATGACACCCGCCAATGGGGGCCGCCCTATGCAACTGACGCCGACGGCAACCAATCCGACCTGTCCGCCTATTTCATGGCCGCCAACCGCAACAAACGCTCGGTTGCCATTGATATCGCTGCAAAAGACGGCCAGCAGGCCATCCGCCGCCTGGCGGCTGAGGCGGATATCCTGATCGAGAATTTCAAACCGGGCGGGCTGGCTAAGTACGGGCTGGACTATGCCAGCCTCAAGGATGATCTGCCGGGCCTGATCTACTGCTCGATCTCCGGCTACGGCCAGACCGGCCCCAACAGCCACAAACCCGGCTATGACATCATGGCGCAGGGGTTCGGAGGCATCATGTCGCTGACCGGCGAACCGGAGGGCCAGCCGATGAAGGCCGGCGTCGGCATCGCCGATGTGATGTGCGGCATGTATGCCTGTATCGGCATCCTGTCGGCCCTGCATCACCGCGAAAAGACCGGCGAAGGCCAGCAGATCGACCTGGCGCTGGTGGACGCTCAGATCGCCTGGCTGATCAACGAGGGCACCGCCTATCTGAACACCGGGCAGATCCCCGAACGCCGCGGCAACCAGCATCCCAGCATTGTGCCCTATGGCGTCTATGAAACCGCGGACGGCCATGTGATCCTGGCGGTGGGAAACGACAGCCAGTTCCGCCGCTTCATGGAATTCCTCAGGCTCGAAGGCCTGGCAGAGGATGCCCGCTTTGCCACCAATCCGGCCCGGCTGCAGAACCGCGACGCGCTGAACGGGGTCCTGATCCCTTCGGTGCAGCGGTTCACCACCGAGGAGGTTCTGAGCGCGATGGAGGCCCGCAAGGTTCCCGCAGGACCGGTGCAGGATCTGGAGACGCTGTTTGCCACCGATCAGGTCGCGGCCCGTGATATGGCCATCGGCATGGACAGCGCGGCCGGCCCGGTCAAACTGCTGGGCAACCCGCTGAATTTCTCCCGCACGCCTGTAACATACCGGCACCCGCCCCCCGTCTGCGGCGAAGCGACGGAGGAGATCCAGGGTGCCAGCGACCCCTTTGGGCAGCGCTAGGCGCCGTCATTCGCGGCGGCTTTCCGCCAAGTGTTACAGTTCCCGGCAAAGCACCGCCAAAACGGCGGTGCTATCGCGGCGCGCAATCCCTTCCGCTTGCATAAATTTCCCCGGAAATCCTACACATCCGGCGTATTTTGCAACCAGACACACACAGGCCTTCACCAAACCGCGAGCGGGGTTCGCCCGGACTGACCCGATGGACTACTCTTTCATCAGGACACCGAACCCGCGCTTTATTTGAGAAAGATTGGACCCCCATGACGCATGATATTTTCGGCCAAGACAGCAGCCTGACCGATGCAGCGGCGCTGCGGGATTGGAATGCCGTGCAGATGGGGGTTCTGGCCCACGCCGCAGCGACTGCCGATCACCTGGGTGCCGTGCTGAAATCGGCGCCTGACTTTGCCTTGGCTCATGCGGTTAAGGGACTGTCTCTGCTGATGCTGAGCCGCCGGGAGCTGCTGCCGGCCGCGCAGGCGGCCCTGCGCGACGCCAAGGCGCATTACGAAACTGCCCTGCCGCGCGAGCGTAAATACGCCGATGCGCTGGAAGCCTGGCTGGCGGGCCGGCCCAGCCAGGCGATCCGCCGGATGGAAGAGGTTCTGGACGCCTTCCCGCAGGACACTCTGGCAATGAAGCTCAGCCACGGCATCCGCTTTATCCTTGGCGACCCGGAAGGAATGCGTGCCTCCGTTGAAAGAGTGATGCCCGCTTACACTCCGGATCACGCGGGCCGCGGCTACCTTCTGGGCTGCCACTCCTTTGCACTGGAGGAAACCGGCGAATTCGAGCGCGCGGCCAATGCCGGCCGCCAGGCGCTGTGGATGGCCCCGGATGATGCCTGGGGCCTGCATGCCGTGGCTCATGTGCATGACATGACCGGCAATGCCAGATCAGGGCTGGATTGGCTGCACGGCCGCGAGGAGGCCTGGGCCCATTGCAACAACTTCCGCTACCACGTCTGGTGGCACAAGGCGCTGATGCATCTGGACCTGGGCCAGATGGACGAGGCGCTGGCGCTGTATGACACCGAGGTGCGCAAGGACAAGACCGACGATTACCGCGACATCTCCAACGCTACCTCATTACTGGTGCGGCTGGAGCTGGAAGGCGTCGATGCCGGTAACCGCTGGGAGGAACTGTCAGAGCTTTGCGCCAACCGGACCGAGGACGGCAGCCTGATTTTTGCCGACCTGCACTATCTTCTGGCGCTCACCGGCCACCGCAGGGAGGACGCCCATAAGCTGGTCCAACGGATCCACGCCGACGCCGGAGAGGGCGGGTCCGAGGCCCGTGACCGCATGGCCGATCCGGGCTGCGCGGCAGCCGATGGCCTGGAAGCCTTCGGCGACGGCAACTACCGGTCCGCCTTCAGGCATCTTGCTGCTGCCCGCGGCAGCATGCAGCTGGCCGGCGGCAGCCACGCGCAACGCGATGTATTTGAACGCATTACCATAGACGCGGGAATCCGCTCAGGCCAGCTTGACGCGGTCGAAGCAATCCTGGATGACCGCCGGATCAAACGCGGCGGCACCGAGGACAATTACGCGCTCGCCCGCCGCATCCTGATCGCCGAAGGCCGGAACCCGCCCGGTGCTGCCAGCGTCCCCGCAGAATAAGACCTTCAAGGACCAAAACCACAGATGTCCAGTGTTGCGCCCTTCCCCGGGCCTCAGAAAGACCCCAGCGCTGCCAACCGCGCAGCGCCCCCGCCGCAAGCGGCCAAGCCGCCTGTGCGCGATCCGCGGCTCGATTTCTACCGCGGCATTGCCATGTTCATCATCCTGGCGGCCCATATCCCGGGCAACCGCTGGACCGGCTGGATCCCGGCCCGCTTCGGGTTCTCGGATGCGACCGAGATCTTTGTGTTCTGCTCCGGCATGGCCTCGGCCATCGCCTTTGGCGGCTCCTTTGCCAGGCAAGGCTGGGGGCTGGGCACCGCCCGTGTTCTGTTCCGCTGCTGGCAGGTGTTCTGGGCCCATATCGGCCTGTTTGTCTTCATTGCCGTCTCAGTGGCTGCCATCGACCTGTATGGCGGGTTCGAGAAAAGCTATGTGAACTCTCTGAACCTTGGCCATTTCTTCAAGGATCCGATGACCCAGCTGGTGGGGCTGTTCACCCTGACTTATGTGCCGAACTATTTCGACATTCTTCCGATGTACCTGGTGGTGCTGATGCTGATGCCGCTGATGATGGGGCTGGAGAAGATCGGCCTGTGGGCCGTTGCAATGGCCTCTGTCCTGATCTGGCTCACTGCCAACCCCTATATGATCGGGCTTGGCCCCGATGGCCTGTCGCTGCCCGCAGAACCCTGGTCGGAGCGCGAATGGTTCTTCAACCCCTTCGGCTGGCAGCTGCTGTTCTTCACCGGCTTTGCCTTCATGAAGGGCTGGCTGCCGAAGCCGCCGGTCTCCAAGCTGCTGATCGTGCTGGCCGCCGCCTTTTTGATCCTGTCGGCGCCTTATGGCTCGTGGAAAGTCTTTACCTGGGTCAAATCCGCCAGTCCGGAGCTGGCCGACCTGATCTTGCCGGGCCGCGATGCCATCGGCGAATGGCGCGAAAAGACCGACTTCGGCCTGCTGCGCTATGCCCATTTCCTGGCCCTGGCCTATCTGGGCTGGGTCGCCGCGGGGGAAGGCGGCAAGCGTCTGATCGCCTCCGGCTCCTCCGCCGCCGCCCGGATCTGGTCGGTGTTGCTCCAGGTCATCACCAAGGTCGGCCAGCAATCGCTTGCAGTGTTTGTCTTCTCGATGGCGCTGGCCCGGTTCATCGGCTTTGCGCTTGACCAGACAGACCGCGCGGTTATGACCACGGCATTCGCCAATCTGTTTGGCTTTTTCCTAATAATTGGTTGCGCTTACGGCGCCGCCTGGTTCAAGTCTCAGCCATGGAGAGCCAAGAAATGAGCTCTTTCTCCCGCCGTTCCTTTCTCGCCGCCGCGCTTGGCAGCACCGCCCTGGCTGCGCTGCCGGGCCGTGCCAGTGATGCGATGCCCTTTACCCGCGATACGGTGGTGGCCAAGGCCCGCGCACTGGCCGCAAAGCCCTATGCAGAGCGCCCGGCGGTGCCGCAGGATTGGCTTGACCAGTCTTATGATGACTATAAATCCCGCTGGTTCCGCAGCAAGGACGCCCTGTGGTCCAAGACCGACCGCAGCTATAACGTCGATTTTTTCCTGCCGGGGCTTTATTTCCCGCGCGCGGTCCAGATCAACACGGTGACCGGCGGCGTGGCGGAACGGATTGGTTTCGACCTGTCGCTGTTCGACAAAACCGACAAGGCGCCTGACCTGACGACCGAAGGCAGCCTTGGCTATTCCGGCCTGCGCCTGCGCACCGAACTCGCCGATCCCGGCAAGAAAACCGAATTCTGCGTGTTTCAGGGCGCCAGCTATTTCCGCGCCATCGGCACGGGCAACGCCTATGGGCTGTCAGCCCGCGGGCTGGCGCTGAAAACCGCAGATCCCGAGGGCGAGGAATTCCCCGAATTCATCGAGTTCTGGCTTGAAGCCCCGGCCCCCGGCCAGCGCTCGATGGTGGTGCATGCGCTGATGGATTCACCGTCTGTCACCGGCGCCTACCGGTTTACCATCACCCCCGGCAGCAGCGCCGTAATGGATGTGGAAGCGACGCTGTTCGCCCGCGCGGAGCTGAGCCACGCAGGCCTTGCGCCGCTTACCTCCATGTTCCTGTTCGATGCCACCAACCGCAGCCGGTTCGACGACTTCCGCCCGGCGGTGCATGACAGCGACGGCCTTCTGGTGCTGAACGGCAATGGCGAAACCCTGTGGCGCCCGCTGGCCAATCCCACGCGGCTGCAGGTCTCTTCCTTCGTCGATGAAAACCCGCAGGGATTCGGCCTGATGCAGCGCCCGCGCAAACTGTCGGAATTCAACGACCTGGAAGCCCACTATCACAACCGCCCCTGCCTGTGGGTCGAACCCAGGGACGACTGGGGCAAAGGCGCTGTCACCTTGGTGGAAATCCCGGCGGACAAGGAAATCTACGACAATATCGTCGCCTACTGGCGCCCGCGCGAACCCTATGCCGCCGGGTCCGAGGTGAACCTGAATTACCGCCTCACCTGGGGCGAGGAACCGGTGCTGTCGATGCCCCGGGTGATCGACACTGCCGAGGGCGCGCGGATCTTCGGCGGGCCGGGCCGGATCATGACCATCGATTTCGATGCCCATCCGCTGTTTGACGGCGGCCCGGACACTCTTGACGTCCACATCCACTCTCCCCATGTGGCGGCCAGCGAGGGCGTGCTGCAGCGTAACCCGGAAACCGGCGGTCTGCGGCTCGCCTTTCATTTCGATCCCGGCGAGCGGGATCACGTCGAACTTCGCGCCCAGCTCAGGAAAAACGGCAATGCCGCATCCGAAGTCTGGCTTTACAGGTGGACCGCATGACCGCATGTGATCTGATGCCCCCGGAACAGCCCCTGGCGATGCCGGAGCAGGATTTCAGCAAGGGCTTCCGCGACGCAGAAGCCCCCGGCGATGCCGCACCGCGCCAGGTGGCGCTGTGGCGGCTGCTGGCCTTCTCGCCTGCGATGCTGGCGACCGGTGTCCTCACCTGGGTGATGCGGGGCTGGTTCACCGCGGACGGGTTTTCGCTGCTGGAACTGGTGCTGCTGGCGCTGATCGCCTTCAACTTCTTCTGGATTGCCTTCACCGTCTCCACTGTGCTGCTGGGCCTTTACGGGTTGTCGCGCCGCGAAAAAGCCGTTGGCCGCGGCCCCGCCCGGCCGATGAAGGTGGCGCTTTTGATGCCGGTCTATAACGAGGTGCCCTGGTATGTGCTGGGCAACGCCCAGACCATGCTGCAGGAACTTCACGGCCGCGGCGGCCAGCACGAATATGCGATGTTCATCCTGTCGGATACCCGAGACGACACGATTGCCGAACAGGAACGCGCCAGTGTCACGGCGCTGCGCACGATGCTGCCGCAGGGAACGGAACTGTACTACCGCCGCCGCGCCGATAACGCGGGGCGCAAGGTCGGCAATATCTCCGACTGGGTGCGCCGCTGGGGTGCGGATTACGAGGCGATGCTGGTGCTGGACGCCGACAGCCTGATGACCGGCCGCGCCATTGCCCGGCTGGCCGATGCGCTGGCCCGTGATCCCGGCGCCGGCCTGATCCAAAGCTATCCGCAGCTCATCGGCGCGCAATCGGTCTTTGGCCGCATGCAGCAGTTCGCCAACGGCGTCTATGGCCTCGCCCTGGCCGAGGGCCTGGCCCGCTGGGCCGGCCACGAAGGCAACTACTGGGGCCATAACGCCATCATCCGCACCCGCGCCTTTGCCGCCTGCGCCGGCCTGCCGCTGCTGCGCTCGCGCTTTGGCGGCGGCGGCAAACTGATCATGAGCCATGATTTCGTCGAGGCAGGCCTGTTGCGCCGGGCCGGCTGGTCGGTGCGCTTCCTGCCCCGCATCCGCGGCTCTTACGAGGAAACCCCGGCCACACTGATCGACCACATCCTGCGCGACCGGCGCTGGTGCCAGGGCAACCTGCAGCACCTCAACCTGCTGCATGCCAAGGGCTTCCGGGCAATCTCGCGCTTTCACCTGTTTGCCGGAGCAATCGGCTATTTGATGGCGCCGGTGTGGTTTGCCCTCCTGGTGCTCTGGGCCGTGATCGGCCGCAGCGAGGAAGCCTCGGTGATCAGCTATTTCAGCGAGGCCAACCCCTTCCGCCCCAGCTGGCCGGATATGTCGGAACCCAAGCATGTTCTGGTGATCCTGCTGATCTACGCCATGCTGCTGGCGCCCAAGATGCTGGCCGCAATGGCGCTGCCGCTGACCGGCAGCCGGTTCTCGGAATACGGCGGGCCGGTGCATTTTGCGCTGTCTTTCGTGTCCGAAGTGCTGCTGGCGATCCTCTATGCGCCGATCCTAATGGTGCAGCAGATGATCGCGGTGTTCCGCACCGCATTGGGCCTGCAGCGCGGCTGGGAACCGCAGGCCCGCGACGGCGGCAGCTACTCCTTGCGCACGCTGATCACCTGCCATGCGCTGGAAACCGTCAGCGGCGTGGCGCTCTGGGCCGGGATCCTGTCCGGCACCGTGTCGCTGTGGCTGGCGCCGATTGCGCTGTCGCTGGTGCTGGCGGTGCCGCTTTCGGCGCTGTCCGGGGTGAAGACCGTGAACCGCATCCGCAACTGGATGGCGACGCGGGAGGAGTTCAGCGAACCCCAGATCACCCGCGCCGCCCGCGTGGCGCGTGCCGACCTGAAGGCGCTGCTGGACGGCAGTGGCGCCCGCGGCACCCCGGCGGAATAAACCAGCCAGTCAGCCGGGACCTCCCGCGCCTGCGGGGTGCCCCGGCTGCGCCGGGCCGCCCCTGTCAGCCTTGGGCCAGGCGCCGCACTGACGCGCGGCGCGGTTGCGCGGCGATCCACTGCAATCCTCAACCGCCGGCCCGGCGCCCGCAGGGCGCGCTGCCTGGCCCAACGCTTTGATGGAAATCTCTGATTCTCTCTCAAAACGGCGGGAGCGCTCTGCTCATTGCGAACACAGCCGCTGCATCAGCGCACCACCGGTTCATCCTCGAACCAATCCGCCATCAGGCCCGCCCAGCCCTTGGGCAGCGTATGGCCGCCGTCAAACAGCACCAGGTCAATCCTTGCCCCCGGCCCGCAGTCCCAGCGGCGGCGCAGCAGGCCGTCCTTGCGCAAGGCCGTGGTCGGCGCGTGCGACGTGCAGCCGTTCGCTTCCCGCCAAACCTCCAGCCCGGCAAAGACATCGCCTTGCTCCCAGCGTCCGCCGCCCAGGATCCGGCCTTCCAGCGGCACCACGCCGTCGCGCCAGCCATGCACCTGCAGCAGCCGCACCGGCCCCTTGCAAGTCTCAGGCTGCGGCCGCCAGAACGCGCCGGAAACCGGCGCATAAGCCGCAAAGGCCGCCGGATCGCTGCAGGCCAGGTAGTGCACCATGAAGGCGCCGGCGGAAAACCCGGCGAGAACCGTCTGCGCAGAGGATGTGCCGAACCGGTCCGCGGCATCCGCCAGCACCGCGGCGAAAAATGCGCCCTCGTCGCGGCCTTCGGTGAACGGGCCAAAACCCCAGGACTGCGGCCCGGTGCCGCCGCGGCTGCGGCCCTCGGGGGCAATCACCGCATAGCCGCGCCCTGTCAGCCCCTCGATCAGCGCCGTGTTGCGCAGAACCTGCGCGCCGCTGCCGCCATAGCCATGCAGGAACATCACCACCGGCGCCGGGTCCTTCACTGCCGTTGGCAGCGCAATATGATAGGCACCGTCTGCCGCCTCGCAGACGCCTGCCGCAGCCCCGCAGCCCGCAACAGCAGCACCGCTCCATACTGCAGACAGCACCGCAGCGGCGGCGCCTGTTTTCCATAACTTCATCATCCCTCCCACCGGGCCACTGGCAGATTGCCGGCAATCCAGCCGGGTCCTGCACCGGACCCCAGCATGCCCTCGGGCACGTCCATCACATTGCTGTAGCCTGCCTGTGCCAGCGCCAGTGTCAGCCGCGCCGAACGCACCCCGCGGGCGCAGATCAGCGCCACCGGTGCTGCCCGGCCAGGTCCCGCCGCGGCCTGCAGGGCTGCGATGAAATCCTTGCGCCGCATATCGATCTGATGGCTGCCGACCGGGACGCCTGAAGCGCGCCATTCCTGCGGTGTGCGGATATCCACCAGAGTTATCTCGCCGGCCTGCGCCTGGGCAAAGGCTTCGGCCGCCGTCAGCCGCGGGCGGTCATGGTCCGGAGGCTGGCGCCGCTGCCACCAGATCCCCGCACCGGCCGCCGCTGCGATAGCGCCCAGCAGCGCCAGACGGCGGGACACGCCGCGCCTGCCTGTGTCATTCTGCACCGCCATGCAGCCGCGCCTCCCATTCTCCAGGCGGCCCGGAACCGGGCCCTTGCCCGGCAATCTAGCAGGCCAAGCCGCTGCAATCACCAGAAACGCGCCGATACCGCCGGTCAAGTTCTTGTTATTGGACAGACACTGCCCATTTATGGCGCCAACGAGCGTAAGAAATCCCCCCTGGCCTGCGTCATTATTGCCGCAACCGGGCCGGCGGGGGTGGTTCTGGGCAAGAAAATTGCTTAGCACTGATCCAAAAAACGACGCGCCAACCCGACAGGAGACCTGCACGTGTCCCTATTCCTGATTGCGGCCCTGCCTTTTCTCGGAGCCGTCTTCCCAGCGCTATTGATCCGCGCGGGACGCAATGCGGCAGCCTCCGCCGCCGGTCTGACCTCCCTGCTCGCCTTTATCGGGCTGATGCTGCATATCCCGGCGGTGTTCCGGGGCGAAACTGTTCACGCCTCCGTCGACTGGCTGCCCGCACTGGGCCTGAATGCCAATTTCTTCCTCGACGGGCTCGGCTTCCTGTTTGCTGCGATGATCCTGGGCATCGGCCTGCTGATCATTCTTTACGCCCGGTTCTACCTGTCGCGCGAAGATCCGATGGGCCAGTTCTACAGCTATCTCCTGCTGTTCCAGGGCGCGATGGTCGGCATCGTTCTCTCCGACAACATCTTGCTTTTGCTGGTATTCTGGGAACTCACCTCCCTCAGTTCCTTCCTGCTGATCGGCTATTGGAAGCATCTGCCCGAAGGCCGCCAGGGCGCCCGCATGGCACTGACGGTGACCGCCTCCGGCGGGCTGGCGATGATCGCGGGGATGCTGATCCTGGGCCATATCGCCGGGTCTTACGACCTCAGCGTGATTCTGCAGAACAAGGCCGCCATTCAGGCCTCGCCGCTGTATCTGCCCGCGCTGATCCTGATCCTGCTGGGGGCCTTCACCAAATCGGCGCAATTCCCGTTCCACTTCTGGCTGCCCCATGCGATGGCCGCGCCGACCCCGGTGTCGGCCTACCTGCACTCTGCCACCATGGTTAAGGCCGGCCTGTTCCTGATGGCCCGCATGTGGCCGGTGCTGGCCGGCACGCCGGAGTGGTTCTACATCGTAGCCACAACCGGGCTTGTCACCATGCTGCTGGGTGCTGTGATTGCGCTGTTCAAGGATGACCTTAAGGCGCTGCTGGCGTTCTCCACCGTCAGCCACCTCGGCCTGATCACCATGCTGCTCGGTTTCGGCACCAAGATTGCCGCGGTGGCCGCCGTGTTCCACATCATCAACCACGCCACCTTCAAGGCGGCGCTGTTCATGACCGCGGGCATTGTCGACCACGAGGCCGGCACCCGCGATATCAAACGCCTCGGCGGCTTGCGCTACCTGATGCCGGTCACCTTCACCATCGGCACACTCGCAGCCCTGTCGATGGCAGGCATCCCGCCCCTGAACGGTTTCCTGTCCAAGGAAATGATGCTCGAGGAAGCCGCCCACACAATCTGGAACGGCTCGCATCTGGTGATCCCTGCACTGGCCACGGCGGCGGCGCTGTTCTCGGCGGCCTATTCCTTCCGTTTTATCGCCCATGTGTTCCTCGGCCCCAAGCGCGACGACTACCCCGGCCACCCGCATGACCCCAATACCGGAATGTGGATGGGCCCCGCCTTCCTGGTGGGTCTGGTGGTGCTGATCGGCCTCGCCTCGGCCAAGGTTGCAGGCCCGCTGGTGGCCACTGCCGCAGGCGCGGTGATCGGCGGTGAGAAGCTGCCCTATTACTCGCTCAAACTGTGGCATGGGCTGACCCCGGCGCTGTATATGTCCCTGTTCGCCGTGCTGGGCGGCGCCGTTCTGCTGGCGCTGCATAAACCGCTGCAGCGGATCTGGAACGCCTTGCCCCGCCCCGAAGCCAAGGTCATTTTCGAGACCCTGACCGATGCCTTCACCCGCCTCAGCCAGGGCGTGACCGAAGGGCTGCACAACGGTGTGCTCACCCGCTATGCGGCAGTGATGGTCACCTTCACTGTGGCCATCGCCTATTACGCCTATCAGGGCGGCACGCTGGGGGCACCGAGCCGCGTGGTGCAGCAGCCGGGGCTCCTGCCAGTCCTCGGCTGGTTTTCCTTGGTGGTGGCGACGCTGTTCATCGTCGCCAAGCACCGCAACCGCTTGCTGTCGCTGGTGCTGATCGGCGTTGTGGGGCTGGTCGTCTCGATGTCGTTCAACTACCTGTCGGCGCCCGATCTGGCACTGACCCAGATCTCGGTCGAGGTGGTGACCATCATCCTGCTGCTGTTGGCGCTGAACTTCATGCCCAAGGAAACCCCGGTCGAAACCCCGGTGCTGACCCGGATCCGCGATGGCGCAATTTCGGTGGTGGCTGGCCTGGGGGCCGGAGGTCTGATCTATGCGCTGCTGATGCGCGATTTTGCCTTCCCGACCATTTCCGATTTCCACCTCGCCAATTCCTACAAAGGCGGCGGCGGCACCAATGTGGTGAACGTGATCCTGGTCGATTTCCGCGGCTATGACACCTTTGGCGAGATCATCGTTCTGGGCATCGCCGCCATGGTGATCTATGCGCTGACCGAGGCGGTTCTGAACAGCCGTGTGCGCGCCCATCTTCTGAACCGCACGCCGGACCTGCCGCAGGCGGGCGACGCGCATCCGCTGATGATGGTGGTGGCAACACGGGTGATGATGCCGCTGGCGCTGATGGTTGCGGCCTATATCTTCTTCCGCGGCCACAATCTGCCGGGCGGCGGCTTTATCGCGGGCCTGGTCGCCGCGATCGCCATCATTATGCAATACATGGCGTCCGGCTTTGCCTGGGCGACCGAGCGCCAGCGTTTCCCCTATCATGCCATCATCGGCTCCGGCGTGCTGATCGCCGCCGCCACCGGCATGGGCGCCTGGTTCAACGGCATGCCGTTCCTGACCAGCGCCTTCGGCTACATCCACTGGGCGCCGCTGGAGGAATTCGAATGGGCCACCGCCGCGCTCTTTGACCTCGGCGTCTTCCTGGCGGTGGTCGGCGCCGTGCTTTTGGCACTGGAAAGCCTGTCGCGCTTTGCCTGGCAGCCGGGCATCAGCTCCGAACACGCGATGGACATCAACCCGGCGCGCGATGACGCGGACAAGACCGGGACGGAGGGATAGATATGGAACTTCTCGTCGCTTCTGCCGTGGGCATCCTGACGGCGGCCGGCATTTACCTGATCCTGCGCCGCCGCAGCTTTCCGGTGATCCTCGGCCTGTCGCTGATCACCTATGCAGTCAACGTCTTCCTGTTCGCCACCGGACGGCTGGCAACCGGCGCGCCGCCGATCCTCAACAAGTATCAAGAGGTCGCCTATACCGACCCGCTGCCGCAGGCGCTGGTGCTGACCGCCATCGTGATCTCCTTCGGCATGACCGCCGTTGTGGTGATGATTGCGCTGGGGGCGTATCTGTCGTCGCGCGATGACCGCACCGCCATGCCGGTTGAGCCCGAAGGCGCAGGAGACGACGCATGATCGACCACCTTCTGATCGCCCCGGTGGTGCTGCCCGCCCTTGTGGCCCCCTTCATCATCATGGCGGTGCGCCATCATCTGGACCTGCAGCGGATCTTCTCGCTGGCCAGCGTGGTGCTGCTGGCCGCCATCTCGC
This sequence comes from Leisingera methylohalidivorans DSM 14336, assembly GCF_000511355.1. Taxonomy (NCBI): domain Bacteria; kingdom Pseudomonadati; phylum Pseudomonadota; class Alphaproteobacteria; order Rhodobacterales; family Roseobacteraceae; genus Leisingera; species Leisingera methylohalidivorans. Next base: position 1,398,299 of record NC_023135.1, on the reverse strand, counting down.
TGACCCTGGCCGCACAGGCGCTGGACGGCACCGTCAAGGTCTATGAGCTGGGCGACTGGCCGGCACCCTTCGGCATCGTGCTGGTGCTGGACCGGCTGTCGGCGATGATGATCGTGCTGACCTCGCTCTTGGCCCTGCCCGTCCTGATGTATGCCATCGGCTCCGGCTGGGACACCCGCGGCGCCAACTTCCACGCGCTGTTCCAGTTCCAGCTGATGGGCATCATGGGCGCCTTTCTGACCGGCGACGCGTTCAACCTGTTTGTTTTCTTCGAGGTGCTGCTGATCGCATCTTACGGCCTGATGATCCACTCCGGCGGCACCCGCCGGTTTCAGGCCGGGGTGCAGTATGTGGTGTTCAACCTGCTCGGCTCCACCCTGTTCCTGTTTGCACTCGGCACGCTTTATGCGGTGACCGGCACGCTGAACATGGCTGATCTCGCGGTGAAAGTGGCCCAGATCCCGGCCGAGGACACCGCCCTGTTGCGCGTTGGTGCTGTGATGCTGCTGCTGGTCTTTGCCATCAAGGCGTCGCTGCTGCCGCTGCACTTCTGGCTGCCCTCGGCCTATGCCAATGCGCCGATGCCGGTTGCCGCCCTCTTTGCGATCATGACCAAGGTCGGCGCCTATTCGATTCTGCGCTTCTACACACTGGTCTTCGGCCCGGAGGTTGAAGCCACCGCCGGCCTGACCGAGGCCTGGCTGATGCCCGCGGCGCTGCTGACGCTTGGCGCGGGCGCCATTGGCGTCCTCGGCTCCAAGAAGCTGGGCAGGCTGGCGGCCTTTGGCGCAATCGCCTCGATGGGCACGCTGCTGATTGCAATTTCGCTGTTCACCCCGTCCGCCGCGGCAGCTGCATTGTATTATCTGGTGCATTCGACCCTGGCTGCGGCGCTCTTGTTCCTGGTTGCCGATCTGGTGATCGAACGGCAGGGTCCCTGGATCCTAGCGCAGCTGCCGATGCCGCAGACCGGGCTGGTGTCGGCGCTGTTCTTTGCTGCAGCCATCGCCCTTGCGGGGATGCCGCCGCTGTCGGGTTTCCTGGGCAAGCTGCTGGTGCTGGATGCCACCCGCGGCGTTGATCTGGCCCCCTGGATCTGGGCCGTGATCCTGACCGGTTCCCTGATCACCATCATCGGCATGGCCCGCGCAGGCTCGCTGCTGTTCTGGAAAGGCCACGGCCTGCCGCCGCAGGACACCGACACCAGCGAGGAACCGCCGCTGGAAGACCTGGCCGCAAGACCGGCGCAGCTGCCCTTTGTGGCCTGCTTCGGCCTGCTCGGCGGCTTGGTGGCGCTCACCGTCTTTGCCGGTCCCGCCACCCGCTATGCCGAGGCCACGGCGGCGCAGCTTTATGCGCCGACCGCCTACATCGAAACTGTGCTGGGGAGGCCCGCAAAATGAAACTGGTCCGGCGGCTGTTCCCGCACCCCCTGCTCACGCTTCTGCTGACGCTGACCTGGCTCCTGCTGGTCAATAGCTGGTCTCTGAACTCGCTGGTCTTCGGCCTCATGCTGGGCGTGCTGATCCCGTTCGTGACCCAGCCCTACTGGCCCAACCGTCCTCTGCTGCGCCGCCCGCTGAAAATCGCCGAATATATCCTGGTGGTGCTGCTGGACATCGTGCAGGCCAATATCATCGTCGCCCGCATCGTGCTGTTCAAACCCAATGCCGACCGCCGGCCGAACTGGATCACCATCCCGCTTGACCTGAAAACACCCGAGGCGATCACCGCCCTTGCCGGCACCATCACCATGACCCCGGGCACCCTGTCGGCGGATGTCTCGGACGAAGGCCACGCCCTTCTTGTTCACTGCCTCGATGCGCCCAACCCGGACGCGGTGCGGGATGAAATCAAACAGCGCTACGAGCGCCGGCTGATGGAGATTTTCGAATGATCGAAAGCGCTTCGACCTTTGCCTTTGCCTGCTTTGCCCTGGCGATGCTGATGAACCTCTGGAAGATCGTCACCGCGCCGGATGTGGCCGACCGCATCCTGGCGCTGGATACCATGTTCATCAACGCCATCGCGCTGATGGTGCTCTACGGCCTGGCGCTGGGAACCGAGATCTTTTTCGAGGCTGCAATGATCATTGCCATGCTCGGCTTTGTCTCCACCGTGGCCTATGCGCGCTTTATCCTGCGCGGCAATATCATCGAATAGGGGAGACATATGGAAAGCCTGTTAGAACTCCTTGTTGCCGCCTTCCTGGTGATCGCCGGGATCTTTGGCATTGTCGGCTCCTTCGGGCTGCTGAAACTCAACGATCCGATGTCGCGCCTGCACGCCCCGACCAAGGCCACCACCCTGGGCGTCGGCGGCGTGCTGCTGGCCTCGATGCTGCATGCTGCAGCGTTTGAGAAATACTTCTCGGTGCATGAACTGATGATCACGCTGTTCCTGTTCCTGACCGCACCGGTCACCGCGAATTTCATTGCCAAGGTGCATATTCACCGGCAGGAGAGCCGCGAGACCATGCCCACGGCGGGCGAGGATGACCATTGGGCCACCCATGACACGCCGGAGGACGGGGAACGCAAGACCGCAACCCGCACGGACACCCCGCAATAAGGTCCGCTTTGGTGCGCCGTCCGGACCGCTGCAAAGGCAGGACATGACATGGATTCTTCGCGATTTCCCCTGACCCGTGATCTGGTGCTGATCGGCGGCGGCCACACCCATGCGCTGGTGCTGCGCAAATGGGGCATGCGGCCCCTGCCCGGCGCCCGGCTGACTGTCATCAACCCCGGTCCCGAAGCGCCCTACTCCGGCATGCTGCCCGGTTACGTGGCCGGGCATTATCCGCGCGAGGATCTGGACATCGATCTGGTGCGCCTCGCCCGCTTTGCCGGTGCCCGCGTGGTGCTGGGCGCGGCAAACCATATCGACACTGCGGCCCAGCTGGTGCATGTGCCGGGCCGCCCGCCGATTGCCTATGATGCGGCCTCAGTCGATGTCGGCATCACCTCCGCCATGCCGGACCTGCCGGGTTTTGCCGAACACGGCATCCCCGCCAAACCGCTGGGCCGCTTCGCCGCCCGATGGGCCGCCTTCCGCGAGGGCAGCACCCCAGCCCATGTTGCGGTGATCGGCGGCGGCGTCGCCGGGGCGGAGCTGATCCTGGCGATGGCCTTTGCCCTCAAAGCCCGCGGCCGCCTGGCCCAGGCCACGCTGATCGACAGCGACGCGGCCTTGCGCACGATTGGTGAACAGGCCCGCCGCCGGCTGCGCCGTGCGCTGGTCGAACACGGCGTGCGTCTGGAAGAAAACGTCAGGGTTTTGCGGATCGAAGCGGACCATATCGTCCTACAGGACGGGCGCGAGGTGCTGTCAGAGTTCACCACCGGCGCCGCCGGGGCCCGCCCTTACGGCTGGCTCAGCGCCAGCGGCCTTGCCTTGCAGAATGGGTTCATCCGGGTGAGTGAAACCCTGCAAAGCTCCGCCGCCAATGTCTTTGCCGCCGGCGATTGCGCCCATATGGAATTTGCTCCGCGCCCCAAAGCGGGCGTTTACGCGGTGCGCCAGGCGCCGGTGCTGTACCACAACCTGCGCAGCGTCCTGACCGGCGACCCCTTGCGCAAATACCGCCCGCAAAAGGACTACCTGAAGCTCATTTCGATGGGCCGCAAAGACGCCCTGGGCGAACGCTTCGGCGCCACTCTGGCAGGCCCCCTGATGTGGACCTGGAAAGACCGCATCGACCAGGCCTTCATGGAGAAATTCCGCGACCTGCCCGCCATGGACCCGCCGGACCTGCCCGCCGAACACACGCTGGGCATGGACACGGCACTTGGCGACAAACCCATGTGCGGCGGCTGCGGCGCAAAGGTCGGGCGGGATGCACTGCTGGGCACCCTTGCCGGGCTGAAAGCCGCGGACCGCCCGGACATCACCCCGCTGCCCGGCGATGATGCTGCCCTGCTGACCACTGGCGGCGCGCAGCAGGTGATCAGCACCGACCATCTGCGCAGCTTCTGCAACGACCCGGTGATGATGGCCCGCATCGCAGCCGTGCATGCGCTTGGCGATATCTGGGCAATGGGTGCGGATCCGCAGGCCGCCACCGCCAACCTGATCCTGCCGCGGATGTCGCCGGCACTGCAGTCCCGCACCCTGCAGGAGATCATGGCCGCCGCAACCGAGGTCATGCAGGACGCCGGCGCCGCCATCATCGGCGGCCATACCTCCTTGGGGGATGAGCTGACGGCGGGCTTCACCGTCACCGGCCTGTGCCGCCGCCCGGCGATCACCCTGACCGGAGCTGAACCCGGCGATGCGCTGATCCTGACCAAACCCATCGGCTCCGGCGTGCTGATGGCCGCGGAGATGGCGGGCGAGGCAAAGGGCGCGTGGATCGCCGCCGCGCTGGACCGGATGAGCCAGCCGCAAGGCGCCGCCGCCCGCATTCTGCAAAACGCCCATGCGATGACGGATGTCACTGGCTTCGGCCTCATCGGCCACCTTCTCGGCCTCTGCGAAGCATCACGAACCGGGGCCGAAATCTTCACCGGAAAAATCCCGCTGATGCAAGGCGCGGCAGAGCTGGCCGACCGCGGCATCCGGTCCTCGCTGTTCCCGTCAAATCAGGCTGCCGTGCCCGCGCTGAGGACCACCGGCTGGCAGGATCTGCTGTTCGATCCGCAAACCGCAGGCGGGCTGCTGGCAGCGGTGGCTGCGGATCAGGCGCAGGACCTGCTGGACCGGCTCTGCCTGGCCGGATACCCGGCTGCGCTGATTGGCAGGGTGACTTCAAACCACGGCGCCATCATCCTGAGCGTTTAAGGTTTTCTGCTGCGGCAAGGGGCCAGCCCCTCTTGGCCTTGCGGCCAATTCACCCCGCAGTACAGGCAACCAGAAAGATGCCAGGGACGTCCGCTTGTTCCCAGGTTTCTTTCTGGTCTGAAATACGCCTGCCGGAGACCCGCTGCGCGTCAGCGCAGCGCTACGCCCAACGGGAGCGGGAGCATCTTTGATGCGCCTGCGACAGGCGGGAGCATCGCCGGTCAGAGACTGGAGATGATCCTGGCGACCGCGGCTGCTGCAGCGTCCAGCCCGGCGTCATCCAGCGCGCCGGCTTCGACAATGGCAGCAACCTTTGCGCCGATGGCCGCGCGGGATTTGCGGTAGGCGGGGTCGTAATGCTCGGCCATCAGCGCCTTGGTCAGCCCTGCCTTGTCGCCCTCGGCGATGCGGGAAAACCAACCGTCCACCACCGCACCCGAGCGATAGGCGCGCAGGGGCGCCAGCTTTTCGCGCAGACCGTCCGCGTCTGACAGGATATCGTCATAAGCCGCCGTCAGATAGCCGCAGCGGGCCGCAGCCGGCACCTGCAGTTCGATCCGCGGCGCCTGCTTCATCCCTGCCCAGACGGAGGGCGGAATAATCCGCTGGCCCACCTTGCTCGACTCGGCCTCCACCAGCACCGGGCGGCTTGGGTCCAGCTGCATCACTGCGCCGGCAAGGGCGGATTCGAACCCCTTCTGCGACGGCTGCGGCGTCGGCATGTCCCCCAGCAGTGAGCCGCGGTGATTGGCCAGCCCCTCAAGATCCAGCACCTGCACGCCAAGCTGCCCGGCGCGTTTCAGCACCTCGGTCTTGGCGGAACCGGTATAGCCGTCCAGCGCCACCAGCCGGTGCGGCAGCGCAGTCTGATACAACGCCGCATTCACCAGACGGCGGTAGCTTTGATAACCGCCTTCCACCACCTCGGCGCGCCAGCCGATCTGCTGCAGCATCCAGGTGAAGGACCCCGACCGCTGACCGCCGCGCCAGCAGTAGACCAGCGGCCTCCAGCCGCCCTCATGATGGCTCAGGCGCTGCTCGATGTGGTTTGCGGCATTGCGGAACACCAGCGCCGCGCCCAGCTTGCGCGCCTTGAAAGGGCTGTCCTGCACATAGATGGTGCCTACCTCTGCCCGCTCGGCGTTATCCAGCACCGGCAGGCTGATGGCGCCCGGCACGCGGTCCTCGGCATATTCCGCCGGGCTGCGCACATCAATCACGGTGTCATAGCCATGGGCATAGAAGTCTTGCAGAGAGGTGAATTTCAGTGCCATACCCCTGCTCTACCGCGCCCCTTGGGCAAGGAAAAGCCGCAATTGCCGCAGCTGCGGCAATAAAACTTGCGCGCACTGCGCACGGGGCAGTAAGGCAGTCACGGCGGCCAGCCCCGCAGACAGACAGCCGGCAGCCGCAGAACGGCACCAGAAGAACGGCAAGGACCAGAAGGCCATGGACAGCGACCCTTTGGACATTCACACCCTGCCCGGGCACCTGATCCGGCGGCTGCACCAGGTCTCCGTGGCCCAGTTCATGGACCGGATGGCCGAGGAAGGCACCGACCTTACCCCGGTGCAGTTTTCCGCCATGGCCGCAATCCACCGCCACCCCGGCATCGACCAGGCCTCGGTTGCGGGGCTGATTGCCTATGACCGGGCCACCCTGGGCAAGGTGGTCGACCGGCTGGTGGAAAAGGGTCTGGTGGCACGCAGGATCTGCAAGGCGGACCGGCGCGCGCGCGAGGTCAGCCTGACCGGCGCAGGCGACGCATTGCTTAAACGGCTTCTGCCGGTTGTACGCGCCGCCCAGCCGGGTATCCTGACGGGCCTTACGGAGACAGAACAGGAAACCTTTGTGGCCCTGCTGCAAAAGGCCGCCATCGCCGCCAACGGCCTCAGCCGCGCGCCGCAGCGCGACCTGCCGCCGCGCGAGGCCGCCGGGTAGCCTCAGATCAGCCGGCCGCGCGGGATGCCGCTGTCCTCCAGCGGTTCAATCAGCTCCGGCCCTTCGGCCCGGTTGGAATTCACCGCCGGATCCACCCGGTGGAAATCCAGGATGCCCGCCGCCCCCGGCTGCATCAGCCGCGCAGCACCCGGCCCTTCTTCGCCCAGCCATCCGCCCCAGTCCTGCGGCTCCAGAATCAACGGCATCCGGTGGTGAATGGACGACAGCGCCTCATTTGCCGCCGTGGTGACAATGGCGCAGGTCTTGACCGGGTGTTCCGCTCCCCAGCTCTGCCAGATTGCGGCAAAGGCCAAAGGGGCTGCGTCGCTGCGGTGGATGTACCAGGGCAGCCGGGCGCCGCCGGCGGTTTTGGTCCATTCATAGAACCCCGTGGCCGGGATCAGGCAGCGCCGTTCGCGGCAGGCTGCGGCAAATGCGGGCTTCTCCGCAATCGTCTCTGCGCGCGCGTTGATCAGCAGCGGCCCGGCGGTTTCAGACTTGTACCAATGCGGCAGGAACCCCCAGCGCATGGCAACCAGCTGCCGCCCGGCTTCGCCTGCCTGCACCGCATGCACCAGGCTGGTCGGGCAGACATTGAAGTCGGGCACCCTGGGGAGATTGTTCGCAGGCTGCGCCGCAAACAGCTGCGCCATTGCATCCGTGGGCAGGGTTATGGCAAATCGTCCGCACATGCTGATTTTCTAAACCAGGACTGCCCCCGCGCAAAGAGCCTGCGCACATCCGGGAAACAGCTGCCCTGACATTAAGAGACGGATAGGCCACATGACCCTTCAGAACGACCTCCAGGCAGCGTTCGGCTTTCTCAATCAGGGCAGGTTCAAACAGGCGCTGAAACAGTCCAAGGCCGGGATGAAGCGGCACAAGAGCCAGCCGGATTTTCCCAACATTGCCGGGATCTCCCTGTCCGGTCTCGGCAAACACCGCGAGGCGGTGCCGCATTTCAAAAAGGCGCTGGCTCTGGCGCCCGGGTTTCATGATGCCCGCAAGAACCTGGCGCAGACGCTTTTGTTCCTGCAGCAGGGCGAGACCGCGATGAAACTGCTGGACCGGGTGCTGGCCGATCTGCCCGCGGATCAGGGCGCACTGTACCTGAAGGCACAGGCGCAGCTGGTGCAGAATGATCCCGAGGCAGCCATCGCGACTGCAAGCGGCGCCCTTGCCCGCGATGGCAAGCAACCGCGGATGCTGCGGTTGCGGGCGATGGCGTGGAAGAACCTGGGCGATGAAAAAGCGGCGCTGGAAGACTATCAGGCCACCCTGCGCCTGAACCCTGATGACGTGGACGCGCTGACCAATATCAGCCTGCCGCTGGCCCGCCTCATGCGTCAGGACGAAGCCACCGAAGCCGCGCATAAGGCCGTTGCCCTGGCGCCCGATAACCTGGAAGCGCGGCGGCGGCTGGCCAGCCAGCTGATCTCCAATGGCGAGACTGAAGCCGCCCGCGCCCAATGCCTGGCGATATTGGATCTGGACCCCAAGGACAGCCAGGTGCTGGAGATGCTGGCCCGGCTCAACAGCCGTGAACAGAACGCAGAACTGCTGCCGGTGGCGCAAAAGGCGCTGAAAGCCGCCCCGCCGCGCTCGCTGGACCGGGCCAATGTCAGCTTTGCGCTGGCGCGGATCTCCGACCAGTCCGGCGACAAACACGCCTTTGCGGCTCATAACGACGAGGCCAACGCCTGTATGGCGGCGCAGAACCCCTATGATTACGAGGACAGCGAACGCCAGTTCAGCCGCATCATGGCGGCTTTCCCGGAGGTCATCCGCCCGGCTGACACTGCCCCGGACGGCCCGCGCCCTATCTATGTGGTGGGGATGCCGCGCTCCGGCACCACACTCACCGAAACGGTGATCGGCCTGCACCCCGAAGTCTTCCCTCTGGGCGAACGCGGCGTGCCTGCCTTCCTGCTGCACCCATACCTGGACAAGGATCAGGAGTTTACCCCCTCAGCCGCCCGGAACTTCGCGGCTGAGGACATCAGCCGGCTGCCTGAAATGCCCGCGGGCACCGCGGCCTATGTTGACAAGATGCCGGACAATTACCGCCTGCTGGGCCACTTGCTGACCGCCTATCCCAATGCCCGGTTTGTGCATCTGTGCCGCGATCCGCGCGACGTGGCGCTGTCGATCTGGCGCGGTTATTTCTCCGGCAGTTCGCTCACCTATGCCTATGACTTGAAGGCAATGGCGCACCGCTTCAACCTCTATGGCCGTCTGATGCGGCATTGGCGCCAGGTGATGCCGGGCCGGATCCACGATCTGCGTTATGAGAGCCTGGTGTCTGACATCGAAAGCGAAAGCCGCAAACTGGCGGAGTTCTGCGGGCTGGACTGGGTCGCGGACATGGCCCACCCGGAACGCCACAAGGGCCAGGTTCTGACACTGTCCAACACGCAGGTCAGGCAGGCAGCGCATAGCCGTTCGGTCGGCAAGTGGGAGAAATACGCCGATGTACTGGCGCCATTTATCGATGGTCTGGATCCAGAAGTCTGGTCTGAAATCAAAGGGTAGTTCGAACTACTTCGTGTAGGATTTGCGCGCCAGTTCAATGCGCGCATCCATCATCGACATGTCTTTCAGGATCTCCAGCCGGCGGCTGCGGTCGCCGGTCTCGCGCAGTTCGGCCCGCAGGCGCTGCAACTCGCGCGACAGGCTGACGAACTCCGGCACCCCGCCGCTTTCCCGCACCAGCCGGTTGATCAGTGCGTTTTCCGGGTCGCCGCAGTCCGGCAGCGGCTTGCCGGCGCCCGCCAGATTGTCAAAGGCGCCGTCCTTTTCGGCGGCTTCGATCCGGGCGTTGATAAGGTCGATCAGCGGGTGGTCCATAGTCCGCATTTTGCCACGGCTGCGCAGCGGGTGAAACCCTTTTGCCATTGCTCCGCCCAACCTTAAGGCCAAGCAGAGACTACATATCTAGGGCAGTTGCGACTCTACTCCGCCGCCTGCGGGGCCGGATTGACTGTTTGCCAGGCCTCCAGCCGCTCAATCCCGGCTATCCATCGCAGGATATTGCTGTAGCCCTCAACCGGGTATCGGCAGGGCTCGCGGTAGCACAGGATCGCCGCAACCGAGATATCCGCCGTGGTCATCGTCTCCCCCGACAGCCAGTCGCGCCCGTCCAGATGACCGTCCAGCACCTTGGCGTATTTGTGGAAGTCCTCCGCCGCGGCCTCGATGTCGATATCCTCCCGCCCGAAGAGGTGGCGCGAGATGAATTTGCTGCAGGCCGGCGTCCAATGGCAGCCCTCCCAGAACTGCCAGCGCATGATGTCATAGCGCTGGTTCGATCGCGGCCACAGCGGCGTGTCCCGGTCGGTGCACAGACGGTTGATGATGGCGTTGGATTCCCACAGCGAAGACCCGTCGTCCTCCTCCAGCACCGGCACCTTGGCATTTGGGTTCAGCTTCGAAAATGCTTCCTGAAATTGTTCGCCGGCTTGCAGGTCCACGGTCCGGACCGGCAGATCCAAGCCCAAAAGACTGTTTACAACCAGAACTTTGCGGGAGTTTGGGGACGGGGGGAATACATGAAGTTTCATCAGGCCGCCTCTCTAGCTTCACTAATTAACACTTACGTTAAGTAACCGATACGCACGTCTGCGTCAAGGCACGACGCCCCGGTTGCCCGCCCCGCAGACAGCCGGACAGGTTAACATTCAATAAACAAAATATGTAAGCAATCCTGCCCCAATGTTTCGCGCGCGAAACATTGGGACCGAAGCGGACCCATTTCAGTTCCTCTATTTCACCTGAGTGATCCGCCCGTCCGTATAAGGGGTATAGGGGCCTTGCGCCGCCAGATATCCTGCCAGCACATCGGCCAGATCCGGACCGAAGTCATAGGCGTTTTTATCGCCGCCCTCGAACATCGCATAGCCGTCACCGCCGTTGCGGACATAGTCATTGGTGACCACAAGGTACGTCTTGGCCGGATCGATCGGCGCAAAGCCCCCGCCCTCTGCCACCATCACTTGGGTGATACGCCCTGCGTTCGGCGCCGCTGAGGCGTCCCAGCTGAAGGTGAGGCCTGCAACCTGCGGAAAGCGGCCCTTGACGTCTTCCACCTGGCTGACCCCGTTCTCCAGCGCTTGCACCAGAGTTTTACCGGTGATCTCAAAGGTCGACAGCGTATTCTGGAACGGCAGAATGGTCAGCACCTCGCCCATGGTGACGGGGCCGGCATCCAGGCTGGCGCGGATCCCGCCGGAATTGGCAATGGCAATTGTCACGCCCTGATCCTGCACGCGGTCCAGCATCGCGTCGGCCACCAGATTGCCCATCTGGCATTCCTGCACCCGGCAGACGTCCCGGCTGCCCTCAACCGGTGCGGCGATTTCCGCCACCACCTTGTTGCGGATCTCATCCAGCGGCTTGGCCAGTTCAGCAATGCGGTCCAAAGTGGCCGTGTCCTCGGCGACGGCTGCATCCATGATCAGCGGCTCGCCCTCGGCACGGATCACGTTGCCCGCGTCGTCAAAGGTCAAGTTCAGCTCCCCCAGAAACTTTCCATAGGCATAGGCCTGCACGATCTGCACCCCGTTCACCACGGTTGGGTACGGCCCCGCCGCCTTATCCGAGATATTGGACAGATAGGTGTTGCTGTGGCCGCCAACGATCACGTCAACGCCGGTGGTTTCCGCCGCGACCCGCTGGTCGACGCCGTAACCGGAATGGCTCAGCACCACGATCTTGGTCACCCCTTTTGCGCTCAGCCGGTCCGCCTCGGCCTGCACAGCTGCCACCGGATCGGAAAATGTGATGTTCCTGCCGGGGCTGGCCAGCTCGTGGGTGTCCTCCGGTGTCAGGCCAATCAGGCCGATCTTTTCGCCGCCGCGCTCGATCACCGTGGATTTTTTCAGCACCTCCGCCAGCGCCGGCTCGGCCGAGACATCGGCATTGGACATCAGCACCGGAAAGCCCACCGCGTCCATGAAGCCGCGCAGCACTTCGGGGCCGTCGTCGAACTCATGATTGCCGACAGTCATGCCGTCATAGCCGAGCTGGTTCATGAACTCGGCCGCGGCCTTGCCCTTGTAATAGGTGTAGAACAGCGAGCCCTGAAACTGGTCGCCGCCATCCACCAGGATCGTGTTCTCTGCCCGCGCACGCGCTTCGGCAATCGCCGTCAGCAGCCGCGCGGTGCCGCCGAAACATTTGCCCTCGGCCTGATCCTCGGCATCGCAGGTGCTGTCGTATTTGCTGATCGGCTCGAACCGGGAATGAAAATCGTTGGTGTGCAGGATGGTCAGCCTGTAGTCTGCCGCCGCCGCGCCGGCGGCCAGGACCAAGGCTGCAACCGATGTGAGAATCCGTGCAATCATTAGGGGCGCTCCCGTGTTCTGTTTTGGAAAGAGCCTGCGCCCAAAGCCTGGCTCCGTCAAAGGGGAAAAGCAGGGCTTGTGCATCTCCTCGCGTCAGCAATCCCGGTGGCGCCGCGCCTTGCGAACGCCAATCCCCCTTGATTCATCCGCAATCGCAGGGCATCAGGCCTGCATGCTGATTTACAAGATTTTCCGGGCGGACGAATGGGCCGCACTGCAGGCCCAGGGCGAAACCCGGGGCGCGCCGATTGATGTGGCAGACGGCTATGTCCATTTTTCCACTGCAACCCAGGCGGCAGAGACCGCGGCCAGGCATTTTGCCGACGCCGAGGGGCTGACCCTGCTGGCCTGTGATGCAGAGGCCATGGGCGATGACCTGAAATGGGAGGTCTCCCGCGGCGGCGCCAGGTTCCCGCATCTGTTCCGCAACATCCGCATGGCGGATGTGGTCTGGGCCAAGCCGCTGCCGCTGGCCGATGGCGTGCATCAGTTCCCGGAGGAAATGGCGTGAAGCTGACCGAGAAACTGGCGCTGGCCGCCATGCACAAGGTTGATCCGGAGACCGCCCATGGCCTGTCCGTCAAGGCGCTGACCCTGGGGCTGGCGCCTGCGCCCGGCCCGGTGACTTCTGCCCGTTTGAAAACCTCTTTGGCGGGGATTGATCTGCCGAACCCCGTCGGCCTCGCGGCGGGCTATGACAAGAACGCCGAGGCATTGACGCCGCTGGCGAAATCCGGTTTCGGCTTCATCGAGGTTGGCGCCGCCACCCCGCGCCCGCAGCCTGGCAACCCCAAGCCGCGCTTATTCCGCCTGACCGAGGACAAAGCCGCGATCAACCGTTTCGGCTTCAACAACGAGGGCATGGAGGCAATCGGCGCCCGGCTGGCGCAGCGTCCGCGGGATGCCGTCATCGGGCTGAATCTTGGCGCCAACAAGGACAGCGAGGATCGCGCCGCGGATTTTGCCAAGGTGCTGGCCCATTGCGGTGCGCATCTGGATTTTGCGACGGTCAATGTGTCCTCCCCCAACACCGAGAAACTGCGCGACTTGCAGGGCAAGGCGGCCCTGTCGGCGCTCTTGGCCGGGGTTGTTGAAACCCGTGACGGCCTGAGCCGCCGGGTGCCGGTGTTCCTGAAGATCGCCCCGGATCTGGACCGCGAGGGGATTGAAGACATCGCTGCCGTCGCCGTTGAAAGCGGCATTGATGCGGTGATCGCCACCAACACCACCCTGTCGCGCGATGGTTTGCAAAGCGTGCACAAAGGCGAGGCCGGCGGGCTGTCCGGAGCGCCTCTGTTTGAGAAATCCACCCGCGTGCTGGCGCAGCTGTCGGAACTGCTGGACGGCAAGGTGCCGCTGGTGGGCGTTGGCGGCATCAGCACAGCCGAGCAGGCCTATGCCAAGATCTGCGCCGGGGCCTGCGCCGTGCAGTTCTATACGGCGATGGTCTATGGCGGGCTGTCGCTGGCCGGTGATATTGCCCGCGGACTGGACGGGTTGCTGGCACGGGACGGATTTGACAACGTCGCGCAGGCGGTTGGAACAAAACGGAAGGATTGGCTGTGATCACCTATTGGCATTATCCCAAATGCTCAAAATCCCGCGCAGGGCTGGCGCTGATCGAAGAACGCGGCGTGCAAGTTCAGACGCGGATTTATCTGGAGGATGCCCCTTCGGTCGAAGAACTGAAGGCCGTGCAGGCCGCGCTTGCCGTCCCGGTGGTGGAAATGATGCGGACCGGTGAAAAGGTGTTCAAGGAGCTGGGCCTTGCGAAGGACAGCCCGGAGGAGGATCTGCTGGCCGCCATGGCCGCGCATCCGATCCTGATCGAGCGCCCGATTGCCATTAAAGGCGGCAAGGCGGTGATCGGCCGCCCGACCGAGGCGATTGAAGCGCTGCTTTAACAGAAGGCGATGGTGTCAGGCGCCGACCTGCGCCTCCAGCCGCGGATAGCGCAGGGCCAGCGTCACACCGCGGGCAATGTTCAGCACCAGCAACGACGCCCACAGGCCGTGGTTGCCAAACGCCGGCACCAGCAGCAGCAGTGCCGCCACATAGGCCGCCACCGATTGCAGCATCGCCCACCGCATGTCGCGGGTCCAGGTGGCGCCGATATAGATGCCGTCGAACATCCAGCTTGCGACGCTCAGCACAGGCATCGCCACGGCCCAGATCAGGAACACCCGCCCTGCCTCGCGGACCTCGGGGGAGGTCGACATCAGGTCGATCAATGCGGGGCCGCCCGCGGCAAAGGCAATGCCCAGCAGCACCGCTCCGCCCACGCCCCATTGCGCAGTGACGATTGACGCGCGGCGCACTCTTTGGCGGGCCTTGGCGCCGATGGCCCCGCCGACCAGCGCCTCGGCTGAGAAGGCAAAGCCGTCCAGCGCAAAGGCGGTGATTTCGACAAACTGCAGCAGGATCTGATTGGCGGCGAGGTTCACGTCGCCGACGCCGGAACCGATGAACAGAAAGGTGGTGAATGAACCGGTCAGCAGCACCGAGCGCACCATGATGTCGCCGTTGACCTGCAGCATCCGTTTCAGCCGCGCCGGATCGAACACCCGTGCCCAGTCACGCCATTGATCGCCGGCAAAGGCATCGCGGCACAGGTATAGCCCCAGCACCAGCCCGGTCCATTCGGCAATCAGCGTGGCGATGGCAACACCTTCGACACCCCAGCCGAGGACTAGCACGAACCACAGGTCCAGGACGATGTTCAGACCATTCATCCAGACCTGCAGCAGGAACACGCCGCGGGTGCGCTCCACCGCGATCAGCCATCCGGTGACGGCATAGAGCGCAATTGTGGCAGGCGCGCCCCAGATGCGGATTTCCAGGTAGTCACGGGCCAGGCTTTCGACCTCGGCACTGGCCGGGGCAAGTGCGAAGGCGCCCCAGAATACTGCGGCTTGGGCAATGATGAACAGGGTTCCCGCGGCAAAGGCCAGAAGCAGCCCGCGCATCAGGAGCGCGCCTGTCTCGGCCCAGTCCCCGGCGCCGCGCGCCTGTGCCGCCAGCCCGGTGGTGCCCATCCGCAGGAAGCCGAAGAGCCAGTAGATCGTCGCCAGGATCACCGCGCCGATGCCAACGGCGCCAATGGGTGCGGCCTCGCCCATCTGGCCGACCACGCCGGTGTCCACCGCGCCCAGGATCGGCACCGTCGCATTCGACAGCACAATCGGCAAAGCGATCGTCAGCACCCGTTTATGGGTGATTTCGGTGGGCCCGCCGGTCATCGCGTGTCAGCCTTCGCCGTTCTGGTCCTGCGGCATCAGGAAATGGCCGGTGGCCTGGGCAAACAGCTTGTCTTTGTGGTCCTGCCAGGCCTCCACATGCACCGAGGCATAGCGGCGGCCCGAGCGGTTCACCCGCGCCCGCGCATAGGCGTCGCGCGGCAGGCCGGAGCGCAGGTAGTCGACGGTAAAGTCGATGGTCTTGGGCTGGCGCGGCAGATTGCCCTTGGCCATTTCCGCCGGGTCCAGATCGCCGGATTCGATACGCTGCCAGAGATGCGACCAGTTGAGGGTGATCATCGCGGTGATTTCCAGGAAGGCCGCGGTGACGCCGCCGTGGATCGCGGGCAGGAACGGGTTGCCGATCAGCTTGTCGTCGAAATTCAGCTGCGCGGTCAGCTCATCGCCGCGGCGTTCGAAAGTGACGTTCAGGAAGCGGATGTAGGGCACCGAATCCACCAGCGCCGAGAGGGCTGCATCGCGGCGCTGCTTGACCACCTGGATGGGTTCAGGACGGGGGCGGCTCAAAACTTTTTCTCCACGGTGAAGGCGCCGGAGGCTGTGGCGACGGGGCGGTCTGTATCCTCGTCCATCGCGACCGCGCGGACAAAGGCAACGCTGCGGGTGATCTGATGGCAGGTGGCGCGGGTGGTGATCGTCTGGCCCGGAGACGCCGGGCGCATGTAGTCGATGCGCAGATCGATGGTGGCGGTGCCGCCGGGGGCCGAGGGGTGGCTCATCACCGCTGCGCCGCAGCAAGTGTCCATCAGCGCTGAAACTGCGCCGCCATGGATGACACCGGTTGCCGGATCGCCGACCAGCTTCTCGTCGTAAGCCATGCGGATTTCGGCAGTGCCGTCGCCGATCTCTGTCAGCTTCATGCCCAGTTGCTTGGCATGGGGGATGGCTTCGATGAACTGGCGCGCGAGGTCGGTCTTGTCGGCCATGGTGCTGTCCCTTTGAAATGTCTCCCCCCATCTTTGGCCCCGGCCCGGAAAAAGCGCAAGTGTGCCGCCGCGGTGGTTGCACTGTTCGCTGCAAGTGCATAGGTTCCCGGCAAGGGAGATGGCGGATGACCGACAACAGATTGTCATTCAAGGAAATGTGCGCCGAGTTCGAGGTCACACCGCGGACGCTGCGCTATTATGAATACATCGAATTGCTGCATCCCGACCGCGAAGGCCGGTCGCGATTTTATGGTGCGCGGGAGCGGGCGCGGATGAAGCTGATCCTGCGCGGACGCAAGTTCGGCTTCCAGCTGGAAGAAATACGCCAATGGCTGCTGATCTATGAAAAAGAGGGCAACGACGCCCAAAACCGTGCATTCATGGAAATGGCCGACCGCCAGCTTTTGGAGCTGGACAA